>JBFWMD010000080.1:0-15656 GCA_050251775.1 Desulfovibrio sp.
CCAGCCCTTGTTGAGATCGTCCCGGCCCACGTCGCGGACAATGTGCATGACCATCCGGCGGGGGGCGTCGAATTTGAGGATCGCTTCGGCATCGTTATTTTTTTCTGGCAGATACAGACCCGCCACATAGACATCGAAGACAAATACCGAGCGCAGGGCCAGGCCGTTGAGCACCAGGGGAGTTCCTTCCACCTCTGTGCTCTCGGGCATGTTCACTCCCGCGCGCTCTGCGGCCTGGGCTGCGGGAAGCAGCAGGACGAGCGCCAGCAAGGCGGTGAGGATCGATACAGGGATGCGGAACATGGATGCCTCCAGGATAAAACATGTTTTCCGGAAGATGGGGCAGGAGCGGGCGGATGTAAAGCGAGCGCTCGCTTTTTTGTGGAAAGCAGCCTTGCAGGGGAATCGTGTGGGGATGACGGTCGGGGGAGGGACAAGGGAAAGAGGGGCAGGAAAGCAGAGGATGCGGAACTGCGGGCCGGTTAAAGATTGGGCAGGACAAAAAACGGGGGCAGGGAAGGCAAAGGAATGCGGCGGCCCCGTTGGGACACGTGAGAAAGAGCCGCACAGGAGCGGATGCCCGGCGCTGGGATCAAGTCGCCGGGCGTCCGCGCGACCGGTTCAGAGGGTCGGTTTGATGTCGATGACGGGTGTGCCGTCCAGCGCTTCGAGCGGTTCCACGCGCAGGTTCAGGCCATCCACGGACAGCAGCGTTACATCGTGCAGGCCCACGGGGTTGGGCCGGTTGGGCGAACGGGTGGTGAACACGCCGCGCTGGGCGCGGCTTTGGTCGCCGCGCGGATGGACCATGAGCGCGCTGCGGTCCGCGCGGTCCAGCCAGGTCAGCAGGGTCAGCTTGACGCCGGGCTTCAGACTGAAGAGCCCGTCCGCGAATTCCGGAAGAATTTCGATGGTCGCGGCGGGCGCGCCTTCGCGTCCCTGTTTCGGAGCGTCCTTGCGCTCTTTGAGCGGGGAGCGCACATAGCCGACAGGGTTCAGAGTCAGGTCCATGGAATCCTCCTGATGGGGGTTCGGGTGCGGGTCAGCCGTGGAAATGGTCGAAGCCCCGGGCGGTCGGAGTTTCGCCGTCGAGCCGGATGCCGGGATGTTCAGTGACTGTGCCGATGATCGAGATGCCGGGCACGGCGGCCCGCAGGGCGCAGAGGCCCGAAGGGGCGCACGCGCCGAGCAGGCCGTAATCCTCCCCGCCCAGAAACGCCGCCATGGCGGGCCGTTCCTGCCGGTGCAGGGCGTGTTCCAGCAGTTCCTGGTCAAAGGGGGAGTCGGTGAAATTCAGGTCGGCGCCCGGAGGCGTTTCACCTTGGCACAGGGCCAGGAAACGGGGCAGGTCGCGGGCAAGGCCATCGGAAATGTCCATGCAGCCCCGCACGGCGGGCAGCCCGGCCAAGGCCAGCCCTTCGGGTACGCAGGGCCGGGGCCGCAGGTGCGCATGTACTGCACGGGGCCACCCCTCCCGCGCGGCGTGGCCGAGGGATTCCAGCATCTGGAGGCCCACCCGGGCCATGCCCAGCCGGCCTACCACAAAGAGCAGGTCGCCGGGCAGGGCGTGGCCTCGGGTCAGCAGGCGGCCCGAGGCTCCGGGTTCGCCCCAGATGGTCATGCCGATGCCCAGGAACGGAGAACGGCTCAGGTCGCCGCCCGCCAGGGGTAATGCGTGCTCGGCGGCGAGTTCGCTCATGCCGCTGAAAAAACGAGGCCAGAAATCGGCGGGGAGTCCTTCCGGGATCATCAGCTCCAGGGTGAAGCCTTTGGGCATGGCTCCCATGCCCGCGATGTCGCTGATGTTCACGGCCAGGGCCTTGTAGCCGATTTCCTCGGGCAGGAAGTAGCGGCGTCGGAAATGCACGGTGTCGAGGAAGAGGTCCGTGGACAGGCAGATGTTCGAACCGCGCGGGATGATGCAGCAGTCGTCGCCGCGACCGAGCAGAAGCGTGCCCGGTGTTTCCGGGAAATACTGGTCGATGAGTGCGAGAAATTCTTCTTCGGAATGCGGGGGCACGGTTGCTCCTTCCGTTTCAGCGCGTGTGGCCGGACCTTACGCAGGCCCGGCAGTCGGAAATATAACGCACTTGGTCGCTTTATAGCAATTCGAGGTAGTCGGCGACAATGACCTTGAGGCCGAAGCCGGGAAAGTTGACCCGGTATTTGTTTGGTGGAATTTCGGCAATGATTTTGCCTTGTCCGAAGATCTTATGGCGGCAAAAACCGAGCTGCGAAGGATCGCGGGGCTTGATTGCCGGGGCGTCTTCATCGGGTTCGTCCAAGGCCGGATTCCGGCCCGTATTCCAGTCCGGGGAGGACCCCGCTGTGTGGCCGGATCCGCTCTCGGAGCGGCCATTGTATTGGGCAAGGCGCTTGTCCAGGCTCAGGCCCGAGGCGTAGCCCTCGCGCCAGACTTCGGCGCAGTCCGGCGGCAGTTCCGCCAGGAAGGGGCTGGGGGTGGCTGGTTCGGAAACCGCGTTGTAGCGGTTGTAGATGGTGGCGGGCACGAACAGGGTCAGGGAGTCACGGGCGCGGGTGCAGGCCACGTAGAGCAGGCGGCGCTCCTCGTCCAGGTCCTCGGGCCGGGCCAGGGCCTTTTTGGAGGGGAAGCGGTCCTCCACTAGATCGATGATCAACACCGCGCTCCATTCCAGGCCTTTGGAGGAATGCACCGTGGAGAGAACCAAAGCGTTTTCCTTGCGTTTTTCCGCCTCCTGATCGCCGTCCAGGGTCAGGTCACCGAGAAAGTCGTCGATGTTCGTGTAGTTGGCCGCGATCTGGGCCAACTGCTCCAGTCCTGCCTGACGTTTGGGGTAGTCGTCCGGGTAGAGTTCCACCAGCAGGGGCTGGTAAAAGGCCGAAATCAGTTCCAGGGCCTGACCGGGGCGCGTGGCCTGACGCAGGGTGTCCAGGTGGGCCAGGAGCTCGCCCAGCGCGGGAAAGCGCTTCAGGGCCTTGGCCATGTATTTGTCGTCCCCGGCCAGGCGCGCCTTGGCGATGCGGTCGGCGGTCTTGGCGCCCACGCCCTTGAGCGGCTCCAGGGCGCGCCGCCAGGCCACGAGGTCCGCGGGGTTGCGCGTCAGCCGCAGGTAGGCCAGGGCGTCCTTGATGTGCGCGGCTTCATGAAAGCGCAGCCCGCCGTATTTCTGGTAGCCGATGCCCACGCGGCTGAGGGCCACTTCCAGGGGGTAGGACTGGTAGCCCGCGCGGAAGAGCACGGCGATGTCGTGCAGGGGGTGCTTTTTGGCCAGCTTGATGACCTCTTCCACCACTTGGTTGGCCTGGGTCTGGTCGCTGAGCGGGTGGACGATGCGCGGCAGTGCGCCGTCCGTGCGGTCGGAATAGAGCTTTTTGTCGAATTTGCTGCGCGCCCCGGCCAGGATGTGGTTGGTCAGGTTCAGGATGGGCTGGGTGGAGCGGTAGTTCTGCTCCAGGCGGATGAGCTTTGCTCCGCCGAAAATTTTCGGAAAGTCCAGGATGTTGGCCACGTCCGCGCCGCGAAAGGCGTAGATGGACTGGGCGTCGTCGCCCACGGCGATGATGTCTCCGCGTTCGCCCGAGAGCAGCCGGACCAGCCGGGCCTGGACCTTGTTGGTGTCCTGGTATTCGTCCACCATGATGTGGCGGTAGCGCTGGCGCAGTTCCTCCACCAGGAGCGGATCGGCCAGGAGCAGCTCCTCGAAGCGGAAGAGCAGGTCGTCGTAGTCCATGAGAGCGTGTTCCTGCTTGAACCGCGCATAGCCCGAGGCCACGGCCTGAAAGTCCTCGGCATAGCCCGAGAGGTGGAAGGCCTCGTTTTCCACGATGGCATCGATGCCCAGTTCCTTGTTGCGCGACTTGGTGATCATGTCCAGCAGGGTGGCCTTCTTGGGATAGGAGCGGTCGCCCTTGCCCAGTTCCAGGCTGTCCTTGACCTCCTTGGCCACGTTTTCCGAGTCGGCGCGGTCCAAGAGGGTGAAGCCGTTTTCAAAGCCGAGGGTGCGCGCATGGCGACGCAACACGCCGTAGGCAAAGGAGTGGAACGTGCCGCCGCTGGTTCCGGAAAGGTTGCGGCCAAGGATGGTTCCGGCGCGGTGGAGCATTTCCTGGGCGGCCTTGCGGGTGAAGGTCAGCAGCAGGATGTGTTCCGGGGCCACGCCTTCGTGCACGAGCCGGGCCAGACGGTAGACGATGGTGCGGGTCTTGCCGGAGCCAGCGCCCGCGATGACCAGGGCCGGACTGCCCTGATGCATGACCGCTTCGAGCTGGGCCGGATTCAGTTCTTTTTCGAAATCAATGGGCATGGGGCGGTCGCGTTCATCCTGGTTGCAGCGTGGTCAGCAAAAAAGAGCGGGCCGATCCGTCGGGACCGGGGCCGGATCCAGCCCGAAGTGGCGCAGGATTTCCGCGCCCGCGTCGCGCATCCGGGCTGGGGCGGAGCCGCCACTGTCGTAAAAGATGGCCCCGTGCGCACTGTGCGCTCCGAGCCGCCCGTGCAGGCCGAAAATTTCCGTGCGGTCGAACTTGGCCTTGCAGTCGAAGCCGGGCCGGGCCAGGCAGACCAGGTCCGGAGCGCGGTCGAGCAGCGGGCCGGGATAGAGTTCCGCGCCCGTGAACACTCTCTCCATGACCCGCTCCCCCTCGAAGGTCAAGCCCTCCAGGCCGTTGCGAATGGCCGAAAGCAATGGGCGGGCCTGTTCCGGGCGCAGCGATCCGCGCGGAAAGCGTTGCCGCGTGTTCAGGTAGATGCGGCCGGGGTCCAGGGCAAAGGCGGTGGAATCCGGGGCCACCACCGAGGCGTCCCACTCATCCTCGGGCGCGTGCGTGAGCCGCAGCAGACCTTGCTGCCGCAGCCAGGCATTCAGGTCCACCTCGGTGCGCAGGGTAGTGAAGCCGTGGTCCGCGATGACCATCAGCCGCTTGGGGCCGGGCAGGGCCTCGAAGCGGTCCAGGACCTCGCCCAGGAGCGCGTCCCAGGCGCGCAGCAGCTCCATGCAGGGGCCGCGCCAGGGGTGGGCCGCGTCGAGCAGGGCCGGGAAGAGAATGTGGAAGAGCCGGTCCGTGTCCGTAAGCACGAAGAAGATGAGGTCCCAGTCCAGGTCCGGCCAGAGCAGGTCCAGGGCGCGGCGGCGCGAGGCCAGGGTGGCGTGCAGTTCCTCCAGGAGAAAGGCCGGGTCCGCGAGTCCCCGGCGGGTGTCCGCCTCCAGCTGGTAGCCGTCGAGCAGGGAGGCCAGCACGGGCGGATACACGGCGCGGTGCAGCTCCTCGGCTACAAATCCGGCCACGAGCATGCCGCGCAGGGGCTTTGCCGGGTAGGTGTTGGGCAGGTTGATGACCCGGCTGACCAGCCCGCGCTGGCCCAGGCGCTCGAAGATGGTCGGGCAGGCCACGTGGTCCGCGCTGGCCACGCTGATGCGCAAGGAGTGCGGATCAAGCCGGGAAAAGCCGAAAATACCGTGTTCTTCCGGCCCCTTGGCCGTGGCCAGGGAGGTCCAGTTCACGGGGGAGAGTTCCGGCAGTTCGGCTTCGATGCTCCGGGCCTGGAACGCGAAGCGCGCCAGATTCGGCAGCTCCGGCGCGAGCCGTTGCGCCAGGTCCAGCGGCAGCCCGTCCAGACCGAGCAGGAGCAGGCGGTCACGCCCGACCATGCCTTAGGCGGCTCCGCCGACAGGGAAGGTGACTTCGAACTTCTTGAGCATGAAGGCCGGATTGTAGGAGAGTTTGGCCTTGCGCAGGCCCTCCTCGCCGAGATCCTGTTCCCGGTTGACGTAGAGGTACTTGCCGGCCTGGGCCTCCAGGAACATCTGGTTGATGGCCTGGTACACGCCCTTGTACAGGGTGTTGCCCTTCTCGAAATGGATGACGATGGACTCGTCGGACACGGGTTCGGCCACGGTGTAGGCCACGACCTTGCCGTCGATGCGGATGGCGCCGCCCTGAAGTCCTTTGATCTGGTCGAACTGCTGGAGTACCCGGGTGATGGCCACGTTTTCCGCCTTGAGTGCGTCCGAGGGGTTGTGTTCCTCAAACCAGCGCAGCCACTCCTCCTGCATCTCCAGGACCTCTTCCACGCACTCCGGCCCCAGAGGGGAATATTCGAACTTGTAGAGCTTCACGAACTGCTTGAGCAGGTTTTTCTTCTTGTGGAAGCGGTTGCCGCGCAGTTCGATGAGTTCCGGCACGTTGTAGATGTAGTCCCAGTGCTCGCGGCATTCCTTGATTTCGATGGAGCCGTCGAACTTCTCCTCCCAGAGCAGGGCGAGATATTCGGGCACGCGGGTGAAGCGGCCCAGCTCCGGCACGATGCAGCACTTGGTCCATTCATAGTTTTCCCAGGCTCCGAGCGGCGCCCAGTACACGGTCTCGGGCAGGGTCTGGCGAATCCAGGCCAGGCCGTTGCGCAGGGCCAGTTCCAGCCCGTATTTCTCCGCCCAGCCGTAAATGTTGGCGAAGGCGTAGTCGGAGGTGGGGATCTGCGGACAGGTCGCCAGAATTCGGTTGTACTCTTCGACCTGGTCAATGTGGGGTTTGGCGAAATGGAGTTCCATTGGGTACTCTTCGGGGTTGGGGTTTGATCATGCTGAAACGCGGCCAGTCTGTGCGCGCGTAGACCCAGAACACGGTGACGGCCGCGGCGGCCTGGGAGCAAAGCATGGCGATCCAGATGCCCGTGGGGCCTTCCATGAGCTGGTGGCCCAGAATCCAGGCCAGGGGCAGTCGCACGAACCAGATGGACCCGCCCATGACCAGGAAGGTGTAGAGCGAGGCCCCGGCCCCATTCAGAGCACCGGTCAGAATCATGGCCACCAGGGTGAAAGGGATGGCGAGCATGTTCCACATCAGGTAGCTGACGGTCTGGGCCTGTACGCCAACGTCCGCCGAGAAGTAGCCCGTGATCGGGCCGATGAACTGCCAGAGCAGCAGCGTTACCAGGGAGACGGAAACCATGCCGATGCCCAGTACACGGTAGCCGTAGCTCTTGGCCAGGTCGGGACGGCCCGCGCCGAGGTAGTGGCCCACGAGGATGCCCGCTGTCATGTTGAAGGCCAGGGCCGGGAGAAAAAGCAAGGCCTCGATGCGGTTGCCCACCGTGAGTCCGGCCAGGGCGTTGCGCGCGCCTTCGGCGTCCACGGGCAGGCTGGAGGTCAGGGCAAAGAGGATCAGGTAGCCCGTGTTCCAGACCGCCGAGAGCATGCCGCTGGGCACGGCCACCTTCACGAGGTAGGGAAAGGCGCGGCGCACCCAGCGCCAGGGCGCGAAACTGCGGGCGCGCAGCAGCCCGAGGCGGTGGAGCATGTACAGGTTGAGCAGCGCTCCGAAGCTGACCGCGCCCAGAGTGGCCCAGGCCAGACCCCGGTAGCCCAGGGCCGGAAAGCCGAACATGCCCAGTCCAAAGGCCAGATCACCCAGGCCGTTGAGCACCGTGATGAGCATCATGGTGTAGAGCGGGAACATGACCCGTTTCTGGGCCCGGAAAATGGCGTTGGTGATGGTCAGCAGATAATAGCTTGGCACGGAGAGCAGATAGACTTCGAGGAAGAAGCGCGTGGTGTCCTCCATGCCGGGACGGACCTGCATGATGTCGAGCAGCAGGCCGCGCAGGGGAAAGCTCGCCGCGAGCAGCACCAGACCCAGGCCCAGGGCCGAGAGCACACAGAGGCCCGTGTAGCGCTGCACGCGCAGGGATTTGCCCGCGCCGTCGGACTGGCTGATGGCCGCCACTGCGCCGTTGGACATGGCGATGGCGATGACCAGGAAGAACATCAACAACTGCGTCATCATGCCCAGGGCGGCCTGAACCTCGGCATTGAGCAGTCCCGCGACCTTCACGTCCACCGCGCCGATCAGGAAATGAAAGAGCATCATCAGCACCTGGGGCCAGGCCAGACGCCAAATCACTCGGTAGGGTCGTTGTTCCAGTTCGTCGTCGATCTGCGGGGGCATGGAATTCCTCGGGGTTTCGGCGGCGGTGTTTTCCGGGCCGAGGGAGATGATAGCCACTCGTGACGATTTGCCAAGGGGCGAAGGCGTAATACAATTCATCTCGTTGCGCCAGCCCTGGTTTCCGGGTAGGTTGCGCAGTACCCCGGAGGTGAAATGAGCGAAGGAAAAACCTCACTGAAGATGCGCATGTGGCTGGAACAGAAGGGCGAAGGCGCTTTGTTCGGGCCTGGAACCATGCACATGCTGCTGTTGATTGACGAACTCGGCTCCCTGAATAAGGCCGCAGCCGAACTGGGGATGTCCTACCGCCGGGCCTGGGGGCGGCTGCGCGAGGCCGAGGAGCGCATCGGCAGAAGTCTTGTGGAGCATGTCCGGGGCCGCAAGGGCTACCATCTGACCCCGTTCGGGAGGCAGATTCTGGATTCCTGGCAGCGCTGGCAGAAAGAGGTCGAGGAGTTCGCCCGCAAGCGCGCCATGGAGCTGTTTCCCGAAGAGTTGCGACCGAAGCTCTGAAGCAGCCAGATTTTCGACCCGACCGCTGCCCGTCCCGATCCGGCCTCAGCCCATGGGGGAGGTCATTCGTGCCGGTGCGGTTCCTCCCCGCCCAGATGCACGTGGACGTGGGTATGCGGCGTGGCCTCGGTCCGCCGCACTTTGCCGTCGCGCAGGCTCACCAGCGTGTTTGTCACTTCGGTCAGGAAGTCCGGCTCGTGGGAGACCACGAGGAAGGCGATTTCCAGGCCGTTGAGGATCTCCAGAATCCGGCCCTTGGTTTTCGTGTCCAGACCCGTGGTGGGTTCGTCCAGCAGCAGTGCCTCGGGTTTCATGGCCAGAATCGTGGCCAGGGCCGCGAGCTTTTTTTCCCCTCCCGAGAGCTTGTAGGGCACGCGGTCCTCGAATCCGCGCAGTCCCAGTTCGTCGAGCGTGGCCTGGGCCACGTCCAGGGCCTGGTCGCGCGGCAGCCCCTGGTTCAGGGGGCCGAAGGCCACGTCCTCAAGCACACTGGGGCTGAAGAGCTGGTCGTCCGCGTGCTGGAACAGAAAGCCCAGGCGCAGGCGCGCCTTGTGGAATTCCGCCTCGGTGGCGACGGGAGCGCCAAAGAGCCGGACCTCGCCCGAGCGCACGGGAACCAGCCCCATGATCGTGTGCAGCAGCGTGCTTTTGCCGCAGCCGTTGGGACCAATGAGGCCCACGCGTTCTCCGGCCTCCAGGTGGAAGTCCAGCCCGTTGAGGATGGATTCCCGACCGGGGTAGCCGCTGGTCACGCTTTTTAATTCAATGATCGGATTCATATGCCTCCCCAGCGGAATGCGAAGTCGAGGGCCAGCAAGGCCGCGCCCGAGGCCAGGCAGGAGGCCAGCAGCCACCAGTCCGCGGCCGTGCGGGTGAAGCGCGCGATGCTGTGGAAGCGGCCGGAAAAGCCCCGGCAGCGCATGGCCTGATGCACCCGCTCGGCCCGGTCCCAGCTGCGGACCAGGAGCATGCCCACCAGCCAGGCATAGGTGCGGTAGGTGTGCAGGCTGGTGCGGGGGCGGAAGCCGCGCGCCCGCACGCAACGGGCCTGACGCAGGTATTCCTGGCGGATGACCGCGATGTAGCGCCAGGTGAAGAGCAACAGCAGGCAGAGCTTTTCCGGCAGTCCGAGCTGTTGCAGGGCCTGGCCCAGGGCGGTTATGGGCATGGTCGCCAGCAAGGCTGTGAGCCCCAGGACAATGCCGAAGCTCTTGCCCGTGAGCAGCAGGCAGAGCCGCAGGCCCTCGGCTGTGGCCGTGAGCGGCCCCAGGCGGAGCACGGGCTCGCCCGGCACGGAAAAGGGCAGGAAGATCCAGAGAAAGCCCATGAAAAGGCCCACCACCGCGAGCCTGCGCAGGAGCGGCGCGAGCGGCAGGCGGGCGGCCAGGGCCAGCAGCGTCCCCAGGGCCAGGCAGGCCCCGGAGGCCCGCAGGTCCTGGACCATGGCGGCGGGAAGGCTGAAGGCCAGGGCCGCCAGAATCTTCAGGCCGGGGTCGCGGCGGTGCAGGGCGGAGTCGCCCTGGGCAAAGGGTTCTTCAATGGCGCTCAAGTGCTTGTCCCGGCTGATGTTACGAGTGGCGCGGCCCAAAAGCCGCGTCCGGCGGACTGTGCCACACCGCGCGGATTCGTGCAACCGGGAGGCGCGGGGAACTTGCGGATGGACCGCGTTTGCGGCGCGCTACTTCACGAGTCCCACTTCCGGGGCCAGGGGAGTGATGGCGTCGATGGCGATCTGGAAGAACTCGCCCTGATCCAGGCCGATTTTTTCGCATTCGCGGATATTTTCGCGATTGATGTTCGCGGCGAATGCTTTTTCCTTCATTTTTTTCTTCAGGCTTTTGGGCTTCATGCCGTCCATGCCCTCGGGCCGGACCAGGGCGTTGGCATGCACGAGGCCGGTCACGGTCTCGCCGCAGCGCAGGGCGAAGTCGAAGAGCGTAGAGGGCAGGGTTCCGGTGCATTCGCCGTTGTGGGCGCGGATGGCCTGGAGCGCCTCCCCAGGCAGCTTACCCGCGAGCATTTCGCAGCTTTTCAGGCCGTGCTGGTCCGGAGTCTCCTTGGTGGCGGAGTAGTCCAGGTCGTGGAGCAGTCCGGTCAGGCTCCAGAGTTCGGGATCCTGGCCGAGGCGCACGGCCAGGGCGCGCATGACCGCCTCGGTCTCCTGGGCATGGGGAATGAGATGGGCGTCGCTGCTGTGGGTCTTGATCAGTTCCAGGGCTTCTTCTCGGGTGATCATGGTCGCCTCCTTGGGATGATGCGGTTCAGTACAGCCAGCAGGCCGCGTGCCGTCCCGGCTCCAGCTCGCGGAAGAGCGGCTCCTCGCGGGCGCAGATTTCCATGGCCCGGGGGCAGCGGGGATGAAAGGGGCAGCCTGAGGGCGGATTCAGCGGGCTGGGCAGGTCGCCGGTGAGGATGGCGGCCTGGCGTTGGATTGTGGGGTCGGGCACGGGCACGGCCCCGAGCAGGGCCTGGGCATACGGATGCAGCGGCTGGCGGAAAAAAGCGCCGCGCGGGGCCTGCTCCACGATGCGGCCCAGGTACATGACCGCCACCCGGTCGCAGAGGTGGCCGATCACGGAAAGGTCGTGAGAGATGAACAGGTAGGTCAGGCCGAATTCCTGTTGCAGATCGGCCAGGAGATTGAGCACCTGGGCGCGGATGGAGACATCCAGGGCCGAGACCGGCTCGTCGCAGACCACGAGGTCCGGTTCCAGGGGCAGGGCCCGGGCAATGGCCACGCGTTGGCGCTGGCCGCCGGAGAATTCATGAGGATAGCGTCCGGCGTCGTCCGGATTGAGGCCCACGCGGCGCAGGGTTTCCACCACTTTTTCGCGGCGCTGGGCCGGGGTTCCCAGGCCATGGTTGTCCAGGGGTTCGCGCACGATGGACCCGACCCGCCAGCGCGGGTTCAGCGAGGAATAGGGGTCCTGAAAGATCATCTGCACGGTGCGGCGCAACTCCCGGCGGTCCCAGTCGGCGAGAAGCTTGTCCTTGAGCCGGATTTCACCCGAGGTGGGCGGTTCCAGGCCGAGGATCAGCCGGGCCAGGGTGGACTTGCCGCAGCCGGATTCGCCCACGAGGCCCACGGTCTCCCCGGCGGCCAGGGCGAGGTTCACGCCTTCCACGGCGCGCACCAGCCCCTTGCGGGTTCCGAGCAGGCCGCCGCGCACGGGGTAGTGTTTTTTCAGATTGCGAACGTCGAGCAGCACGCGGTCCTCCGTTCTATTCGTGGAGCCAGCAGCGGACCTTGCGCCCGGAGCCGAGGTCGAAGAGGGGCGGCAGTTCCTTTGCGCATTTGCCAAAGGCCTGGTCGCAGCGGGGATGGAAGGCGCAGCCTTCCGGGCGGTCGAAGATGCCGGGGACCGAGCCGGGAATGGGCGCGAGCCGTCCGGAGCGCTGTTCGCTCGGCGCGGGCGGGCGCGGCAGGGAACGGAACAGGCCCTGGGTGTAGGGATGCAGCGGCCCGGCGTAGAGGTCCACGGTGGAGGCCTCCTCCACCACGCGGCCCGCGTACATCACGGCCACGCGGTTGCAGAATCCGGCCACCACTCCGAGGTCGTGGGAAATGAGCACGCTGGAGGCGCGGGTGCGCTCGCGCACCTCGGTCAACAGATCCATGATCTGGGCCTGGATGGTCACGTCCAGGGCCGTGGTGGGTTCGTCCGCAAAGAGCAGGTCCGGTTCGCAGGCCAGGGCCATGGCGATCATCACGCGCTGGCGCATGCCGCCGGAAAGTTCGTGGGGAAAGGCCAGGGCGCGTTCGCGCGGGTTGGGAATGCCCACCTGGGCCAGCAGGGCCTCGGCGCGCTCCAGGGCCGCGCGCTTGTCCAGGCCCCGGTGGAGCATCAGCGGCTCAGCGATCTGCATGCCCACCCGGAAGACCGGGTTCAGGGAGGTCATGGGTTCCTGGAAGATCATGGAGATCTTGTTGCCACGCACGCTCCGGAGTTCCCGCTCGGACAGGGCGAGCAGGTCGCGGCCCTGGAACAGGGCCTGACCGTCCGTGACCCTGCCGGGCGGATCGGGCACAAGGCCGAGCACCGAGAGGGCCAGCACGGTCTTGCCGCAGCCGGATTCCCCCACGATGGCCAGGGCGTCCCCTTGCCCCACGGTCAGGTTCACTGTATCAACCGCCTTGGCCACGCCGCGCGGCGTGGCAAAGCGGGTGGTCAATCCGCGAATGTCCAGAATCGTATCAGCCATTGGTGCTGTCCCGCATTTGCGGGTATATACGGAAAAAAGCCGGAGACGACAATGCACGAACGTTGGGTGGCGGTGATCGGCGGCGGGCTGGCCGGGTGCGAATGCGCCCACGCCCTGGCCCGGACCGGGGAAAAGGTCCGCCTTTTTGAAATGAAGCCGAAGCGTTTTTCCGAGGCGCACGAGAATCCCGGACTGGCCGAACTGGTTTGCTCCAACTCCCTGCGCTCCGAGGAACCCGCCACGGGCGTGGGCCTGCTCAAGGAGGAGATGCGCGCCCTGGGCAGCCTGATCATGGAGGCGGCCGAGGCCGCGCGCGTGCCCGCAGGCAAGGCCCTGGCCGTGGATCGCGGGCGGTTTTCCGAGTGGGTCACGCAGGCCATGGAGAACAACCCGAACATTGAGCTGGTGCGCGAGGAGATCGCGGGCCTGGACGACGAACGTCTGGCCGGAGCCGAGGCCGTGGTCGTGGCCGCCGGGCCGCTGGTTGCCAAGCCCCTGGCCGACGACCTCCTGGCTCTGGTGGGCGGGCAGAAGCTCTATTTTTATGATGCCATCGCGCCCATCGTTTCCTTTGATTCCATTGACATGGACAGGGCCTTCTGGGGTTCGCGCTACCGGCCCGAGGATTCGGACTACCTGAACTGCCCGCTGGCCGAGGCGGAATACAAGGCGCTGGTGGCGGCCATGGTGGCCGGGGACAAGGTCCAGCCCCACGAGTTCGAGCAGCATATCCATTTCGAGGGCTGCCTGCCCGTGGAGGAAATGGCCGAGCGCGGCGAGATGACCCTGGCCTTCGGCCCGCTCAAGCCCGTGGGCCTGACCGATCCGCGCACCGGGGAACAGCCCTTTGCCGTGGTCCAGCTCCGGACCGAGAACCGCGAGAAGACCGCCTTCAACCTCGTGGGCTTTCAGACCAAGCTGACCTACCCGGAGCAGAAGCGGGTCTTCCGCATGATTCCGGGCCTGGAGAACGCCGAATTTTTGCGGCTCGGCTCCATCCACCGCAACACCTACGTGGACGCGCCCGAGGTGCTGGACGGACTGGAGCTCAAGGCGCGGCGCGGCGTCTGGCTCGCCGGGCAGATCACCGGTGTGGAGGGCTATGTGGAGTCCGCAGCCTGCGGGCTCTGGCTGGGCCTCAAGCTGGCCGCGAAACTGAACGGCGCGGAACTGCCCGAGCCTCCGGCGGAATGCGCCCTGGGCGGGCTCATGGCGCACCTGGCCGCCGTTCCGGCCAAGCGTTTCCAGCCTTCCAACGTGCATTTCGGGCTGATGCCCGCCCTGAACAAGAAAGCGCCCAAGAAAATGCGCAAGGAGCTTTACGCCAAGCGGGGCCAGGAAGCTTTTGCGGAATGGCGTTCGCGGATCTCCTGATTACGTAAATGTGAAAAGTCTTCTGATCCCGCTGGTTGTGCGTGGGGGCAAAGGGGCGCGAGATATTTTTTGCGCTTTTTTGCCGTCTTCGCCTTCCGGCGGGGTTTTCTTTTATGCCGATAGATTGTAGACGAAACGCCGACGCCATCGATTGCGCACGCGCACGGGCGGACTTCATCGCGAGGGGAGGGGCCATGTCGAAAGAACGGCCTTTGATCCGCCTGGAGCATGTCTCCAAGACCTTTGATGGTGAAACCGTCCTCCAGGATGTCTCTCTGGACATCCATAACGGAGAATTCCTGACCATCCTCGGGCCGAGCGGCTGTGGGAAAACCACGCTGCTGCGGCTCATCGCCGGATTCGAATCCCCTGACGAGGGAGACGTGTTCATTGACGGGAAATCCATGAACGGGGTTCCCGCGAACCGGCGCAAGGTCAACACCGTCTTCCAGAGCTATGCGCTCTTTCCGCACATGAGTGTTTTCGAGAACGTGGCCTTTGGGCTGCGCATGGCCAAGACGCCGTTCTCGGAAATCGAGGTGCGCGTGGCCCAGGCCCTGCGCATGGTCGGCCTCGCGGGCATGGCCCAGCGCAGGCCGAACAGCCTTTCCGGCGGCCAGCAGCAGCGGGTGGCCATTGCCCGCGCTTCGGTCAACCGGCCTCTGGTGCTCCTGCTCGACGAGCCGCTCAGCGCCCTGGACTACAAGCTGCGCACCCAGATGCGCATGGAACTGAAGCAGCTCCGGCGCGACCTGGGCATCACCTTCGTCTTCGTGACCCACGACCAGGAAGAGGCCTTTTCCATGGCCGACCGCGTGGTGGTCATGAACCAGGGCCGGGTGGAGCAGGTGGGCGCGCCCGTGGATGTCTACGAGCAGCCTGTGAACATGTTCGTGGCCCGTTTTGTGGGCGAGACGAACATCTTCGAAGGTTTTGCGGGTCAGAGCGACGGCGGAACCCTGCACGCCCTGGTGGAAGGCCGCAAATGCGACCTGGCTTCGGATCGCGGGTTCAAGCCCGGCGACCGCATCCGCGTATTGCTGCGGCCCGAGGATCTGCTCGTGGAGCGCGTGGCCCCGGAAGGGGACGACCAGCTCTGGCTGCCCGGCCTGATCGTGGAGACCGTGTACAAGGGCTCCACCTGGGACATGATCGTGCGTCTGGACAGCGGCAACGAGCTGCTTGTCACCGAGTTCTTTGACGAGGACGCCGAGAAGATGAACTTCCAGGCCGGGGAACGCGTGTTTGTCAGTTGGTTCGACGGATGGGAGGTGGTTCTGCCCCATGAGGACGACGAACCTGTTTAGGCGGATCTCCATCGGCGGAGCGGCCCTCTGGCTGGGTGTCTTCGCGGTGCTGCCCTTTCTGCTGATCTTCGTCACCAGCTTTCTGACGCGGGACGAGGCGGCCTTCGTGGCGCTCCAACCATCGCTTGCGGGCTATGCGGGCATTGCCGGGCCGGTGTTTCTGGACGTGCTCTGGCAGTCGGTCTATCTCGCCTCGGGCGCGACCCTGCTCTGCCTGATGGTGGGCTATCCCTTTGCCTACGCCCTGGCGCGGATGCGCTCCCGGGCCAAGAATTTTCTGCTGCTGCTGGTGATCATCCCCTTCTGGACCAACTCGCTGCTGCGCACCTATGC
>JBFWMD010000081.1:0-15580 GCA_050251775.1 Desulfovibrio sp.
CTTGATTTTACCCCCCGCCTCACCTAAGAAATTTCCTCCACATCGGACCGCCCCCATAGCTCAGGTGGATAGAGCACGGGATTCCTAATCCCGGTTAGCCCATGTTCGAGTCATGGTGGGGGCACCAAAGATAACAGCGGCTTGCATATCGTTTCGGACCATACCGACGAGTGCAAGCCGCTTTTGTTTTGGTTTTTGTCCCCCACCTGTCCCCCGGCCCGCAATAAAGACACAAGGATTGCCGCCCCTCTTGACCTTGATCGACATCCTATTGGCGCGTCCGCCTGCCCTGCCCCTGAAGCCTCGCTCAGGGCTGCGGCGTGTGGGATGGTCAAAGCATCGGCGGACGCTTCATCTCAGGGCGCAGCCCTCCCAGAGGCTGGCATGCGCCGCTTCCCCCTCCCCCCTATCCCAAAGGTTCAGGCAAATGGTCCCAAGCTGGTCCGGCGGCGCGGGTCCTCCTGGCAGCTCAGCTTGCAGGGGTCGCTATGGGCGCGGGAAATGGACGCTCACAAATATAAAGATTTCCGTAGAAAAATAGAAAACCCGCTTTCGGGCTGCAAGTTGGAGGTGTGCGATGTCGCAGCGTGACAACGAGCAGCTCCAGGGCATGGATCGGCAGGACGGATCCGGCCCGGACAACCTGGATGGAACTCCTTCGCGGTTGGAGAGCATGGCCAGCGAAGCCGAGTCCAAGGCTTCGCTGGAAGAAATGGCTGCTGCCGTCCGAGCACGGGCAGATCAGATCACGGCGCAGGTACCAAAGACGACCGAGGAAAAGATCAAGGACCTGGACCTTGGTTTCATCCGGCAGTGCCTGAGCCACAACAGGGTCGGCGACGCCAACCTCTGGGTGGCTCTTTTCGGGGATAAGTACGTCTGGGTGCGTGAATGGCGGATGTTCCTGATATGGAACGGCCAGCACTGGGATATCGATCCGGGGTGCCAGTCGGCACTGGCCGACATCGAGCGCGTCTGTGAAACCTACGAGCACATGCTTGTCCGGCTCAAGGACAACGCTGACGAGGACCTGATCAAGGCGGCACGCAAGCGCTGCAACCTGCTGCGCGATCGCGCCGGCCGCGAAAACCTGCTGGCCTGCGCCATCTCCATTTATGACCCTCCGGTCATCTCCCAGGCAAAGCTCGACGCCCAGCCGCACCTGCTGCCGACGCCCACGGGCGTAGTCGACTTGCGCACGGCTGAATGTGCACCTGGAAGGCAATCCCAATACCTGCTCAACCCATGCCCAACACCGTGGACCGGGAAGGACACGCCCTGCCCGACATTCGACAAGTACCTGCTGGACTGCATGGCGGACGACCAGGAAATGGCCGAGTTCCTTGTTCGTCTGCTGGGGTATGGACTCCTGGGCGAAAAGCACCTGGCGGTGTGGGCGATCTTCTTCGGGCCTCTCTCCAGGAACGGCAAGGACACGTGCATGAACACCCTGAAGCACGTCCTCGGAAATCGCCTCCACGTCAGGGTCAACGTCCAGATGCTCATGGAACAGCGCTTCGCGCGGCAGTCAGCCCAGGCAGAACCTGACCTCATGGCTTTGCGCGGGGCAAGGATCGCCTACGCTTCCGAGGCTTCAACCAAGATGGCCCTGGATCAGGCCAAGATCAAAGACATGACCGGCGGGGGCTACATCACCGCACGCGGCCTGCAGGACAAAGAGATGTCCGAGTGGAAGCAGTCCGCGCTGATGCTCATGCTGACCAACTACCTTCCAAAGCTCAACGCCGATGACGACGGCTTCAAGGCCCGCACGATCTGCATCGAGTGGCCCGTCAAGTTCGTGCCAAACCCCACGCGCCCCTGGGAGCGCCAGATTGACTACAACATCGGCAAGCGCCTGGAGGCAGAGGCCTCCGGAATATTGGCGCGCTTGGTGCGCGGTTGTCAGGACGTGTTGGCAAACGGGCTACGAATCCCGGACAGGGTATTGCGCTACACCCAAGAACAGATGGACGCCCAGGACGACATCGGGCGGTTCATTCGCGAGTGCTGCGACGTCGAAGAGCCGCCGACAGGCGACCGCACCTACCAGACGAAGATCCCCGTCTCGGAGTTCCTCAAGGTCTGCAACTGGTGGTGCAAGAAGCAGCTCGGCAACGCCTACGACTATACGCCCAAGAAGGTCACGCCACTGCTCGAAAAGAAGGGGATCCCAACACACAAGTCTTCAGTCATGCACTACATGGGCCTGTCTGTCTTGCCTGACGTCATGCGCGATTTCCAGGACGACACGACCGGAAAGAAGGAGGAGCGCCTGTGGTAGCGTTCAATCCTCCCGTACTCCCTGTATTCCTCCCGCTTCTCCCAACGCGCAAACACTTGCGTTCATTAACATTCGCAAGTGGATTGGGAGGATGGGAGGAATTTCCCTATTACCACGCACGTACACCCATGCGTCGCGCGCGCGTGCGTATATATGCTTCTATCCTCCCATGCTCCCAAAGGGATAAAGGTATTAAAGGATTTAGGAGGGTTGGCGCTGTCGTGATCTGGGAGGGAGTATTGAACACTGGGAGGATCGCATGAGTGCGTCCATCCTGGACCTCCTGGGCCACCACGTCGGCGGCGAAAAGATTGTCCGCGTTTCCGGCAAGGACGGCGGCTTGTACCACTCCCCCTGCCCGGCCTGCGGCGGGACTGACCGATTCATGGTCTTCCCGGACCAGCCCGGCGGCGACCTGGCCCAACAGCACGGTGTCAACGGGACGTGGTCCTGCCCGCGCCATTGCCAGAAGGGCGGGGACATCATCTCCTTCCTGCAGGAGTTCGACGGCATGTCCTTTGCCGAGGCCTGCGCAGAGCTCGGCATATCGAACTCGAACGCGCCCCGGGCCATGCGTCCGCTGCGCCGCCCCCAGGCCGCGTCGGCATCATTCACCCCCATCGTCTATTCCGCGCCTGCCGAGATCTGGCGTGAGCACGCCACCAAGATGGCCACCGAGGCCCACGCCGCCCTGCTGCACGAGCCGTCCGCTCTGCGCTGGCTCGCAGATCGCGGCCTGCCCTTGGACGCAGTCCGGACGTACCGCATCGGCTGGCTGGCCGGAGAAGACAAGCAGACCGGCACGAAGATCTTCCGGCAGCGCGCGGCCTTTGGGCTCCCGGCCAAGGTCGACCAGAAGACCGGCAAGGAGATCCGCGTTTTGTGCATCCCGCGCGGCATCACCATCCCGGCATGGTCTCAGGACGGCCAGTGCCTGCGCTTGCGTATCCGCCGCCCCAACAAGGACATCGACAAGACCAACCCTCGCGACGCCAAATATCGCCTGGTGCCGCAGCCGGAGCCCATCTACTCCGCTCCGCTGGTACTCCCTCCGGTTGGCGTTTCGCCGGAGCTGGCCACCTGGGTGGTGATCGAGGCCGAGCTCGACGCCTACGCCGTGCACCATGCCTGCGGCGGCCGCGTCGGCGTCGTGGCCGTGCTGACCGTGTCCGTCCATCCGGACGCGAAAGCCCACGCGGCTCTGGCCCCGTCCGCGCGGATCCTCGTGGCCCTGGACTTCGACCAGGTGCGCGAAGACGGCAAGCCCATCCCAACGGCCAAGGCGTGGCCATGGTGGGAGGCTACATACCCACAGGCCAGGCTCTGGCCTGTGCCCAAGGGCAAGGACCCAGGGGAGGCCTTCGCCCAGGGGGTCAACCTCTGGAACTGGGTTCGCTCCGGCATGCCGCTGGTGGCTGCTCCGTCTACAGTTGCGCCCGAAGTTGGGACCATGGGCCTTGCGCCTTTTGTTTGTCCCTCCGGGGGGCGGGGCGTTTCTGCGGTTGCTTCTGCGGTGGAAGATTCGCCCGCCGCGCCACCGGTGCGACCGTGGCCCGATTATTTCGGGGGGTGGATGCCGCCCGCCGTGGTTGTGGAGCTGGCCAAGTTTTGGCGCGGCAAGCCTGTGGAATTTCGCAAGCATGCCGACGGCGGCGCGGGCTGGGTCTTTGATCCGGCATGGGCGGCAAAATGCCCGCAGTCTGTCCATGATTTTTTGACCATGGGTGATTCGCCGGACGTGTGGCGATGGATGGATGAACACGACGCGGATGTGATCACGGCGCGTAACTTTCTTTTTATCTGGGGGTGAAACATGGCGACGACGATTTGTCTTGAGGTTTCCGTGGGTGTGGACGTCTCTCCTGCTGCTTTCGAGCGATGGGTGGCTTCGCAGCTGAATATGCTTGGGATCGTTCCGGACGCTACGATGTCGCCGGAACTGCTGGCCTTGGAAAAAGATATCGACGCCATTGATGAATTTGAGGGGGAGATCTTTGTCCAGCGTATCGAACCGATGACACTGGAACTCTGTTCAACGGAGGTTAAGTCATGACCGAATCCTGGAGAAAGGTCCCAGAAAATCCCGAGTACGAGCTGTCCATATCCGGCAAGCTGCGAGGACCTGGTGGGGCGTTGTGTATGCCGGACGTGAGCAACCGTCCTGTTGCGGCCGCGCGCTACGCCGTGCCCGTAGGCCCTGACCGCAGGCTCTACCTCCTTGTTCGGGACGGCTTGAAAAAGATTTGGGGAATAGCGTTTGAGCCGACCGTGGACTGGGTGCGCGAAGTGCGAGCTGAAGCCATGGCCGGCATGGAGGCTCGCAAGGCCGCAAAGCGCGCGGCCAAGGCATCGGCCAATGCTTTGCGCAAATCGGTCGGACGGCCAAAATGCAAGACTGGCCTCGCCTCCGTCGACATGTCCGCCCCGGAAGAGTGGGTCACGCTGCTGGATCACCCCAGATATGCGCTGTCCAACCAGGGCCGCTTGCGCTCGGATTGCGGGCTGCTGAGTCCAAACATCAATGGATCCAGCGCGGCCACGGCCAAATATCAACTTTGGGACTCACACACCCGTACACAGACCAGCCTGACGATTCGTCTTGCCATGGCGGAAGTATGGGGCATTTCATTTGTGCCGACGTCTGGTTGGGTCAAGCAGATCCGGCAAGAGGTGCTGGCCGAGATTGCGAATAGGCGGGGCTCGAAAGTTGAAGCCAAGCAGGAACCAGAAGTGTCCGCCCCTGCCCCGGCGGAGAAAAAGCCAAAGCCGCGTTCCGACAGCGGGTCATCCAGACCGGGCCGCGATGCCATGAATTGCCCGTGGGCGACTCCGGGCATGCTGAATAAGGCGGACCTGCCGCCGGGGGTAGACACATGGGATTGCGCGGAAATGGATCCGATGACGCACAGGGGCGAGAATGGAGTGTGGGTGGATGTGCCTGCGCGAAGACGCAAGCGGCGGGCTAAGCAGCAAGAGCAGGAGGCGGCATGAACATGATGAAGATGATGAAGATGATGGCGATGGAATCCCCTGCACTCTTCGGCGTATCTGCGCATTGGCCGAAGAAATGGGACCTAGTCCCAAAGCGAGTCTTGATGCTCCGTACGGCGGTCCCAGATCATCTCCTCGCCATGGTCAATCCCGAATTGCGCGGTCTGGCCGCCGTCAAGGGCCAGGACTACCCGGTGTGGGTCAACAGACATGGGGCGGTGTCGGCGGTCTTGCCTGGAGACCATCGTCTCGGACTGTACCCTACAGAGTTCGAGGTCGTCGAGTTCCACAACACGCAGCTGATCCGTCAAGCGGAAAATCAAGGATCATCCCAGGCAGTGGGGAACATCTCGCAGTATCCGGCGGCGGTTGAAGAGCCGGAGGAGGAAGTATGAACCTCCCCATCGACATCCCTTCCGGCGGCCCAGGCATCATCGTCGACCTCTTCGCCGGTGGCGGCGGCGCATCCGAAGGCATCCGCATGGCCCTTGGCCGTGATCCGGATCTTGCCATCAATCACGACCCCGAGGCCGTGGCCATGCACAAGCAGAATCACCCAGGCTGCCGCCACCTGATCGAGGACGTTTGGAAAGTAGATCCAAGCTGGGCGACACAGGGCCAGCCCGTCGCGCTTCTTTGGGCCAGTCCGGATTGTACGCATCACTCTAAAGCAAAGGGCAGTGCCCCAAAGCGAGACGACAAGAGGCGCAGCTTGGCGTGCGTGATCACCGATAAGTGGATTCCGGCGACATGGCCTGAGACGATCATCATGGAAAACGTTGAAGAGATCACCTCCTGGGGTCCCCTGGACTGCGAGGGTCGTATCATCGAATCCGTCAAGGGCGACACGTGGCGCTGGTTTTTGCGCCGTCTGCGCCGGCACGGCTACCGCGTTGAGTACCGCGAGCTACGCGCCTGTGATTATGGAGCACCGACGATCCGCCGGCGGTTGTTCCTGATCGCGAAGAGGCACAATGCTCGGATCGTCTGGCCGGAACCAACACACGGTCCGGTACGCCCTGAGCCCTACCGCACCGCTGCCGACTGCATAGACTGGTCGCTGCCCTGCCCGTCCATCTTTGATCGCAAGCGGCCCTTGGCTGACGCGACTTTGCGGCGCATTGCCAAGGGGATCATGCGCTATGTGGTACAGGCCGAACGGCCCTTCATAGTCAACCTGACGCACGGCGGGCGGCTTGAGGATATCGCCAATCCGATCAACACGATCACCTGTGCGAATCGTGGGGAAAAGGCGCTGGTCACGGCCTTCTTGGCCAAGCACTTCACGGGCGTTGTCGGCTCGGATCTGCGCCGGCCAGTGGGCACGGTGACGACCAAGGACCATCACAGTCTCGTGACCGCCTTTCTACTCAAATACTATTCGGCCGACCAAGACCCGCGTCTGGAATCCCCCCTGCACACCATCACCACCCGGGACCGATTCGGCCTCGTGACCGTCCACGTCGAAGGCGAGCCCTACTACATCGCCGACATCGGACTGCGCATGCTGCAGCCCCGCGAACTGTTCCGCGCCCAGGGCTTCCCCGATTCTTACGTGATCGACCACGCGGGCGGCAAGCCGCTGACCAAAACGGCACAGGTTCGCATGTGTGGAAATTCTGTCTGCCCGCCCATGGCTGCTGCCCTGTGCCGGGCAAACTGCCGAGCAAACTGCAACAGCGCGGCCATCCGCCGCGCGGAGGGGTTTTAGAGATGGCATCAATAAAGTTTGAGTGTAGCTTTTGCATGGAAGACGAAGACGAGAAGATCGAAGGCAGAGGGTCGTTTATTATCGAAGACGTCGACGAAATTAAAGACGATGGAATCGCAAGTGCAAGATTTCAGCTCGGTCTCCAATCGGCCATGATGGATGCCGCTTCGAAGTTCAACGTGGGGCTTAGTCGAGCAGGCAAGAAGCTGCGAAGCAAGGAGCAGCCATGACCACCCAAGACCTGATCAACACCCTCAAGCAGACATCCTCCCCGATAAGCAGCAAGCTGGTCTCCAAGGTTGTTTCCGAATTGGAAACCCTGCTTGCAGAAGTCCAGATGCGGCGGGAAATATCCTGCGACTACCATGAGCTCGTGCTCGATTACCGCGCGCTGCTTGCGGAAAAGAACGCACAATTGCGCAGGCAGGCGTGCGCTCTCATGGGCGTGCGGGACGTTTGCGCCTTGCCCGATGTGCCCCTGGAGGACCTGCCCGGGCAGATCGACAGCCTGCTCTCGGAACTGGCTGATAGACAGATCCGGGCGGACATTGAGCCGGAGGAATTTGTGGCGGGCCAGGGGAGTTGCCAATGATGAACGAACTCCAAATTGAACAGTGGCCACTTGGCCGCCTGAATCCTTACGAAAACAATCCCCGCAAGAATGACCATGCCGTCGCCCGCATGGTCGAAGTGATGCGGGAATTCGGTTTCCGCGTGCCAGTCCTCGCCAGGAGCGATGGGGAGCTGATTGACGGGCACCTCCGCTATAAGGCCGCCATGGTGATGGAACTGCCGACCGTTCCAGTAATCGTCGTGGACGACATGAGCCCGGCCCAGGTCAGGGCATTCCGAATCATGATCAACAGATCCGCTACCTGGGCGGACTGGGACGAGGATGCCCTGCTACGCGAACTGCGGGCGCTGCAGCTGTGCGAATTCGATCTGTCCTTGACCGGATTCGACACGGACGAGCTCGACGACATGCTCATGAGCCTGGATGACGAAGGCAAGAACCCTGACGAAATCCCGCCCCTGCCAGAATCGGCGCTGACCAAGGATGGGGAAATATGGATACTCGGGCGGCATCGGCTCATGTGCGGCGACTCGACAAGCCCGGCGGACATGCAGCGGCTCATGGATGGAGGGCTGGCAGACATGGTCTGGACCGATCCTCCCTACAATGTCGACTATCAGGGTGCGGCCGGAAAAATCCGCAACGATAAGATGACGCCTCAAAAGTTCGAGGAATTCATGCTTTTGGCCCATCGCGTCATGCACGAAACTTTACGGCCTGGGGGAGCCATCTACGTGGCCCATTCCGAAGCTGGCGACGGCATGGTTTTCCGCCGCGCGTTCATGGCCGCAGGATTCAAGCTGGCCGCATGCCTTATCTGGCGAAAACAGAGCGCTGTCCTGAGCCGAGGGGACTATCACTTTCAGCATGAGCCGATCCTCTACGTGTGGAAGCGTGGCGCTGCCCATCGCTGGTACGGCAACAGGAAGCAGCGCACGGTCTTCGAGGTCAATATCCCTGAACTCCAGGAGGTGGAAAACGGGATCTGGCAACTTTGCCTTGATGGAAAGGTCTACCAGATAAGTGGTGAGGCAATCTGCATCGAAGAGCTCGCGACCAGCGTCATATCCGAGCCGAAGCCCATGAGGTCGGAATTGCACCCAACCACAAAGCCAGTGGCGCTGGTGGAACGAATGGTCGCAAACTCCAGCCCGCGTGGTGGATGTGTACTTGATTCGTTCGGTGGGTCAGGGACAACTCTTGTGGCGTGCGAACGCCTTGGTCGAGCCGCTAGAGTAATGGAAATCGATCCAAGATTTGCGGATGTGATCATACTCAGATGGCAGGAATACACAGGAGGTATCGCTACGCGCCAATCTGACGGTGCAACATTCGACGAAATTTCTGCGGCATGAAAAGATGCGGGCGGTACTAGAGATACCGCCCGCAGTGGTGAGGTACAGGCTAGGCCGATACCAGACACGATTATCTGCCTAGCTCCACGGGTGGCGTGCGTCAAGAGACCCACCCATAAAAAAGCGATAAGCGCAACGAGGTTTATTTATGGCTGATATTCAAGAGCTTGAATCCCTTCTGGAGCGCAGCAGCGGCACGGACGTGCCTGTATTGCTACGCGCCAAAGAAGAGGCGAAGCGGCTTGTTAAGGCGGACCCGTCCGCAGCCAATCTCTCGGCGCTGGATCGCGCATCCAGGATGCTGAAGGAAGCTATGGGCAATCAAAATAACAACCAGTTTACCGACATCAAGTCCGTCCTCGCCTACTTGCAGGAGACGCGGCAGATCAAGCAGGCCAAGCTCTACAAGGACGTGCGGGCCGGGTTTTTGCGTCGGCAGAAGGACGGCACGTTTCGTCGTTCCGACGTGGACCGCTATGCGGCCAGCCTGAAGGCTGTGGCCCTGCCCGAGCGGCAGACGGACGATCTGTCCGCGCTGGCCAAACTGGAGCAGGAAGAGCGCGTGCTCAACCTGCAAGAGAAGCGCAAGTCCGTCGTCTTTGACCGCGAAGTCAAGCAGGGCCGGTACGTCCTGCGTGACGAAATTGCTCTGGAGCTGGCCGGGCGTGCCATGGCCTTGTCCGTTGGGCTGCGCAGCGCCCTGCAGGTTGCCGCCCCGGAACTTATTCAGGCCGCCGGCGGCGACAAGAACCGCGCCGATGATCTCATGCGCGAAATCGAGAAGCATCTGGACGAAGCCCTGAACGAGTTTTCGCGGCCCATCAATTTCACGGTCAGCATCCCCGAGACGCAAGAGCATGTCGAAGAATAAACGCATCCACGCGCCACTCCCCTCCTGGCTGCATCCGGACACGGCCAGGCAGGTGCTGGCCCTAGGCAAGCAGACCTGGGACTTTGCCATGGGCAAGGGCGAGCGCGCCGTTTTTCGGCGGCGGCGGCAAATGCGGGTCAGCGTGTGGGCCGAAGGGCACCGCGTGGTGCATAACTCGTCCTTGCCGGGCAAGTGGAAAAACGCCGCCAACCCCTGCCTGGCTGGCATCATGGACGCCTCGTTTCATCCGTCCGTACAAACGGTCGTGATGATGAAGGCCCCGCAGATCGGCGGCACCGAGGCAGTGCACAACTGCGTCGCCTACGCCATTGACCGCGCCCCTGGCCCGGCCCTGTGCGTTTACCCGGATGAGCTGACGGCTGGCGAAAACTCCGTGGACCGCATCATCCCGATGCTCAAGGCCAGCGCCCGGCTGGCCGAATACCTGACCGGCGCTGCTGACGATCTGTCATCCAAGCGCATCAACCTGCGCCACATGTCCCTGCACATGGCCTGGTCCGGATCGCCCGCGCGCCTGGGCAACAAGCCGATTCGCTACCTGATCATGGACGAGCTGGACAAATACCAGTCCAGCAAACGCGAAGCGTCCTCCGAGGATCTGGCCGAAAAGCGCGTCACGACCTGGAGGCGCAAGGCGCGGATCTGGAAGCTGTCCACCCCCACGCTCAAAAACGTCGGCATCCACGCGGCATGGAAGGCAGCCGAGGCCAGGTACCGCTATCACGTGGTCTGCCCGTATTGCGGTACGGAACTGCTGATGGAGTTTGACCGCATCAAATGGCCGGACGCCGTGACCGATCCGGTCAAGCTGGAATCCGGCGCCCTGGCCTGGTACGAGTGCCAACACTGCGATGCGCAATGGTCCGATGCAGACAGGGACATGGCCCTGCGCCGTGGCGTGTGGCGTGACGATGCCACCGGCACGGAACTCGAAGAGCACCTGCGGGATGCTTCGCCCATGGCCATCGCCTTTCACATCCCGGCGTGGATCTCTCCGTTTTCCAGCCTGTCCAAGGTTGCGTCCAAGGCGCTGGCTTTCCAGCAGACCAAAGACGAATCAATCGAGAAGGACCTACAGAACAACTTCAAGGGCGAACCCTGGGAAGAGCGGCATTCTGTCCGTGCCGAAGATTCGATCCTGGCGCTCAAAGACGATCGGCCCAGGGGCCTCGTTCCAGGCGGCGGGCAGGTGGCTGCGCTGGTGGCCACGGTGGACACCCAGGACAACGGCTTTGTCTACGAGATCCGCGCCCAGGGCTGGGGCATTGCGGAGGAAACATGGTCCGTGCGTGAAGGCTTCCTGCCCGTTGATTGGGAGGTCAAGACGCGGCCCCAGGGTACGGAGTGCCCGTGGCGCTATCACCAGGCGTTCGACTCGCTCCGGCGCGTGCTCTGGGAAGAGGCGTACTCTGACGAGGACGGGGTGATCTACCCGGTGCAGCTGACGATCATCGATGCCATGGGCCACTACACGACAGAGGTCTATGATTTTTGCTCTGCCCACCGTGGGCTCATTCTGCCCTACCAGGGCGTGCAGCGCATGAACGTCAAGTATGCCTATTCGCCGATCCTGCGCTACCCAGGCACAAACAAGCCTTTTCCAGGCGGCCTCAAGCTCCTGCGTGGGCATACGACGTTCTGGAAAGACAAGCTGTCCACGCGCCTGCGTGTGGCCCCGACAGATCCGGGCGCGTGGCATTACCATGGCGAGATCTCGGACGATTGGGCCAAGGGCATGTGCGCCGAATACAAGGACGAAAAGACAGGATACTGGGTCTGCCCCAAGGGCAAGGCAAACCACGCCTGGGACGTGGCCCACTATGCGCTGATCGCTGCCGACATCCTCGGCATCAAGATGTGGGAACAAGAGCCGGTGCACGCCCAGCCTGCGCCGCCAACCCCGTCCGTCAACCCGTACACAGGAGGCAGGCAGATGTTTGGGAGAAACGCATGAACGCGGCCACAAAGCGGTTTGTCCTCATTGTGGAGATGGCGCGGACGGGGGTGATCTACGATAGCCGAGACGGGGCGGTATGTCCGGGCTGTGGGACTACCAGGCTGCGGGCATACAAGACCATGCCCGAGGACGGAGGGCTTAGGGTCCGCTACCACAAGTGCTCGAACCCGGAGTGCGTCCTGTGCGCCATCGGCGAGGGGATCAAGAGTCTGCAGGAAGGGTGATGCGCGGGCAGCGTGCCCGCTTTTTTTTGTTCAAAGCGTGTCAAAATTTCCGCAAAATAGGGGTTAAAAATGAAAGATAAAAAACAGAATCCAGAGCTGCGGATCAGCGTCAAAGCGGCAGATGGCAAGGCCGTGAAGCTACGGCTTTATGACGCCACGCATTTCGGCGGGCCATTCGGCCTTTACCGGGTCAAGCTCGATCGGGAGTGGATGCGGACAGAGTCCGAGAAATATTTGTTTTTGACGACACCGGCAGCTCTGGAACTTGCGGTCAGGTCCGCAGGCCTCGGCCTGCAGGAGCAGCTAGCGCCTGCGATCCGCCACCACGATAGGGTTCGTGTGCCTGTCCGGGATGATGAGACCGGGCGGGAGTGGCTGGAAAAAGGCTTTGCGTCGAGCCCTCCCTTCCTGGGCGTGGACGGCAGGTGGCGGGTTTTTGTGCTGATCTTCGGCGGTTTCAGGGAAGTACTATGCGACGAAGTGGAAAAAACATAGCCAATGAAAGATTTCGGGATTATTATTTGACGTAGGTTTGAGAAGACTATAGCCGGACATCATGAACTTGTTTTTAACAATGAGGTTTGCGCCATGACTCCGTCCCCGGCCCCGGCGACAGAGATCTCCGTGCTGATCAACCGGGTCAATGAGCTCGGCCAGCAATGTCCTTATGACATGCTGGAAATGCTCAAGTGCGAGAGAGAGGCCAAGCGCCTGCTCGAAATCGAGGAGTTTTCCGCGACGTCCGCGTCCGTGCTGGGCATGCTGGCCGCGATCCGTGACGACTTGCGAGACCTCGTGAAATGGCACGAGCTGGCGATCCAGATTTCCGGCGGCTACTACTTGAGCTTCGACCATTACGCGACGTCGCTTTTTTGCGTTTTTGAGTACGAGAGAGCGCTGGAGGCCGCGAAGATTGCGTTTGAAAAGGCCGGGCTTCGGCGCAGCCTCGACACGATGATCCGGAGCGCAGACGCTCTGGGGGATGACGAGCTTGCCCTGCAGTATGTTGTCGAATGGCGACGTGTGTTCGGCGAAGATTACCCGGAATTGACAATTTTTGACGAAGATGACTTGGCTACTGTTTTACGAGATCGGGAAAATGATATTGACTCTAAAGAAGACTTTCTGAGCGAGAAGGATTTCGATATTGAAGGAATGCGCCAACTCGCAGAAGAGATCCGGAGTTCCAGATAAATATGACTTGGCAAAGATTTTACCATAGAATTTTTGTCGAGATGCTCCAGGAAATGCAAGAATCCGTGGAACGCCTGAGTATCACTAACCCAAACTCCTACAAAAAAAGTACCCAGGCTAAGCTTTTTGAATCCATACTGGCGACTGTCGACTTTGTGGCCGAAAATCCGACGCAGAGAGAATTTCTTTTGGGAAACACCCTTGGCGAAAAGCACCGCGACTGGAGAAGGGCAAAACGACTCATGCCTCCTAGATACAGGCTATTCTTTAAGTTCTTCGCACAGCATGAGGAAATTTATTATGCGTGGTTCAACGGAGCCAGGACTTTACGCCATGAAGGCTCAAAAAAAGACGTATACTATATTTTTAGAAGCATGCTTGACCGGGGGGAAATGGCTTCTGACCGGGAAGAGCTAAAAGGATGTTCGTCAGAATCTATGTCATAATTCCTCTTCCGCAACTTTGAATCCATAAAGTTCTCCAGCCCGCTCCACGCGGGCTTTTTTTGTCATACTGTCATACAATTTCTAAAAAACTTCCTCTGATCAAATTTTCCATGTAACGGTTGTTGATCCATAAACTGCAACCGTCCGGAGGACACCATGAGCTATCTGGTTTTTTGTACGTTCGACCTGAAGAGCGCAAGCTCGCAGGACTATCAAAATGCCTATGCTGATCTTGCAAAGATCGGCCTGCACAAGGTTGCGAAAGCAAGTACTGGGGAGCATGTCGTGATTCCGACGACGTCCGTGATGGGGGAATTTAACAGTCCCGGCGCATCTCAGGCAGCGAATCATGTCCGCGACAAAGTGAAATCAGCGTTCGCGGCAAGGAAATTTAAGTCTGAAATTTTTGTCATAGCAGGCGGGGATTGGGCCTGGACAGGCGCGACGACTTAGCAACTTCTCAGGATTCAAACTTTTACCACTGATTCCTCTCCAGCCCGCTCCACGCGGGCTTTTTCATCTTTTCCGCGCTGGTAATTTACCAGCTAGTCTATTTTTCTTTTGCCCAGGCTCCGTTCCTGCGTGATTTGTTGGCCTACTTCTCGTGGGCACCAACAAGGAATGGGCATGGCAACTCTTGAATCTCTCCAGGCGACACTGGCCAAATACGAGGCCGAACGGGACCGCATCCTGACATCCGGGTCCAGCTATGGCGTTGACGGCACGACCAGGTCCAGCGCCGCCCTGGAGACCATCAACCGCGAAATCGAAAAGCTCGAACACCGCATCGCCATGATGACACCTGGCGTGGGGTACACGCACGCCACGTTCGGGGGCCGGGGATGAAGCGCCACGACTTGTGGACCCGCATCATGGCCCGCGCCATCGGAGCCATCGCCCCCAAGACCGCCATGCGCTTTGCGGCCAACCGCGCCGCGCTGGCATCGTACATCGGGGCCGGAGGCTCGGACCACAACGCCAACTGGCGCCCCACCCGCAAATCAGCCGACGCCATCCTGCGCACCGACGCCGCCGCCCTGGTGGCCAGAGCCCGCTCCCTTGACCGTAACAACGTCAACGTGTCCGGGGCCCTGCGCAAGATCTGCGAAAACGTGGTGCACACCGGCATCCGCCCGCAGTTTACAAACGTCAAAACGGGCGCGCCGCTCAATGATCTGGAAAAAGCGTTTGCGCGTTGGGCCAAGGTCAACAAGTTTTACCTCTTTTCCCAAAAGCTGGCCCTGCGCCACTGGTGGGTGGACGGCGAAATCTTTGGCAACCTGTGGATTGACAAGCGCCGTTTTGCGGCGGGCATCAACCCGCTGCGTGTCGAGATGCTGGAGCAGGACCTGCTCGACGCATCCAAGGACGGCAACCTTGGCGACGGTCGGACCATCCGGCGCGGCGTCGAGCTCGACCAGTACGGCGACGTCGCGGCCTATCACATCCTGACCACGCATCCCGGCGACTATCTCCCCGGCGTGGCGCTGGAATCAAAGCGCCTGGAGGCTTCGCGCGTTGTCCATTTGTGGCTGCCGCTGCGTGCGTCCCAGACCAGGGGCGTGTCCTTGCTGGCCCCCATCGTGGAGGAGATCCGCGACCTGTCCGAGTACAAAGCCTCCGAGCGCGTGGCCGCCCGCCTTGCCAGCGCCTTTGGCATCTTCATCAAGACCAACATCCCGGAGTTTGGCGCGGGGCAGTTTCCGCAGCGGCCAGGGACGGAAGGGGCCGCGACCGGCGGAGCGCGGACAGGGGTCTCCGAATATCTGGAAACGGGACGCATCCAGACTCTGCCCGCCGGGACAGAGATCCAGGTGGCCGAAGCATCCCGGCCGAGCAGCCCCTATGCCGATTACGTCAAGAGCTCCAACAAGGACCAGTCCGTCGGGTTCGGTTTGCGGTACGGCAACTATTCCCACGATTACACCGAAAGTTCATTTTCGTCCGAGCGC
>JBFWMD010000082.1:0-15546 GCA_050251775.1 Desulfovibrio sp.
GCATGGTGCTCATCAGGTTGTAGATCGGCTCGGAGGTGTTGGCCATGATCAACTCCCCGCCGATTTTGGACAGGCTGTTGTGTGTGGCCACCAACAGACCGATGCCCATGGAATCGACGATTTCCAACGCGGAGCAGTCCAATACCAGTTCCCGCACACCGCGCTCCACGCACTGCTTGAAATCGGCACGGTATTTCTCAAGCGAACCGGCGGAAAGGCTTTGTCCCATGACCACCGTGCGGCGCACCTGTTCATTCGTCGTATCCATGCCTTGCTCCTGCCCCTTGTATCGTTTGATGATGGTGATTTCGTTGCCGGATTCGTTGAATTCAAGTCCGTCCGAATAATGCCGGACGATGTAGAGCCCACGACCTCCCTCCTCCAGGGGCGAAGGTGGCGACCAGTCGTGCTCCCGCCAGTTCCAGCCCGTACCCTCATCCCGAACCCGCAGAGTCAGACTCTCCGGACCGCGCGAAAGCGTCACATGCACCTGCTTGCCCGCATCGCCGCCGCTGCCGTGGAGTATGGCGTTGCAGAGCGCTTCCCGAAGCATCAGGTCCATGTCGAATTCCAGTCCGGACAAATCCCCGGCGGCGAGAAATGCCGCCATATCCCCGCAGAGACGGTCAATGGAAACGACATTCGCGCTCATGCGCACCTGAAGTCGATCCTTCCCGGTCTCGCTGAAATACATTTCAGACCTCCACCGTCAGGACCAAAACGTCGTCCTCCGGGATGGAATAACCATAGATCTCGGCCACGATCCCTTCCGCCGCCTCCTTCAGGGGCAGACTGCGCCCGCTTACGAACAGCTTGAGCAGATTCTCGGGAGCGATGCTGATCCCCTTGGTCTCCACCAGCCCGTCGGTATAGAGCACAATGCGATCCCCGGGGTTCACGGGCAGCTCCAGCTCACCAAGCTCGATCTCGCTGAACACACCGAGAATGTCGCCCTCGCCCTTCAGGAAAACCGGATCACCGTCCACGGAAAGCAGAACCGGTGCGGGATGCCCGGCCAGGGCGATGTCCACCTTGCCTGTTCCCCGATCAAGCACGGCATAGGCCGCTGTGAGAAATTTCTCGGGCAGGGTGATGCCCCGCAGAACTTCGTTGATGTGCCGCAGGGTCTGGGCCGCAGTGTATTCCGGACGGGCGTTCTGGCGAAAGAGCGCCTTGAGCGAGGAGGTCAGAAAAGAGGCGCCCAGGTCGTGTCCGCTGACATCGGCCACAAGGTAGCCGATGCGTCCGCTTCCGAGATCGACCACGTCGTAGAAGTCGCCGCCGGCTTCCAGCGTGGGGATGTAGGCCACGGAAAAATTGGCCTGGGGCAGTTCCTCCGGCCCTACCAGCATGGCGCGCTGAGCCTGCTTGACCTGGCTCAAACGCTGGGACTGACTCTTGATGATCTGCTCCCGCTGACGGGAAAAACCGAGATGGCTCCGGATGCGGGCCAGCACTTCCGGCCCGTGGAAGGGCTTGGCCACGTAGTCCACTGCACCAAGGTTCAACCCCTCGATTTTGTTGTCGACCCGGTCCAGGCAGGACAAGAAGATCACCGGGATGCCCGCAGTGGCGGGACTCTCCTGCAATTTCCGGCAGGTCTCCAGACCGGATTCGCCGGGCATCATGATGTCCAAAAGAATCAAGTCCGGTTGCCGTTCGGCAACGGACTCCCGGGCCTCCTCGCCGCTGCTGGCGGATTCGACCTCAAAGCCCGCATTCTTCAGCAGGCCCTGTAAGACCAGAACATTCACGGGTTCGTCGTCAACGACCAGAATGCGTTGCTTCGTTGCCATCGTATTTCCTCGTGCGCGCAACAGACTAGAATCAGACCCATGTTCATCGCAGTTTTTGCATTAAAGAACAAGTCTGACCAGAATGCAAAAACACGTTCTAAAATAATTCAAAAAAATGAGAACAATTCCCAGATAATGAAGCCTGTGAACGCCTAAAATGCCGATATCAAATAGATATTCTGGTTTGACAAAACACAGTGTGCTTTCTATTGTACTCAGCATGACGGCTAAACCCGTTGCGAAACGGGGACGGAAAGCCATGGGTCTCTAGAAGATCGCCAGGCCGCCGCATCCCAGGTTGGGACTCCGTTCCCTCTAGCGCTTCCCGCAAGGGAGACCACTCGGAGGTTTGAAAGATGCACGTGCAGAACGAAGCAGCCAAGGCCTGGGACGAATATATTCGCGACAGCGGAATGCCCAAGTGCGCTTTTTCCACCCGCAAGGTCATCCGGATCGGCACTGGAAGCACCACTCAAAAGAAAGAATCCAAGATTCTCTGGATTGGTACGCAGATCAGTGACGATCTTTTCGAAGTCCAGCGTGTGAACAACAACATGGCCCCGTCCGGGGACACCTCGGTCATACCCTGCGCCCAGTTTTATCGGGATTTCCACCCGGAAGTGGATCTCTTCAACTCCAAGATCCTGCCTGTGTTGCGCCGGATTCAGACCGCCGTGGAACGCGGTGACAACCACCGGCAACGCGGCGAACCCTATTCCGCCGAGTTCGAGTACAACATCGCCCTGGATCTCGACGAACATTGCGTCCGCGCTCTCTTCGGCATGGGGCTCGTCTATCTGGCCCGAAACGAAACGGACAAGGCCCGCAACGTCTTTACGGAGCTCGTTGGCATCAAAGCCGCCTTTGCCCCGGAGCACAAGCATCTTTTCAACGAATTTGGCATCCAGATGCGCAAAAAAGGCATGTTTGACGAAGCATCAGCCTATTTCCAGCGCGGACTGGAATTCGATGACACGGATGAAAACCTGTACTTCAACCTCGCGCGCGCCAATTTCGAAAAGGGCGACTACCAGACCTGCGTCAAAAACCTCGCCGCCAGCCTGGATCTCAATTCAGCCGTGGAGGAGGCGCGGGAGTTCGCCCGCTACCTTGTGGTTCACGTGGAAAAGATCGTGGATGAAGCCCAGCTGGAGCAGGCCGGGTTGGCTGCTCCCCTGCTCAAGGCCATTTCCGAGATCGGCAAGGTCGTGGAGAACAGGCCTGCACAATCAGCTGATGCAGCCACAAGCCGTCGCAAGGGCGACAAGTTGCTGCACTACGACCGGCGCACCGGTCACGTGGACGTGATCAACTGAATCCCCCCTTGCCTTTGCCTGCTCCGCCCTGTATCCATATCCTCGGAGCAGGAATAAAGCATGCAACTGGAAATCATCATCAACGGCCTCTTCCACGCCGTAGCTCTTCTGCATTTGACGCGCCCGGCCATCAAAATATTGCAGGACCGACATCCCGAAAACTGGCGCAGCCATCTCGGGTTGATGACCGTCGGTCCGAACCGTAAATCCCTCCTGGCCCAATTCCTTGAGCAGGGGAAATACACCCCCAAGGTGAACGTCCTGCGACGGGGCATGCATCTGCAAGCCAAACATTTCGGGATCGAGGTGCTCGCAGACAACTGCGACGAGGCCCCGGATCAGATCGACTCCAAGCAGACCGAGATTCCCCTGCTGCCGATGCTCCAAGGTTTTGGGGAGGACGATCTGCTCGGCGTCTTCCAATTGCAGTTGGACGCGTCCATGACCTACACCTGGGAATCCGCACCGGCTTTCGACTGCACGCTGCTCAAGCTGCACCTTGAAAACTTTGGTCGGATTCTCAACGTCAAGGACCGGTTCGACCTGATTCGGACCATCACCTATGCCGATGCGCAACCCACGGACCGCAAGCTCACCAGCCTGGGCCGCTCGCGCATGCTCAAACACATCTTCCACGTGACCAGCCAAACCTGAGCCGCGCACCGCTATCCACCTCGACTTTTATCCTGCTTTGCGTATATGTTGAACCGATGTTTAACATTTCCACCTCATACCCACGGGAGGAAACATCGGTGCAACCAGCAGGCAGGCCCGCTCCCGATCCGCCCGCCTCGGAACGTAGCCGCCGCGCCATCCGCCGGCGTCCGTTCCCTTCGGCTTTCACTTGCTGCGGTCTCGGCCTCGCACTGCTGGCGCTCGCGGCGGCCCCGGCCTTTGCCAAACACCAGCGAACCCACTTCTTTCGCGGTGATCAGGACTACCCTCCCTACGAATTTCTGAGCAACGGAAATCCCACCGGGTTCAACGTGGAGCTGCTGCAAGCGGTGGCCCGGATCATGGACATGGACATCCGCATTGAACTCGGCCCCTGGGATGAGGTCCGGGCCGAGCTGGAAGCAGGAACCATCGACGGCGTGACCGGCATGTACTATTCACCTGAGCGCGACCTGAAAGCCGATTTCTCCCCGCCCTTTGTCCGTGCCTACCACTCCATCTTCGCCCGCTCCGACACTCGCATCTCCGATCTTGAACATCTGCATGGCAAATCCATTCTGGTGCAGCGTGGCGACATCATGCATGATTTCGCCCTGGCGAACTTTCCGGACTCCAACGTGGTGGCGGTGTCCACCCGGGACGCGGCGCTGCGCATGCTGGCAAGCGGGCGTTCCGACTGTGCCTTGCTGTGTACGATCCAGGGCCTCTACAGCCTTGACAAACTCGGACTGAAGAAAATCCTCCCGGTGGGCGCTCCGCTGGAACCCCGCAACTATTGTTTTGCAGTGGCCGAGGGACAAAGCGAACTGCTCTCAGGCCTCACCGAGGGACTGGCCATTGCACGGCAGACCGGTACGTACAGAACGCTCCACGACAAATGGTTCGGCCGTTTCGAGTCTCCCTCCTTCTTCGAAAGCTGGGAAAAAGAAATCCTGATCGCCCTGGCTCTCTGCCTCGGACTGCTCGCCTGGACCCTGACCTGGTCCAGAATCCTGCGCAGAACCGTGGAAGAACGCACCTCCGCCCTGCGCCGTGAGCTGGAGGAACGGACGCAGGTCGAAACAGCGCTTGAAAAAAGCGAACAACGCTATCGCCGACTTGTCGAGAATGCAGGTGACGCCTTCTTCCTTCTGGATTCAGACGGAATCATCCAGGATGTCAACCAGACCGCCTGCGACTCCCTCGGCTATGAGCGGGCGGAATTGATCGGCAACTCTGTCGCCGTAATCTCGCCGGATTATAAAAAGGGAAATCATGCCCTTGCGCTCTCGGCGCTTCGGGACAGCCCCACGACCTTCCGCACCCGACTGCTCCGCAAGAACGGCAAGGCGCTCCCCGCCGAAGTCCGGCTTGCGGCCTTTGAGGAAGGCGGGACGCATTATTATTTTGGCATTGTTCGCGACATCACCGCACGCAGACGCATGGAGTCGGACCTGCTGCGGGCCAAGGAGGAGGCCGAAGCGGCCGATCAGGCCAAAAGCCGTTTTCTGGCCAACATGAGCCACGAAATCCGCACGCCCCTCAACGGCCTGCTCGGTATGCTCCAGCTCATGGAGGAAACGCCCCTGAACAAGGAACAGCACCTCTACACCCGGGAGGCCATCCACTCCTGCCACAGGCTGACGCAATTGCTCGGCGACATCCTGGACATTTCCCGCATCGAATCCAAAAAAATGCGGATTCGAAAAGAACCATTCAGCCTGACGGAAGAATTTCAAACTCTAGCCGCACTGTTCGACCCTTCGGCCCGGCAAAAGAGCCTGCGGCTTCGTTTTTACCTCGACCCGGACATTCCCCCGGTGCTCCTGGGGGACCCGGCGCGACTCCAGCAAATCTTCAGCAATCTCATCGGCAATTCCCTGAAGTATACGGAACAGGGCTTTGTAAATGTCAGCGCGAGCCTGGACGGTCCTCTGCGTGCCGGAGCCTGCCCCCTGCTCCTCACGGTGGAGGACAGCGGCACGGGCATCGGCACGGAAGCGCTCCAGCACCTCTTTGAGCCGTTCATGCAGGAGGACAACAGCTACACGCGCCGCTACCAGGGAGCCGGACTGGGTCTCTCCATTGTCAAACGGCTGGTGGATCTGATGCGCGGAAACGTCGAAGTGGAAAGCACCCAGGGATCCGGCACGAAGTTCACCATCCATCTGCCGCTGGAAATCGGAGAAAAACGCCCGGAGACAGCCCCGAAAGAGAAACCCGCCTCCGCGCCTCTGGAGCTTTCTGGCATCAGCGCGCTTGTGGCCGAGGACGACCGGGTGAACCTGCTCTCCATAACGAGGTTCCTCGAAAGACAGGGCTTGCGCGTCACGGGCGCGGCCAATGGGCAGGAGGCCCTCGATCTCCTGCGTGCCCACCCCTTCGACATTGTGTTCATGGACATCCAGATGCCGGTTCTGGACGGCATCGGGGCCACCAAGATCATCCGCAACTCACCGGATTTTTCGAAAATCAGGGACATTCCGATCATCGCCCTGACCGCCTACGCTCTGAGCGGAGACAAGGAAAAATTTCTGGCCGAGGGCATGGACGGCTATCTCGCAAAGCCCGTGGAGCTGAACGCACTGCACGAGCTGCTCTCCCGACTTTTCCGAGACCGCCCGAGCCCCGCTTCCGATTCCGGCACGACGCCCGCCACGGGCAGCGTGAACACGAATGGCGGCCCTCTCTCCGCCTGACACCGCTCATGCTCCGGCACATGACACAAGGTTTCGGGCGCGGATCGGGCGCGGAACGTTCCCGGCTGGCAAATCCGCAAAACGCCTTGCACCGTGGCGTTCTCGCAGCTAGACTTTCCGGACGCCGCTTCGACGGCTCGCATCGGCAACCGTTCCGACAACAGCTCTAAATATGGAAGAAGGGATCTGGATGAGCAATGCGCAGATCAGCGCGGCACGCGGCCCGGCTTGTGGCGGACCAACGGAAAAGGGAGCCGATCTTGCGATCAGCTCCCTCTGTGTTCTTGGTGGGTCACCAAGGAATCGAACCTTGAACCTCCGGATTAAGAGTCCGCTGCTCTGCCAATTGAGCTAGTGACCCGAAGCGCGGTGCGTTTCGCCCCGACGGGAGAGGTATCTATCCAGCAGGGTCTGAATTGTCAACAACAAATGTCACCTTTTTTTCACGAATGAATTTATGACACAAAAACGAATAGTTAGCGCGTTACTTTTACTGCTTGTTTTGGGCGCGGCCTTGCCGGCAGAGGCCCAATTCCAGGCCGCGGACGAACCCTTCGACATTTCCTTCCAGGCGTTCGCCCTCAGCCCCACCCCTGAAGTAAGCCCAAACGAGACTATTCTCGTGGTGCTGACCCTGACGCCCAGGGATGGCTGGTACGCCTATGCGGCGGACCATCCCGGCCCCGTGGGCAGACCTCCGGTGATCAAGGCCGAGGCCATGCCCGGCGGCGAGGCCGTGGTTCCTTATTTCCCGCCCGGCACGGACAAGCCCAACCCCTTTGACCCGACGCGGACCATGCGCGTGTATGCGGGGGCCACGCCGTTGTTCCTGCCCCTGCCGCCTGGTCTGGCCGCGCCCGCCCGATTGAAGATGCGCCTGGGTCTGGCGCTCTGCCTGGAAAACAAATGCCGCGAGACTTCCGTGGAGTTGGTCTACCCGCTGAAGACCACGGACCCGGCCGCGCTGCAACGGGCCGAGGACCAGCCCTGGTGGCCGGACTTCCAGGCCGCCGTGCGGCTCGGTCCGCAGCTTCCGGGCAGGCAGACCTCACCGGGCTACCAGCCCGCCTTCACCCCGGCGCAAACCACGCCGGAAGGCTGGAACTTCCAGCCGCGCGAAGCCGCGCCCGAACTGGCGGTCACCGGTCTGCTCACAGCGCTGCTCTTCGGCCTGCTCGCCGGGCTGATCCTCAACGTCATGCCCTGCGTGCTGCCCGTGGTCAGCCTGAAGCTCTCCGGCCTGCTGGCCGGGGGCGGACTGGCCGCCAGCGAAAAGCGCCGCGCCTTCCGCGAACACAACATCTTCTTCAGCCTCGGCATCCTCAGCTGGTTCGCCTTCCTGGCGGTGCTTCTGGCGGCCACAGGCATGGCCTGGGGCGAAATCTTCCAGGCCCCCCTGCTGGTGGCCCTGCTCGCCGCCATGGTCCTGGCCATGTCCCTGAGCCTCTTCGGGGTGTTCAATCTGCCCGTGATCGACCTCAAGCTGGACGCCAAGGCGAAAAATCCGGCGGCCCAGGCGTACTTCACGGGCGTGCTGGCCACACTCCTGGCCACGCCGTGCAGCGGTCCGTTTCTGGGCGGAGTGCTCGGCTGGGCGCTGCTCCGGCCCACGTATGAAGTGGCCCTGGTCTTTCTGTCCGTGGGCCTGGGCATGAGCCTGCCCTACCTGGGCATGGCCGCCCTGCCCGGCCTCGCACGCCATTTCCCCCGTCCCGGCGTCTGGACCGGATACGTGGAGCGGGCCGCCGGCTTTTTTCTGCTCGCCACCGCCGCCTATCTTGTCAACATCCTTCCGGAGTCTTATCTGGCCCGGACCCTGACCCTGCTCTGGATCACGGCTCTGGCCTGCTGGCTCTGGGGCCTGGCCGGACCGGAAGCCTCGGACCGCAAACGGCTGGTGCTGCGCTCGGCCACACTGGTTCTGGCCCTGGGGGCGTTGCTCTGGCTGCTGCTGCCGCGCGGCGCGGGCTTTGCCTGGGAGGAATTCCGCACCGACCGCCTGCGCGACCGCCTTGGCCAGGAACTCCTCGTGGCCGACTTCACGGCGGACTGGTGTCCGACCTGCAAATTCCTGGAGCAGACCGTGCTCACGGACCAGAACGTGCGCGACTGGGCCGCCCGCCATGGAGCCGTGTTCGTGCGCGTGGACCTCACGGACGACAATCTTGGAGCCGAGGACCTGCTGCGCGCCCTGGGCAGCCGCTCCATCCCGCTCCTGGCGGTTTTTCCCAAGGGTGACACTGCAAAGCGGCCCATTGTGCTGCGCGACCTCTTCAGCGCCCGACAGGTCGAAGCGGCACTGGAACAGGCAAAAAAACAGGCCCGATAAAAGGCCCGATAAAAGGCCCGAGACCGCTGGAAAGGGCCCATCCCGCTCAAACAACGCACGGCGTCCATCTCGCCGCTAGGAGAACAGATGCTTAACTTCCAATTCTTCATGCCCACCAAACTGATCTTCGGCCCCGGTTCCTTGGAACAACTGGGCGACACGTCCCATCTGCCCAAAGGAGACAAGGCCATGATCGTCATGGGCTCTTCCGGAGCCATGATCAGGAACGGCTCGCTCAGCCGCGTGCAGGGCCTGCTCGGGGAACGTGGCGTGCGCAGCGTGGTCTTTGACAAGGTCCGGCCCAATCCCGAATCTGACACCGTGGAGGAGGCGGCAGCCACCTGCCGCACCCTTGGCGTGGATTTCCTCGTGGGCCTGGGCGGCGGCAGTTCCATTGACACGGCCAAGGCCGTGGCCCTGCTCGCGGCCAACGACGGCTCTTACTGGGACTACATGCACGGCGGCAGCGGCGGCAAAAAGACCCCGAAAAACCCAGCCCTGCCCGTGGTGGCCATTCCCACCACCGCGGGCACGGGCACGGAGGCCGACCCCTGGACCGTGATCAGCAAAAGCGGCTCCCAGGAGAAGATCGGCTTCGGCAACGACTCCACCTATCCGGCCCTCTCCCTGGTGGACCCGGAGCTGATGGTCACCCTGTCCCCACGCCAGACCGCGTTCACTGGCATGGACGCCTTCTTCCATGCCGTGGAGTCCTATCTGAACACCACGCGCTCGCCCATGAACGACATGCTGGCCATGGAAGCCGTGAACCTCATCGGCCAGTACCTGCCCGAGGCCGTGGCCAACGGCGCGAACATGGAAGCGCGCACGGCCCTGGCCTGGGCCAGCACTGCGGCGGGCATCTGCGAATCCATTGGCGGCTGCATCTCCCACCATTCCATGGAGCACGCCCTGAGCGGCTTCAACCCGGACCTGCCCCACGGAGCCGGACTGGTGCTGCTCTCGGTTCCCTATTTCTCGCGCCTGGGTGAACTCGCGCCGGAGCGCTTCTCGGACCTGGCCCTGGCCCTGGGAGCGGAAGAGGCCCAGGACCTGCCCGAGTCCGAAGGGCCGCGCCTGTTTATCGAACGGCTCTCCGCATTGATCGCGGCAACGGGTCTGGGCGAGGAAAAACTCGCGGACTACGGCTTCACTGTGGATCAGGCCGACGCTCTGGCGGAAAACGCCTTTGAGAACATGGGCGCGCTCTTCGCAGTCACTCCGGCTGTGCTGACCCGGCGCGACGTGGCCGCCATCTTTGAGGCGGCCATCCAGGGCTGATCCGCGTAGCTCCCAGCCTTGATCCGCAACCGGTGCAGAGCGCACCCTACTGGAATCATAAAACAAAGAGCCGAATCGCCCTTGACGACTCGGCTCTTTGTTCCTTATCCTCGACTATCATTTTCATCGTCCCGGCCCACCACCTCGTGGTCCGCGCCATGCTGCGCAACGCGGCGCGGAAGCCATGAGACGAAATTCCAAAGCAAAATGGCCCATGCCGAAAAAATATCGAAAGAGGTCCCCATGAACGACAAACTGCGCGATCTGACCCTGAAACGGAAACAGGCCCATTCCCGGCTCCTGAAGCTGGAATCCTCGACCTACGCCGCGTTCCTGGACATGGAAAAGGCCACCTACTCCGACGGCGCATTGCCGAAGAAGCACAAGGAACTCATCGCGGTGGGCATTTCCGTGACCATTGACTGCGAGTCGTGCATGCAATGGCACATCGAGCAGGCGGTCGCGGCGGGCGCCACCGCGCGGGAGGTGCTGGAAGCCGTGGAGGTGGGCATGGAAATGGGCGGCGGACCGGCCACGGTCTCGGCCCGCTTCGCCCTGGAAGTCATGCGGGAAGTGTTCGAGGAATAACCGGACGCCCGGCCTATTCGACGCAGATCATTTCGTAGCGGTCGCCCGTGATGCAGACCGCGCCTTGCGGCGTGACCTCGAAAGTATTCTCTACCCCGACCATGCCCACGCCGGGCACGCCCTGCTTGGGCTCCAGGGCCAGGACCATGCCCGCCTCCAGCGGACGGTCAAAACCCCTGGCAATGACGGGGTAGCCGTCGATGGTCAGGCCGATGCCGTGGCCCACAAAGGGAACCTGGTTGTCGCCAAGGCCCATGAATCCCGCGCCCATGCCCGCTTTTTTGGCCATTTCCAGGCAGCCCGCATAGAGTTCCGAGGGCAGTGCGCCCGGAACCATGCTCTCGGCCAGCCAGGACTGCACGTCCATGCAGAAGGAATGGGCCGCGCGCACTTCGCCGGGGATGGAGGATTCCGGCCCGGACCAGTAGACCTGGGTCTTGTCCGTGGCGTAGCCCTCCAGGGAAAAGCCCACGTCGCAGGCCAGGGGTTGCCCCGGCTCCCAGACGTTGCCCGCGAAGCCCATGTAGGGAATGGCCGGATGCACGCCCCGGACCCCGAGGGGGCCATTGAACGCGCTGGAATAGTTGCCGGACTCCCCGGCGGAAACATGGCCCAGGAAGATTTCCTCGCCAAAGGAGCCCATGCGCATCACGCCCATGTGCCCCCGGGAATAGAACACCTCCCAGATGCGGTGCGAAATTTCCTGCTCGTCCATGCCGGGCCGAAGGGCCTTTGGCAGAAGGTCGTGCAGGCATTCGTGGTGCAACGCGCCGCAGCGGCGCATGATTTCCAGCTCCCAATCGGACTTGAAGCTGCGGGCCAGGCCCAGGGCCATGTCGCAGGAGACGAAATTTTTGCCCTTGAGCTTTGCGCGCAACAGTTCGCCGAGCTGCCAGGTCAGCCCCCCGGTCTCCACGGCCAGGGTCGAAGTCAGCGGGCTGCCCGCGTCAGCGGCCAGGGCTTCCAGCTGGCCGTAGGACTTGAACCCGGTCTTCCGACCCACGACACTCTCGATTTCCGCGCGCTCCAACCCCTTGCGGCAGAAGAGCACAGGCTCGCCCTCCAGGGGCAGCCAGAACACGCCCATGCCGAGCGTGCCCGAGAGGTAGTAGATGTTCACTCGGGAAAAGGCGAGCAGGCCGCCGGCATCCGGCGCGGTCTCCCGCAGCATGGCGCGGCATTTCTCCCAGCGGGTGACAAGTTCGGCCTTGGGGACGAAAAAGGAAGTATCGGGCATGGCAGGCTCCGGCAGGGTTTCGGGCTAGGCAACACGGTTCAATTGCGGTAGGGAAGTCCACGGAACAACGAGGTACGATCATGTTGCACGATCCCAAGGAGCTAACCGCCCTGCTCGGACAGGTCAAGTCCATCGCCGTTGTGGGCGCCGTGGACAAGCCGGGCCGTCCGGTGGACATGGTGGGGCGCTATCTCATCGACGCAGGCTTCGAAGTCATTCCGGTGCATCCCAAACGCACCGATGTCTGGGGCCTGCCCACCTATCCGAGCATCGCGGACATTCCCAGGCCCGTGGATCTCGTGGATCTCTTCCGCGCGGCGGAACACTGCCCGGCCCACGCCCGGGAAGTCCTGGACATGTCGCCCCGGCCCCGCTGCTTCTGGATGCAGTCCGGCATCTTCAGTCCGGAAGCCCGCGCGATCCTCGCGGGGTCCGGCGTCCTCGTGGTCGAAGACCTCTGCCTGAAAGTCTTCCACGAACAGCGTCTCGGAGGCATCCGATAATGGTGGCCTTTGAATGCCGCATGTGCGGGCACTGCTGCCAGGGTGAAGGCGGCATCGTCATGAGTCCCAAGGACCAGAAACGACTTGCCGCGCATCTGGGCATGAACGTGGCCGGGATGCTGGCCGAGTATTCCCGCGAGCAGAACGGCAAACCCAGCCTGCGCACCGGCGAGGACGGCTTTTGCGTGTTCTTCGCCGAGGGCCGGGGCTGCACCGTGCATCCGGGCCGACCGGACATCTGCCGGGCCTGGCCCTATTTCCGGGGCAATCTCATCGACTCCACAAGTTGGGAAATGATCCAGGACTACTGTCCGGGAGTGAATCCCGAGGCCGGACACGCGGAATTCGTCCGTCAGGGCAGGGAGTACCTGCGGGAGAACGGCCTGCTGCGGCACGACCCCGCAGTGGACCCCAACGCCCTGATTCTGGACCAGGATTGAGGAGAACCGCCGGGCATGAACGTTCGGGACAGTTATCGCATTCTCCAGGTACGTCCGGGAGCCGGACTGGACGAGATCAAATCCGCTTTCCGCAGGCAGGCCTTCAAGCTCCACCCGGACCTGAACCCCGGCAGAGATGCCGCGCGCCAGTTCCGGGAGCTCAACGAAGCCTACGTGCTGCTGACGCACACCCTGAGAGAGGATCCGAAGCAGGGCGCGGGCGCATCCATGGGAACGCAGTCCAGTCCTGGTCCGCAACCACGCGCCGGACGCGCCGAGGCCGCCGGAGCCTATGAACGCCAGAGCCGCACACAAGCCGGACCAAAGACCGGCACGAATGGCGGCTCCCGATCCGGCGCGGAAGCGCATAACGCTGGCCGGAGCACCTTCCACTATAAAGAGGAGGAGGTGCTCAGCGACCTGCTCAAGGACCCCTTTGCCCGCAAGGTCTTTGAGGACATCTACCAGCAGATCCGCACCTCCCAGCCCGCACGGCGGCCCGAAAAGGTCTCCCGCAAGAGCATCCAGCTCGACTGGGGAGGGCGCAGTTTCAACCTGGATCTCAGCCGGGGCCTGAAGACCCGGGTCAAGGACTGGCTGCGCCATCAGCTCGACGATGTGCAGACCCTGACTTTTCCCGCCCATCTGCTGATCCCCGGGCGGATCATCCGCCTGGATGTCAGCTCCCGCTTTTCCCGAAAGAAAACCATCGAAGTACGTCTTCCCGCCGACTTTGCCCTGGGCAAGCCCATCCGACTCAAAGGCCTCGGACGCCAGATCGGCCCCTATAAAGGGGATCTCTATCTCCGGATTCTGGCCAAATGACTCCTTTCCTCCTCGCCGTGGGCGCTCTTCGTCCTGAAACACCCCTTTTCCTGCTGCCGTGAATTGTGACGGGCCTGCCCGCGCCCCCCCTTGAACTTCCCGCGATATTCTACTAGTCGCAGAAAGCATCAAAGGAGGAGTTGCAGGAATGCTCGCCATCTTCGACTACAATGCTGGAAACCAGACCAGCGTGCGCAGGGCACTGGACGCCATTGGCATCCCGAATAAAATCACCAACGATCCCGAAGAGCTGCAAAACGCCAGCGGCATCATCTTTCCCGGCGTGGGCGCAGCGGGGCAGGCCATGGACGAACTCACGTCCGGCGGCCTGGACGAGGCGCTCAAGGCACTGATCTGGCAGGAAAAGCCTGTTCTCGGCATTTGCGTGGGCTGTCAGATTCTCCTGGACTACAGCGAGGAAAACGACACCAAGGCCCTTTCCGTGATTCCGGGGGAATGCCGTTTGTTCAACCCCTCCTGGACCGACTACGAGGGCCAACCCATCCGTGTGCCGCATATGGGCTGGAACACGGTGGAACTGGTCCGTGACTGCGAATTGTTCAAGGACATCGCGCCGGACGCCAATTTCTATTTCGTCCACAGCTACTACCCCGCGCCCAAGGAGGAGTTCATCCTGGGCAACACGGTCTACGGTCGCCCGTTCTGCTCGGTGCATGGCCGTCGGGGGCTCTGGGCCGTGCAGTTCCACCCGGAGAAAAGCGGACGGCCCGGCCTGAAGCTGCTGCAAAACTTTTTTGATTACTGCCGGGAGGTGGAAAATGCTCAGTAAGCGCGTGATCCCCTGCCTGGACGTTCGCAACGGCCGGCTGACCAAGGGCGTCAAGTTCGCGGGCAACGTGGACATCGGCGACCCTGTGGAAACGGCCCGGCGCTACTACGAGGAAGGCGCGGACGAGATCGTCTTCTATGACATCACGGCCAGTTCCGAAGGACGCGGCATTTTTCTCGACGTGGTCGAGGAAGTGGCCAAACAGATCTTCATTCCTTTTTCCGTGGGCGGCGGCATCAACTCCGTGGAGGACATGCGCGCGGTGCTCCGTGCCGGAGCGGAAAAGGTCTCGGTCAACTCCGGCGCGGTCAAGAACCCGGACATCATCAGCCAGGGCGCGATCCAGTTCGGCGCGCAGTGCGTGGTGCTCGGCATGGACGTGAAGCGCGTGGAAAAGACCGAGGAAATCCCCTCGGGCTTCGAGGTGGTCATCCACGGCGGCCGCAAACACATGGGCATGGACGCCATTGAATGGGCCAAGACCGCCGAGGCCCTGGGCGCGGGGGAAATCTGCCTCAACTCCATTGACGCGGACGGGACCAAGGACGGCTACGACCTGGACCTGACTCGCCAGGTGGTGGAGGCCGTGTCCATCCCGGTCATCGCCTCGGGCGGCGCGGGCCACCCGCAACACATGGTGGACGCCGTGACCAAGGGCAAGGCCTCGGCCGCGCTGATCGCCTCCATCGTCCACTACGGCGAATGGACCCTGCCCGAAATCAAAAAATTCATGCACGATCAGGGCGTGAAGATGCGCATGGTCTGGTAGCCCGGCCAGAATCGGTTCCCCGTGAAGAAAAAAGGCGGCCCTCCGAATCAGAGAGCCGCCTTTTTCGCGTCCGAAGTCCGCCAACGCCGAGGTGTTGCTCAGTGCAGGTCAAAGTGCGCCAGTTCCGCCCGTCCCCGCGCGGACAGGAGTTGCGCATTGGCCAGCACGGTCATGCGCGCGCAAAAGGCCTCGTTGCCTCCGGGCGTGCCCAGTCCCTCGAAGCGCTCCATAGAGAGCGCCTCCAGCAGGGACATGGCCACGTCGTTCTTATGGCGGCGAAACCAGGCGGTTCCCTCCTCGTCCGGAAAGGAAACCAGAT
>JBFWMD010000083.1:0-15109 GCA_050251775.1 Desulfovibrio sp.
CACTCCGGCGCGAAAGGGATTTCCGAAGTAAACAAGAATTTCCGGTTACCATCCCGCCCTTAATATATCTTTTCGCGGCTCGGGTTGCTCCCCGCAAACGGGGAGCAACTCAAGCCGCGGAAAGGGATTCCAAAGGGCCGCGGGCCCTTTGGCCGCCGGAGGCATGCCTTTCTCTTACTCTTCAATAATCCCACAGACCTGTTCCCATTCGACCAACGCGTCCAGCAGTGCGGGCAGCTCCTGAAAACGCTCGTCGCCGTGGTGTGCGCGCAGGTCCGCCAGGAGCGCGGGCAAATTGGGAAAAAGCGTATTCAGCAGCGGTGAGGCTTCCAGGGTGGGATCGTGGCGCAGGGGCAGCGCGGCCAGATGCTCCACGGGCGCGTGGGGTTCCTGTTCGCGCAGGGCCTGGGCAAGCTTCGGGGGCAGGCATTGGAGCAGCAGCGGGCAGGCGCGGCCCTGGGCAAGACGTGCGGACAGGGGCAGGCGCAGATAGCGCGCCAGATGCTGGTCGAGCAGGGGCAGGGCCAGGTCCAGGCCGTGGTTCGCAGCGGCAAGACGCAGGGCCGCGATCCGGGCGGGCCCGTCGCCACGCGTCAGCTGTTGCAGCTGCATACGCCGCAGGCTGGTCAGTTCGCGCCAATTGAAGCTCTGTTTGTAGAATTCCAGAAGACGGGGCCGGTTCAGGTCCGGGGCGTAGTGGGCGAGCAGTTCGATGCGCGCCTGCTCCTGTGTGGAACGGTACGGCCGGGGGGCCAGGGACTGGAGCAGGAAGCCGAGCTGGTCCGCGAGGCGTCGGGCCGGACCGGCTTCCGTCGGAGCCAGGGCGCGGCGCAGGACCAGAGCGGGCAAAAGGTGTCGTTTCCGGGCCAGGGCGCGCATGGCCTGTTGCGCATAGGGGGCGGAAATCCCAAGCAGGGAACGCGCGCCGCATCCGGCCCAGGCCGAGGTCAGTCCGTTGGCGCGCATGGCCTTGCAGAGCAGGTCCATTTCCAGGGCGGAAAAGGGGTCGGTCAGGGGCAGCCCGGTGCGCTGGACCAGGGCGGCGCGGCGGGCTTCCAGCTCCGCGTGTTCGGGCCAGGGCACGCTGATCAGGGGGATGTCCAAGGCCTTGGCCACCACAGTCGGAGCGGAGCAGGCGCGGCCAGACTGTTCCAATGCGTAAAGCGCGACTCGTGTTTGCGGGGCCTGCTGTTGGAGCAGTTCCACGGCCAGGGCGGCCACCATGGCGGCTCCGGGGCCGCCGGTCCAGGCCAGTCCCAGGCCGCCCGAGGCGGGCAGGCGCAGGGTTGCGGCCTGGAGCATGTCCTGGTGAATACGCGAGGCGTCCACGGGAAGATCAACAAAGGATTCCAGCAGGCTGAAGCGCAGCAGATCGGTACGGAGGGTTCCCTGTTTTTCGGTCACCTGGAGCACGCCGCCGGGCCGCAGGCGCTGGAGTCCCGCATAGGCCGTGGCTCCGCTGTCCGGCAGGATGCGGCTGCCCGAAGCCAGGCAGGCCAGCGCCCATTCCCTGTCGGGCAACGCGGGCAGTCCGGCCAGGGTCAGGGCCACTCCGGGCCGGGACGCTGCCGCGAAACGTTGCGGAGATTCCTGATAATAAAGAGCTTCCCCTCCGGCGCGGTCGCAACAGAGGGTCAGCCGCTTTTCCAGGTGCTGGAGCAAGGCCAGCGCCCATTCCCCGGAAAGCTCCTGGAGCGCGGCGGTTCCCTTGCGCAGGAGTAGCCCAAGCAGGCCGTCCTGTTCCTGGTCCGCTTTGACGGCTTTTCGCAATGGTTCGCCGGACAGGGTGTCGGTATTGCGCACGTTTCCGGCCAGGGCCAAGGCCTGACCCGCGTCCGGGTTCCATGCGGGTGCTGGGGCTGATGCGGGTGCGAGCGAGGACGCGCCGCAAAGGCCCAGGGCAAGGACCCAGGTTTCGGAGGCGGAATCCGAATGTTTCGAATCCTGGTCCGAGGCCACGACCAGACGCTCGCCTCCGTCCCAAAAGAGCACGGACGCCGGACCGGAGGTTCCGCAGGTCATGGCCCGGAAGAAGTCCGTGCTGCGAATGTCCTTTCGTGGGCTCCAGAGGAGCGCGATGGAAGTCATGTTGCTTTCTCCGATGGTTTCGTTCCGCCGTGTACTACGCCGCGCACCACCGAGGCAACGCCGCCGGATCGGTGCGGGGACCCGCTGCCGCGCAAAACTTGACCCCCGGCGCAAATGCGGTAATGAACACTCACCTTGCGTGCGCCGCTTCCGCCCACCGGGCCGGATCGGCAACCACGCCCGCGTCGCCCGTCCAGCGGGCCAGACGCGAGTCACCTTTCAAGGAGATACGAGCATGAGCGATACCGCGATACTTTTCCCGGGCCAGGGCTCGCAGGAAAAGGGCATGGGCCGCGACCTGGCCGAGGACCGCACCTGGGCTTTGGATCTCTGGCGGCTGGCCGAACGCGAGTCGGGCCTGCCCCTGCGCGAAATCTACTGGGACGGGGACGAGAAGGATATGGCCGACACCCGCGCCCTGCAACCGGCCCTGACCGTGGTCAACCTGAACCTCTGGATACTCCTGCGCGAGCGTTTTTCCGGCTCGGGTGCGCCGCTGGCCGCTGCCGGCCACAGCCTGGGCGAGTTTTCCGCCCTGACCGCCGCAGGCGTGCTGGACGCTGAAGAAGCGGTCAAGGCCGTGACCCTGCGCGGCAGGTTCATGGCCGACTGCGGAGGCGAAGACCACGGCATGGCCGCCATTCTCAAGCTGGATCGCGCCGCCGTGGAGGAAATCGTGGAAAAAGCCTGCCGCGAGTCGGACGAGCTGCTGCTGGTGGCCAACTACAATTCCCCGGCACAATTCGTGATTTCCGGCCAGTCCGGCGCGCTGGCCGCTGCTTCGGCCCTGGTCAAGGAACGCAAGGGCCGCGCCGTTCCCCTGGCTGTTTCCGGCGCGTTCCACAGCCCGCTGATTCAGGAAGCCGCCGATGAATTCGGCGCGTTCCTCAAGTCGCTGGATTGGCGCAAGCCGGAATTTCCCGTATATCTCAACGTCACGGCCCGTCCCGAACCGGACGCCGCGGAAATTGCGCGGACCATGCAGCGCCAGATGACCTCGTCCGTGCGCTGGATCGAGATCATGGGCAACCTCTGGGACGCGGGCGCGCGCCGCTTCGTGGAGGTGGGGCCCAAGGGCGTGCTGGCCAAGCTGGCCGGACAGAACCTCAAAGGCCGCGAAGGCCTGGTCGCGGAAAACATCGCCAATCTGGAGCAGGCCACGGCCTGAAGCGGGCCGCCCTGTTTTTCCGGCCCCTGCGGGCCGCATGAAGGACAACGAGCATGAGAGCGAAACAGCATCTGGAAGCCCTGCTGAAGGGCATTGTCGAAGCCAAGGGCTGGCCCTGGCCGGAAAAGGCCACCATTGACCCGCCCAAGGAACGCAAGTTCGGCGATCTGGCCGCCAACGTGGCCATGATGCTCGCGCGCGACGCCAAGATGGCTCCGCGCAAGGTGGCCGAGGAAATCGTGGACGCCGTGGACGCGGCCAAGGACCCGGCCATTGAGAAGGTTGAAATCGCCGGTCCGGGCTTCCTGAACTTTTTCTTTTCCCCGGATTTCTGGAAACAGACCCTGGACGAGGTGCTCCAGACCGGCGAGGCTTACGGCTCCCTGAACACCGGGCGCGGCAAGCGCGTGCAGGTCGAGTACGTCTCGGCCAACCCCACCGGCCCGCTGCACATCGGCCACGGGCGCGGCGCGGCCCTGGGCGACGCCCTGGCGCGCATCCTGGAAAAATCCGGCCACGATGTAGAGTGCGAATACTACATCAATGACGCGGGTCGCCAGATGCTCATCCTGGGCCAGTCCATCCACTACCGCGTGCAGGAAATCCTGGGGCGCGGCCCGGCCGAACCCGAAGACTATTATCGCGGCGACTACATCAAGGATATCGCCGCGGACGTGCTCAAGCTGCACCCGGAGCTGCCGGATCTGGACGCGGACGCCAGCGTGGCCATCTGCCGCAAGTATGGCATGGACGTGATTCTGGACGGCATCAAGGAAGACCTCCGGGATTTTGGCGTGCGCCACGATGTCTGGTTCCCGGAATCAAGCCTGGTGGACGACGGCAAGGTGGACGAGACCTTTGCGGACCTTGAGGCGCGGGGCATGGCCTACCACAAGGACGGCGCGTTCTGGTTCAACTCCACGGAGCTGGGCGACGACAAGGACCGCGTGCTGCGCAAGTCCAACGGCGACAACACCTACTTCGCCTCGGACATCGCCTACCACGACAACAAGTACAAACGCGGCTTCGATCTCGTGGTGGATATCTGGGGCGCGGACCACCACGGCTACGTGCCGCGCATGCAGGCCGCAGTGGAGGCCCTGGGCAAAAAGGGCTGCCTGGAGGTCATTCTGGTCCAGCTCGTGAACCTGCTGCGCGGCGGCGAGCAGGTGGCCATGAGCACGCGGGCCGGTGAATTCGAGACGCTCAAGGCTGTTGTGGACGAAGTGGGCGCGGACGCGGCCCGCTACATCTTCCTTTCGCGCAAGTCCGATTCCAAGCTCGACTTCGACCTGGAACTGGTCAAGCAGAAGAGCATGGACAACCCGGTCTTCTATGTGCAGTACGCCCACGCGCGCATCCATTCCGTGCTCAAAAAGGGCGGGGAAACAGGCCTGACCCCGGCCCCGCTGGAGGGCGCGTTTCTTCGGCATCTGAACACGGAAGAGGACCTGGAGCTGTTGCGGATCATGGAGCGCTTCCCGGACGCCGTGGAAGCCGCCTCGGAGAGCCTCAGCCCGCACGTGGTCAGCAATTATCTCCAGGAGCTTGCTTCAGCCCTGCACAAATACTATACCCTGCACCATGTCCTTTCCGCCGAGCCGGAGCAGTGCCGCGCGCGGCTGCTGCTGATGGCCTGTGTGGCCGTGGTGCTCAAGAGCGGACTGGGCCTGCTCGGCGTGAGCGCTCCCGAGAGCATGTAGCGCCCGGGCGAACCAGAAGGCAGGAGGCGGAGAACGCGGATGATGAACAAAATAATGCCGGGGAAACGCAGCCGGGACCCAAAAACCTACACGGTCACGCTGCGGACCGCGGACATGGTCTGGATGGGGGTGGGCGCGGCCCTGGCCCTGAGCATCTTCTTCCTCTTCGGCCTGCTCATCGGACGCGGCTACGTGGCCACGGCTCCTGAAGAAGGCGATCCGGGCCAGTCCATGCACGCGGTTCAGGACTCCGGTCCGGGCGGAATCGCGGGCGGAGTGGTGGATATGAACGGAACCCAGGCGCTGGCCGACGACCAAAAAGAGCAACCCGCCGCGCCCGTGGTGCTCCAGCCCGAGGACCTGAACTACCCGGAAAAACTCGCCCAAAATCATCCAGGTGTTCCGTCAGGACCCACGGAATCGGCCAAATCCGCAGCCAAGGGCCAGAAAAGCGCGGCTCCGGCAAAATCCGCCAAACCGGCCCCGGACGAAGGTCCCGAAGAAGGCGCGGCCTTTGACGCGTCCCAACCCGCTCCCGGAGAAAGCTCGTTCCGCTACGTCTATCAGGTGGCGGCTTTCAAGGACGCGGCCCAGGCCAAGGTTCTGGCCCAGCGGCTGGCGGCCAAGGGCATGAGCACCGACGTGGCCGAGGCCTCGGTCAAGGGACAGACCTGGCATCGCGTGCAGGTGCTCTTTACGGGGACGCCCTCCCAGACCGAACCGCTGCGTGCGGCCATTGAAGGCATTACCGGTCAGAAGCCCATCCGCGTGAGCAAGAAGACCGCAAACTGATCCGCATCCGGCACGACTTGCGCAGCAGCAAAAGCAAAAGGCCGCCCCCGAACCAGGGAGCGGCCTTTTTTCATGGCCGGACAACGGCCTTCTATGCCGCATCCTCTGCTCCGGCCCGCTCGTCCAGCGGGGTGATGCGCCGGGCCAGATAGATGAACGGCGTGTCCGCAATGGCCACAAAGAGCTTGAACACGTAGGTCGTTCCAAGAATTTCCAGAAACACTGCGGTCTCGAACTCGCCCCAGAAGGCAATCAGACAGAAGATGGACGAGTCCAGAAACTGGCTGACCAGGGTGCTGGCGTTGTTGCGCAGCCAGAGATGCCTGCCGCCCGTGCGGGCCTTGATGGCGTGGAAGGCCCAGACATCGTGGAACTGGGACACGAGATAGGCGCAGACGCTGCCCAGCGCCACGCGTGGCAGGAAGCCGAAGAGCGTCTCCAGGCTGGGCTGGGCAAAGTCGCCGGGCGCGGGCACGAAGCGCAACGCGATCTGCATGTAGACCGTGGTCATCACCAGGGTCACGAACCCGAGCAACACGGCCTTTTGCGCGGCCTTGCGACCGTATTTCTCGCTGAGGATGTCTGTGGAGAGAAACACGCTGGCGTAGAGCACGTTGCCCAGGGTGGCGGTGAAGCCGAAGAGCTCCACGGTCTTGAGCACCTGGATGTTGCAGAGAATCAGGTTAAAGACCACCAGGCCGAACAGGCCGGTGCGTCCGAAAAATCGATAGACGAGCAGGACCAGGGAGAGGTCCAGCAGGGCGAATCCGATCCAGAGCAGTTCGTTCATGGTTGTCCTCCGGGAGGAGGCATGCCCCGGTTCGACCGCGGGGTCAAGTGCGACGGTTCGAGCGGCAAGGAGCTCGGCTATGCCCCCGTTCAGTCAGCTGGCCGGACCCAAGCGGCAATCCTTTCAGCTATTCGGCTTCCAGCGCCCGCTCAATCGCGGCCAGGGCGTGGATGCGCAAGGTGTCGAAGAGCGGCAGGTCCACGTGTTCCTGGCGGATCAGCAGCGGAATCTCGGTGCAGCCGAGCACCACGCCCTGGGCGCCCTGGTGCTGGAGGCCCTTGATGATCCGCACGAACTCCGCCCGGGATTCGTCGAGCAGTTCGCCCCGGCAGAGTTCCTCGAAAATGACCCTGTGGATCAGTTCGCGGTCCGGGGACTCGGGCACGAGCACCTCCAGGTCCTGGTCCATGAAACGGTCACGCAGAAATTCCTGTTCCATGGTCGGCAGCGTGCCCAAGAGCCCCACGCGGGACAGTCCGGCCCTCTTGATTGCGGAGGCGGCGGCGTCGCCGATGTGCAGCACGGGCAACTCCGCCGAGAGGGAAATCTCCTCGGCCACGCGGTGCATGGTATTGGCGCAGACCACCAGAAAATCGGCCCCGGCCAGGCGCAGGCCCCGGCCAAGCCAGCCCAGGTGCGCGGCGATGGCTTCCCACTCCTCCAGCTCCTGCAGGGAGTGCAGTTCCGCAAGGTTCACGGAGTGCAGCAGGATCAGCGCGCTGGAAAGACCTCCGAGCCTTTTCGCGGCTTCCTCATTGAGAATCCGGTAATATTCCTGGGTGGATTTCCAGCTCATGCCGCCGAGCAGGCCGATAGTCTTCATATATGCTCCTCGGGTCAACGCTCTTCCGGCTTCGGAGCGACTTCCTGTTCCGCGCCCGCTCCGTCCGGCAGGTGAATTCCGGCCCCTTCCGGGGACCGCCGCCCAGCACCTGTGCCGGAGCGGTTTCTCGTCTCTTGTTGACCGTTTTCTTTACCAAAAGCAAGCCTGCCTCCGTCAGAGCAGCAACATGGAGACCATTGCCCCGCCGAGCACAACCCAAAGCACATCCACCTTGCGCCGCAGGGCCGCGAACGCGGCCAATCCAATCATCGCTTCGCCCGGCCCCCAGGGAATCTCCACCAGAAAACGGGCGCCCATGGCCGCCATGAGTCCCACAAGGCTGATCAGACTGCCCTTGAAAGCCCTGCGCGCAAACGCGGAACGGGCCAGCCTCTCTCCAGCCGGTGCGACCAGCGCGAGGAAAAAAAAGGAGGGCGCGAAGACAAAAACCGTGGCCAGCAGCGCGCCGAACACTCCGGATACCGCATAGCCCACGAATGCCGCGGTGATGACGATGGGGCCGGGCGTGACCTGCCCCAGGGCGATGCCGTCCATGAGCATGCGCTCGCCCATGATTCCCCGGGAAGTGACCTCGTGGAGCATCAGGGGCAGGGAAACGTACCCGCCGCCGAAAGCGAAACAGTCGATGCGGGCCATCATGGCCGCGAGGTCGAAGTGCGGCCTGTCGAGCGCAAAAAGCACACCCAAGCCGAGGAGCAGAAACAGACTCCCCCCCAGTGCGGGCCACCAGCCGATCCGGAGCGCGGAAGCCTGCTTCCCGCATCCAGGCGCGACCAGCCCCTCAAAACCGGAAGCAGACCCGGTTTCCTCGCGAAACAGGGGCAGCGCCAGCAGGCAGCAGACCACCAGCGCCCAAACCGGGTTTCCGCCCAGGCCGAGCCAGAGTCCCGCACCCAGGGCCAACAGGAGATGTGCGCCGCGCTCCAGGTAGCGTTCTGAAAAGTTCCAGGCCGCGTCCAGGACCAGAGCAGCCACCACGATCTTCAACCCGGCGAAGACCGACTGCACGAAACCCAGGTCCCTGGAATGGAAATAGAGCGCGGAAAGACCGAGCATCAGCAGGAACGCGGGCAGGCCGAAACCGAGATAGGCCGCAAGCGCGCCCAGGCCGCCGCGAGTGCGCAGGCCCACATACGCGGCCGCCTGCATGGCTGTGGCTCCGGGCAGAAGCTGGCACACGGCCATGCCCAGCCGGAAGTCCGCTTCGCTGACCCAGCGGCGCTCCTCCACGGCCAGCCGCCGGATGTGCGGAATCATGGCCGGGCCGCCAAACGCCGTGCAGCCCAGCCGCAGCAGCGTTAAAAACAGCACCGCCAGAGAAGGCCTGTTCGTTCCCGGCCGCAAGGGAGAGGTTGCGCTCATGCGTCATATAACTACGGATTCTGGTTTCGCGTCAATGTATATCGGCGCGTTGCACAGGCAACAACAAGTCGCTATACTTGAAGTTGCAGCCAAAGTTCACACAATTGCCGACACAAGGATTCTCATGATCACGGACAAGCCCTTCACTTTTGACCGCGTGGTGCGCCTGGCCCTGGCCGCCGGCCTGATCTGGGCGGCCGTGGCGCTGCTCCGGCAACTCAGCGGCGCGCTCGTCCCCTTTGCCGTGGCCCTGGTCCTGGCCTATCTGCTCGACCCCGCTGCCAGCGCCCTGCAAAAGCTTTTTCGCGGACGCCGAGGCCCCGCAGTGATCGCCACCCTGTTCGTCTCTCTGATCTTTGCGGTAGCCGTGCTCTGGATTGTGATTCCCGTGGTCACTGCGGAACTGACCCACATGGGACATGTGGTGGCCAATTTTGCTGGGGATTCCCAGATGGCCAGAACCGCCGCGGAACGGCTGCCCCCGGACCTCTGGGCCGCCGCACAGGAGCTGATGCAAAAGGAGGAGGTCCGCCAATTCCTGACCTCGGACGGGCTGCTGGGTCTGGCCAAGCAGGCCGCCGCGCATCTTCTGCCCGGCATCTGGGACGTGGTCACTGGCGCGTGGCAGGCCGTGTTGGCCCTGACAGGACTGCTGGTCATCGCGCTTTACGCGCTTTTTCTGCTGCTCGATTTCGACCGCCTGCGCGGCAACTGGCTTGACCTGGCCCCGGAACCCTGGCGCGAACCCATCCGCGCCACGGCCACGGAGTTCGAGGAGGGCATGCGCCGCTATTTTCGCGGGCAGGTGCTGGTGGCGGCCATTGTCGGCGTGCTCTTCGCCCTGGGTTTCGGCCTCATCGGCCTGCCCCTGGGCGTGCTCCTCGGACTGTTCATCGGGCTGCTGAACATCGTGCCCTATCTTCAAATCCTCGGGCTTGTTCCGGCCTTTGCCATGGCCGTGCTCCAGGCCCTGGAACTGGGCCTCGGCTTTTGGGAAGCGGCTTTGCCCGTGGCCGGCGTCTTCCTGGTGGTCCAGTCTCTCCAGGATCTGGTTCTGGTTCCCCGGATCATGGGCCGCCAGATGGGCCTTTCCCCCTGGGTCATCCTGCTCTCTCTGTCCATCTGGGGGCAATTGCTGGGCTTCCTGGGACTGATCATCGCCCTTCCCCTGACCGTCTTCTGCCTGGCCTGGTGGCGCAGGCTGATGCGCCCCCTCAATCAAGAGTGACTACCCGCTACTGCTCTTGGCAGAACGACCACAATCCCATATGGAGATAATAAGGATCCAGGTTGTCGCCAAAAACAAACGCTATTCCCGGCGCACTTGGATCAGGGGGTATCCTTGCCGCATTCGGAATTCATGCAGCGCCGACGCGAACGACCCGATGCCACACCGCATTCCTGGCGAAACATCAGGCTTGCGTACTCGGTATTGCATGGATTTCATCCCCGAAGCCTCCGTTCGACTCTCGCACTGATTGCATTGCTTCTGATTCCTCTGTGCCAGGACGCAATTCCGGCCCGGGTCGCCGAGGCTTCAAAGTCATGGCGCGTGCTGCTGGTCAGTTCGTACCATCCTGATTTCCCAACATTCTTTCAGCAGATCGAGGGACTGCGTTCCGCTCTTCCACAAACACGGGTCCGGCTCGATGTGGAGTTCATGGACTCAAAACGATTTTTTGATGAGACCAATTTCCACCTGTTTCATGATTTACTGGTTCACAAACTCTCCATACTTCCAGGCTATGACGCTGTGGCAACCGCGGACGACAACGCCCTGCACTTTGTCCTGGGGGCGGGAAAGGATCTTTTCCCGGATGTCCCCGTGGTCTTTTTCGGGGTCAACGATGTGGATTTCGCGCTGAATGCCGCAAAAAATCCACACGTCACCGGAGTGGTCGAAGAGGTTTCCATTCTTGCGACCCTGGACACGGCACACAAGATGCTCCCGAATCTCAAAAAAATGTTCGTGCTCTGCGACGCCACGCCGAGCGGACTCGGCGACCTGCACAGCCTGGAACACCTCCGCCCGGAGATAGAATCAAAGGGATTGACGCTGAGCATGCTCTCCCTGGAGAAGATGACCTGGGACGAACTGGCCGAGGCGCTCCGGGCCTTGGGGCCTTCGGACGCGGTGCTGCTGCTTTCCGCCTACCGGGACGCCAACAACAAGGCCCTGACTTTTGACCAGAGTCTGGAACTGATCATGGCCAACCTTCAGGTTCCGTTGTTTCATCTCTGGGAGCACGGCATGGGTGAAGGCGTGCTCGGCGGAAAACTCATCGACCAGCGCCGCCAGGGAGTCCTTGCCGGTCAAATGATCATGCGCATCATCGACGGCGAAAATCCCTCCAGAATTAAGGTCATCCGGGGCGGCGACGCCAACCAGTTCACCTTTGACCAGCGCCAGCTCAACCGCTTCGGCATCCCGGACTCCCTTCTGCCCGATTCCTCAATTATTCACTTCCGCACAGAAAGCACGCTGATCCACTATTTCTGGCCGCTGCTCGGGGCCATTGTGATCATTTCCCTCCAGGCCCTGACCCTGGGCGCACTGTTCATCAGTCGTGGCAAGCTCCGCCAGAAGCAACTGGACCTGGAACTCAGCGAACGGCGTTACCGGGCCGTGTTCGAGCACTCTCCCCTTGGGTTCGTGCTTTTCAACACGGAAGGAACCATCCGGCAGTGCAACGAACATTTCGCCAGACTCATGGGGTCCTCCATCGACTGGCTCCTTCAGTTCAACCTGCTGCAACGATCCGACAACCCGCAGATGATCGAATGCCTGACCAGGGCCATTCAGGGCGAACAAGCCCTGTATGAAGCTCCCTACGCTGCGGTCACCACGGGGAAAAAACTGTATCTCCGCGTGCTCTTTCAGCCCCTTGGCGAAACGCCGCCCTGCCGGGTCATCGCCATCCTGGAGGATGTGACCGAACGCAAGGCCAACGAACGCTCGCTCCAGGATTACAAGGCCCTGGTGGAGCATTCCCAGGAAATCATGGGCGTGATCGATGCGAACCACGTCTACCGCATGGTCAACTCCACCATGCTCCGACAGCACGGAGCCAAGCGGGAGGATGTCGTGGGTCGGCACATTCGGGACGTGCTGGGCGAGAAAACGTACTCGGAAATTCTGCCCCGCATTGAGCGATGCCTTGCCGGCGAGCGGCTGCGTTTCGATCTGACCATGGACTACCCGCACCTGGGCAAGCGCTCCCTGGAAGTTTCCTATAGTCCCATTCCGGATGAAGACGGCTTTGGATTCCGCTTGGCCGCCGTGCTGCGCGACGCGACTCAGAGCCGCATTGTTCACGACGAGCTTGTCCGCGCCTGCTCCCAGGCCGAGGTGGCCAACCAGGCCAAGTCCGAATTCCTGGCGAACATGAGCCACGAAATCCGCACACCCCTGAACGGTATCTCCGGAATGCTCCAACTGCTCCACCTCTCGCGGCTGGACCCTTCCCAGGTTCAATGGGTCGATGCGGCTCTGGCGTCCTGCCAGCGTCTCTCAACCCTGCTCACCGATCTTCTGGACATCAGCAGACTCGAAGCGGATAAGCTGCACCTGCACATCGAACCCTTTTCCCTGGCCAGTGCCCTGGAGGACGTGCGCGCCCTCTTTGAGAACACCGCCCAGGAAAAAGGACTCGCTCTCCTGTTCCAGTGCGATCCCCAAATCCCGGACCTGCTCCTGGGCGATGCAACGCGCATCCGGCAGGTGCTCTTCAACCTCGTGGGCAACGCCATCAAATTCACGCAGAGCGGAAGCGTGCGTGTGGAGGTGGACCTGCTGAAACGCGAGGCAGGCCAGGTCCGGCTGCTCTTCCACGTGGAAGATACGGGCATCGGCATCCCGGACAACAAGCTCGACCTGATCTTCGACCTGTTCACCCAGGTGGACGCGAGCTTCCGGCGCTCGCACCAGGGCGCAGGCCTGGGACTGCCCATTGTCAAGCGCATCCTCAAGCTTATGGGGGGAGCCCTTGTCGTGGACAGCGAGCCGGGAACGGGTTCCTCCTTCTACTTCAGCCTGACCCTTCCCACTGCCGACGGCCAGAAGCTGGACTCCCCCCTGGAAGAACGCCCGGTTCAACTCTTCTGCCGGGGCCGGCACGTTCTCGTGATCGAGTGCGACGAGCTCAATCGGCTCGTGATGCGCCGGATGCTGGAACGGCTGGAAATGCATGTCGAGGAATCCGCCAACGCGGAGGACGCCCTGACCGCGTTGCGCCGGGAATCCTACGATGTAGTTTTCCTGGATACACACGCGTTCCCCGCGGAAGGGGAGGAAGTGGTCCGAAAGCTGCGCAACGCCCCGGAGTTCCGGCATCTGGCACAGGCCATCCTGGTGGCGGTGACCGACCACGCCCGGCCCGAAGATGAAAAGCGCCTGCGCAAGGCGGGGGCGAACTGCTTTCTGACCCGACCGCTGCCCATGGAAACCCTCCAGGACCTGGTCCGGCATTGTTTTGCCCCTTCCGTGTAGCCGCCGCACAAGCCTGAACCCCAGCCACAAAAAAAGGCGGCCCCCTGGACCGCCCCCTTTCCCGGACCCGCTTCGAGGTCAGATCACCGCGTTGAACAACCAGCCCACCAGCAGAATACCCGCACCCACCACGCCCACGAACACGGCGATGAGCCTGCCCGTGAGCACCTTACGCAAAATGAGCATCTCCGGCAGGGACAGCGCGATCACGCTCATCATAAAAGCCAGGGCCGTGCCCAGGGCCGCGCCCTTGCCGATCAACGCCTGGAGCACCGGAACCACGCCCGCCGCATTGGTGTACATGGGGATGCCGATAAGCACGGCTGCGGGCACGGACCACCACGCGGAACGGCCCATGAGCCCGGCCATGAAATTCTCCGGAACGTAGCCGTGGATCAGCGCGCCCACGCCAATTCCCAGAATCACGTAGAGCCAGACCTTGCCCACGATCTCACGCACGGCCTCCTGGCCCGCGTCCAGCCGGTCGTTCCAGGTCGGACTGCGCTGCGGCCCGGCGCCCGAGCCCATGGCCAGCATGTTGCGCACCCAGCCCTGCAGCCAGCCTTCCAGCTTGAGCCTGCCGATGACGAATCCGGCCACTATGGCCACGAACAGGCCCGTGCCCGCATAGAGCAGCGCCACCTTCCAGCCGAACATGCCAAAGAGCAGGGCCAGGGCCACTTCGTTGACCATGGGCGCGCTGATCAGAAAGGAAAAGGTCACGCCCAGAGGGACTCCGGCAGTGACAAAACCCACGAACAGCGGAACCGCCGAGCAGGAGCAGAACGGCGTGAGCACGCCCAGGCCCGCAGCCATGACGTTGCCCACGAACTCCGCCTTGCCCGCCAGGGCCTTGCGCGTTGCCTCCGGCGTGAAGAACGAGCGGACCACGCCCACGCCGTAGACAATGAGCACCAGCAGCAGGAAGACCTTGGGCGTGTCAAAGACGAAAAACCGCACGGCCTCGCCCAGGTGCGTGCCCGTATCCAGGCCCAGCAGCCCCGTGGTCAGCCAGAGAGCCGCCGGCTCCAGGTATGCATAGACCACGATCCAGGCCGCCAGACCCAGTGCCAGCAGGCCCAGGCGCGAAGCCAGTCCCCGCGCCCCGGCTTTGCCCTTGACCGGATCAGGCCCGCCCGAGGCACACGCGCAGTTCCTTTGCGTCACCGGATTCGGGTTCAAATCGTTCATGATGTCTTTCATGGCTCTTTCCCGCAACAGCCGCTTCCGACCGGTTACAGATTTTGTTCCAGGCAACCCAGAAAGCCCGGCACGCAGGCCAGGGCCACCCGGTAGAACATCCAGTTGCCGCGCTTCTCGCCCGTGACCACGCCCGCATTCTTGAGCACGGAAAGGTGCTTGGAGACCGTGGACATGTCCAAATCCACGAGGTCGCGCAGCTCGCAGACGCACTTTTCGCCACTGCCCAGGGCGCGAACCATGCGCAAGCGCGCAGGATGCCCCAGGGCCTTGAATACCGCCGACTGCGCCTCGATCAGCTTTGTGTCATCCATGCGAATCGGTTCTGTCATGCTTGTCCCCTGTGGCGTTGATTTGCTATTTGGCACAATAGCCACATGCTCGAAAGGTGTCAAGGTAGGGGGAAAAAAGCCTCCGGCGGCTGGGGCCCGCGGCCCCAGACCCCGTTTACCGCTCGCGCTACGCGCGGCGGGGCCATGTGTTCGGGGATGCCGGGGTTGCGGGAAGGCGTGCGTGTCACCGGCGTGTTGCCCTCTGCCGCGCGGTCTTGCCGGACCTGCGGTCCGAGCAAACCCGCGCAGCGGTGCGACCACAAAACGGGTGCAACCCCTTTTGAGGATGGGAAGAAAAGATAGAACAATCATATGGTCTCTCTGTTGACCCCCCAGAACGC
>JBFWMD010000084.1:0-14381 GCA_050251775.1 Desulfovibrio sp.
GCGGTTGTTCCGCATAGACCCGGCAGCGCAGCAGTGGCGGGCGGAGCATGGCCCGGATTTGCACGGCTCCGTTGGCTGCCAGACGCAGGCCGAACACGGCGCGACCCAGGCCTTGTTCGGGCAGGGCCGTGAGCAGTTCCATTTCCCGGGCGCGGGGCGCGAGCCAGGGCGGATAGGCAAGGCATTCCGGGCGGTTCGCTTGTTCCAGCGCGGCGTTGATGGCTGCGGTGGCATCCAGGACCCGTTGCAGCAGTTCAATCAGGGGCGCATCCAGAGCGGCCAGATAGGCCTTCTGTCCCACAGGAAGTGGATCCCGGCTGTCCAGTGCGGCCTCGTAAGCGGCCCGGGCGGCGTAAAATTCCTGGATTCCGGAGGAGACGCCGCCCCCCCGGCCCTGGTGGTTCAGGGCCTGTCGGAGCGTAATTTCCGGATGAATTTGCAGGACCAGGAAGGTCAGCAGGGAGCCGGGACGCGGGCAGTGGGGGATGTGGGTCAGCAGCGGTTCGCCGTCAAAAGAGACCCAGGCCATGTCGCCGTTTTCAACCCGCAGTACACGACCGGTGACGTGCTCGCCCACGCGATGGAGGCGGCGGAAGGAGGCTCCCCGGTCCGAGTTGCCGGAGAGGGACGGCGTGTCCGATTTGCCCGTGTCACGGATGCGCATCTTCTTGCTGTGACTGTGTCCTGGTTCAACCTGCCTGATCGATGATCATCTGGACTTCTTCAAGGGAAAGGCCCGAGGACCGCGCCAGCTCTTGGGGCGGCGTGCCTTCCTTGTGTCCGGCGAGGATAATCTGGCGCAGGAAGCTGGGTGATTTGCTGAATTCCCTGGCCTTGGCCAGGAGCTTTTCCAGGCGTTGGGCCTGGGTTTCGAGCTGGCGGTCCAGTTCGCCGAGGCGGGTCTGCCGCTGCTGGAAGGACTGCACCAGTTCGTTTTCAAGCTGGGCGTTGAAGTGCAGCTTGTTCAGGAATTCTTCCTGGCGGGATTGCAGAGTGGAAATGATGGCTTCGGATTTTTTAAGCCGCATGAAAAAGGCCACCACCACGCAGAGCAGCAGCAGCTCCAACGCGGAAAAGGCCACCAGAAGCAAGCTGGTCGCATCCATCGATCAGACTCTCCTGTTGACGATGTTTCCGGACCAGGGCGAGGCGTTGGAGGCCAGCGTCGGCTCCTCGGGTTCCGGGTTGTGTTCCCGTGCGCGGCGCTGCTGGCCCTGCCCGCCCTTTCCCGATCCGTCGCCATCCCTGGATACGGTGTCGGGTTTGTCCTGCTTTTCCACCTGCTGTACGCGCCGTTCATTTTCTTGCAACTTTTGCTGCAGCAGCGGCGCAAAGAGTTCCTGACGGACCTCCGGATGGGTCTGTTCCGCAGTGGCCAGCTTGCTCACAAAGGGCAGCTGGGACACCAGCATTGGGTAGTCGATGGGAGAAGGCATGCTTCACCTCACCAGATAGTCCTCGAAGAGGATGGTTTCGAAGCGGCCCGCAGCCATATACTGGTTGACCACGGACAGGAGTTCTTTTTTCAAGTTCTCCGTGTTCTTCTCATCGGTCAGAAATTGTAAATCCTTATTCTTCAGGTAATAAAAGAGCGCATATCGCACGGTGGGCGTTTCGCGGGTCAGGTTGGAGGCAAGGGCGGGGTCCGGCGTGGAAAATACGAGGCTGACCTCCAGGAATCGGACCTTGCCACCAGTGTCGCGCTGTTCGATGAGAAAGGGATCGAGGCGCACCAGCGATTCGCCAGCCGGGACCTCTGCCGGAGCGGTTTCCTCCTGGGCGGTTTTGTCGGGCTGAGGCTCGGGCATTGCGACAGGTGCGGGTTCCGCAGGCCGTTCGACCACGGGCGGGTGGGGTTCGCCGGAACCGGAAAAGAAGAAATACGCTGCAATGCCGAGCAGGAGCACCACCGCCACCCCCACTATGAGCATCTTGCTGCGGAGCCAGGCCGGAGCCTGCCGCTTCGGTTTGGCTTCGGGCTCTGGCTGCGCGGGGAACGGCTCCTCGGCCAGGATTTCCTCTTCCTCCTCCTCTTCTTCGAGGAAGGGGGCGTCATCCAGGTCGAGATCAACCTTCTGGGAGGCGCGCGAAACTTCGGTGTCGTCGAGCTTGGCCTTCGGTGTGGCCGCACTGTCCGCTGTGCCGTTGCCCGGCGTTTCGAGACGTTCGTCCGGCTCGTCCGGCACCATGAAGACCATGTCTCACCTCCCGGCTGGGCGCATCACCCGCCGAAGATCCTGTCGATCTTCTGTCCCAGAGTCTCTGGTGTGAAGGGCTTTACGATGTAGTTGTTGACTCTGGCCTGTACCGCTTCGATGATGTTTTCCTGCTGAGCTTCGGCAGTGACCATCAAAAAAGGAACGCTGGCGTATTCCTCGCTGGCGCGCACCTTGCGCAGCAGCTCAATGCCGGTCATTTTTGGCATGTTCCAGTCGGAGATGATGAAATCGACGTTGTCCTTGTTCAGGACTTCCCAGGCCGTGGTTCCGTCGTCCGCCTCGACCACGTTGTCGTAACCGAGCTGGCGCAGGATGTTCTTGATGATTCGGCGCATGGTGGAGAAGTCGTCCACCACGAGGATGCGCATCTTGGGGTTTTTGGTCATGCTGGTCTTTTCCGTTTAGTCGCTGTCGAAGCGTTCGCGGTATTTGGTGCGGAGCTTCAGCAGCGCCTGGGAATGGAGTTGGGAAACGCGGCCTTCGGTGATGTCCATGACCTCGGCGGTTTCCTTCATGTTCAGTTCCTCGCCGTAATAGAGGGAGATGACAAGCTTCTCCCGTGGGGTCAATTCTTCGATCAGAAACGCGACCTTGTCCACCATTTCCTGAAAGGCGGCGGATTGGTAGGGTTCATTTTCTCCCAGGGCGTTGCGTCCGCCCACGAGATTTTCCTGAAAGGCGTCGAGGCTGATGCAGAGCTGGTTCTGCAAGGCTTCCAGTCCCTGCTGCACGTCCTTGGTGCTCAGGCCGGTGCGCTCTTCGAGCTGGCTGGCGGTGGCCTGTGCGCCGGTCTCGTGCTCGATCTGGCGCATGGCCTCTTCCAGGCTTTTGACCTTCTGGCGCAGTCCGCGCGAAAACCAGTCCATGCGCCGCAGTTCGTCGAGCATGGCGCCCTTGATGCGGTTTTCCGAATAGGTGTCGAATTTGATGCCCAGGGTGGGGTCGAATTTTTTCAGCGCGTCAAGAAGCCCCACGCTGCCCGCGCTGATGAGCTCGGAAAGCTCCACGCTTTGGGGCAGTTTGGATTTGAGCCTCAACGCAAGAATGCGGATCTTGGGGGCGAAGTGCCGGACCACGGCCTCCTGCTGCTTGGGGTCAAAATCGTCCCAGGCAACGCGACCGGTTTCCAGATCACGCCACGGATCGCTCTTGGAAGAGGAGCTTTTTCCAGAAGAACTTAATGTTTCCATCGGCGTTGTGTGGCGCTTTCCATTTGTTGATACGTTCGGCCGCCTGCCGCACCGCGATGCTTGCCGGAGCTCCGGGTGTTGTCGAAACAAAGGGCCGTTGGTTGATGACCGCGTTGCGCACGGTCTTGTCCATGGGCACGAATCCCACCAGATCAAGCGAAACGCCGCTCAGGAAGTGGTCGCAGGCGTTGGACAGCTTGAGATAGACTTCCTTTGCCGCCTTCTCGTCCCGAACCATGTTGATCAGCACCCGGAACCGCTCCACGCCGTGGTGGATTTTGAGCACCTTGATCAGCGCGTAGGCATCGGTCAGGGACGTGGGCTCCGGAGTCAGCACGAGCAGCCGGTCCTGGGCCGCAATGTTGAAATATAAAACATTATCGTTGATACCCGCACCCGTGTCAACGATCAGATAGTCGATGTCGTCCTCCAGCACGTCCATGGCTTCGAGCAGTTCAAGCTTCTGGCCGGTGGAGAGGTTGACCATGTCGCTGACGCCCGAGGCCGCAGGGAGAATCCGGAACCCGTAGGGGGTGTCCATGAGGATTTTGTCCAGGGGCGTGCCTTCGTGGAAAAGATGGAAGAGGTTGTATTGGGGGGTCAGCCCCAGGATCACGTCCACATTGGCCAGTCCGAGGTCCGCGTCGAGGAGCACGACCTTCTTGCCCATGCTTGTGAGAGCGCAGGCCAGATTCACCGAGAGATTCGTCTTGCCCACGCCGCCCTTGCCGGACGTGACGGAGAAGACCAGGGGGAGAGTGCCGCTCATGGCTTATGCGTTCTCCTTGCAGTTTTGCTGACCGGGCAGCTGATGCTTGAACAGAAGCCGCCACATCATCTCGGTTTCGGCCGGGGCGATGCCGTCCCGGAAGCCCGCTCCAAAGGAGAGGGCGGAGACGGGCAGGCCGGTTCGGACCGCCACGTTGAGCATGGCTCCATACGTACAGGCTTCATCCAATTTCGTCCAGATGACGCTTTTCACGCTTTCGGCGCAGTAGCGCTCCTCAAAATTCCGGTATTGTCCGTTGGACAGAAACGGCGGCAGGACCAGATGCACGGCAAAGTCGTTGTTCGGCAGCATGCCGAGGCGCAAGAGCCGCGCGTCGAGGACCTCGCCTTTCTCCAGTCCTGGCAGGTCGATGAGAATCAGGTCGAAGAGTCCGGACTCGGCCTGGAGCTGGGCGAAATCCTCGGCCGTGGCCAATTCGCGGAAGGCCAAGCCCGAGAGGTCCGCATAGTGCCGCAGCACGAGCCGTCCCTGGCCCCGGGACTGATCCGCGGAAACAAGACAGATGCGCGTTTTGGGATCGCGCTTTTTTTCCATCAAGGCCAGCCGGATGCAGCAGGAAGTCTTGCCCGCGCCGTGCGGACCGGCAAAGGCATGGTATTTTTCGCCCCACCCGCCGCCTTCGAAGGGCCGCGCCGAAGCCAGGGAGTCCAGAATGGGCAGGATGCTCAGTTCGGGATTGTTGCGTAGCTCCCGGTAGACATCCATGACCACCTCGTCCTCCACTCCTTCGCGCTCCAGGTAATCCAGGGCCACGCGCTGGCGGGGGGCCAGTTCCTCCAGGCGCATCTGCGGCTTGAGCAGGGCGGTGAAATGATCCTTGAGCCGACACCATTCCTGGGCAAAGGGCAGTCCGGCGTCCAGGGCTTCGGAAAGCACGTCGTCCTTGGTCCGCACTGCGTGGCGACCGTTGCCGCCCGTGGCGGCGCGTACCTTGCCGATGGCCCGCGCGGCCTTGGCCGCCTGAGTCTTGTGTTCGGGTCGCTCCACGGCGGCCATGATTTCGCAGACCCGGACGCCTTCCTGCTCCACGGTGCGGTTGGAAAGGATCACGGCGTCGTCGCCGAGGGCCTCCTTGACCATCATCAGCGCCTGGGCCGTGGACTTGGCGTGAAATGTCTTGACTTGCATGGGCTAGCCCAACTTGACCACGGCCAGGGAGTGGATCTTCACGTCCGCCGGGATCTCGGCCTGGGAGACCACGGGCAGAGTCGGCAGGAAGCGGACCGTCAGTTGCGAGAGGTGGGAACGCAGGTGCGGAGTCACGAGCAGAATGGGGGTTCCGTCCGTGCCCACGGCATTGTCCAGGGTGCGATTGATGGTCTGGATGATGCGCTGGGCCAGCCCCGGCTCCAGGGCCAGGTAGGAGCCCTGGTCGGTCTTGCGCAGGCTGTCGTTGAGAATCTGGTCAATCTCGGAATCCAGGGTCAGGATCGGCAGGCTGCCGTCGCTGGCCAGATAGGGCTTGAGAATGGTCCGCCCCATGCGCGAACGCACGTACTCGGTGAGCTGGGCCGGGTCGTGGATGGCGGTTCCGTAGTCGGCCAGGGTCTCCACGATGGTCAGCAGATCGCGGATGGAGACGCTCTCCTGCACCAGGGTCTGAAGTACCTTTTGGACATTGCCCAGATTCATGATGCCTGGAACCAGGTTTTCCACGGCCTTGGGGGCGCGCTTGGAAAGGTTGTCCAGCAGTTCCTGGACTTCCTGGCGCCCGAGGAATTCGTGCAGGTTGCGGCGGAAGACCTCGGTGAGGTGCGTGGCCACCACGGTGGAGGGGTCCACCACGGTGTAGCCCGCGAGCATGGCCTCTTCCTTCTGGGCCTCGGGAATCCAGACCGCGGGCAGGTTGAAGGCGGGTTCGACGGTCTCCACGCCCTGGATGCGGTGCTTGGCGTCGCCGGGGTCCATGGCCAGGAAGTGGTCGATGAGGATATCGGCCGAGGCCACGGGGTTGCCCTTGATCAGCACGCGGTATTCGCCGGGCTTGAGCTGCAGGTTGTCGCGCAGGTGCAGCGACGGAATGATGACGCCCATGTCCAGGGCGAACTGGCGGCGGATGGAGCGGATGCGCGAGAGCAGGTTGCCGCTCTGTTCCTCGTCCACCAGGGGGATCAGGCCGTAGCCCACTTCCAGTTCGAGCTGGTCCAGGGGCAGCAGAGACTGCACTTCCTCGGGAGTATCCAGGGTCGGAGCCGGAGTCTTGTTTTCGTTCTTGGCGGTGTCTTCAAGGTGGGAGTGCTGGTTCTTGGAAAGCCGGGCCAGCCCGAAGAGCAGTGCTGCCAGGAACATGAAGGGGATCGTGGGCATGCCGGGCACGATGGCGAAGATCAGCAAAATGCCGGACACGAGCTGGAGCGCCCGGTAGTGGAACGTCAGCTGGCCGATGAATTCCTCGCCCATCTTGGCCTTGGAGGCTGCACGGGAGACGATCAGGCCCGCGGAGGTGGAAATGATCAGCGAGGGAATGGTGGCCACCAGACCGTCGCCGATGGTCAGCAGAGTGTAGGTCGAGGCGGCCTGCCGCCAATCCATGCCCTGCTGGAGCACGCCGATGAGGAACCCGCCGATGATGTTCACCATGGTGATCATCATGCCGGCCTTGACGTCACCGGAGACGAACTTGCCCGCGCCGTCCATGGCGCCGTAGAAGTCCGCTTCGCGGCGGATGTTTTCGCGTTGCTGGAGGGCATCCTTCTCGTCGATGAGTCCGGCGTTGAGGTCGGCCTCAATGGCCATCTGCTTACCGGGCATGGCGTCCAGGGTGAAGCGGGCCGCCACTTCGGCGATACGCGTCGTACCAGCGACGATCACGGATTTGTTCAGGATGAACAGGATCATGAAAATAACGATGCCGATGACGTAATTGCCGCCGACAACGAATTCGCCAAAACTTTGAATGACCGAGCCCGCGGCGCTGGTCCCTTCGTCTCCGTGCAGCAGGATCACGCGGGTGGTGGCCACGTTCAGGGCCAGGCGGAGCAGGGTCGTGACCAGCAGCAGCGAGGGGAAGATGGAGAATTCCAGGGGGCTGGTTATGAACATGGAGGTGATCAATATCACCATGCCCAGGGAAATGTTCACTGTGAGCATGAAGTCCAGGAACAGGGTCGGCAGGGGGACGAGCATGACGAACAGGATGACGACCACGCCGCCGGCGAGCATGACGTCGCCCTGCTTTGCAAATCGCTGATAATCGATCCCGTTCAAGAGATTCTTGGCGCCTGTTCCGGCCATAATTTTGACACCTCGCGCAGTTCGAATGTGAGCGTGAGCGGAGCCGGGAATCAGCGGCGGTTGCGGAATCTGTCAAGTCTGGCCAGGATTGCGGCCACCGCCTGGAAAAGCTCCTCGGGAATGGTATCCCCGATCTCCACCTGCTTATACAAAGCCTGTGCCAGAGACTTGTCCTCACGGATGGGGATGTTGTTTTCCCGGGCGATGTCCTTGATGCGTTCGGCCACGGCTCCGGCGCCTTTGGCCAGCAGCAGCGGCGCGGGCGCTTCCAGGGGGTTGTAGCTCAGGGCCACGGCCAGATGCGCGGGGTTGGTCACGACCACATCGGCCTTGTGCACGCTCTCCATCATGCGCTTGGCCATGGTCATCATCATTTTTTTACGCTGTTCCGCACGGACTTTGGGGTCGCCTTCGGCCTGCTTGCGTTCGTCCTTGACCTCGGCCTTGGTCATCTTGAGCTGCTCCTCGTAGTTCCAGCGCGTGTAGATCAGGTCGAGGATACCGATGATCAGCATGGGGATCATGGCGTAACAGGCCATTTTGTATCCGATGCCGAGGATGTAGGCGGCGATGCCGTTGGTGGTCATGTCGAAGAGGGTGATCAGCTTGGGATATTCCTGGGTCAGGATGATGACCGGGGCGATGCCCACGGCAATAGCCTGACCGAGGCTCTTGCCGAAGCGCACCAAAGCCTGGGGGCTGATCATCAGCTTTTTGATGCCCTTCATGATGTTGAACATCTGGCCCCACTTGGGCTGAAAGACTTGGGTGGTCCAGAGTTTGCCCACCTGAAGGCGCATGGTCACGAAGGCCACCACTGCGATGGTCAGCATGATAGGCAGCACCATGATGGCCATTTCCGTCATGCTCCAGACGAACAGCTCGTAGGCGCGTTGTTTGTTGACCTCCATGCCGATGGCGTCCTGAAGGCTCCAGCGATAGATTTTGAACAAGCGTTCGTAGATGAAGGGGATCATGAAGCGCAACGCAAAGATGCCGGCGAGCATGGTCATGACCTTGCCCATCTCGGCGCTCTTGGGAACGTTGCCCTTGTTGCGGGTTTTTTTGCGACGTTTTCCCGTCGCCTTTTCCGTTCTGCTTGGATCTTCCTGACCAAAGGCCATGACCAGCCCCTATCCGCCCGGTCCGGGACCGAGCGCACGGAAGAGGTTGAAGTACACGCCATCCAGAGCCTGGATGTAGTTGCCCACGTAGTTGGCCATGATGTCGAACAGGAATCCAAGGAAGAAGAATCCCACGGAAATCTTGATTGGAAAGCCGAGCACGAGCACATGCATCTGCGGTGCGGCCCGGCCGATCAGGGCCAGGGCCAGGTCGATCATGAACAGGGCGGCCATGACCGGGGCCGCGATGCGGATGGAGAGCGTGAAGAGCTGTTTCGAAAAGTCGAAGACCTGATGCACCGCTTCCGGAGAGAGCAGCAGGGAACCCGGTGGAATCACTTCGAAGCTCTGGGCCAGACCGGAAAGCAGGTGGAGCGGGCCGTTGAGCGCAAAAAAGGTCAGCATGGCGATCATGTAGAGAAAGTGGGCCGTGGCGGCTTCGCTGGTTCCCGTGACGGGATCGACCACGTTGACCATGGAAAAGCCCATTTGAAAGCCGATGAGCTGGCCGCCCATCTGCACGGCCGCGAAGAGAAACTGGACCATCATGCCCATGATCAGGCCGAGCAGCAGTTCGCCCAGAAACATGATTGCGATTTCCCAGCCGCTCGCGGGCATCAGTGTTCCGGGAAAGGAAAGTTTGGGCCAGACCGCCAGGGTCAGCACGAGCACCAACGCTGCCTTGACTGACTTAGGTATGGAGTTGCCGCCGAAAAACGGCAACAGAAAAAGCACCACGCTGATCCGGAAAAGGGTCAGGTAGAAGCTGAGCAGGGCATTGGGCTCAAAATGGAAGATGTCCATGGGCCTTCCGAAGCAAATTGCGATCCAAGCCGAGGCGCGCGGGGCGGACGCCAACGGGCCTCCGGGAGGGTAGCGGAAAAACGCGCCTCTGGAAAGGATCAAGCAGGGGGCTCCAGGCCGGAACCGGAGGAGATGCTTGAATCGGCGGACATAAAAAAGCCCTCCGAAGAGGGCTGGCTGGACTAGTTGAGGATGTAGTGCCTGGGGTCCACTGGCACGCCCGAGAGGCGCACCTCGTAGTGCAGGTGGGGACCCGTGCTGCGTCCGGTGTTGCCCACACGGCCAATGACCGTTCCGCGTTCGATTTCTTGACCGACTTTGACATCAATGGCCTGCAAGTGGGCGTAGCGGGTCAGCAGGTTCGAATTGTGCGCGATCTTGATGGTCAGGCCGTAAGAGCCGTCGCGCCCCGCAAAGACGACCTTGCCGCTGGCCGGAGCGTAGACCGGGGTGTCCTCGGGCGCGGAGATGTCGATGCCCTTGTGGAATTCCCGCTTGCCCGTGAATTTGGAGATGCGCGGACCAAAGGGCGACGTGACCCAGCCCGCAGTGGGCCAGACCGAGGGCGTGGTCTGGAGCAGGTCCTGGTTGTTGCGCAGGGTCTGGAGAATTTCCTGCTGGCGCACTTCCTCCAGCCGGGCTTCCACATTGAGCTGGTTGAGGAACTCGTGCATCTTCCGAGCGAGCAACTCCTGCCGGTAGAGCGGCAGATATCCCTCGGAAAAGTCCGCACCTTCGGCGCCGCCTTGCGGGTTGACCGTTTCGCCAGAATCCTGGTCGATGTTCATCATCACCCGCAGCTTGGAATCAAAGGTGCGGATTCGGGAAAGGTTTTCCTGGAGATTGGCGATTTTCTGGGAGAGGGAAAGCAGCTGGGTCTTTTGTTCCTGGACGAGCTTTTCGGATACGGCCAGTCCTCTTTCCAGGCGGGCGTGGTTGCCGTAATACTTCCATAGAAAGACGTTTCCCCCGGCCAGCGCGGCCATGAGAAAGAGGAGGAAGAACAGCATCCAGCCGCGGAGCTGGAATTTCCGGCAAGACCCCTGTTTGTCCTTGAATACGACAATGTGATATTTCCTAAAAAACATCAAAATTCCAGGTCGTTGAGAGGTGGAAAGGCAGCGGTCTCATGCACATTCGTTCGATTCATTTTATACTCTAGAGTTTCTGCAAGGTCAAGTCAAGCTGGTGGCGGCGAAGTGCATTGAACACCTTGTTTTTAGTATCTTTTCCGATCCTCATGCACTCCTTGACCCGTTGATGGATCTCGGCACGGCGCGTGAGGCCGTTGGAAGGGCAGACGTTGGACCAGATTGGCAGGCCCCACTGCCGGGCAGCTGTGCGCATGGTGGATTTTTCCACAAAAAGGGCGGGGCGGATGACCTGAAGCTTTCCGCCGAAAAAGGATTCGCTGGCCGAAAGTCCGTCCACCCGACCATTCTGGAAGATGTTCATGAAAAAAGTGTCCACCAGGTCGTCCGTGTTGTGGCCCAGGGCCAGATGGCTGAGCCGGTATTCGTCGCAAAGTTCGAAAAGGCGCTTGCGGCGCAGCCATGCGCAGTAAAAACAGGCCGAGTCCTTCTGGTTTTCTTCCGAGTGAGCGCGCGGGCCAAAATCGGAAACCTCAATGTGCGCGGCCACTCCATGCTCCGCGCACCAGCTCCCCAGCACAGCATGGTCGCCGGGGTCGAATCCGGGATTGACGTGCAGGACCATGATATCCATGTTGAAGGGCAGAATGCGTTGACGAATGGTCAATACCTTGAGAAGGGTGAAACTGTCCACGCCGCCGGACACGGCCACGCCCACACGGGAGCCGGGGCCGACCATGCGGGTTTTCTGCATCAGCATGCCGACTGTGGCAACGCAGTTTTTTTGGGCGTAGGTAAGCTTGATTCGGGGCATGCACTCTCCTTGCGGGAAAACAGTGGTGGGCCGCCTTGAGTAGTGGATTTGAGCTTGACTTGCAAGGCATGCGGGGATAATTTTACCCGCTTTGCGGGAGGGCTTCTCCAGAACCCCAGGTTTTCTGGAGAAATACGTTCCGGACGTTGACAAGCGGCCCCACCGCATTATCTTTCTGTCCTCCGGCCATTTCGGCTGGACATTTCTGAGGAGACGCCATGGCGAGAATTACCGTCGAAGATTGCCTGGAAAAAGTCGGCAACCGCTTTCTTATTGTGCAGATGGCCATCAAGAGGGTCAAGCAGTATCGCGAGGGGTATGAGCCGCTCGTGGAGTCCAGAAACAAGGAAGCCGTGACCGCATTGCGCGAAATCGCCGCCGGGAAGGTCCTTCCCGACAGCGACCTGCCCACGGCGGGAATCATCGTCAGCGAAGATTCGGCTGAATAAGTATCATGGCTAAACGGGATTTTTACGAGGTCTTGGGCGTTTCGCCCGATGCGGGCGAAGACGAGATCAAGCGGGCTTATCGCAAGCTCGCTTTTGAGTTTCATCCGGACAGAAACCCGGACGATGCCGAAGCGGAGTCCCGGTTCAAAGAAGCGGCAGAGGCGTACGACATTCTCCGCGATCCGGAAAAGCGTCGCCGCTACGACCAGTTCGGCCATTCCGGAGTGGATGGCAACGGATTCTCCGGATTCTCCTCCACCGAAGACATCTTCGGCGCTTTCAGCGACATTTTTGGCGAGTTCTTTGGTTTCGGAGCCGCCGGGCGGCGCGGAAGGCCGCGCGCCCAGGCTGGAGCCGACCTGCGTTATTCCATGACCATCTCCTTCCGCGATGCGGCCCGGGGCACCGAGGTGGACCTCAAGCTGCCCAAGGATGTGCAGTGCTCCGGGTGCGACGGTAGCGGCGCCAAACCCGGCTCCCGGCCCGAGACCTGTCCCCAGTGCGGCGGCGCGGGTTCCGTGCAGCAGGCCCAGGGCTTTTTCCGTATTTCCGTGACCTGCCCGGTCTGCCACGGTCGCGGTCAGCTCATTTCCGACCCCTGCGACATTTGCGGGGGCCGGGGCGTGATGCGCGTGACCAAGGATCTCAAGGTCCGCATTCCCGCCGGTGTGGACGACGGATCGCGCCTGCGCCTGCGCGGCGAGGGCGAGCCCGGCGTGAACGGCGGTCCTTCCGGCGATCTTTTCGTGGACATCCGCGTGGAGCCGGACAAGGTCTTCCGCCGCCAGGGCCGGGATCTCGTGGTTTCCCAGGAGATCAGCTTTGTGCAGGCCGCCCTGGGTGACAAGATCAGCGTGCCCACCCTGGAGGAACCCGTGACCGTGGACGTGCCCAAAGGCGCGCAGGGCGGCGAGGTTTTCCGCATCAAGGGCTTTGGTCTGCCGCACCTGGGCAGCTCCCACAAGGGGGACCTGCTCGTGGAGATCAAGGTGCTCACGCCGGTCAAGCTCTCCAAGCGCCAGGAGGAACTGCTCCGCGAGTTCCAGGAGCTGGAGGAGCAGAAACCCATGAACAAGGCCAAGAATTTCTTCAAGAAGGCCAAAGACAAGGTCATGGGCGAATAGGGCTGCGGCCCCGTCCCTGAATTCCGTATGTCTCGGAGCAACGAATACCTCGACGGTGCGAAGGCGCTTTTGCCCATCGTGCCGGGAGCCCTGCCGTTCGCGGCCATTTGCGGCATGGCCGCCATGGACGCGGGCATGAGCGTGCGCGAGGCCTTCGGCTTTTCCTTCATCGTCAATGCCGGGGCATCGCAGCTCGCCGCGCTCCAGTTGCTGGGCAAGGACGCCGGAGCAGCCCTCGTGGTCCTGGCCGTGCTTGTGGTCAATCTGCGCTTCACCATGTATTCCGCCTCGGTGGCGTCCTATCTGCAAGGGGCTCCGGCCTGGGCGCGCTGGCTCGGGGGCTACGCGCTTTCGGACCAGGCCTTTGGCGTGTCCGTGATCCGCATGGAGCAGGGGGCCACCTACCGCTTCTACATCGGCGCGGCCCTGTGCATGTACGTGACCTGGCAGCTCGGCAACGCCTTGGGCGTGCTTCTCGGCGCATTCATTCCCGCCTCCTGGGAACTTGATTTCGCCGTTCCGCTTTGTTTCCTGGCTCTGATTTTTCCCGCCCTGCGCGACCGGCCCTGCGCCGTGGCCGCCGTGGTGGGCGGGGCCGTGGCCGTGGCCGCCGCCTCGTTGCCCTACAATATTGGCCTCATGGTTGGGGCGTTTTCCGGCATCGGCGCGGGCCTGCTCGCTGAAGCGCGGCGAAGGGCCGAAGCATGAGCGCCATGGAGGCGGGGGCAACGGTTTCCGGCCTGGGCGGCTACAGCGGCATCTGGCTCTGGCTGGTTTTTCTGGCCTGCGGCGTGGTCACGGTCAGTGAACGCCTGTCCTTCATTCTCGTCTTCGGCAAGCGGAACATGCCTTCCTGGCTTTTGCGGAGCCTGCGCTACGTTCCGCCCGCCGTGCTTTCCGCCCTGGTGCTGCCCGCCATTCTCCGCCCCGAGGGCGCGCTGGACCTCTCCCTGGGCAACCACCGCATCTTTGCGGCGCTGGCCGCGTCCCTGGTGGCCTGGAAGTTCAAGAACCTGCTCTGGACCATTGTGGCGGGTATGTGTGTGCTCTGGCTGCTGAGCTGGCTGGCCTGATTCTCCTCGCGTGTGCTCTTGACCGGAAATACGCCTTTACCGTCCCTGCTGCTCCGGATATACCTCCGGCCATGAAAAAAATATCCATTCTTCTTTTGCTGGCGGGTTTGCTCCTGCTCTGCGCCTGTGCGCTCCGGACCGCGCCGGAGCCGGAGCCAGCGACCGATGATTCCTATCATCGGGAATCTTTGGTGGTGCTCGGCAATCTGCACCGCTCCGCGGGCGGATGCGCACGTCTGGAATATCTGGTTTCCTTTCCGGACGAGGAGGGAACCGCCTGGTTTCGCCGCCATAAGAACGACGTGGCCATGTCCCTGCTGGAGGCGCTCTCCATGGAGCGCTTCGAGGGACTGGGCACGCCCGGAGGCAACGAGGCCTGTTGCGCGCGCATGACCGTGCTGGCCAATGCGCAACTCCTGTCCGCGCGGGGACGGGCGGAACTGGCGCACTTTGACCTGCACTGAGCAAC
>JBFWMD010000085.1:0-14301 GCA_050251775.1 Desulfovibrio sp.
GGGGCATGGCCCATTTGGCCGCCGGAGGCGATAAAACAAAAGCCCGCGCGCCGGGAGGCGTGCGGGCTTTGATTGATTCCAGGGATGGATCTAGCGTCGGACGAGGCTGAGCAGGAAGAGCAGGACCACGGCTCCGGCGGTGGCGGTGATCAGCGAGCCGATCATGCCGCTGCCGTGGATGCCGAGCAAGCCAAAGAGAAAGCCGCCGAGCACGGCACCGATGACGCCGACGACGAGGTTGCCGACCAGGCCGAAGCCGCGTCCCTTCATGATCTGGCCGGCAAGGAAGCCTGCCAGCAGGCCGATGAGCAGATACCAGACGATTCCCATAAGTACCTCCTTTTTCGGGCGTCTCCCCGAAAGAGGGAGCACACTCTAGAGAATGTACCTGGAAAGGTCGCGGTCTTCAACCACGCCCGAGAGATGTGCGCGCACGTATTCGCGATCGACCATGACCTTGCTGCCGGATTTGTCCGGGGCCTCGAAGGAAAGTTCGGCCAGCAGCTTTTCCATGATCGTATAGAGGCGGCGTGCGCCGATGTTTTCGGTGTCTTCGTTGATTTTTTCCGCCATGGCGGCCATTTCCTCCAGGGCTTCGCGGGTGAAGTCCAGCTCCACGCCTTCCGTGCCGAGCAGGGCTTTGTACTGCACGGTCAGGGCGTTGCGGGGTTCGGTGAGGATGCGGTAGAATTCGTCCCTGCCCAGGGCCTGGAGTTCCTCGCGCAGCGGGAAGCGTCCCTGGAGTTCGGGGATCAGGTCCGAGGGTTTGGCGAAGTGGAAGGCTCCGGCCGCGATGAACAGGATGTGGTCGGTTTTGACCATGCCGTACTTGGTGTTGACCACGCAGCCTTCAACCACGGGCAGCAGGTCGCGCTGCACTCCCTCCCGGGAGACATCGATTCCGCCGCCGTGTTCCTGGCGGGAGGCGACCTTGTCCAGTTCGTCGAGGAAGAGAATGCCGGTCTGTTCCACGCGCTCGCGGGCCTGCTCAATGACCTTGTCCATGTCGATGAGCTTGTCGGATTCTTCCTGGATGAGCACTTCGTAGGCGTCCTTGACCTTCATCTTGCGGCGTTTTTTCTTGTTCGGGAAGAGGCGTCCCAGGGCGTCCTGCATCTGCATGCCCATGTCCTCCATGCCGGGGATGGCCATGATGCTCACGCCGGGATCGGCCTGGCTGGAGACCTCCAGTTCCACTTCCTTGTCGTCGAGCAGCCCGTCGCGCCACATCTTGCGGAATTTCTCGCGCGTGCCCTCGTCCTTGGTGGGCAGGGGCGCGGCTTCGCCCTCGGGTTGGGACATGTAGAAGCCCGCGCTCGGGGTTTTTGGTCGGGAGCCGGGCAGGAGCAGGTCGAGCAGGCGGTCCTCGGCGGATTTTTCCGCTTTGATGCGCACTCGCTCGATTTCTTCCTTGCGGACCATGGTCACGCCGATTTCCATGAGGTCGCGGATCATGGATTCCACGTCGCGGCCCACGTAGCCCACCTCGGTGAACTTGGTGGCCTCGACTTTGAAAAAGGGACAGCCGGTCAGGGTGGCGAGGCGGCGGGCCACCTCGGTTTTGCCCACGCCCGTGGGGCCCATGAGAATGATGTTCTTGGGGGCGATCTCGTCGCGCAGGTCCGGGGCGATCTGCTGCCTGCGCCAGCGGTTGCGCATGGCGATGGCCACGATGCGTTTTGCCGCTTCCTGGCCGATGATGTATTTGTCCAGTTCCGAGACGATCTCGCGCGGGGTGAGGTTGCTCATGATGCTTTCTCTTGAGTCTGGATGATGATGTTGTCGTTGGTGTAGACGCAGATTTCCGAGGCGATGCGCATGGCCTTTTCCACGATTTCGCGCGCCGGGAGCCGCGTTTCGCGCGAGAGGGCGCGGGCTGCTGCCAATGCATAGGGACCGCCCGAACCAATGGCCGCGAGCCCGTCGTCCGGCTCGATCACGTCGCCTGTGCCGCTGATGATCAGAATGTTTTCGGCGTCGGCGGCCAGGAGCATGGCTTCCAGGCGGCGCAGGTATTTGTCCGTGCGCCAGTCCTTGGCCAGTTCCACGGCGGCACGCACGAGGTTGCCGGAATAACTCTCCAGTTTTTTCTCGAAGCGCTCGAAAAGGGTGAAGGCGTCGGCCGTGGCACCGGCAAAGCCCACGGTGACGCGGTCTTTATAGATGGTGCGGACCTTGCGCGCGCCGTGTTTCATGACGATGTTCTGTCCGAAGGTGACCTGGCCGTCGCCGGCCACGGCGGTCCCGTGTTCGTCCTTGACCGCCAGGATGGTCGTTCCTCTGAGTTCCATGGGGGGCTCCTTGGGATCGCGTGGTTGCGTCAAAGGGAGAGGCGGAATCCGGTTCCGCCGGAGTGTTCAAAACGTTGTCCCGGCGGCGCTGAGCCAGGCTCGGAGGCTGTCTTCGCCGCGCAGGACCATGCGGACCTCGCGCACGAGGCCCTGTTCCAGGCCGGAGCGCAGGGCGTCCAGGGCCACGGGCGCGGCCAACTCCACGGGGTAGCCGTACGCGCCGCAGGAAATGGCGGGAAAGGCCAGGGAGCCGATGTCGTGGGCCTGGGCCAACCGGAGGCAGGAGGTATAGGCGCTACGGAGCAGTTCGGGTTCGCGGGCGTTGCCGCCGCGCCAGATGGGGCCCACCGTGTGGATCACGTGGCGCTGGGGCAGGTCGAAACCGGGGGTGAGCAGGGACTGTCCTGTTGGGAGCGGGCCATGGAGGCGGACATGCTCCAGCCCGGCCTGGAGCAGTCGGGGGCCGGCGGCGCGCTGAATGGCTCCGTCCACGCCGCCTCCGCCCGCAAGGCGTGAGTTGGCCGCGTTGACGATGGCGTCTGTCTCGGCCCGGAGCAGGTCGTTGTTCTCGATGACGAGGATGTTTCCGGAAAAAGTCCATGTCCGCATGGGCATTGATCTAATGCCGAATCGGAGCTTGGCAAGGGGCCGGGGCTTGAGAAATACCCCGGCTCAGAAGGTGATGTTCACGCCGAAGTGGGTGGTGATGCCGCCGTCGTCCTGGTTGTACCCGTTGGTTCCGAAGGGGGAGAGGTTGGGAGCGTCCTCGTCGCCGGGCAGGCCGTAGGAGAAACCCATGTAGGCGTTCCAGGGGCTGACCGTGGCGGGCTGGCCGTTGTGCGCGGGTTCGAAGCTGAGGATCTTGAAGCCCACGAAAACGTTGGCCACGCTGGATGTGGCGCTGAGCAGCGAGGCGGGCAGAGTGTTGTCGCCCTGCTCCGCGATGAGCGAGAACATCTGGCTTTGCACGCTGAAGTCGCCGAGGATTTCGGAAAGGCTGTCGCGCAGGAAAGAGCTGCCCTCGTCCGTGTTTTCCTCCTGCTCGCCGGCCGGGGAGTCCATGGAATAGGCGTCCTGCGCACCGCTGCCCTGGGCAATATCCAGGCGCAGACCATTCTCGGCCAAGGCGGGAAGCCCGAAACCGAGCTGGACGAGCAAGGCGATCAGAATCAATAGGCGCTGCATGGCGTTGCTCCGTTGAAATTCATCGTTTGGATTCCATAAGTACGCCCACAAAACAGGAAAGGCAAGAGGGCGCGACGCGGACAGGATCACGCGCAAGGCGGGGAGCGGAAAAGAGAAGGCGGGAAGCATCGGCAAGGGCCGAGACCGGGGCGCGGGATCAGGCGTCCTCGTCTCCGCGCACTTCCCGGATGGCGTCGGCGTATGCCTTGAACACGGATTCCCGGTCGATGAGGCCGAGGATGGTGTTGGTGTCCTCGGGCGCGACCACGGGAATCTGGTCGTAGTCCGTGTCCACGAACTTGAGCAGGGCCGTGTAGAGATCGTAGTCCGGCCGCAGGTAGGCGCGCTTGGTGGAGAGATCGCGGACCACGAGCAGGTCGAAGAGTGTGCGTTCGAAAAGCACCCGTCGGGCGCTGGACAGGGAAAGCAGTCCTGTGAATTCGCCCGAGGTGTTGCGCACGGGGAAGACGAGTTGGTTGGTGTTGGCGATGATGTCCGTGAGCGCCTTGAGGGTCGTGCATTCCTCGAGCGTGACCACGAGGCGCGGTTTGTAATGGTCCTCGACCTTGAGTTCCTCCAGGATGTTGATGGTCGCATCCATGACGTGGGCTGGGGAGTCGAACTTGTTGTCCACCTGGTTTTCATAGAGCGAGAACTTGTGGCCGAGCACAATGCACAGGGCCGAGGCGAGCATCAGCGGCGCGAGCAGACCGTAGCCCTGGGTCAGTTCCGTGACCATGATCAGCGGGCCGATGGGCGCGTTGGCCACCCCGGCGAAAAACGCGGCCATGCCTACGAGCACGTAGCCGCCTGGTTCGCGCGCGATGTCGGGGTAGAAGCGGTGCGCCACCTGGCCCACGAGGCCGCCGGTCATGCCGCCCACGAACAGGGCCGGGGCGAACATGCCGCCGCTCATGCCGGATCCGATGGTCACGGAGGTGGCGATGGTCTTGCCCACGATGATGGCCAGCATCATGCCGACGGTCATCTGGCCCATGATCGCGCCTTCGAGCCAGCCGTACCCCCCGGAGAGCAGCTGCGGGTACTGCATGCCCATGAGGCCCATGAGCAGGCCGCCCACGGTGGTGGCCCACATCAGGCCGACCTTTTCCTGCAGTTTGCGGAAGACCGAATACTTCACGAAATAGAAGGTCCGCACGTAGAGCCAGCCGGTGGCGGCGCAGGCCACGGCCAGAATGGCGTAGAAGATCAGTTCGCGGGCGTCGTTGAAGGAAAAGTGCGGGATGCCGAAGATGGGTTCGGTTCCGTAGAAGAGCGTGAACAGGCTGTAAGCCACCACGGAGGAGAGTACGGCGGGGAGCACGGCCTCGGCCTCGAAGTCCTCGCGGTAGATGACCTCAACGGCGGTGAGTGCGCCGCCCAGGGGGGCGCGGAAAATGGCGCCCAGACCGCCGGCCGCGCCCGCCAGGAGCAAGATGCGGCGCTCCTTGACCGTGAGCTTCAGGCGTTGGGCCAGCCAGCAACCGATTCCCGCGCAGATCTGGGAGATGGGGCCTTCGCGGCCCGCGCTGCCGCCGGAAATGATCGTGCCGACGGAGGTCAGCCCCTTGATCATCCAGGCCCGGGGCCGGAGCACACCGCCCTGGACATGGAAGGCCTTGATCATGGCGTCGGTTCCGTCCGTGCCGCTGTTTACGCTGTCCGGAATGAAGCGGGTCACCAACCAGCCCGTGAGCAGGGCCACCGTGGTCGTGGCGATGGGGATGATCCAGGGGCGCAGCTGGCCCGCCGCACCGTGGAAGATTTCTTCCCCGGCCGGAGCGGGCAGGGTCAGGCCCGCGAGTTTGTGCTGGATGATGAATTTGCCGAACTCCACCGCGCCGAAAAAGGCCACGGCGGCAAGGCCGGAAAAAACGCCCACGACCACGCCGAGCAGCAGCCAGCGCACCGAGCTGACGTGACGATAAGTGCGTAGGAATTCACGCCAGGGGCGGAACAGGGAAAACAAAAAATTCACGCGACTGTCTCCGCGGGGTCGGCGGGCGTTTCCGTCCGGTTGCGCCGGGTGCAGGGGGGAGCGGAGGGCAGGCCGGGCTGGGCCTCGGGAGCGGAGAGGATGGCGCGGGCCAAGTGTACGTCCTCGGCGATGCGTGCCTTGAGTTCGTCCAGACCGGAAAACTTGCGTTCGTCGCGCAACCGCTGCACGAAATGCACGTGAATGCGGCGGCCGTAGATGTCGCTCTTGAAATCGAGGATGTGGGCCTCCACGGACACGGCGTCATTGCCGAAGGTGGGGTTGGTCCCGATATTGGCCACGGCGGGCAGGCAATGTCCGTCCAGCTCCACCCAGATGGCGTAGACACCGCGCTTGGGCACGAGTTCATCCACCAGCCGGAGGTTGGCCGTGGGAAAGCCGAGCAGCTTTCCGCCCCGGTCCATGCCATGGACCACCTCGCCCGCCACTTGGTAGAAGCGTGAAAGCAGTGGCCGGGCCTCCCAGACCTCTCCGGCCTGGACCAGGTCGCGGATGCGCGTGGAACTGACCACAGCGCCGTCGCAGGTCACAGGGTCGAGCCGGAAGACCTGAAAACCGTATTTTTCACCCAGGCCGCTCAGGGTGGCGTAGTCGCCGCTGCGGCCCTTGCCCATGTGGTAGTCGTAGCCGATGACCAGTTCGCGGACGCCCAGCCCGTCCACGAGGTAGGTCTTGACGAATTCATCGGGGCTGAGCGCGGCCAGCGCGCGGGTGAAGTTCAAGACCAGGGTGATGTGGGGCCCCTGGCGTTCGATGAGTTCCAGTTTCTGGTCGATGAGAGTGATGAACGGCGGGGTCTGCGGCCCCACGAGCACGCGCATGGGGTGCGGCTCGAAGGTGACCACGACGCTGAGTGCGCCTCGGGCTTTCGCCTTGGCGCAGGTCATGCCGATGAGCTTCTGGTGGCCGAGATGGACGCCGTCAAAGTTGCCGATGGTCACCACGGATTCGGCAACAGCGCCCCTGAGTTCATGGATTGATTTTGCGACGATCATCGCCCTGATTCCATACCGGAGAAGTTGCAAAGGCGGATTGAGTACAACATTTCGGGAGAGGCATCAACCCTTGGCTCCGCCGCCCGGTCCATTGCCCGGTCCATCCCCAGGCCCGTCGCCCGGCCTGCCGTGCATCTGATCGTCGAGCTCCTTGAGTTCGGCCTTTTGCTCCGGGCTGCGCGCCTGGGCAGCGGCCTTGTCGTAGTGGAATCGCGCCTGCCGGTCGTCCTTGTCGTAGAATGCGGCGTAAGCCAGATGCAGATGGGCCTGGAAGAGGTCGCCGGATTCGCCCAACAGGCGGCCCAGATGGTAATGCACCTCGGAATCCTTGGGCACTTCCTTGAGCACGCGTTGCATGGTGGAGATGGCTTGGGGATATTTTTTCTGCTCTCCGAGCAGCCGGGCGTTGTAGAACAGGGTGATGGCGTCCGTGGGGTCGCGCACCAAGGCCTGCTGGAGCAGGGAGGTGGCCCGTTCGAACTTGCCCTGGAGAAAGAAGAAACGCCCCGCTTCGCGCAGGACCATGGGATCGTTGCCTCCGCAGGTCAGGGCGCGCTCAAAGGCTTGGCCGGCCTCTGCCTGTTTCTTGACCCGCGCCAGAACCATGCCCTCGGCCATGTAGTCCAGGCAGCCGAAATCCGCCGGTTTCATGTTGTTGAAGTAGGCCTGGCTTGATGTCGGGTCGGAAAGCCTGCCGCGCACCAGGGACTGCACGCGCAGGAAGCGGTCGTTGTCCGCGCGTTGGGCCAGGATGTTGGCGGGCAATTCCTTGGTGCGTGTGCCCAGATAGTCGATGCGCTCGCCGAGCGCGGGGTGGGTGGAAAGGTAGGAAGGCAGACTGCTGCTGGTTGTCGCGCCCCAGCGCTTGTCAAGCATGATCGTGAAGGTCTCGCGCATGGCCTGGGGGTTGTAGCCCGCCTTGATCAGATAGTTCATGCCCACATGGTCGGCCTCGACCTCGTTGGCCTTGGTGTAGACAAGAAAGGCGGCGGCCGCGCCCGCCTGGGACGTGACCATCAGGGCCTTTCCGAGCTGGTGGCTGTTTTCCCCGCCGCCCGCGCCGAGAAACGCGCCCGCGATGAGTCCCACGTATGATCCGATGCTGGCCAGCTCCATGTCTTCCATGCGCTTGGCCACGTGGCGCTGGGAAACGTGCGCCATTTCGTGGCAGATGACTGCGGCCAGTTCGTCCTCGGTCTGGAGGTTGAGCAGCAGTCCGGTGAGCACGTAGACGTAGCCGCCGGGCACGGCAAAAGCGTTCATGGAGCCGTTGTTGATCACGGTGGTGGTCACGCGGAAGGGCTGGGGCGGCATGGCCCCGACCACCCGATCCACCACGCTCTTGACGTAATTGACGATGGAAGGGTCTTCCACCAGGGGCATCATCTGGAGAATTTTCTGATGGAACTCGCGGCCCATTTCCGCCTCGTCCGCGATGGTCACTTCCGAGAACAGTGCAAAGGCAGGGGGGGCCAGGGAAAGCCAGAGCATCATGCCGGCAGTCGCCAGGGCGATGGATTTCACAGCGAAAAGCTCCGATGTTTGGTTGAAGTCATTGAACAAGGTAGTGCTTTCAAGGGCAGGGGTCAATGGCGTTGGCGACGCGGTCCGTTCCTGGCCGTGCGCGGCTTTTTCCAGCTGATACCCCTGACCGGTCGCGTTCCGGCGCGGGCGCAAAAAAAGGGGGAACGCGACCGCGTTCCCCCCATGATTTCGAAGAGCCAAGCACCTACTTGTTCATCATGTCCAGGAATTCGCGGTTGTTTTTGGTTCCTTTCATGCGGTCGATGATGAACTCCATGGAGTCAATGGGGTTCATGGGCGCCAGCAGCTTGCGCAGGATCCAGACGCGGTTGAGCACGGCCTCGGGCAGCAGGAGTTCTTCCTTGCGGGTTCCGGAGCGGTTCAGGTCGATGGCCGGGAAGACGCGTTTTTCGGAGAGGTGGCGGTCCAGGTAGATGTCCAGGTTGCCGGTTCCCTTGAACTCCTCGAAGATGACCTCGTCCATGCGCGAGCCAGTGTCGATGAGCGCGGTGGCGATGATGGTCAGGCTGCCACCTTCCTCGATGTTGCGCGCCGCGCCGAAGAAGCGCTTGGGCCGCTGCATGGCGTTGGCGTCCAGACCGCCGGAGAGCACGCGGCCCGAAGAGGGGGTCACCGCGTTGTAGGCGCGTCCGAGGCGGGTGATGGAGTCCAGCAGGATGACCACGTCGCGCTTGCGCTCCACCAGCCGTTTGGCCTTCTCAATGACCATCTCCGTGACCTGGACGTGGCGCTGCGGCGGTTCGTCGAAGGTGGAGCTGACCACCTCGGCCTTGACCGTGCGCTCCATGTCCGTGACCTCCTCGGGCCGCTCGTCGATGAGCAGCACGATGAGGTAGACATCGGGGTTGTTGGCGTTGATGGAGTTGGCGATGGACTGGAGCATCATGGTCTTGCCCGTGCGGGGCGGGGCCACGATGAGACCGCGCTGGCCCTTGCCGATGGGCGCGAGCAGGTCGATGATCCGGGAGGTGTAGTTCTCCCCGCCGTTTTCCATCTTCAGGATTTCATTGGGATAGAGCGGGGTGAGGTTGTCGAAGAGAACGAGATTTTTGGAATTTTCAGGGGGTTCCATGCCGATGTCGCTGACGCGGAGGAGGGCGAAATAGCGTTCCCCTTCCTTGGGCGGGCGAATCTGGCCGGAGATCACATCGCCCTTGCGTAGTCCGAATCGGCGGATCTGCGAGGGGGAGATGTAGATATCGTCCGGGCCGGGCATGTAGCTGTACATGGGTGAACGCAGGAAGCCGAAGCCGTCCGGCAGGACCTCAAGAACCCCTTCGCCGAAGATCTGCCCGTTGCGCGCCGCGCATTGTTGCAGAATGCCGAAGATGAGCTCTTGCTTGCGCATGCCGGAGGGGTTTTCCACCTGAAAGCTGATGGCGAGGTCCATCAGCTCCTGCATGCTCTTTTGCTTGAGGTCCGTAAGATTGATCTTTTCTGGTTGTTGGTTTTTGTCTCGGCCCATAGATTTGATGAGGTTAGAGGTTCGGGAGGCGTGGTGTGAAGAGAGCAGAAGCGATATTCCTCATGCCTTGAATTCCTGAGAATTCAAAGGCACGAATATGAGTTATCCCCTCGAAGGGGAGACATGCTGTGGCAGATGGCTCTTGCATGGAGCTATGGACGGTGGACACCGCAGGCGCGGCGCTGTTCCGTTCGCGTTTCCTGTACGTTGATAGAGAGGCTAACTTATCGGTTGAACCCGGCAGGGTCGGGAACTTGATTGAAGTGTTTCAATCGGACTACCTCAAAGGAGGACTGTTGACAAGGCCCGCTAGTTGCTTTTCTCTACATTTTCCGCATCCACCAGAACGTCAGCGAACATTCCCTCGATTTCCAGGCGGACTTCCTCCTGGTCGCGGCTGAGGGCGAAAGCCAGCTCCATGGACACGAGGCTCATGGCCTGTTCCAGGAGCCGCCGCTCGCCAAAGGAGAGTTCCTTGTCGTTGCCGATGAGGAAGAGTTCCTTGAGCACATAGGCCACATCACCCAGGTCGCCGGACTTGAGCTTTTCGGAATATTCCCGATACCGCCTGTTCCAGTTCTGGCCGGTGTATCCGGTGAAGTCCGAGCGGTCCTTCAGGGATTCGAAGATGTCCCGTCCGGTCTGGATGTCGCAAACAGAACGCAACCCAACGTTTTTGGCGTTGGTCACGGGAACCATGAGTGTGACGTTGTTGCTCAGGATGCGGACGATATAGAATTCAGCGGTGGCCCCGCCGATTTCCTGGCTTTCGATCCGCTCCACCCTTCCCACACCCTGGGAAGGGTAGACGACCAGTTCGTTGATATGGAACACGCGATTTCGACTCCTTGGAACCGTGAGGAAACATGGCGACAGCTTTTATGATACGCTAAATCGGACGGAGAGTCCATGCCCGGTGGCCCGGTGAAAATGCCGTTCCGACCCGAGGGAGCCGCGAACCTCGCAGGGAGGTCGTGCGGCCCGGAGACTGGATGGGCCCGTCGGGTCAGGCTTCCTGGCCGGAGGCGGGTGGTTCCGGTGGTCGTTCCGCCTCATCCGGCAGTGGCAGGGAATGCAGGTGCTGGACAGCGAAGCGCGCCCCCTTGCGGGCATAGAGGTCCAGTCCCTTGATGGCTGCGTCGATCATGGTGTCCACCAGAGTCATATCTTTTTCCGGGAAATTTTCCAGCACCCAGTCGCGCACCTCCCAGGAGGCCGAAGGACGCCCGATGCCCAGGCGCATGCGCCAGAAGGTCGCCGTGCCCAGGTGCTCGACGATGGACTCCAGGCCGCGATGGCCGTTGGTGCTTCCGCCCTGGCGGAGTTTGATCCGGCCAAGGGGCAGGTCCAGTTCGTCGTGCAGCACCACCACCCGTTCGGGTGGCAGGGCGTGTTGTCCGGCAACCTTGGCGACGGCCCGTCCGCTCAGGTTCATGTAGGTCATGGGCTTGAGCAGCAGAAGAGGCGCACCGGCGAGATGCAGGGACCAGAGCTGCTGGTCGGGATTTTCCGCCAGTTTTTCCAGGCGCATGCTTTTGCGCTGTGCCCCCAGGGTCAGCAGCCTGTCCGCCACGAGAAAGCCGAAGTTGTGGCGCGTGGCCGCATACTGCGGACCGGGATTGCCCAGGCAGGCGATCAGGGCCTTGTATTCCATGCCGGGTGTCTCCGTTGAATTCACTCTGGACAAGCCAAAAGGCCCCGGACGGTCGTTCTCCGTCCGGGGCCGGCAAAACCTGGGCGGAAGGAGGCGCTATTCGGCCTCAGTGGCTTCCTCTTCTTCCTCGCCCTCGTTGGCGGGAACCACGCCCAAAACGGCGAAGTTCTCTTCGAACACGGCGGTGACGCCTTCGGGAAGCTGAATGTCCTGGACGTAGATGTGGTCGTTGACATCCAGTTCCGCGATGTTCAGCTCAATGTGTTCGGGAATGTCGAGCGGCTTGCAGACAACTTCGATGTGGTCGCGGAAGACTTCCAGCTTGCCGCCGAGCTTGAGGCCCTTGGCCGTGCCCACGGTGGTCACGTTGACGTTGACCTTGATGTCTTTGTCCAGATCCACGCCGAAGAAGTCCACGTGGGTCAGCACGGGACGGACGGGGTCATGCTTGAGGCGCCAGATCAGGGCGGGCAGGGTCTCGGCCTTGCCGCCGCGGTCAATGTTCAGGTGGAAGACCTGGGATCCGCCGACCTTCTCGTAGACCTTGCGCAACGGGGTTTCCGCGACCTGAACCATGATGTTTGCGCCGTGCTGATCGTAGTAAACGCCCGGGACGATGCCCTGCATGCGCAGACGGCGGTTCGGGCCTTTGCCCGTGGCGGTACGTTCGTTGACGGTCAGTTTGAGGATTTCTTTTGCCATGGTTGCACTCCTTTTTGCCCTGGCCGCCACCCATTGACGGACGGGCGTGGTGTTAAACGAAAAGCACGCTCACCGAGCTTTCCGTATGGATGTTGTTGATGGCCTTGGCCAGCAGGCTGGCCACGGAGAGGACTTCGATCTTGGAACAGTTTCTGGCCTCGGCACGCAGCGGGATGGTGTCCGTCACCAGCACCTTGGTGAACACGGAGTTTTCCAGGCGCTCGATGGCCGGACCGGAGAGCACCGGGTGCGTGGCGCAGGCCATGACGCCCTTGGCTCCGTTGTCCAGCAGCACATTGGCTCCCGCGCACATGGTTCCGGCGGTGTCGATCATGTCGTCGATGATGATGGCCAGCTTGTCTTTGACATCGCCGATGACATGCATGGCCTGGGCCTGGTTCGGCTTGTCGCGGCGCTTGTCGATGATGGCCAGACCCGCGCCCATGTGCTTGGCGAAGGCGCGCGCGCGCTCCACGCCGCCCGCGTCCGGAGAGATGATCACCAGATCGTCGTCGAGCTTCTTGAGGTAGTCGAGCAGCACCGGCGCGGCGTAGAGGTTGTCCACGGGACAGTTGAAGAAGCCCTGGATCTGACCGGCGTGCAGGTCCACGGTCACGATGCGGTCCATGCCCGCCGTGGAGAGGAAGTCGGCCACGAGCTTGGCGCTGATGGGCGCGCGCGGCGCGACCTTGCGGTCCTGCCGGGCGTAGCCGTAGTAGGGGACCACGGCCGTGACGCGGTTGGCGCTGGCGCGTTTGAGCGCATCCAGAATGATGCACAGCTCCATGAGATGAAAATTCACCGGCGTGCAGGTGGGCTGGATGACGAAGACATCATCCCCGCGTACGTTGTCGCCGATTTCAATGCGGATCTCGCCGTCGCTGAACTGCTCGCGCAGCATGGGACAGAGACGGGTTCCGAGATGTTCGCAGATGTCTTCGGCCAGTTTGCTGTTGGCCGAACCGGAAATGATCTTCAATTCACCCTGCAACGGGGACATGGCATCAACCCCTGAATAGGTTTTGGCTGGGGTGGTAGGATTCGAACCCACGTATGACGGGACCAAAACCCGTTGCCTTACCAGCTTGGCGACACCCCAGGATCAGTACATATGAATATAGAACGGAATACCGTCCGCTTCAAGGAGAGATGCCGCATCCTTTGCCGCGCGGCCGCGGAAGAGGGCGAAAATCCCGGCCCCGCTGCCGCTCATGGCGGCTCCGGCGGCTCCGGCGGCAAGCAGACTTTCCTTGATCTTCCGAAGCTGAGGAAATGCACGGAAGACAACGTCTTCAAAGTCGTTATGCAAGACCGGAGCAGATTCGGGACCCGAACTTTTATTCCCCAAATTCCGGGTTGTCAAGGCTGGAGGGCACGGGTTGCGGCGGTCCCACTCGGCATAGGCCCAGGCCGTGTTCACATGCACGGGCGGGCAGGCCAGCAGGAGCGTCAACCCGGCGAGGTCCAGCTCCACCGGGGCGAGTCTTTCCCCGATGCCTGTGGCCCGTGCCGCCGGAGCGTCGATGAGGAAGAGTGGCACGTCCGCGCCAAGACCTGCTCCCAGGGCGTTCAGGGCCTCGGGGGTGAGGGCGCGCGGTCCGGCCAGCGTGTTCAGATGGCGCAGCAGGGTTCCGGCGTCGGAGCTGCCGCCGCCCAGGCCCATGCCCTGCGGAATGCGTTTGTCCACTTCGATGCGCAGGTCCGGACAAAAGCCCGTGGCCTGGGCAAAGGCGTCCCAGGCCTTGCGGATGATGTTTTTTTCCGGCGTCAGGCCGGGAATGTCGCAGCAGAGTTCCAGGCCCGCGCCCGGTTCCGGGGGGGAAAGAGTCAGGGTGTCCGCGGGAGCGGGCAGTTTGAGAAACAAGGTGTCCAGCTCGTGGAAGCCGTCCGCGCGGACCCCGGTGATGTACAGATTCAGGTTGATCTTGGCCGGAGCCGTGAGCCGGGTCAAAAGGGGCATGGCGTCTTCACTGGCTGGGGGTGAGAAAAGGGGGCCTTGCGGCCCCCTGGTGCGTTGTCCGGATTACTCGGTTGCCACCGGCACGGTGACAAAGAAGTTGCGCGTGCCGCGCCGCACGAGCAGCAGGGCGGGCCGGTTGCCCGCTGCGTCCACGGCCTTGAGGAATTCGTCCACGCTGTCCACGGCGGTCTGGTTGACCTCCAGGATCACGTCGCCGCGCGAGAGGCCCTGGGAAGCGGCCGGAGAACCGGGCTGGACGTTGGTCACGAGCAGGCCGCGCGCGGCTTCCAGGCCGAGCTGCTTGGCCTCGGACTCCTGGAGGGGCCGCAGGAACACGCCGAGCTTGGTGGCGGGTTCGACCTTGGATTCGGGCTGGCCGTTCTGGGCCTTGGCCACGTTTTCGGCGCGCTCTTCCAGGGTCACGGTCATGGTCTTGGACTTGCCCTAGCGTACAATGCCGACCTCGGCCTTGTCGCCGGGGAGCATGCCCGCGATGACCCGGGCCAGC
>JBFWMD010000086.1:0-14199 GCA_050251775.1 Desulfovibrio sp.
ACTCTTTCTTTCGACCAATCGCCGCGCCGCCGCGTCCGTAAAACCCGCATCCCGCTTACGTTCCGCCCGTATTCCGCCGATTGAATCCAGGCCAGATGCCCGTTCTCATTTCTCCTGCCCCCCCATAATCGGTCGATCACGACCACGAGCCGCTACGTGCATAGCCTGATCGACGCCTCCAAGGCCATCAACAAGGCTTTTGGGGGCAAGGTGATTGAGATGGAAAAAGCCGCCAGCGACGGGCTGACGGCCTTGAAAGGGTGAGTGAAAAGGTGAATTGGCCTAGGAACCTGCGCACCTGAACACTCATAACCATTTGAAAAATCTGGTGGAGACGATGAGAATTGAACTCACGACCTCTGCCTTGCGAAGGCAGCGCTCTCCCAACTGAGCTACGTCCCCACTCGGTAAGGGCGATTGATTACCGTTTTTCGATCCGGGGCACAAGTGTTTTTTCGCCCCCTACAACCCCACGACCTCCAGCACCTTACGCACGCGCTGGTTGTAGGTGTGCTCCTCCAGGATCAGCGTGCGCCAGGCCGAGGCCAGAGCGGCGCGGGCATTGGGCGACTGGTAGCGGGCGAAGAGCTGCGGGATGTCCGAGGGCGTTTTGAAGGTGATCTCGCGCACCAGCTCGGGCGGGAAGATGTTCAGGCCGGGCGTCTCGTCCGTGAGCAGAAAGCCGCCCGCGGCCCAAACGTCGAAATGCCGCTGGGTCAGACCGTGGGGCAAAAGCGGGCTGGTCATGTTCAGACTCACGGCGGCGCGGGCATAAACCGCAGGCAGCGCGCCGTAATAGTCCACGGGCGGTCGCACGTCCACGCCGGTCTCCAGCAGGGCGCGCCAGTTGTCGTCGCCGTAGACCACGGTCTCGCGACCGGCGGCCAGGAGGCAGAGGGCGCGCCAATGGCGGCCTGTTTCCTCGGCCATGAACCCGGCGCGGCGCACCTCGTTGCCCGGCCAGGGCGGGTCGATGCCAAGCCGCTCCAGCCACCAGCCGAAATGGGGCCGCACGCCCTGGGGCAGCAGGGCCCGGGCCTCGGTCCAGAGGGCCTCGTCGCGCTGGATGCCCGCGAAGAATTCCTTTTTCTGCGGAAATTCGGAGCGGCCCACAAAGACGAGCCTGTCCTCCAGGCCCTGGGCCGAAGGCGCGTCCTTGTCGCGAAAGAGCGGAGGACATGCGGCCAGGGGCAGATGCCGCACGCTTTTCGCGCCCAGGGCGCGCAGCGGCTCCAGAAACCAGTCGTCCGTGACAAAGAGGTCCAGCTCGGTCCAGTAGCGCGACTTGATGCCCGTGAGCAGGTGAAAAGGATTGTCCACGCACCAGACCGCCACGCGCGCCCCGGCCTGGCGCAGCAGGTAGTAGAGGCCGCCAAAGGAGTCGAGACCCTTGAAGTTGACGGAGAAAAACAGCCGTGGCTGCTCTTTGGTCAGCTTCCAGGGCAGATCCATGCTGCTGGCTTCGCTGTCGAGCTTGGGCCGGACCACGTCGTAGCCCTGGGTGCGGAAGGCCAGGTCCAGCTCGCGCATGAGCAGGTCCGCCTCCTCGCCCGGCAACCAGACCACGGGCTTTTCGGGCAGAGGCAAATCCGCAAGGCGGGGCAGACCGCAGAGCGCCCAGAGCGGCCCCCAGAAGGAGGGAAACAGCCGGATGTTGCGCAGGTAACGCCGCGTGGTGCAGGACCGGGCCAGGGCCGGGGTCAGTTCCTCGGGGCGGATGCGCGTGAATCCCTTGGGAATGGCCGTCTTCCACTCCGGGGGCATCTGTTGCCCGAAGTCCGGACATTCCACATAGAGAGCCTCCTTGACGGAGGGGAAATATTCGGCCAATTTGCCGGGCTCCGGTCCAAGGCCGAGAAAGAGGTTCTGCCGGCCCTGTCCCAGGCGGTCGAAGTGGCCCGGGCCGGACGGCAGGCTTTGCCTCAGCCCGATCTCCGTGACCACCTGGACGCGGTGCGGCCGGATTTGCATGCTTCCTCCATGTGACGTAGAATATTCCTTTCGGGCTGGATCACCTTCTTTTCGACGGTTTATGAAAAAATATCAAGACTACTACTTCAAGCGTGCCAAGCAGGAAAACTACCCTGCGCGCAGCGTGTACAAGCTCCAGGAAATCGAGCAGAAATTTTCCGTGTTCCGGCGCGGGCAAAACGTGCTCGATCTGGGTGCGGCTCCGGGATCGTGGAGCCTCTACGCCGCCAAGAAGGTCGGACCGGAGGGCCACGTGCTGGGGGTTGATCTGCAAACCACGGACACGGAATTTCCGCCCAATGTGGAGTTCTTCCACGGCGACGCCTTTGAGGAAGAGGGACCGTTCGCTTCACGCCGGGCCGAGCTCGCGCCCTTTGACATGGTCATCTCGGACATGGCGCCCAAGACCACGGGCGTAAAGTTCGCGGATCAGGCCCGGAGCCTGGAACTCTGCGAACTGGCCCGCGACCTCGCGGCCCTGGTGCTCAAGCCGGGCGGCCACTTCGTGATCAAGATTTTCGACGGGCCGGACATGCGCGCCTATACGGATTCGCTGCGCCCGTTGTTCGATAAGGTCAAGACCTGCAAGCCGAAAAGCTCGCGCGCCGAGTCCAAGGAAATGTTCGTGGTGGGACTTGGCTTTCGGGGCGCGGCACGGTAAATACGCTGCACATCGCTGAACACAACACTTTCGCCATATACGGAGGTTTTCATGGCCGGACACAGTAAATGGGCCAACATCCAGCACCGCAAGGGGCGCCAGGACGCTAAAAAGGCAAAATTCTTCACAAAAGCAGCCAAAGATATTATTCTCGCGGCCAAGGCGGGCGGCGGCAACCCCGAGGACAACGCCACCCTGCGCCTGGCCATCCAGAAGGCCAAGCAGGTCAACCTGCCCAAGGACAAGATCGACAACGCCATCAAGAAGGGCACGGGCGAACTGGCCGGCGGCGACATCTGGGAATTCATGTACGAAGGATATGCGCCCGGCGGCGTGGCCCTGCTCATCGAAGTGGCCACGGACAACAAGAACCGCACCGTGGCCGAGGTGCGCCACATCCTCGGCAAGCACGGCGGCAGCATGGGCGAGGCCGGGTGCGTGGCCTGGATGTTCGACAAAAAGGGCGTGATCGTCTTCGACGGTGAGAAACACACCGAGGACGACGTCATGGAGATCGGCCTGGAGGCCGGAGCCGAGGACGTGCTCAACGAGGACGGCACGCTGACCGTGCATACCGCGCCGAGCGACTTCATGGCCGTGCAAAAAGCCTTTGAGGATGCGGGCTACGAATTTGAAAGTGCCGAAGTGACCATGGTTCCGCAGAACCTCATCGAGGTGGACGTGGAAACGGCCCGCAAGGTCATCCGGCTCATGGACGCCCTGGAAGACAACGAGGACGTGCAGAACATCCACGTCACCGCCGACTTCCCGGACGAAGCCCTGGAAGGCATGGACTAGCGCGTGGTCGTGGTTCTCGGCCTCGATCCCGGCTCCCGTGTCACCGGGTATGGCATCGTGGCCGAGACCTCGGGCCAGCTCCGCCTTGTGGAGGCCGGAACCATCCGCCCCCCGGCCAAAAAAGACCTGCCCTTCCGGCTGGGCGTGATCTTCACCGAGCTCGCAGGAATCATTGCCCGGCACTCTCCGGACGAAAGCGCCTTCGAAAACGTCTTTGTGTCCAAAAACGCGCTCAGCGCGCTCAAGCTGGGACAGGCGCGCGGTGCGGCCCTGGCCGCGTGCAGCGTGGCCGGCCTTTCTGTGGCCGAATACGAACCAAGCAAGGTCAAGAAGAGCCTGGTGGGCGTGGGCAACGCGCCCAAGGATCAGGTCGCCTTCATGGTCGCCCAGGTCCTGGGCATGAAGAACCCCGGCTGGGCCGAGGACGCCTCGGACGCCCTGGCCGTGGCCATCTGCCACCTGAACCAGCGACGCATGCGAAGGCTGGCCGGCCTGTAATCCTTTGGCCTTGCCTTGGGCGGGTCCGGGCGGGTAAGCTGGACCGGACACCGAACCCCAATCCGGCCCCCGAGCCTCAAGCCGGACCACGAACAGGGCCAAGGACGCAGCATGATCGCCTACCTCAAGGGAATCCTGGTCGAAAAAGACGAAGCGAGCCTGACCCTGCTCACGCAGGGTGGCGTGGGCTACCACGTGGCCGCGCCCACCTCGGTCATCGCGTCCCTGCCCGGTCCGGGCGGCGAGGCCGAGCTCTTCGTGCATACCAACGTCACGGAAAAGGCCATGGACCTGTACGGCTTTCTGGAAGCCGAGGAGCGACGCCTGTTCCGCACCCTGATCTCCATCGACAAGCTCGGCCCCAAAAAGGCCCTGGCCATACTTTCGCACTTCGACGCCGAACGCCTGCGGGAAATCGCCTTCCGCGAGGACGACCGCGCCCTGGCCACGGTTCCGGGCATCGGCCCCAAGTCGGCCAAGCAGATTCTCTGGTTCCTCAAGGACAAGGTGGGCGGCCTGGGCGAGTTCAAGGCCCGGGTGGGCGCGCCCGAGGGCGTGTCCGGCTCCGAATTCATGGACGCCCTTGCGGGCCTCTCCAACCTGGGCTACTCCGACGAGGAGGCCCGCCCCCTGCTCAAGGAAATTTTCGAGGCCGAACCGGACCTGGACGCGGCGGGCGCCATCCGCCAGACCCTGCGACGCATCGCCTCGGCCCGCTGAAGCGGCTCCGGAGCATGACGAGAGAACATGACCACATGCATCGTTGACGAAAACGTCCGCCCGCGAAGGCTTGCGGACTTCATCGGCCAGGACGAGCTGCGCGCCAACCTGGAGGTCTTTTTGCGCGCCGCGCGCGAACGGGAACGCGCCGCGGACCACACGCTCTTCTACGGCAACCCCGGCCTGGGCAAAACCACCCTGGCCAAGATCATCGCCTCGGAAATGGGCGTGAACCTCGTGTCCACGTCCGGCCCGGTCATGGAACGCTCCGGCGATCTTGCCGCCATTCTGACCAACCTCCAGGCCCACGACATCCTCTTCATCGACGAGATCCACCGCATGCCCGCCAATGTGGAGGAGGTGCTCTACCCCGCGCTGGAGGACTTCAAGCTCGACCTGATCATCGGCCAGGGACCGGGCGCGCGCACGGTCAAAATCGACCTGGAGCCCTTCACCCTGGTGGGCGCGACCACGCGCCTAGGCCTGCTGACCTCGCCCCTGCGCGACCGCTTCGGCTGCATCTTCCGCATCGACTTCTACTCGCCCGAGGAACTTTCACGCATTGTGCAGCGCGCCTCCGCCATTCTCGGGGTCACGCTCACGGACGAGGGCGCCCTGGCCATTGGCCGCCGCTCGCGCGGCACGCCGCGCATCGCCAACCGGCTGTTGCGCCGCGTGCGCGACTACATGGTCGTGGCGGGCAAGGACTGCGTGGACCAGGACCTGGCGGAAATGGCCCTGGAGCGGCTGGACGTGGACCCGCACGGCCTGGACCAGATGGACCGCAAGATCCTCGACGTGGTGGTCAACCAGTTCGGCGGCGGCCCCGTGGGCGTGAAGACCCTGGCCGTGGCCTGCGCCGAGGAGGTCCGGACCATCGAGGACATCTACGAACCCTACCTGATCCAGTGCGGCTTTCTCAAACGCACTTCGCGCGGCCGCGTGGCCACGGCCAAGGCCTACCACCATCTCAAGGCCGATCCCGCCGCCTCCGAGCTTTTCTAGCCCGTTTCCCCTCTCCCCGTCGTGTTGCGGTCCAGGCATCCAGGACAGGCCCTTGGTGCTTCGGCAGCCTTTGCGGCATCGTCCTGTGCCGTTTCCAAAACAGCCGCATACGGCACAATGTGTCCACCGCGACACGCCCGTCCTTCTGCAACATTGTCGACCCAAACCCTCCTGTTGCTAATTTACTCCTCATTCTTAAATAAATATGTCGTAATATAAACATGTTACGCAATTCTCCCGGCTGGACCGTCGCCGCTTGCCAGCATGAAGCATTTTGCCAAAATATGACGCTATCAAAAGAAATATGGAGGATTATCGAGAATAACCTCACTGGCCGCATCTGAGAGCCAGAGAGCGACCCATAACGGTTTCAATATTGTGTAATTTAAAAATTATAGTGCCATTGACAAACCCTATTCATTTATGTAGGACAATAAGAGCTTAACAGCTTCAGCATTTAAACAATTCGTCCTTGCCAAATCTGACGTTTGCATAAATGTACTGCTCGCCGTTGCAGTAGAGATTTTGGCTTTATTGCAAGTCTAAAGCGTGCTGATTTTCTGTACTACATTTTTTTACTTTTTACTGCTATGAAATTTTACTACACATCTGGATATTGTATTTTAAAAAAACGACATTCCTTTCTCATTACGACCGACCTTCGCTCTTCCCGCTCTGCCGCAACCGCCGCCCTGCCCTGCGGATTGCGCGACCGCTACCCCCTCCCCACGCAGTTCTGACCGCCGCGAACATCCGGCTTTTGGCAGGGCCAGCCGGAAAAGACGGTGCTCATCCTGTTTTGAACGATGCAGTCACTAGACTTCATTGAATATATTTTATTTTCACCTTGCAAATCGACCGGCATTTTCCGGAGGTACTATGGCAAAAATCGAGGTCGAGAACCTCTATAAGATTTTCGGACCACACCCGAAAGTCGCATTGGAGATGGTCCGAAAAGGCGCTTCCAAAAGCGAAATCAAAGAAAAACTCAAGCACGGCGTGGGCGTGAACAACGCCTCCTTCCAGGTCGAGGAAGGGGAGATCGTCGTGGTCATGGGCCTTTCCGGCTCGGGGAAATCCACTCTGGTCCGCTGCATCAACAGGCTCATCGAACCCACGGCCGGGTCCGTGCGCATCGATGGCCAGGACGTGACCCGGCTGGACCCGGGCGCCCTGCGCGAACTGCGCCTGAGCAAGCTGGGCATGGTCTTTCAAAATTTCGCCCTGTTCCCGCACCGCACTGTGGCGGAAAACGCGGCCTACGGCCTGGAGATCAAAGGCATGGACGCCGCGACCCGGCGTCAAAAGGCTATGGAGGCCCTGGAACTTGTGGGCCTCGCGGGCTGGGAGGATTCCAGCCCGGCGCAGCTCTCCGGCGGCATGCAGCAGCGCGTGGGCTTGGCCCGCGCCCTGGCCCTGGATGCGGACATCCTGCTCATGGACGAAGCCTTTTCCGCCCTGGATCCGCTGATCCGCTCGGACATGCAGGACGAACTGATCAACCTCCAGGAACGCATGAAAAAGACCATCCTTTTCATCAGCCATGACCTGGACGAGGCCATCAAACTCGGCGACCGCATCGTGCTCATGAAGGACGGGGCCATCGTGCAGATCGGCACGGCGGAAGACATCCTGACCAACCCCGCCAACGACTACGTGGCCCGCTTCGTGGAAAACGTGGACATCACCAAGGTGCTCACAGCCGAAACCGTGATGAAGAAGGCCAAGGCCCTGGGCTACATCGGCACGGACGGCCCCCGCGCCGCTCTGCGCAAAATGAAGAACGAAGCCATTTCCAGCCTCTTCGTCATCGACAAGGAGCACCGCCTCCAGGGTATCATCACCGCAGACGACGCCGTGGAAGCCGCACGACGGGGCGACCGGGACATCCGGGCCATCCTGAACACCGAAATCGAGACCGTGCGGGCCGACACGCCCGCCATGGACCTCATCAACCTGCTGCACAACCTGCCCTATCCGCTCGCGGTCATCGACGAAACCGGACGCATCAAAGGCGTCATCAACCGGGGCGCGCTTCTGGGCGCCATCGCCGAAAGGGGGGCGAACTAAGCCATGGACATTCCCCGCATACCTCTCGGACAGGGCATTGAAATCCTGATCAACTGGCTCGTGGACCACTTCGCCTTCGCGACCAAGGCCTTTTCCAAAGTCATGGAAACCGGACTGACCGCATTGCAGACCGCGCTCCAGTTTCCGCCGCCGTGGCTGTTCATCCTCATCGCAGCCGGCCTGACCTGGTGGCTGACCCGCAAACGCGGCGTGACCCTGCTGACCCTGCTCGGACTGGCCCTGGTCTGGAACATGGGACTCTGGGCCGCCACCACCAGCACCATCGCCCTGGTGATCATCTCCACCCTGGTGGCCATCCTCATCGGCGTGCCCGTGGGCATCCTGGCGGCCATGTACAAGCCCGTGGACAAAACCGTCACCCCCATCCTGGACGTGATGCAAACCATGCCCGCCTTTGTCTACCTCATCCCGGCCATTCCATTCTTCGGCCTGGGCAAGGTGGCGGCTATTTTCTCCACTGTGGTCTTTGCCGTGCCGCCCGCCATCCGCCTTACCAGCCTGGGCATCAAGCAGGTTCCGGCGGAACTGGTGGAATGCGCCGAAGCCTTCGGCTCCAACCGCTGGCAGCGGCTGGTCAAGCTGGAACTGCCCCTGGCCACGCCGACCATCATGGCCGGCGTGAACCAGACCGTGATGCTCGCCCTGTCCATGGTGGTCATCGCGGCCATGATCGGGGCCAAGGGTCTGGGCGGCGAGGTCTGGAAAGCCATCCAGCGCCTGGAAATGGGCAACGGTTTCGAGGCGGGCATCGGCATCGTCATCGTAGCCATGATTCTGGACCGTGTGCTCCAGAAAGTCGGATCAAGAAGCAACCGTAAATAACCCAAGGAGGACAATTCATGAAACGTACCCTCACACTGCTGGCCGTCCTGACCCTGTGCCTGTCCCTGGCTGTTCCCGCGCTGGCGGGCAAGGGCAAGGTCCGCCTCGCCTATGTCGAATGGGACTGCGCCGTGGCCAGCACCAACGTGGTCCAAGCCGTGCTCCAGGAAAAAATGGGCTATGAGGTGGAAATTCTGCCTGTTGCCGCAGCCGCCATGTGGCAGGCCACAGCCACGGGCGACGTGGACGGCTTTGTCACCGCATGGCTGCCCGTGACCCACGCCGACTACCTCAAAAAGGTCGATGGCAAGGTCGAGGACCTCGGTCCCATCACCGGCGGCGCCCGCCTGGGCTGGGCCGTGCCTACCTACGTGACCATCAACTCCATCACCGAGTTGAACAGCGCCAAGGACAAGTTCGACGGCAGGATCATCGGCATCGACCCCGGCGCGGGTCTGATGAAGCTCTCGGAAACTGCCGTCAAGGACTACGGCCTGGACATGGAACTCATGGAAGGCTCCGGCGCGACCATGACCGCCGCGCTCCAGGACGCCATCAAAAACAACGAATGGGTCGTTGCCACGGCATGGTCGCCCCACTGGATGTTCGGCAAGTGGAACCTCAAGTATCTTGAGGATCCCAAGGGCGTGCTCGGCGGCGAGGAGACCATCAACACCATCGTGCGCAAGGGCCTCAAGGAAGACATGCCCGAGGTCTACAAATTCCTGGCCAACTTCGCCTGGAAGGATGCGAACCAGCTCCAGATGGTCATGGCCTGGAACCAGGAAGGCGGCACTCCTTACGAAAACGCCGTGAAGTTCATCAACGAGAATCCCGAGCAGGTGGCCGGCTGGCTGAAATAGCCTCCTGACCCCATGCAACGAAAAGGCCGCCTTCCTTTTGGAGGGCGGCCTTGTGCTTTGCTATTGTCCTTCGGATTTGCGGGCCTTGCGGATATTCCGGTCCACTGCCGCCCCGGCAAACGGGCAGTAATCCATGCCGCCCCACCAGGGGGAGCAGCGCACGGTGATCAGCAGTCCGTTGTCGCGCCAGCGGATCTCATGCATATCCTGACGGTCACCCCGTACCAGGATGTAGCCGCCCTGGCCGAAATCGAAATCGTCTATGCGCTTGATCCCTTCCAGTTCCCCGGTCTTGCTTCCGGCCTTGAACTGCCCTTCCAATTCCGTCCGATGCGCGGCGAATTCCTGCTCAATGGCTGCTGCGTCCCCGCGTGCGACACTGATATAGGTCTCGTAAAGATCTTTGCCTTCCTCGTCGATGGTCCCTTCCACCAGTGCCGTGTATCTCCAGGTCAGGGTTTCATAGCCCGTCTTTGGATTCTTCGCTTCATAGAATGGATACCGCTGATCATCGACCACGCTCCAGACACGGGGGTTGTCACCGCGGAACATGGGCAGGGCAAATTCGCCCCGTAGCGGCATAAACCGCTCCAGATAGGCATACTCTCCGCCCCGGAACGGTGGAGGCGGAGGCGTTTTCCGCTGGCCGTTTGCCGGGGCTGTCGCCGTACCGGCGGGTGTGTCGGCTGTCGTCACAGGTTCGGATGCCGCTTGCGGTTGGGTTGCGGCTTGGGGAGCGGTTTCCGGTTCCGAAGCAGCAGCTTCCGGCGCATCCGCCGTGGAATTCACGGATTCATCCAGGGCAAAGGCGCTCAGCCTGCGGCCCGTAAAGGCCGTGGGCACGTCGCCGCACGCGCTCCAGGATCCGCTGAGTTCCCCCTCCCCGAAGTGGATTTCCACTTCGCCCCAATAGGCCTTGCCCTCGTGGGGCTCGGGGCAGGACTTGCCGTCCGCAGGCTGCGCGCTCCAAAGGGCGTTCAGCCGCGTCCCGTCCAGCTTGCCCTGAAAACCGCCATGGCCCCCCGCGCCGAACGCGCCGCGAACGGTCCCGTCCGTGCTCTGGTGGAGCATCATGTCCACCCAGTTCGTGCGCCAGATGCCGCCCACGCCCTCGGCGTGGGCCACTCCGGCCACGGCAAGGCACAAGGCAATCCCCAACAGGACCACAACCATTCGCTGGCCCAGGCCCGAGCGCGTGAAGAAAAACGACACGTTCATGCCACAATCTCCATGGTTCCGGTCACGGGCATTTCCGCACCGGCCATTGCGTCCGAAGGTTCTCCCACTTCCGGTCCAACTCCGGTCGAATCGCGCGCCTACCTGAGCTTGGCCGCCACAACCGCCGCAGCCTTCTTGCCAAGGTCCAGTCCGCCCGCCCAGGGCGAGGAGCGGACTTCCACCATCAGCCCGCCCTTGTAGAAAATAAGCGAGTGGTTCATGCCCCCGCCGCGTTTGGCCGCCATGACATGCCCCCGTTCGCCCAGCTTCAGATCCACGATGGTCTCGTAGTCCTTCAGGTTCCCGGCGGTCTGCATCTGCTGGATGAAGGCGCGGTTGTCCTCGTAGGATTTCTTGATGGCCTCGGGCGTGCCGCGATACAGATGCACGTACACGTCGTAGCTGTATTCGCCCTGCGGATCCGTGGTCTGGCTGACATGCGTATAATAGCTGTAGGTCAGTTCCTCGAATCCGGTATACTTGTCCTTGGCCTTATAGTGCGGGAAGGGATCCCCCCCGTCCGAAATGGTCCATTGCTTGTTGGGCTCGCCCGCCGCGTTCTTGGAGGGCGGCATGGGAATTTCCCCGGCCCCAGGCATCAGGCTTTCCAGATAGGCGCGGTCGCCGCCGCCGGTCGAGGCCACGGGCTTCGGGGCCTGCTCCTCCAGCGTGGCCGCCACCTCAAGCACGGTGCGGCGTTGCTCCCGCAGAGACGCCAGCTCCTTATCCATGGCCCCCACCAGCTTCTCACTGAGGTTCTTGACCACGTTCAGCTTGCGGGTCACCAGCTCGATTTCGTCGTCGGTCTTGCCGTCGCCCGGATAACGCCACCAAGCCTTGGCAGAACGCAAGGGCTGCTGGTCGTCGTCGAACCGGCTCAGAGGCGCGCTCATGATCGTGCCAAGGTCCCCGAGATAGCGCTTCAGCCTGCCGCTGGTTTGCAGGGCATCGGCCTTGAAGCCGGACAGCCTGGCCCGCTCCGGCGAGTTGGGTTCGCGCAGCATGGAACCATAGAGCCCCGGATCGACCCAGAGGTTCTGCACGGTCTCCAGGGCGAGGCTCACCGCGTCCACCCAGCCGCCAGGCGCGCTGACCCGTCCGTAGACATCCACGATGCCTTTCATGAAGACCTTGTAGGCGTTGTTCTGGAAATTCACCGTGCTCACGTGCCGGACGTTCTCCACCTCGTCGCGCATGGCCTGGAGCTGGTCGTGGGCCGTGCGCAGTTCGTCCGCGACCTTGCGCAGACGGATGGCGGATTCCTTGTCCCCGTCCGGGTTCAGGGAAACGCCCGACGCGGGCAGAGCCACCATGCAGAGCAGAGCCAGTATCAATACAATGCGCTTGTTCATGCCTCCCCCCTGCTCAGCGGGCCTGTTGGGCCAGTTTCGCCAATTGCTCCGCCAGTCCCGCATTGGGCGCGGAAACGCGCACCAGCGCCTTGCCGGTCCGGAACCAGATCACGGCCCGACCGTCCTCCTGGCCTTGGTAGGCCACCGGAGCCACGTCCGGCGCGGCTGCACCGCCACTCAGGGATTCCTGCCCGGCGGTTTCGAGCATGTTCAGGGCGGGCTCCTGGCCGGTGTACACGCGCATGTCCAGCAGCGGGCCTTCCTCGTTCAACGGCAAATAGGAGGCATAGGCCATGCGGTAGACCCAGCCCACAGGCAGGGCCTTTTCCGGACAGCGGTCCACCAGGGCGTCCACCTCCCAGCGCTTGCCCAACACCGCGTCGTCCAGAGCCGTGTCCGGCAGGAGCATGGCCGCCGGATCCGGGTGGCCGCTGCCCGTCTTGAATTCTGCAGGCAGCTTCGGGAAATCCGCAGGAGGCGAATCCGGCCCCGGGTCCACCACAATGTCCGTCGCCGGCTGCTCCACGGGTGTCGCAACGGGCTGCGACGCCTGTGGAACCGCGCTCGGCGCCTCGGGCAGGGGCTTGCCCTCCGGCATTCTGATCTCCGCGTTCATCTCCAAGAGACTCAGGCGGCGGCCCGTGAACCGCTTGTCCGGCGTCTTGCCGCAGGCTCCCCAGACTCCGCTGAGCTTTCCGGCATCGTCCGAAAAGTCCATGACCACCTCGCCCCAATAGAGGCTGCCCCAGCGCGGCTCGGCGCAACGCTCCTCCCCCTGGTCCGCGGCCCAGGCCGCCGTAAGCCGCTGCACGCGGACCGTGCCAATGAAGCGCCCGTTCTTCTGCGCTCCATACGCTCCGCGCGCACCCCCTTCATAGTCCATGCTGAACATCACGTCTTCCCAGCCGGTGCGCCAGATGCCTCCGTAGTTGTCTTCATACGGCGGCGATTCCGCGCCCGCCGGTGCTGCCGCCGAAATAGCGCAGAGCAACAGCGTGGCCATGGACAAGAAACACTTCCATCTGGTAGTGTCTGTCTTCTGCAACATGCCTCTCCTTCCATTCTGAATGCACAACAGAACAATCCGCCCGCATTTCATGGGGCGCAACAGTCAATGTTTCATTCCCCATATCAGAACGCGGGGTTCCCGTACAGGATTATGGGCGCGCGCCCTGCCCCGGCGAGCAGAAATTTTCGCTTCCGGCAAGCCTTGCCAAAACCAGTTTCGGCGATTACCCCACAGGGAAAACAATGATGATCAACATGGAACACACATATTCGGTCTGGTGGAATCTGCTGCTGCTGACCATCGGCAGCGTGCTCTTCGCAATCGGCGCCCAGGGCGTGGCCGTCCACCACGGGTTCATCACCGGGGGCCTGTTCGGGCTGGCCCTGTTCTTCGGCTACTCGGCCCAGGTCATGAGCACAGGCCTCTGGTACGCCCTGCTCAGCCTGCCCCTGTTCGCCCTCGGCTGGATCTATGTCAGCCGCCGCTTTTTTTGGTACTCGCTCTACGCCACAGTCGTGACGACCGTGGCCTTCGACCTGATCAAGCTGGATTTCGGGATCCACAACCAGCTTTACGCGGCCGTGGCCGCCGGAGTCATCTGCGGCGCGGGCGGCGGCATCATGCTCCGCTCCCTGGGCTCGGCAGGCGGCCTGGACGTGCTCGCCGTGCTCCTGAACCGCAAGTACAACATCGGCGTGGGCAAGACCTACATCTTCTTCAACGGCCTGCTCTTCCTGCTGATGCTCTCGCACATGGAAGCCGATCTGGTCATCGCCTCGCTGATCCTGGTCTTCATCTCCTCGCTGACCGTGGAGTACGTGCTTTCCATGTTCTCCCAGCGCAAGATCGTCTTCATCATTGCGGACCGGCCCGAAGAACTGGCCCGGACCATCCTCGACGAGCTGCGCATCGGCGCGACCCTGCTGCACGGACGCGGCGCCTACACCGGCCAGGACCGCGACATCCTTATGTCCGTGATCAACAACATCCAGCTCAAACGGCTGGAGGAAATCGTCTTCACCCACGACGACAAAGCCCTGTTCATCGTGGAAAATACCTTCAACGTGCTCGGCGCCAGCTTCTCGCGCCGCAAGATTTACTAAGCGAGAAAGAAAGCAATCGGGGGGGGGGGGGGGGGGGGGGGGGGGGGGGGGGGGGGGGGGGGGGGGGGGGGGGGGGGGGGGGGGGGGG
>JBFWMD010000087.1:0-14054 GCA_050251775.1 Desulfovibrio sp.
TGCGGCTCACCGAGTTGACTACTGCGGCTCTGGATCTGTCCAAATCCGGCAGTCTGGTCCGTGCTCTGGCCGATGTGGAGCAACTGGCCGCCATTCACGAGGCTGACGGTCCTCCGAGCTTCGAGGGCATGGGGCGGCACGGGTTGCTGGCCTTTGTGGCCAGGCAGTTGGAGCTGTGCAGCAGCCTGGGCACGCTGCCCTTTTCCATCATTGCCCGCCATGGGTTCATCGCCGAGTCCCTGCTGCGTTCGGCCTCGGCCAGGGGAGCCATTGACCCCCAGCGCGTGCTGGCCTTCAAGCGTTCCATTTCCACCATCATGGGCGATTTGTCCGCCGACATGGCCGAAGTGGTGGCGGGGAACATGTCGCAAGCTGACTTTCTGGCCCGCTATGGCCATCTTCGTCCCGGGACCTACGACATCACTTCCCCGCGCTATGCCGACCGTTCCGAGCTGTTCAGCGGCGTGGTTCCGGTGGCAGTGGAGAGCGGACACGATCCTTTTGCATTGACAAAGCAGGAACGGGCGTCCCTGGATGGGCTGTTCGCCGAAGCGGGGCTGCCCTGCACTGCGGATGTGCTGCTGCGGCATGCCGAAAAGGCCATCGTGGGGCGCGAGTACGCCAAATTTGTGTTCACACGCTCCCTGTCCGACGCCATGGAAGGGCTTGCGGCCTGGGCCGCCACTCTGGACATCGGTCGTGATGAACTCTCCTACCTCACGGTCCACGACGTGCTGGACACGGCGGTGCTGGCCGATCATTCCGGAGTGGCGCGCAGGCTGACCGATCTGTCCGAACGGCGCAGGAGCGAAGCGAATCTGACCGGTGCGGTAAAATTGAGTTACCTCATCCGGGGGGTGCGCGACCTGCATGTCGTACCCATCCATCGTTCTCAGCCTAACTTCATCACCAACGACCGCATTCGCGCGAAAGTCCTGGTGCTCGATTCCACGGTGGATGTGCGGGCCGGACTCATGGGGCGTATCGCCTGTATTGAGAACGCGGACCCGGGCTTTGATTGGATTTTTACCAAGGGCATATGCGGGCTTGTCACTAAATACGGAGGGGCTAACTCGCATATGGCTATCCGTTGCGCCGAGCTGGGTTTGCCAGCGGCCATCGGCTGCGGTGAGCAGCTTTTCGACCGCGTGTCCGGCGCCGTGGAGGTGGAGCTCAACTGCGGAGAAAAAATCTTGAGGCCCGCCAATGACGTGCGTTGAGTCTGTGCGCATCGGCGTGACCATGCGTGTGGTTCAGGCCTCCGGATATGTGGAGCACAGGGATGCGTTGGCCCGAGACTGGACGCTGTTCATGCGTCAGGCTTTGCCCGAGGCGGTCTGGATGCCCCTGCCCAACGCGGGCAGGGACGTGCTCCGACTGGTGGAGGCTTTCGGCCTGACCGGAATCATTTTTTCCGGAGGCAACGATCTGGGCGATGCCCCTGAACGTGACGAGACCGAGCAGACGCTGCTCCGGCATTGTCTGGATCGCGATTTGCCCTGTCTGGGCGTGTGTCGGGGACTGCAATTGTTTCAGGCCCATTTCGGGGGCAAGGTGTCTCCCTGCCCCGATGGGCATGTGCCTGCCAGGGACCACGCCGTTTCCGTTGATGCTTTGCCCGGCCTGCCCGAACCTCCTGCCGCTGTGAATTCCTTCCATGCCCTGGGTGTGACTGTGGCCGATTTGGCCGAGGGTCTTGTCCCCTTTGCAAGAACTCCTGACGGACTTGTGGAAGGCTTGGTCGTGCCCGGAAAAAAGGCCATGGCCGTGCAGTGGCATCCCGAACGGGAGAGTCCCCTTACCAACTTTTCGCGCGCTCTGGTTCGCAGTGTTTTTTTGGAGGATCATGCAAGCGCATAAGGGCATCATTCTGGCGGCGGGTCGCGGGTCGCGCATGCTTTCGCTGACCGACCGCGCACCCAAGTGCCTGTCCGAGATCGCAGGTCAGACACTTCTGGACTGGCAACTGGACAGCCTGCGCAAGGGCGGGGTCGAGGACATAGTGGTCGTGCGTGGCTACCTCAAGGAGATGCTCACGGGCGACTTCGCCACCGAGGAGAATCCCCGTTGGGCCGAAACGAATATGGTTTCCACCCTGGCCTGTGCGCAGGGATACCTCCAGTCGGGTCCCTGTGTCGTCTCTTATTCCGACATCCTTTACCATCCGGACCATGTGCGGACTCTCATCGCCGCCGCGGGCGACATCCGCATGACCTACGACACCGAGTGGGAAGCGTTGTGGTCGGCCCGGTTCCAGGACCCGCTCGCCGACGCCGAGACCTTCCGGCAAGAGAATGGCCAACTGCTGGAGATCGGGGGGCGTACCGGCGAAATCAAGGACATCCAGGGCCAGTACATGGGGCTTCTGGCCTTCACCCCGGCGGGCTGGGCGCAGGTGGAGAAGTTGCGGACGGCTTTGGAGCCGGCGCAAAGGGACAAGCTGGATATGACCGCGCTGCTCAACCTGCTTCTGGACAGGGGGGCCGAGATTCGCGTGGTTCCGGTGCGCGGACGCTGGTGCGAGGTGGATGCGGAATCCGATCTCAGGCTCTATCGCAAAAACATCGGGTCCGGCGTCTGGTCACACGACTGGCGACGGGACGAGGAGCGTGTTTGATGGTCATTTGGCTGATAGGTCTTTCCGGAGCGGGCAAAACCACCGTGGGGGAGCGGCTGGCGAGTCGGCGCAAGGCTGTGAATCCGGCCACGGTCTACCTGGACGGCGATATCCTTCGCGAGGTGTGGAGAGACTCTCCCGGCCATACAGTGGAAGGGCGTCGGATCAATGCCGAGCGAATTTCGCATCTGTGCAAGATGCTCGATGTTCAAGGAATCGACGTTGTCTGCTCCATTCTGTCGATTTTCCCAGAGTGGCAGGCCTGGAACCGCGAACACTTTTCCGATTATCTTGAGGTCTACCTCAAGGTTCCCATGGAGTGCGTGCTCAAGCGCGATGTCAAGGGTCTCTATGCCAAGGCGTTCGCGGGCGAAATGGCCAACGTGGTGGGCATGGACATTGAATTTCCCGAACCGCCAAACCCGGACCTCGTGCTCGATTCCTCAGGTGCATCCGGCACGCCGGACGATCTTGTGGCCGCCATTGAGCGGGCACTCGGAGAGCGTTGCGCATGAGCGATCTGTATCCCTACGTGGACGGCGACCTCTTCAGGGTTCCGCAACATTACATGTATTCGAAGTATCATGGCCAGATTTTTTTGAGCGAATACATGGGATTGAGAGCGGGCGTCTCCCGTGGACTCGAAGAGAGGCTTGCCGGAGTTTCGTTCAACGAATTTTTGGATCCGGATCTGGTCTGCGCCTTGGCTTCGTTTGAAGGCGCGCTCCCCACGTCCGTGGCTCTGAGCATCGGCGGGAAATGCGAGAAGCCGCTGGAGTTGGAATGTGCGGACGTGCTCGCGTTCCGGCCAGAGGGGGAGAAGTCCTTTGCGACCCCGCCGCTGCTGCGCGCGCTCTGCCTGGCCCAGGTCGCGGACGCCGGGGAACCAGACGACCGCTGGTTTTGGCTGCAGTACTTCGCCAAGCGTTTCGAGGTGTCGAAAAAAATCTACCCAGCCTATCGCCCTCTGGCCAAGCCCGCAACCGAGGACTTTTCCGCTCTTCGGCTCTACGGCCTGGCATCGGCGGCCATAGCTCACGCCGCGTCGTCCGGCAACCTGAAGATGCTCAATGCTGCGCTTAAGCTGAACGACCTGCTCTGCTCCAAAGCGGAGGAATTGACGTTGCCTGATGAAATGTTGTTCACGTTGGCCGCACTCCGGCTGGAAATGCGGGGCGTGGCCGTCATCGCGGAAAGACAGGGAGTGGCACTGTGAGCGGAACCTCCCTTCCCGGCGTGGCCATTCTGGCCGTGGATTCCAACCGCTCGCGCATGTACCTGCATCGGCTTGCCGGGGAGGGGTTGTTGCCGTCGCGGGCCATCCTGCTGCATAAGCCAGAGCAACGCACGCCTGAGGACGTGGCTATCGGGCGGGAAAAGTATCGGGTGTCGCCGCATGCGGAATTGCGGCTGAGCACGGTCGAGCTGTTGGAGCAGTATGAAATCCCCACGGTTTCCCTGTCGACCATTGATCCCAACGACCCAGACGTGGTCGAGGCGGTTGCCGGTTTGGATCAGGAAGTGGTTATTTATTCCGGTCCGGGCGGCGCGTTGCTGCGTGATCCGCTGCTGGAGGCGGGCAAGCGGTTCCTGCACGTGCATCCGGGCATTGTGCCGGATTTTCGCGGGTCCACAACAGTCTATTACATGCTGCTGGCCGAGGGCGTGGTCGGGGCCACGGCGTTCTTCCTGAACAAGGAGATCGACAAGGGCGACGTTGTGGCCCAAAAGAGATACCCTGCTCCCGCCGACCGCAGAACCCTCGATTTGTATTACGATCCCTGGGTGCGCGCCCAACTGTTGGCCGAGGTGCTCGAGCGCTATCGCCACAGTGGGACCTTCGAGACTTGGCCCCAGTCGGATAAGGGCGGCGAGACCTATTTTATCGTTCATCCGGTGCTCAAGCACATTGCCATGCTGGCTGGGAGTTCATCAGCCTTCTAGAATAAATCGGCTGCAGGCTCCTGTAAGGCGTAGCGCGGCCTTGCCGTCCGTGGTGGAAAACAGTCGTTCCGGCAGGAAGGCCAGCCGGTCCATGTATTCAGCGCGTGCCTGTGGATCATCGGCGAGCAGGCGGGCGTGTTTGCGCAGCTCCTCGGGCGTGCTTGCGCTCAAAACCACGGCCTCGGGGCCGTGGAACATGCTCATATCCGGCGTGCGGGCGGGCAGGATGAGGATGATGGGCAGGCCAAAGGCAATGGCTTCCACGGCCGTGGAAGAATACGAGGCCAGGAACACGTCCGCCTCTTCCATCCAGGAGTAGATTTCCCCCTCGTTCACCAGTCGGACGGTTTTCTCCGCCCGGAAACGCTTGAGCAATCCCTTTACGAGTCCTTCACGCGTGCGCGGGTGCGGCTTGACGATCAATTCAATGTCGGACTCTCCGGCCAACGCAGCCAGCACAAATCGCAGCATGGGTTCGGCGTCGTGCAACCCCAGACCGGCCAGAATTCGCACTGGTTTGCCCCTGTCGCGTCGTCTGGCAACCGCCTCACGGGCACGATCCCAGATGGGGTCGAAACGTGCGGCTCCGACGATTTCAAGCTGATGCTCCGGGACCCCGCGTTCGGCAAGCAATCGTCGGGAAGCCTCGCCATCCACCAGGGTTTTGTCGGGCCAGGGCTGGCCATGCTGGGACAGGTCCCCGGGCACGCCCGAATAAAGCAGCTTTGCCGGGGTGATGGGGCCGTGTTGCATGCCGATGATATGGATGTTTCCGCCGGAGGATCGCAGTCCGTTGATCCAGGCGTCGCCCCAGAGATGCTCAAAGGTATAAAGCAGGGCGGCGACGGGCTGAAGCGATTTCGCCGCGCGGCGGGTGGCGGATTCAAGGCATAGCAGGTGCGGCCACCACAGCAGGGCGGAGTGCCGCAGCATGGCCGTGCAGATTTCCGAGCAGTCGATGCCTTCCCACAGGAACGCCTTGCGCCAGCCCTTTTGGCGTGACGTGCGCCAGAGCTGGAGACAGTCGCGCAGGCAGAGAAACCGGCGGACCAGTTCCCATGGCGAATAAAAACGTTCCAGCACCGTGCCCGGACCAGGAGCGCCGGACTCCTGGAGACGGTGCAGCCGTTCACGGTAGGCCCTGATCCGGGTGCGGCGCTCCAGATCATCGTAGAGCCGGAAGAGATAGAAAGGTTTGAGCCCCGCCTCGCGCATCCTGTCCGCGGACAGGCCCAAATACATGTCCAACCACTGCCCCTCTCGGAGCACCCATTTGCGTGGGTATTTGCTGAACACCAACGTTGAGTCCGGGGCGGGGGCGGGGAAAGTGCATTTTTTCGCTGCCAGGCAGGCGCGGACTTGGGCCAGCCCGTTTTTGAGCCGCAGGGCAAGCAGGGAGAAAAGCTTCTTGGACGAGGGGTTGCCGTGCTTGTACGCGGAAAAGTCCAGTTTGCGCTGCTCGCAGAGCTGTTTGGTCAGGTTGCGCAGGTCCGGACCACCCACCAGGATGACTTCGGCATGCCCGTATTCATCCAGGACCGACCGAATGGCCGCCAGGCGAAACAGTTCCCACCATCCTTCACAGCCGGGGCTGTTTTTTTCCGACAGCTCCGCATACCACCAAAGGCGTCTGAAGCGGTTTCCCCATGCGGGCGAGAGTCCGTCGGCCACCTGATTCAGAGCCGGGAAAAGCTCGTGAACAAACCGGCTCAGGGAGTGGCGGGTTTCCTCCAGGGTCTTGCCCAGGTGTTCGGCTGGAGGCAAAAAACGCGCGGATACGTTGCCTGGGAGGGCCTCGGCCAGGGTGCGGTCCGGGTCTTCCACAAAGCTCAACACGTCAAGGGGGCCGCTCAGTCGGGCTGTAGCGTTGCGCACGGCCTGTCGCAGCCCCTCAGTGGGCCGTGGACCCTCGATGACCAGAAGTCGCGTCACACGCCCTCCAGGATTGAAGGGGCATCCAGCAGCTCGCGGAAGTTCAGCACCCAGGTGATGTCCGGAGCTTTTTGCAACAGAGGTGCATCCGGGCCAGGGAGAATGCCGAGAAATTTTGTGCCAGTGGTTCGGGCGGCCTTGAGATCGGACAGGGAGTCGCCGAAGAAGAGCACGTTCTCCGGGGACAAGCCGAGCCTGTCCAGCAGTTTGCCCGCGTTTTCCTCTTTGGAGGCTGGAGCGCCATGAATGTCCTGGAAAAAGGGCGCAATGCCCCGCCGCGCGGCAATGTGCCGGACTTCGTCCTGGGGAACGTTGGAGATGACCCATGCGGGAACGCGCGGAGTGTATCGTTCCAGGAAATCGCGCGCGCCCGGAATTTCCGCTGCCGCCGAAACGGCGTCCACCACAAGGGCAGAGAAACGGGCGCACTCGGCATCCAGTTGTTCCTGAGACAGTTCCAGGCCCAGGAAATTGGAATAGTAATATCGCAGGTTGTCGTATCGGTTCATGCCGAAGTGCCCGTGCTGATGTTTCGCTACTCTGGTCATGACATCGGGACCATATTGGCGGAAGAGTTCGGAAAAGGCCTGCGTTTTAACCTCCTCGGAATCGGCCAGCACGCCGTCGAAATCGAAAAAGAAAGCTTTGAATCGCACGGGATCACACCAGTTCGGCCATGATGGTGCAGGGCGCACCGTCGCCCCGAAAGAGTCGGAGCGGCAGGGCGGTTACGGATTTTATGCACCGGTTTTGGATCCCTTCGAGCCGCATGTCCTCGAAGAGCAGAATGTTTTTCCCCAGAAACGCCTTGTGCGTCTTGTGACCCTCGGCGCGGTGGCGGGGACAGGAAACGGACAGGCAATCCACGCCCAAGGCTCGCAGCTCCGGATACGCGTTCAAAAGCGGCGTGAGCAGCTCCGAGCTCAGAGCCGGGGCTTGTTTCCAGTAGAACGGTGTTGCTCGGCGCGCCTCGAAACCGGTGCGCAGCAGGACCATGTCCGTGGCGGGATTTGGCGGCAGCGCGGGCAGGTCGGCGGGGGTCACGAGTGCTCCCGGCGCGCAGGTTACGTCGATGACGCCGACATTGGTGAACAGCCAGTCCTCGGGATCGTACTGGTCCACGGTTTTGCCGTCCGCCAGGAAGTGACGCGGAGCATCCACATGCGTGCCCGTGTGGGAGTTGAACGCAAGCCGGGTGCAGTTGCAGGAATCGCCCGCGCTCAGGTCCCGTTCGGGTTCCATGCGCAGGTGTCCGTTGCCGCCGTAGAGCGGGGTATCCGGGGTCAGTGGGTGCGAGAGCCAAACGTGGGACACGGGGATCCTCCCTGTCAGAGAAATCCTTGCTCCGAAGGCAGCCTGGCGTGCTCCAGGCCGTCGATGGCCGCCAAGCCCATGGCCAGGATGGCCTCCTCGGAACTGCCGCCGATGTGCGGGGTCACGATGACGTTGGGCAGGTTCAGGAATTCCATGTCTTCCGGCGGTTCCGGACTGAACACGTCCACGGCCGCGCCGGCGAGCCTGCCGTCCATGAGCATGGCCTTGAGTTCGGCCTCATCGATCAGACCGCCACGCGCAATATTGATGAGCACGGCGTCCCGGCGCATGAGGTTCAGCCGTTGGGCATTGAGGATGCCCCGGGTGGAGTCGTCCAGGGGCGTGTGCAGGGTCACGACTTCGCTTCGCTGGAGCAGTTCCTCCAGGCCCACGGGTTGCACGTTGTGCTCGGCGTAGAAATCCGGGAAGTCCAGGATGTCGTTGGCCAGCACCGTGCAATTGAAGGCTTTGAGCAGCAGGGTCAGGTCCTTGCCCACGTGGCCGCAGCCGATGATGCCCACGGTTCGACCGGTAAGCTGGCGGCCTTTGAGTTGCTTGAATCCGCCCCCTCGCACATGGTGGTGGCCTTCGGGCACGCGGTGCAGCAGGGCAATGGCAAAGGACACGACCAATTCCGACACTGAGCGCTTGTTCACACCGCCGGTCCAGCCGATCTTCACGCCGTGTTTTTCCAGGGCGGCGAAATCGATCATGTCCAGGCCCACGCCGTATTTGCCGATGATCTTGAGCTCGGGCAGGGCTGCGAACAATTCGTCCGTCAGGCGTTCCAATGCGGTTACGGCCATATCGTGTCCGCGGAGAAACCCGACGAGTTCCTCGCCGGAAAGGGAGCGGCCTGTTTCGTTGAAGGTCACGTTGGCATAGCGGGCCTGCATCTCGCGCCGCAGGTCCGGGTGTTTGGAAAAGGAACGCGAGGCCACGGCAACCTTGGCGGTGGTGTTCATCTTTGCTTCTCCTCGTGAAAGGGGATTTGTTCCAGCCGGATCCAGTGGCTGTCCGGTTTGGTGATGCGGCCCAGGCGGCATTCCTCGTATGCCAGGACTTTGTTGGCCGGATTCCAGGGATATTCCGCGAAGCGCATGGGAGCTGCCGTGACGCCGGGAATTTTTTCGCCCCGGTTGAGACACAAAAACCATCCGCCTGGTTTGGTGGCGCGTTGGATCAGGGCGAAGTACTCCTGAACTTGCGCGGGAGTCATCTCCTGAAACGAGGATTTGTTTAGACTCAGGTCCACGCAGCCATCGGGCAGCAGATTGATCTGGGCCGGAGTCAGGAACACGAAGTCGTATTTGCCGGGTTCGAATCGGTCCATCTCATGTGGCAGGAGGATGCTCGCGTCCGGGAACAGGTCCGATAAAAAGATGATGGACAGGCAAAGGGTTTCTGGCAGGTCCACGATAAGGGCGTTCGCACCCAGATGGTGGTGCAGCAGCGCGCACATGTTGCCGTTGCCCGCGCCGATCTCCAGGACAGTATGGATCCGGTCCGTTTCGGCGAGTCCGGTGAGTACGTTATACAGGTAGTAGTAACTGAGCAGGTCGTCGGTAAAAGCGTATTTTGCCTTGCCGAACCAGGAGGCCGCGACGCTTGCCGACGTGGGGAATGCGGATTGCCGCTTGGCGATGTCCACGAAGGGTATGCGCCACCCCGATGCCGGGCGTTCGGCCATGACCAGATCAAAGGCGGCGGTCAGAGAGAGCATCCTCAGGGCCTCCGGGTCACGAAAGGCTTTTCTGGCCGCCCTGAGCTTGTTTGTCAGTCTTGGTTTGGAGGAAAAGCGTCTTTTCCCTTTTGGTGCAGGGATGTAATTTCCGGACTTTCCTCCCAGGGTCACGATGTCGCCGTTGATGCGCACGGAGATCGCCTGAGAGTGGTATTCCCAGTATTCGCTTTTGGCTTCGGGCGCAAAGTTGCTGAATTCATCCGAAGCCAGGAAAGCACCGAAGCGTTCGCGGAGGTCACCAGGAAGATGAAAGTCAGGCATGCGCTTCTCAGCAGGCGTTTGTTTTTCTGCAGCGGCGTGCCAGGTAGGTCCCCACGAGGTGATCGAGAATCATGTGGATATCCTCTACGGGACCGTACTCGCCTTTTTCCGAAGCCGCGTGGACATTCAGATCACAGTTCCTGGCAAGTTGCCCGCCGTCGAATCCGGTCAGTCCGATGGTGGTAGCGCCGACTCCCTTGGCGTAGTCAACCGCTTTCACCACGTTGGGGGAATTTCCGGAAGCGGAAATGGCCACCAGCACGTCGTCCTTAGTTAAGTGGATCTGGAGTTGCTGGACAAAGATGTTATCGTAGCCGTCGTCATTGCCGATGGCGGTCATCACGGCGACATTGTCGCACAGACTCATGGCCTTGAACGGTTTGTGCCAGCTTCGGGTTCCAATGGCGATGTCGTTGGCGAAATGGCTGGCCGTGGCTGCGGAACCGCCGTTGCCCACAAAGAAGATGGTGTTTCCGGTCTCGCGGGCGGATTCGATCACGGCAATGAACTTGGCGATGGATTCGGCGTTCAGCTTTTTCAGCAGTTCGGCAAGATGCTCCAGGTATGCTGCAGCGTATTCGGCGGCATTGCTGGTCCGGTCGAAAATTCTGTCAAGTTCGTTCATCATTGATCCCACTCTGCTACAGATTCCACTGGGCGCGCCAGTCGGGGTCGGCCTTGTAGATTTCGTACACCAGTCGCATGGTGGCGAGTGCATCCGCGCTGGTCCCGTGCAGGATGCGACCTTCGTTGAGGACCGCGTCTGCGAATTCAAGAATTTCATCCCGCCAGGAGTTGTCCTCAAGGTAGGTGATGGTCTGTTCGGTGTGCGAGCCTGTATCGGCTTCGTCTCTGCGGCCCACGATGAGCTGTTCGCGGCCGTAGCTCTTGGAACCCGTCAGCAGTCCGCTCAGGTTGACGAAGCCGTCCGTCAAAGCGATGTCCAGGGCAAAACGATGCTGCCACTGCGTGGCCGAGGAGTGCAGCATGGCCACCCGACCGGAACCATCGCGCATCAAGGCGTAGGCGTTGTCTTCCACGTCGTGATGCCAGTAGTCGTTGGAAACGAAGCTTTTGACTTCCACGAATTCGCCGCAGAACATCCGCATCAGGTCCACCATGTGGATGCCCTGGTCCAGCAGGATGCCCCCGCCGGCAAGCGCGCGCTCGGAACGCCAGCCGCCTGAGAAGGGAATGATCTTGCTCTTGCCGTACACTCCGCGCAGGTTGACGACTTTGCCCAGTTCTCCGGAGCCGACGATTTCCAGCGCTTTCCGGACGGAATCGTGGTATCTGTGGTTGAATCCGTACTTCAGAAGAAGGTCGGGATGTTTCCTTTCGGTTTCGATGACCCGTTCGATGTCTTCCACGGTGCATCCCGGAGGCTTTTCGCAGAAGATATGCAGGCCCTTTTCAAGACCGGCAATGGTCACTTCGGGAGCGATGTAGTTCGGCAGACTGACGAGCAGAATGTCCAGGTTCTCGTCAAGCAGTTGCCTGTAGTGCTGGAAGTGGAGAACGCCGTCCTCCATGATTCCATCGGAGCCGAAGGCCTGGTCGCAGACCGCAACCGTTTTCAGGCCGGGGTGCTTGTCGATGTAAACCCTGCGGCGTTTGCCGACCACGCCGTATCCGGCGATGCCGACCTTGAGTCTGTTGTCCGCCATTCGATCCTCTTGGCTTGGGGTTAGCGGTATTGGGAGAAAAGGGGATCGTTCGCCAGGAGCGCCTCCACCCGGGCGATGTCGCCGGGGAGATCGACTCCGATCATCCGCTCGGGAACCTGTATGACGCGTATTTTGTAGCCGTGCTCCACGGCGCGCATCATGTCGATGGATTCGACAATCTCCAGAGGGGTCGGTGAAAGCTTGGAGAAAGTTTGGAGAAAATCAGACCTGAAGGCGATGATGCCCAACTGCTTGAGACGGAGATAGTCGGGACTCTCCGCCTTGGCCGGACTGGGAATGGGGGAGCGGGAGCAGCAGAGCATGTCGCTATTCAGGTCGGTGACGGTCTTGACCGCGTTCACGTCGTTGAACTCCGCGTCGTTCGCGATGGGCACTGCCAGATTGACGCAGACAAGGTCCGGCTCGTCCAACAGAGGGCGGACAACCGCGTCCATCATGGAGGGCTGCACCAGGGGTTCGTCTCCCTGAACGTTGATGATCACGTCGGTGTGCAGGCCGAGCGCGGCTTCGGCGATGCGGTCGGTGCAGCGCTCGTGTGTGTTCGCCGTCATAACGGCCTTGCCTCCGGCCGCCTCGACCACATCGACGATGGCCTGGTCGCAGGTCGCCACGATGACTTCATCCACCAGGGAGGCCATGGCCACACGGCGGCGCACGTGTTCGATCATGGGAAGACCGAGAATGGAGGCGAGGGGTTTGTCCGGGAACCGGGTGGCGGCCATGCGCGCCGGAATGATTGCTGTGATATGCACGAGTTATCCCTTGAGCTGTTTCATGCCGCCTCGGGCGGCTTCACCAAGAAGAATGGCGTCCACTCCATAGGCCAGGAAGGTGTATCCCTCGTCGCGCCTCAGTCCGGCCAGGGCCGGATCCGACGGCACGGAATGGAAGCCTGCGGGTACGTTGAGTTCGCGCGCGGCCAGGATAACCTCGTCCAGGGCTTTCTTGAATTCCGGATTATCGAAGTCTCCGGGACGCCCGAGGGAGCCGGACATGTCGTAGGGGCCGATCATGAATCCATCAACCCCTTCCGTGGTCAGGATGGACTTGATGTCCCGCACCGCGTCGATGTGTTCGATCTGCACGATGACCACGGACTCATCCATGAGCCAGCGTTTGTACTCCTCGAAGCCGACGCCGAAACGCTGCGCGCGATAGAGTCCGACGCCGCGTGTGCCGTGGGGCGGATAGCGCACAGCGCGCACAGCGGCCTGGGCCTCCTCCGCGTTCATGACATTGGGGACGATGATGCCGTAAGCCCCGGCATCCATGACGCGCTTGATCAGCGTGGGGTTGTTTTCGCCCAGGCGGACCAGGGGAACCATGCCGTTCGCCTCGGTGGACATGAGCAAGGGAAGCAGGTCGGACAGGGTGATGGAGGTGTGCTCCATGTCGATGGCCAACCAGTCGAATCCTGCGGGAGCCAGAATTTCCGGGATCAGAGGATGTCCAAGCGTGACCCAGCAGCCGTAGGTCTGCTGATGCTTCAAAAGCGCATGCTTGAGAGGATTTGTTTTCATCACCGTGCGGCTCCGGTTAGAAGACCAGGATTTTCCATGCCTGTCGGAAGTGTTCGCCAAGAATGCGCAGAGCGTTTCCCAGTCCCTTGCGGATCATGCGGATCGCGAGCCGCAGCTTGAGGGCGGCTTTGCCCAGGGCCGGGATGCGGGTGAACTGGTCGCAATGGCGAACCCCCAGGAGGATGAAGAAGGCCACGCGCCGCAGGTTTGTTTTGGGGTCCTCGGGTTTGAAGTCCCCGCCGCTGGGCGTCTTCGGGGAATCGTAGTCGATCATGACCGGTTGGGTTCCGGAAAGCAGAAAATTCCAGGGACGGATATCCGTGACCTCGGGATGCGGCGGGGCGTAATTTTCGATGCGGTGCGCCAGATCGTATCTGCACGGATGTACGCCTTGCAGCATGTGGTAGGTGAAGAGGTTGATCGCCGGAATCCACTCGCGTTTGATGGTTCCGCCCCGGGCAGCCTCGTCGTTGGCCTTGACGATGCGTTTCTCGGTAAAATTTGAGAAGATCTGGTGGCTGCGTTCTTGTGTTGAGCCCATGAAAGGGCGCGTCAGGGCGGATTTCGGCTTGTTCACGAGATCCATGGGGGACATGGAGTCGCCCACGTGGATCGCGTACTCGCCGATCTTTTCATGGGGCAGGTGCGCGAGCAGGGCTTCGTGGTCCGACATTTCCGCTGTGATGCGCTCACGCTGGCAGACATCCTGTTCGTCCTTGGTGGGCAGTTCCAGGAAGAGGTGGTCGCCCAGGTTGGCCATGGCGTTGATGACCTGGGAATAGGGCTCTTTAAAATGATGCACCACGCGGAGGGCAAGCACCACGTCGAAGTGCTCGCAGGTTCCCAACTGATTAAGGATAGCGAGGTTCAGGTCGCCGCTGAGCAGGGTCAGATGGTCCCGCTTGTCCTGCCGGGCGATGACCTCCAGGAGCTTGTCCAGGAACACGCCTTTGCGTTCGACCATCACGGCGCTGCAGTCGAATTCGTAGGCCAGTCGGAAGGAGAAGAAGCCAAGATTGGTCCCGATATCCAAC
>JBFWMD010000088.1:0-13931 GCA_050251775.1 Desulfovibrio sp.
CATCGAGCGCATGGGCAGCAAGCGGGACAAAGGCCGGGTCATCCGGATCGAGCCCAGGCTTGTGGAGCGCGAATCCGTGCGCATATAGGTGATGTGACCGCCCTCATAGAGGCGTTGGGCGGCAGCCATGGTTTCCTTGGGGGACAGCTTGAAAGCGGTCGAGGCAGCCTGCTGGAGGGTGGATGTCGTAAAGGGAGCCGGCGGTGCGGTCCGGGATTCCGATTCCTGGCAGCCGAGCACCGTCACCCTACGCGTCTCGGCGATTCTCGCGGCCAGACCCTTATCGAGGACATAGTCCTGCCCGGGGGAGAGCCAGGCCTCGGTTTTCCAGACGGCCTTCCAACCTTGGGTGACGTTTTTGACGGCATCGAACTCCAGTTCGACCCCATAATGGGTGGTGACCGAAAAATTGCGGATTTCGCGTTCACGGTCCACCACCAGCCGCAAGGCCGGGGTTTGCACTCTGCCGGCGGATTTCCTCCCGCCGACGGCCCGGGACAGGGGAATGGATACGCCATAACCCACCAGCCGATCCAGAACCCGGCGTCCCTCCTGGGCGGCAACCAAGGCCATATCCAGGCCGCGCGGGCTTTTTATCGCGCGCAGGATGCCCTGTTCCGTGATCTCCGAGAACGTGACCCGCTTGAAGTTCGAGAGCTTCAAGGCATCGGCCAGATGCCAGGCGATGGCTTCCCCTTCACGGTCGGGATCGGTGGCCAAGTAAATCGACTCGGCGACCCTCACTGCGGCGGCCAGCTTGGCCAAGACGGACTTTCCCCGGTCGGAGGCCACATACCGGGGCCGCAACGAGGACGCATCCACACCCAAATCATGGACGGGCAAATCGCGCACATGGCCGACACTGGCCATGACGTTCCACGAGTCTCCCAGGATTGCTTGGATCTTTTTCACCTTGCCCGGCGACTCGACGATCAGCAGATTACTCATGGTTCCTCCGGGTTTTTTCTTCATTGCTGGCAAGTTCACGAAAGCGCTTCACCAGAATCGGGGCCTGCTTCGCTGTCTCGGGAGCGTCCTGGGGCGTGATCCGCGTGGCCGGGGTTCCGTTTCGCAGCCGGGCCAAAATTGCCGAGGCATAGGCCCAGGCTCGGGTGGGATTGCGGGTGACGGAGGTGTGGTAGGTGGCGATGGCCTGCCAGGTAAGCCCGTACCGCTTGATGGCCTGGGCCAGTATCCAGACACCCACCTGGACGTTGCCGCGAGGATCGAAGACGACCTCCAGGGGCAGGTGATAACGCCTGAGCCACTGCGAATTGACCTGCATGACCCCGATGTCGAAGGACAGACCCAGGCGAAGCGCCTGCCTGGCGATGGCCAGAGCCTCATCTTGCCGGGTGGTCAGGACCGGTTTCCCTGCGATATTCATGACCCACGGGCGCAGGCCGCTTTCATGCCTGGCGATGGCCAGGGCCAAGGCCTTGGGGACGCCGTAGCGGGCACAGGGTACATCGAAAAGATCGCCGAGACCGCCTTGGGCCGCGCCGACCGCCGGCATGGCAAGAAGCAGCAGGAGGCAGATGCCGACACAGGTCCGCATCACCGCTCCATCCCGATAGCATGGCTCTTCTGCCGGCTGCCGTTGGCAATCTGGGCCGCAACCTCCGCAAGGCCCCGGGACTGGCACAGGTCATTGAAGTCGTTTTTTTTCGCGGCCAACTCGTCCTTGTTAAATATCGGGACGGCGACGGTGCCTCCCACGGCCTGGGCGGCTTGCTTGGCCTTCTCCACCCCGATGTTGCCTTGATCGCGGGCGTGGTCGTTATCCGCACAGATGGTGATTTTCGCTTCGGGGAATTGTTCGCGAAGGACCCGGGCAACCGGTTCCAGGTTTCCCGCGTCAAAGGCCACGGCTACGGGCTTATTGACAGCCATGTTGACGCTCACGCCCGTGACATAGCCCTCGACCAGGAGAATTTCGTCCGTCCGGTGCCGTTGGTCGTAATCGAGCATGAAAAAACAGCCGGCCTTCTGACCGTCCTTCTGGAAGCGCTTATTGCCGTCCCAGTCGATTTCCTGCACGTTTCGCAGTTCGCCTTGGGCGTTATACAGCGGCACCAGCAGGCGCATGCCGTCGGAGGTTTCCTTGATGCCGCCAAACGGCGGCACACCCTTTCGCAGCAGATACGGATGGTTGATTTCCGCGATGGGCCTAATCGGCGGGAGGGCTTCAAAGGCCTCTCGGCACTGGCGGGCCACCGCGTCCTGGCGTAGCTGCCGGTCACGTTCGCGTTGGCGCTGCCGCTCTTTCGCTTCCTGCATGAGCAGGTGTTTCTGATCCTCGGAAAGGACGTGGCCGTTGACCTTCCAGGTGGCCTTCTCGCCTGTGACATAGTTCTGATACCAGCCGGCCGGATGGCCATCGAGGAATCCCTGATAAGCCCCGTCCAAGGCATTCGGCCTGCCGGTAACCGGAACGCGATGGATGGTGCCATCCATGGCGGGCAACCGCCCCCCGAGATCGAGGCCTGCGGCCCGAAGCGCCTGAGCGAATTCCTCGCGAGGGTCCATGGGCGTGGCCGGGGTCATAGCCGCCTTGGGCAACCAGGCTTGAAGCTTGGCCATGTCCGCCCCCTCGGGCGCGTACCAGAGCTTGACCGAGCGGTCCCATTTGGCACCAGCGCCCTTGGCCAGGTCCTTTTCCCGATAAGGGACGTTCAGGTAAGCACGCTGAGCCATCGGGATCGGGGAAGACGTATTGGGCAAAGCCTGAGCCTGGGGCATCGCTTCGGCGTCGAGGGCCGTCCCCGCTGCCAAGGAAGCCTCCCGTTGGAGTCCAAGGGGTTGTTCCTTCTCCATGGCGATATCCATGATGTATTGCTTGATTTTTTCTGCGTCCCGGCAAGCCCGGACGATTTCATAGGGATCTTCTTCCAGGGCCTTGATCCACGAGCCCACATAGGAAAGGTGCTGGCTCGGGTCATGGCCGATGCCCAAATCCTGGGCGAGCATCCAGGAGGCGATTTCAGCGCGCAGTTCCTCGCGCGCATAGGGCTCGGAGCCGAAAGGGCCGCCTTCGCGGTCCAGGCGCGATTCATGGCCGGTCCAATGGCCAAGCTCATGCAGCGCCGTGGAGTAATAGGCATCGGCCGAGGGGAAATGCTCCTTGGGCGGCAGACGGATCTCATCCGTGGATGGGCGGTAGAAAGCCTTGTCGCGTTGTGTGTGGTAAATGGCCGCGCCGGAGAGCCGGAGGATTTCCTCGGCCTTTTCGTTGGCGTTCCAGGCCCTGGTCAGCACCGCCGGGTCAAGCGGCGGCAGCTCGCCTTCGAGCTGGCTGACATGAAAGACCGAGCTGAAGCGCACGAGCGGACGCGGCAGTTCGGTTTGCATCATGCGTTTGTTGCCGTCCGCATCGAGAAGCGGCTGGCCCGCATCGTCCCGGGCCACTTCTTCCTTGAAAAATTGCCAGTAGACGATGGGTTGGGATTTTTCGCCCTTGCGGACTCGGCATCCGATGGAATTGGCCTGCTTCAGGGTCATCCAGCGGGGGTCGTCGAATTCATACCCGGACAGCATGACCCGGTTGATGCCCTTGTAGACGGTCCCCGAGACAGGGTTGCGCGGCGCATGGAGTTCGCCGGGCCTCCACGGTTTCTGCCAAGGGGCCGTCCCGTTTTTGAGGGACTCGATGATCCGTTCGGCGAATACCTCATGAGCCGGCTTGCGGGAGGCGCTTTTAGCGGCCATAGGCGACACCCGCATCAAAGAGCAATTCGTCGTCCAGATCAGCCGGCGAAAGCGCATCCTCCACAAACGCTCCCATGAAATCCGCGACCTCGGGGTCGACCGGAACTCCCAGCCCAGGAAGTTCCATGGCTTGCCGATCAACCGCGCGAGCCGCCGCCAGCAGCAGGTCCATGTCTTTTGGCATAACGTCACCTTCCCTTTGCGTTGGGCGTTAAAAAACAAGCACCGGCCGCACCTTTTGTACGGCGGCCAGAGGCACCAACCCGAAATAGCGGCCGTCAAAGCCGCCCGGATGGTCGGAAAGCAACAAGGCTTGGCCAAGGGGAATTCGACCAGGCCTCAAGAGGGATGACAGGGGGCGATGCAGCCGATCCTGTGGACAAACCCGGCTTCGGGGCTGGAGCCGACCGTTGATCCAAAGGCCCTCGGGGGTGATGGCAAGGATATCTCCGGGCAGGCCGGCGAGGATTTTGACCAGGGGCTCCAGACCATTGGCACAGGTCCCGGGTCGCAGATAAGCCCGATCCCTGGCCAAAACCGTGAAAGGCGCGACATCCAGGCAGTAACTGACCGTGTCCCCGCGCGCGAAGGCGCGCTTGGACAGCCGGTAGATGCCTTGGGGCATGGATGGCGTACAATTGACCCTGTATCCGGCAAAACCGAGTGCAGAAATGACAGCCACAAAGAGGGCCACGCCAAGGCCGCATGACAAAACGACGATCAGCCGACGGGTGTACGGCCGCTTATTGGACAACTTCTTTCTCCCTTTTCTTGAAGTAGTCGGCATAAGACCGCTTTTCTTGGCCCGAAGGCTGTTTCGTTTCGGTAGCTGCGGGCGTTTCGTCGGTTCCGCCCTGGCGCAACACATCGGAAGCGGTTGGAGGCGTTATTTTGGATCGCTGTGTAAAAACGGGATCGCGGAAATAGAGAATCTGTCGACCGTAGAGCGGGGAGCGGCCGGCGACAAAAATGAGCATGTCGCCGGGTTTGGTGACCACATCCCCCTTTTTGCGAAGCCCAGGCAGGCGCATGCATTCATCCGGCGTGAGCAGCGGACGCGCTGTTTCGTTGATGCTGACCGAGGCGTTTTTCAAATGCCCGCTTCGCGAGCCGGAAAGCGATGTTTTCTGCTGGAGGACCGTCGTCTTGCCGGTCATTTCCGAAAGCTGCTTGGCCGTGTCCAAGGTGTTGGGCGCGTAGGCGATGCGGATATGGCAATTGCCCTGGATGCCGTTGTCCTTGCCGTAAGTGTCATTTAACTGTTCGACATTTTGGATGACGAGCAAGTAGTTGATGCCGTACCCGGCGGCGTAGGCGATGGACTTGTTGACGATTTCCATTTTCCCGATGGAGGTGAACTCATCCATGAGGAGCAACAGCCGGCGGTCCGGCTTTTTTTGCATCCCGTTTTCAAACTCCATGCGCTCGCAAAGACGGCTGATAACGAGATTAAAGATAAGGCGAAGCAGCGGCCGGACCCGGTTGATATCCGTGGGGCTGACGACAAGATAAAGACTCGTCGCATGGTGGATGAGGTCGGCGACGGAAAAATCGGACTGCGCGGTATTCATGGCCACAACAGGATCGCGGTAAAGCGCCAGGTTCGAGACGGCCGTCCCGACAACGCCCGAACATTCGTTGGGGCTTTTGTTCTTCATCTCCCTGGCGGAACTCGCGATGAATTCATGGATGTGATTTCCCCCGGTAGCCCCGGAAGGAAAGCACTCCGACACGAGCTTGGCATGATCCGTCTCGAGCATCTCGTCGAAGAGTTCTTCGATGGTATGTTCCGGATCGGCGAGCTTATTGCCCAAGTCGTTCAGGGTAGCCGGGCGTTTTTCCTTGTGGCGAACCAGCACGAGACAATGCAGTAATGCACCTGCGATGAAGGCAAATCCGGCCTTGGCCCAATAATCTTGAAGCCCCTTGCCCTCCGGATCGACGATCATGGTGGCGATGTTTTGCACATCGGGAATGGCATGGAGCGTATCGAGCCGGACTTCATCAAGCGGATTGAAACGGGTGCCAAGCCTTGCCTCACCGCTGCTTGCGTCGGAGGGATCGAACCGGAGAACCTTTTGCCCCTGGGCCTGTCGCCAGCCGGCCGTCAGCGCCCAGTTTTCGCCCTTGATGTCCAGCACCACCACGGAATCCGGATAGGAAAGCAGTGTGGGAAGGATGACGCCGACGCCCTTGCCCGACCGGGTCGGCGCATAAAGCAGCGTGTGCTCCGGGCCGTTGTGGCGCAGGTAACGATGCATATGCCACGGCAACCCTCGGAAAAAACGGTACAGCGAATAATGAAGCGGCAACTTTTTTACCCAGCCGCCAACATAAATCCCCTTGGAGCCGAACAGCCCCATGTCCTCGATTTCAGCTTCATCGGCCCAGTGCGCCGAGCCGTGAACGTCGGTTGCGCCCTTGGGTTTGCGCATGCTCAGCAGCACGCACCCCAACACGACGAACTGCGGCACCAAAAATAGGAGCTGACCATGGAAAACGGCTTGGCGCACAGCTTCGTGGGTCTCTCCCCAGTGATACCACGACAGAATTTTCCAGGGCGCATACCAAAGAACTCCCCAGGCCGTGAGCCACGGCAGTCCGAGATTGGGATGATATTCGAAGTAGTACGCCACTTCCTGCGTGGCCAAGCCCAGGCTGGAACAGGCCAGAAAGACGAGGAAAACGAGATACGTCCAACGCCAGCGGGCCTTGTTTTTGGGTTCTCCGCCAAGACCATAGTTGTTTTGTATCTTCATTGACGCCCTCCTTTGCCATGATTTTCCATGTACGGCTCTTTAAAGACCAAATCCTTGGTGACGGTGACGTTGAATCTGTACCCAGGCCTGATTTCCAAGGTGGGCTTTATGTTCATATTCTTGGAGAGCAGTTGAGACGTTGCTTGGCCGAGCTGCGTTGCAAGGGAGGAAGTCATCTGTTGTTGCAGGGTCGGAGTCGAACTATTTGAATCATTCTGCGGGCTCATGGTGTCCACGGCGTAGGCCGTGCTCCCGGAAATCAGCGACATGAGCAGTGCGCCGCCGAAAAGTCGGAAGTAGTGATTGTTCACCGCGTCGTTAAATCCGGCATAGCCGGCGCTGTCCGTGCCGGGCATGGACTCCAGGGTGATGGCCGAGCCGTCTGGGAAGATGATGCGGTTCCAGGCGACCAGGACGCGGGATTGTCCATAAATGACCCGGGAGTCGTACACGCCGTAAAGCCGCGCCCCCTGGGGGATAAGTAAATAGCGCCCATCGGCCGTGTCGTAGACGTTGCGGGCGACCTGGGCGATGATTTGGCCGGGTAGGTCCGAGTTGATGCCGCCGATCATAACGGCGGGGATGACGCTGCCGGTTTTGACCTCGAACCGCCGGCCAGCCGTCCTGGTGCCGGCGGCGATCCATTGGCTGTCGCTGGTCTTGGTTCGCTCGAAAAAGTTCTCCTTGTCCTTGTCGGCTGCCGGATTGTACCCCCCGTCCCGGGGCACCGAGTCTCCCGACAGCCGCTTCCGCATCTCGTTTTGACGCTCCCGAAGCCCCTGGACCCGGGCATCCTGCGCAGCGACCGCTTTCACGCTTCCGGATACGTCTTGGTGCGAGGATTTGCGGATCACCATCGGCGATGACAGCGCGGCCAGGGTCGCCTGATGCCGCTGCCGGCGCAGCTCTTCCTTCTCCCGCTTGAGTTCCGGCGGCTCATTGCTGGTCACCACCACGATGGGCGGCATTTCCGTCTTCGGCGGCGCGGGAGGCGGCGGAGGCGGCGTGGCCAGGCCTTTGCCGCCCTCCTCGGCGACCAAGGGCTTCTGGTCTTGAACGGAGATGACCGGCTTGGCCGTCTCTTCCTTCTTGCCGCGTCCAGAAAACTCGACTGCCCAGATCAGAACACAAAACATGAGCGATAAAGCCGCAAGCGTCACATAAAGCGGCCATTTCCGCATTCGCGTCGTCTGGACGCATTCATTGGGATCGTTCAGCATGAATCAACTACCCTTGGCACATGTTGTGTAGACCATGATCCGTCCGTAGTTCGCCGCCGGATTGACCCAACCCAACGCGTCGTTTGTGGTCAGAAGCCGCAGGTGGACCTGCCATTGTGTCGTGCTGGAGCTTGTCGCCCAGGACTGAAACGCTGTGATGGGAGGCGCGTCCGCGCCGGCAGCGGCGATAGCCGGAGCCACGAAGATTTGCGGGCTGGTATCGGTCCCTGGCGGGCAGGAGGGTTTGTCGATGAGATCGCCGTCCCTGGCCAGGGTGGCGTTTTTAAACAGCGTGCTGTTGCCGGTATCGGCCAGAACTTCCATCTTGCCGTTGCGGCAAAGGTAAAGCCCTTGGTTTGTATCGAGGAAGACTCTGCCTTCCGTGGTCGAATCGCAAACCTCGCTGTCCAAAGTCCTCGCTGTGAACTGGACTTCGTAGACGCCCCGGATCGCATGATCCGTCATGTCCAGTTCCGTCTGCATGGCATTGAGTTCCGGGTGGCCGGGGACAGCCACCCGATAGAGAAAATCCTGGCCGAGACTGCTTGAGTCAAAGGTCGTCAGCGCCCCGAGGTGGCCGGCTCCGGGGGAGGTGATCCCGACGCTGGCTAGGTCGAGGGTCCAGCCGCCGAACGCGCCGCGCAGGGAGCTCGAAGGCTGGTCCGGAATATCGCCCGTCGGGACAAAGCCGCCCGCCCCGCCCGCCATGGCTGCCGCCGAGGGGACAACCGACGTGGCAAAGCGCACGTCCTTGGCATTCTCGCCGCGTCCGCCCGTGGTCAAAACAATGGCCTGAAGCGTATTCGTGGCCGGCTGCCTGATGCAGATCTGATAGGTCTGTCCCCAGACGTTGTGGCCCTGAAAGCCGCTTTCGAGGAAGCCTTCCGAGACGAGCGGGTCCGTGTTTATCGTCGGTCCGCCCGACGCCGTGGCCTGCGCCAGCAGATCGGTTTGATGCTTACGGACGTAGGCGGCCGCAGCCTTCATCACAACGAGCAGGTGGTCGGCCGCCTGCCGCTTTTCCAATTCATTCGCACCCATCTTCCAGAGATCGCCCAAGGCGGGCAGCATGATGGTCAAAATCAGGATCGCGGCTATCGTCTCGATAAGTTTCATTTTCTACTCCACGCCCACGACGCTGACGAGGTTGCCCTCGGCAATGAAGGAGGGGACCGGTGTCGTGCCGCCGTAACTCGGCTCCAGTTTACCGCCGCTCGCCCTGCCGATGGCGTAACTGCCCCAGTACAAGACTCTGACGGCCTCTATCTCTTCCGGTGAGGCCTCGCCCCACACGTACAGACATCCGGAGTCGATGCGGGCCTGCCAGGGGCGCAACATCACCCAGCCGGTGGGAAGGTCCAAGGAGGCCGCCGTGATGGTGCCGGACGCCTTATGTCCGGAAAAAACATATCGGTGAACCTCATTACGAAAGAGCGCGTAATTGAAGGCTACGGCCTCGACACGATATTCATCCCGGGTGACCGTGGTATTGAGACTGAACATGGCCATGATGCCGATCACGACCATGAGTATAGCAAGCGCTTTCATATGGCCTTCAGTCCATGATCTGCGATACTATTGCGGAGATCGCGCATGTCGTCACTTAAGGATTGTAATTGTCCTTCGCGCAATTTCGACCGGATGCCCTTGATGCGCATTTCACTTTTTTCCGATGCGCTCACAAAAGGCAGGAGCAGGTATTGCGGGCATTTCTGCCAGCGCCGTTCGCTTTCGAGGTCCTGCAAAAGGATAGCCAGCAGCGAGTTGGCCAGGTTCTCGCAGGCGTTGACCCCGTCGAGTTCCTGGGCCCAGTTGATGAGACGTTCCAGGGCCGCGATCACGTCAAACCCGTGGATGGTTGCCACCACGAGCTGCTGCCGGGAGCCCAGGGCCACGCGCAGTGCTTCCAGGGCCGCGAACTTGGTGTGGATTTCACCAATGAAGATCACATTCGGGCTGGCATAGAGATGCGCCCGCTCGATCTGGATGGGGAGCTCGTGTTCCCCTTGGATTTCCGTCTGAAAGCAGTAGCCGTGCGCACCCCAGCAACCGCCTAGCGGCAATTCCGCCGGGTTCTCAAAGGTCACGGCGTGGCCGCCATGCCGTTTGAGGCGACCGGCCACCAGGGCGCTGGCCGTGGTGGTCTTGCCCGAGGCCTGCGCGCCGGCCACCAGGACGAGCCCCTGGCGCTGTTCCGGCAGGAGCAGCCACTCGCTGAGATACTGGGGTAACCCCAGCGCCGGCAGCTCCGGGACCGAGGACGGCAGCCGACGCATGAACCAGGTCTGTCCGGCATCGACATCCTGGATTTCGGCAACACGGTAGAAGACCCCGTTGTGGGCGTACCGGATCGTCCTGGGCTCCACGCGAAGGCCCGTCGTCGGATCGGTCTGGCGCTTGCTCAACAGGGCGTCGATCAGCTTGTTGGGCAGTCCCGCCACCTCGGCCATGCAGTCTCCCGGAATGGGGACAAGCTGCTGCCCTGTTTCTGGGCAGCCCTTGAGCCGGGCGGAACCGTCCGGCAAAATAATCAGATCCGAAAAGGTCAACTCCGCAAGGGGCATGGCTATCTCGCCGTAAACAGGATGGTGTTGCTGTCCTCGCAGGACGACACGATATCGGTGACGAGCGTGTCCGACAGCCGATCTATCTCGTTGCCATTGACGGTCACACCGAGCCAGGCATCGGTCTGGAACTTGGCCAGTTTGGTGCATTCTTCCTGGGGGATGCTGGTCAGCTCGATGGAAAACGCGGCGTCGGCGGTCACAGGCGCGAGCGTGATTTCGCCGCCGAAAGCATTCTTCATGACATTGCCTTTGATAAACGACTTCGGCACGACCCCAGCTTTCAGGGCCAGATCGTTATCGAGCCCGGTAAAGTCGGAACTGCCGGAAAACATGTGCTGAATCTGCATGCGTAGCGTCACGAGGTTCTGCTCTGTTTCGCTGAGCTTGGACGAGGAAAAGGCCGAATTGAGCCCCAATGCGGCCCCGGCCAAAATGATAAGCCCAACCAGAATGGCACCAAGGGTTTCGAGCAGGGTCATGTCAATATCCTCCAGAAGCCGGTAAGAGTTGTGATTGCAAGGAACCTATCGCCATAGCCATGATACAAACCAAACTCGTAATGAGTATCATACCGAGAAGATTAAGAAGCCTGGATTGCCGTTTTACTAATTCAACACCATCATACATCCATTCGCTTGCCAGCTCATGTATTCGATTATGGAAGTTCGGTAAGACAGCATATACGCGCAAATCATCAATCAATTCCTGATCAGGAAAATTCATGCCACAATCATACATTGATTCACCGAGATTTTTTCCTGTGCCATTCTCCACGGAGATGGCCATGACCCGTTCGCGCAAGTATGGTGTAATACTGTCGGAATTGATCATGCTCTCTATGATGTGTGAGAGCTGTATGCCTGAGCGCATGAGCGTGGATAGGGTGTAAAGCCAGACCGACCCGACGGTGAGACGGTATATGGACCAGGGCGGTATCTTTTCGACATAAAGGCGAAGCCGCCCCGTCCACATCGGCAACGTGAAAAGCGCGGCAGCGAGGCTGCAAAGGACGACGATCAGCGTCAGGACTCCGGAAAATGAGGCCACGAAGGACGTCATTTTGTAGAACGTCGCCGCCGCGCCATTCCATTTTGCCGGGTCGGACAGCATGGCGAATTTCGGCATCACCATGGTGGACACGACCAGGAGCAGGACCATGCACATGGTGAGCAGAAACGCGGGATAGGCCAGGGCGGAGAAAACGGCCTGGATGATTTTTTGCCGTGCGGCCAGCAGACCCGCCGCGAGTTCCAAGCCTTCGGAGAGCCGGCCCGAGCGTTGGCCGCTGGAAATGAGCATGACTTCTTCAGGGGTGGCGAAATCGCTGAGACTCGCCCCCAGGTTGTGCCCCAACCCCAGGTATTCCAGTACGCGGGTGTAGACCAAAACCGTAGGCGACCGGCGCGAAGCGGCCCGGGCCTGCATTTGGTGCAGACTCTGATCGAGGCTCATGCCGTGCCGCGTCTGGGCCGCAAGTTTCTTCCATGTCCGCTGGCGCATCGCGCTGCCGAACGCAAGACGCGCCAATATCTCACTCCCAGTCATCAGCGCCCTCCAGCCACGAAGACCTGGTTGAAGTTGAGGGGGACGCCGAGCCGCTCTTCCGCGAGATAGGGATCGACCATGCCGGTTTTGATCAGATGCACGGCATGGTCGACATAGCTTTGGCCGCCTTTTTCCTTGATCCAATACTCGTGGGCGCGCGGGATGTTGCCTTCACGCAGATAGCCGAGCATTTCCTGATCCGTGGCCACGATTTCCGCCGCGACCGTCTGGCCGATCAGCCCGCGTTTGCGGCATTTCGCACAGCCGTCGCCCCGGACATACACACCCTCCCGGTCATCCAGGACCCGCCGCAGGCGGCCGGCCACATCCTCGGGCAGGTAGTGCTGGCGCTCCTCCGGCGAAAGATCCATGAGCCGGATTTTGCATTCCGGACACAGCATGGGCAGCAGGCGCTGATACTCAAGGCCGGCTAGCACGTTATGATCGCAGATTTGCTCAAGGGGATTGCGGAAATGCGTGGCCAGGATACTGACCAGGCGGGCGATGATGCCCAGGGCGTTATTGGCGTGGATCGTCGCCCAGACCGAATGTCCGGTCAAAGCCGCGTCGATGGACGCCACCGCTGCCTCGACATAGCGGATTTCGCCGATCATCAGCACGTCCGGATCGGAACGCATGGCCCCGGCGATGGCATCGCAATAGGCGCTTGACCGGCCTATCTTGTCGTTGGAACAGATGAGAACTTGGCGCACGCCCTTGAGGGGATATTCCGGCGGGTCCTCGATGCTGAAATAGGCCTTTTCGGGATTGCGCTCCGTCATGGATTCCATGACGTGCTTGAGAAAGGTTGACTTTCCGTGGCCGGTCGGTCCCGAAATGATCGTAAGGCCGGTGCGCCTGGTCAAAAATTGGGCCGTCTCGCACTGTATCGTCGTGAAGCCCAGGGCCGTCATGCGTTCTTGCAATGAGCCCTTGGCGGATGTCGCGTCGTAGAGGAGCCGCAGGGACATGGACGTGCCCACACCGGATTCCGCCTGGGCACATTCGATGGGCTCCGAATGGACACGCACGGAATGTACGTTCGGCGGAAGGTAGTCGCGCTGGGCGATACGGCCGTCCTGCCGTTCCGTCGGGGAAAAGCACGCATCGGCCGACTGAGACAACTTTTGGTAAATGCAGGCAATGAGTCGTTTACCCAGTTCGGAATTGAGCTGTGTATGATCCGTCAACATGCCCAAAATGCGAAATCGGATAATAGTATAGAGGCCGAAATCCATGAGATGGATGTCGGACGCTCCGGTTTCGTAGGCATCATGGATCAGATCGATACCGTATTGCTGAACTTCATTTTCCGCATGTCCGGTTCTGGCGGCCTGGCTGGCATAGGTGCCGTCGAAATCGTCCGGCTTGTGAAACTCATAGGACAAAATCCCGCGACGACGCAGGCTTGCGTAGAACGAAACCATTTGCAGATTGTTTTTGAGTTCCGCCGAGATGTGAAGGACGCCATCGACCAGGGCCACGCGCCCTCGAAGAGCTTCCGGTATATATTCAATAATACTGACAGGTTCCATGGATTACTCGAAAGATAATACCGTTGAGGTTTTCCCGCGTCGGATGACGACGCCGCCCCGGCTGACCGAAGCAATAACGCCACCTCCGAACCTGTCCCCGGAGCGCACCGTCACCAATTTGCCGTTGACGGCCCGGATGGTTGCACTGCTGCGGCCATCCACTCCCTGGATGGAAACCACCACGGGAGACGTCGGTTCCCGCTTGATCGGCTCAGGCTTTTGCGGCGACGGCAGCTTTAATTGCGCTTGCGGCTGCGCGACCGGAGCAGGCAGCTTTGGCAGGAGCTTTTGCCTTTCCTGTTCGATGGCGACTTGCAGGCGAACTTCTTCCAAATCTGCCCGCAACGCGGTCATTCGGTCGAGATTCCCGGCCAGCGGGATGGGAGGGACAACAGTCGGGAGGTCCGCCCCCCTCTCGGAGGGTTGGACAGCGGCGCGCTTTGCTACCGCATGTGCCGATCCCGGTGGACGTTTTGCCTTTGCCGGTGTCGCTTTCTTCTGCGCCTTCGCCGACAGCTTCGGAGCGGGAGAACGATTGGTGTCCGGCCAGCCCCGAAAAGCCCAAAAACCGACACTCACCAGGGACAGCAGGGCCAA
>JBFWMD010000089.1:0-13653 GCA_050251775.1 Desulfovibrio sp.
TTCAGGGTAACAAATATTATTGTGGCGTGTGTTATTTTTTGCCGGGCGATGCGTATGCAGGCCATCCGATCCGGTTTTTCTTGGGACGAAAGACTTTACAAGCCGTTTCGGATGTGTATATACAGTTGCACTCAGCGTGACTGGACATGCGCCCCAGCCGTCGCGACATCGCGACCGCCGAATTTGATCCCCTCGGACCAATCCCCGCCTCGTCCCAGAGCTTTCGCCTGATTCAAGCCGAGAACCTCGGCTGTGTCGCCGCCGTCACGCGTGGCGACTGAGTTTCCTTTTATTCCAGGACATACAGTGAATTTCGATTCCTTCTCGTTCGACGAGCGCATTCGCTCGGGCATCCGCGCTTGCGGATATGTTTCCCCCACCCCCATTCAAAGCCGTTCCATTCCGGACGTACAGTCCGGACGCGATGTGCTCGGCCTGGCCCAGACCGGAACGGGCAAAACCGCAGCCTTTGTGCTGCCCATTCTTCAGCGCCTGCTGGATGCGGACGCCCCCAAGCAGGGACCGGTGCGCGTGCTCGTGCTCGCGCCCACCCGCGAACTCGCGCTCCAGATCCACGAGACCTTCGTGGCCCTGGGCAAGCAGACCGGTATCCGCAGCTCCGCCGTTTTCGGCGGCGTGGGCCTGGTTCCCCAGATCAAGGCGCTCTCGCGCTCCACGGTCTGCGTGGCCTGCCCCGGCCGGCTCATCGACCTGCTCAATCGTGGCGACGCCGACCTCTCCCGGGTGGAAACCCTGGTCATCGATGAGGCCGACCGCATGTTCGATATGGGCTTTCTTCCGGACCTGCGCCGGATCATCAATCGCCTGCCCCGCGAGCGCCAGAATCTGCTTTTCTCCGCCACCATGCCGCGCGAGATCCGCACCCTGGCCGACGGTGTGCTGCGCAACCCCGTGACCGTGCAGGTGGACAACAACGCTCCGGCCAAGACCGTGAGCCACGCGCTCTATCCCGTGGCCCAGCACCTCAAGCCCAATCTGCTGGAGGCGCTCTTGCGCGAAACCGAGCACGACTGCGTGCTGGTCTTCACCCGCACCAAGCACCGGGCCAAGTCGCTGGCGCGGAAGCTGGAAAGCCGAGGCTGGGCCGCAACCTCGCTCCAGGGCAACCTTTCGCAGAACCGTCGTCAGGAGGCCCTGGAAGGGTTCCGGCGCGGCAGCTACCGGATCATGGTCGCCACGGACATCGCGGCGCGCGGCATCGACTGCGAAAAGATCTCCCACGTGATCAACTTTGATCTGCCGGACACGGCGGAAACGTATACCCACCGCATCGGCCGCACGGGCCGGGCCGAGCGCACCGGCGAAGCCCTGACCCTGGTCACGGGCGAGGACGAGTTGCAGGTCCGCGCCATTGAGCGCATTCTGGGTGCGAGCATCGAGCGGCGCAAGCTGGACGGCTTTGACTACAATGCCGCGGGCCAGCGTCCGGACCCCCGGGACGAGGCGCGCGGACCGAACCGCAACGGCGGACGCTCCGGCGCTCCGGCGCGCGCGGCCAGGGGGCGCTCCGGGCGTGGCAACGCCGGTCAGGAACGCGACTCCCAAAATCGCCCCGCCCAAAGCCGCGGAGAGCAAAGCCGTGGGGAGCAGGATCGTGCGGCCCAACCCAGGGCGGCCCAGGAACGGCGCGGAGCGGATCGCCCCGCACGGGACCGTTCCGCCGAGGGTGAAGTCCGCAAGCCCCGCAATTCCCGCCGTGGACGGCGCGGCGGCCAGGGCAAGGGCGTGAATCCCGGCCAGGCCGGGCAGGCGCGTCGCAACGCCTGAGCCTCCGTCCGCTTTGAAGCCAATGAAAAGGCCCCAGGCTCCGGAATTCCGGACCTGGGGCCTTTTCATTGGCGGGAGGCTCGGGCGCGCCCGGCGATCAGAGCCAGTTTTTGCGTTTGAAATAGACGATCATGGCCCGGGCCACCACGACCATGAACAGCAGCAGCACGGGATAGCCGTAGTGCCAGTCCAGTTCCGGCATGTACCGGAAGTTCATGCCGTAGATGCCCGCCAGGAAGGTCAGAGGAATGAAAATGGTGGAGATGAGCGTGAGCAGTTTCATGACGTTGTTCATGCGCATGCCCTGAAGGGAGATTTGCACGTCGAGCATGCCGGTCAGGATTTCGTGCAGGGCCTGGACCGCATCCCCCACCTGGGCCGAGTGGCCGCGCACGTCGTGCAGGTAGGGCATGGTCTCGGGCGGCAGCAGTTCCTCGTCCGGGTCACTGAGTTTGTCCAGAATGTCGCGGGTGGGCAGGGTCAGGTTGCGCAGCAGGATGACCTCGCGTTTGAGCCGGTAGAGCTCCAGCAGGGAGTCCTCGCTCGGCCTGCCGTCGAGGCGGTCTTCCAGGTCCTCGGCCGCCACGCTCATGCGGCTCAGGGTTACGTATTTGCGGTCGATGATGGCGTCGAGCAGGGCGATGAACAGGTATTCCGCTCCAGCTGTGCGCATGCGCCCGCGTCCCTTGCGCAGCCGGCCCAGCACGCCGTCCCAGCGCGTGGATTCGTCCTCCTGAAAGGCGATCACGGTGTTGCCCGTCTGGAACAGGCAAATCTGCTGCGACTGGAGTTTGGTTTCCTCGGGGTCAAAGGCCACGTCCCGGAGAACCAGAAAGATTCCCTGGTCCTGGAGATCCAGGTGGGGGCGCTGCGTGGTGTTCATCACGTCTTCCAGCAGCAGGGTGTGCATTCCGAACCATTCGCCCACGCGCAGGATCAGGGTTCCGTTGTGGACGCCGGAAAGCAGCAGGAAGTGCGTACGCCCGTCGTCCAGATCGGGCTTGTCCCCGTCCGGATCCAGGCAGGTCTCCTCCAGGCCGTTGTCGTCGTAGGCGAAGTGGAGCAGGGCCGGGGTGAAGCTGTGCTCCCTGCCTGCGTAGACCAGAGTGCCGGGGGGCTGCTCTTCCTTGACTGCGCGCCATTTGAGATAGTCGAACATGGGCCTTGCTCCGGCGGCCTGGGGTGGATGCTTCCGGTCGGATGCGCGGAAGCCTGCCACAAGGGTAACGCAGTCGGTCCGCCGCCGCAAGGCGGGCCGGAAGAATCGCCCCGCTCACCGGCCGGGGTTTCAGGGCCGCACGCGCGCCGGGCGGCCTTTGGTCAGGCGGGCCAGTTCTTCGGGCTTGAGCCGGAAAAGGGCGTGGGGCGTGCCCGCCGCGGCCCAGATTTCGTCCAGGCCGAGCAGGTCCTCGTCCAGAATGGCGGGCAGAGGGTTGGCATGGCCGCAGGGCGGCACACCGCCGATGGCAAATCCCGTGATCTCGCGCACGAAGTCCGGCTTGGCCATGCGCACGGGTTCGCCCACCAGCGCTTCGAGGCGGGCCTCGTCCACGCGGTTGGCCCCGGAAGCCACCACCAGCACGGGAGAACCGCTCTCCCGGCCTCGGAAGATCAACGACTTGGCGATCTGCCGCACCTCGCAGCCCACGCTGTCGGCGGCGTCCTGCGCCGTGCGGGTGGAGCCGGGCAGTTCCATGACCCGGAGATCCACGCCCTGTTCCCGGAGATAGGCCTGTACCTTGCGCGCGCTGGCGCTGAGTTCCTCGCTCATGAATTGCTCCTTTTGGACGGAGAATAACCATCTGGTGTGAAAAAGAAAAGCCCGCCAGGAGGCGGGCCGGATGTCAGAGAAGTCGGCGGGTCAGTTGGCGCGGTGGTTCCAGCCGAGCCAGTAGAAGCCCAGGTCCGAGAGCAGGCTGTTGAAGTTGGAAAAGTCCACGGGCTTGACGAGATAGCTGTTGGCGTAGCGCTTGTAGGCGTCCTGCACATCGTTGTCCGCCTCGCTCGTGGTCAGGATGACCACAGGGATGGCGCGCATCTCCTCGCTGCTCTTGATGGTCTTGAGGACCTCCAGGCCGTCGATCTTGGGCAGTCGGAGATCCAGAAGAATCAGCCCCGGCCGGGGGCTCTTTTCCGGGTCCTCGTAGGAGCCGCGCCGGAAAAGATAGTCCAGGGCCTCCTCGCCATCCTGAACATGGCAGATGCGGTTGAGCATCTTCTGTTCGCGCAGGCCGCGAATCACCAGTTCGGCATGGGCGTCGTTGTCTTCCACCAGCAGGATGGTCATGGCCTCTCCGGATACCTCGTCGATGCTTAACATTTGTATGCTCCAACTGCGGATCATCCATACTGCCCACCTTGGGCAGAGCAAATCTCTTACCTGAACATTCTTGACCAAGACCGGGAAAAGGTCAATCACTCCCTGGCGTGAAATGAAGAGATCGCACGCTCGCGCGGCCCGGCTGGCCGCGTTGCAATCCACGCGCATTCTGTTAGGGTGGGCGCGCCGCGTGGCCCGGCACGCGGAAGAAGGGGGAATCGCACCATGTCCAAACCGGAAAAGGTCCGGATTGCCTACGTCATCGGCGGATTGCCCTTTGGCGGGGTGGAAAACTGGCTTTACGACCTGGGGTTGGCGCTGAAGGACGATCCCGATCTGGAGGCGCACATCATCAACGTTTCTGGAACGGGCCGCAAGACGCAGGAGTTTTTCGACGCGGGTCTGCGCGTGGTCTGCACTGCGGACACCAAAAAGGCGCTTAAAACCCAGCGGCTCTCCACGGCGCAGAACGTCCGCAAGGAGTTGCAGCGCATCCGGCCCCACCTTGTGCATACCCTGCAATTCTCCGGGGACTATTTCGGCCGGCTGGCTGCCTGGGGCCTCGGTGTTCCCGTGATCACCCACATCCGAAACGTCAAGAGCGAGCGCACGCTGCGCAGGCGCTGGATCAACCGGCTGCTCTCCTTCCGCACGGACCTCTATCTCTCCGTGTCCAAGGCTGCCCTGGAGACCATCCGGCGTGAGCACAATCTGGCCCGCAGACCCATGCAGGTGCTCTACAACGCGGTGGAGCCCTCAAAGCTTGACGTGGCTCCGCACGATTTCCGCACGCTTTTTGGACTGGAAGGCCCGGTGATCCTGGGCGTGGGCAGGCTGGTGGAGCAGAAGAATTTCGACAAGCTCCTGCGGGCGTTCGCTCTGGTGCTGGAGCGGATCCCCGATGCCGGGCTGGTCATTGTGGGCGACGGTCCCCAGCGCGACGAACTGGAACAGCTCAAGAGCCAGCTCGGGCTGGACGGCCGCGCCGTGCTTGCGGGTTACCGCCCCAACGCGGAAGTGCCGCGTTTTTTGCGGGCCTCGTCCCTGCTGGCCATGCCTTCGGAGTACGAAGGCCTGCCCGTGACCCACGTGGAGGCCATGTTCTGCGGCCTGCCAGCGGTGATCTCCGAGCATGTCCCGTCCATTGAGATTGCGGCCGAGTGCTCGCTGGTGAGCACCACGGAGCCGGAAAGCATTGCGGCCCGGCTCCTGGAACTGCTCGCGGACCCGGAACGGTGCGCGGCCATGTCTGCCAGCGCCAAGCGCCTGGCCGAACAGTACACCATGACCCGTTACGTGGCTCAGCTCAAGGAAATCTACCGGAATCTGCTGGGCTGAGGGGCGTTCAGGGGGCTCGCGGCCCTGGCTGCGGCCCGCTCGATCCTGGCTTGCTGGCACAGCCAGAGGCAGTGCGCCAGGGCGACCATCAGCAGCACGGAACCCGTTGAATTGTAGCGGGTGATGTTGTGCGTCACCAGCGAATCAAAGCCCCACATGGCCATAAGCGGCGCATAGACCGCCAGGGTCTCCCAATCCCCCCGGCGCATGAGTCCGAAGACCACCCGGAAGCAGGCGAACCAGATCAGCAGGTTGAGCACCGAGAGGTTGCCGTCGATCATGCCGCGGTAGGTCAGGGCGGGCAGGGTCTTGAGGTAGTTCCAGGGGTGCGAGAGGATGCGCTCTGCCGCCTCCCGGAATTGGATTTCGTCCGCCACGGAGCGCGGGTAGAGTTTTTCCAGTTCCCCGCTGCGTCGCAGCGCCGTGTTGTAGTAGCCCACCTCCCGGACAAGGTTGCGGTAGCGGGCCGGGTCCATGAGCCGGGGCAGCAGCTCGTCACGCAGCTCGCGCATGCGCGTCCAATAAAGGAAGGACGCGAGGATTTCGTCGTTGCTCATCATTACGTACTGCGAACGCAGATCCAGGGCAATGCCTGCCCGTTCCGTGATGAAGTTGCGCCCGAAGAGCTCCTGGTTGCGCATTTTCCAGGGAGTGACCACAATGGCCATGGTCAGGCACATCAACAATGCTCCCACAATCAGACGGCCGCGCGTCTTTCGTTCCCTGCGGCGCAGCACGCCCACGAACATGGCGTACAACGCGCAGGCCGGACCGCAATACCACCACTGCGCGCGCGTGAGCACCAGCACGCCCAGACAGAGGCCCGCCGTCAAAAACCAGCCCATGCTTCGCAAGCGCACGGCCTGATAGAACAGCAGGCTGAATCCTGCCAGGAGCACTGCGGCCACCAGCTCGGAATAGTAGCGGTTCACGTAACTGCCCAGGAATGGATGCAACATTGTCAGCACGAATGCGCCGTACCCCCAGCGCCGGTCTCCGGTGATGCGGGCCACAATCCACATGGCGGCAAATGCTGCCGCCAGGTAGAGCAGCATCTGGACGTATTTGATGACTTTGAGGTCGCGAGGTCCGTGATTTTCGGGCAACCCGGAGGATTCCGGGGCATAGAGCCATCCGAAGGCGTCCGCGCGCAAACCGGGAACGGCTTCGATGATCCCGGCCAACAGAAACGGATAGACCGGAGGGCGGTAGGCATCTGGAATCGAAGGCATTTCCGGGGAAAGTTGCATGGAAAAAACGCCGTGGCGTTGCAGATGGTAAGCGGTTGATAAGAATTCCCGCGCATCGCCGCCCACGCCGCTGTCGTCGATTTTCAGCCCGTGCAGCAGGCAGAAGGCGAGCGCCAGCAGGGCGCAGATCAGCGCGTGGCGTCGGGCGGGCGGCAGGGAGGTGAACAGGCGCGTCATGCGGTCTCTCCGGAGCGGGAAGGGGGTTGATGGAAGCGTAACCTCCGCAAGGAATACCTGAAATCAGCGGGGGGGTCGAGAGGTACGCTTGCTCTTGCTTTCGCGATGGTCTAGAATCGCCCGCTGATCAAGGCCGACTCTCGATCAAAGCCCGCCGGCCAACGCCGATGCCGGGTCGTTCACCCTTTTCACGGGACCGCCCATGACCACCCTGTTCATCCAGATTCCCTGCTACAACGAAGAGCTGTCCCTGCCCGTGGCCCTGGCTGCTCTGCCGCGCGAGATTCCCGGCGTGGACGAGGTCCGCTGGCTGATCATCGACGACGGCAGCACCGACCGGACCGTGGAGGTGGCCAAGGCCCACGGCGTGGACCACGTGGTGCGCCATACCCGCAACCTCGGCCTGGCCAAGGCCTTCATGACCGGGCTGAACGCCTGTCTGGAACTGGGCGCGGACATCATCGTGAACACCGACGCGGACAACCAGTACTGCGCGGACTGCATTCCGGCCCTGGTGGCTCCGATCCTGCGCCAGGAGGCGGATATGGTCGTGGGCGCCCGGCCCATTACCGACATCGAACACTTCTCGCCCCTGAAAAAGCTGCTCCAGAAGGTCGGCTCCTGGGTCATCCGCAAGGTCAGCTCCACCCCGGTGCAGGACGCGCCGAGCGGCTTCCGCGCCTTCACCCGGCGCGCGGCCATGCGTCTGAACGTCTTCAGCGAATACACCTACACCCTGGAGACCATCATCCAGGCCGGACAGGCCCGCATGGCTGTGACCTCCGTGCCGGTGGAGGTCAACGGCAAGCTGCGCGAATCGCGACTGATGAAGAGCATGCTCTCCTACGTCCGCAAATCCCTTTCCACCACGTTGCGAATCTTTGTGACCTACCGTCCGGCCAAGTTCTTCATGGGCGTGGGCAGCGTGCTGTTCGGCCTGGGTGGGTTGCTTTGCCTGCGCTGGGTCGCGCTCTACTTCATGGGCACGGACCGGGCGCACGTGCCGAGCCTGATTCTGGCGTCGATCCTGTTGCTGGCGGGGTTCGTCTGCGTGGCCATGGGCGTGCTCGGCGAACTCACCGCCGTGAACCGCAAGCTGCTGGAGGATGTCCGCCAGCGGGTCATGCGCCTCGAACTGGACGGCATCAAAACCCGGCCCGGAACCGAGGACTGAATTCCGCAACCGGGAGCCGTCCATGCCCAAAGCAGCCGACCGCATGCCGGAACACGACGCCGGGCAGCAGACCCGTCCACCGCACCGCAGCCTCTCTCGACGTATCGACGGTCGCCGCAATCAGGGCAAGCGTGGACTGAAGAACGCGCCGGGCCGCAAGGACCTGGCCAGCGGCAACTACGACCGCGACTGGCTCATCGGGCCGGTGCAGCGGATGCTGCTCGGTCGCGCCGCCGATCCTGTGGCCCGCGAGGCCGCGGCCTCGGGAGGCGTGCTCACCGCCGCACTCTGCGGGCTCTTTGCCAGCGGCAAGGTGGATGCGGTGCTGGCCGTGGGCTTTGCCCCGGACGACCCCGTGAACCCCCGCTATCTCGTGCTGGCCTCGCCCCAGGCCGTGCTGGCCCAGGCCGGGTCGGTCTACAGTTTCATTCCGGCCAGCGATCTGCGGCGTGCCGCCCTGGAGGCGGCCAAGGCCGGGTACGCCCGGCTGGCCGTGGTCTGCCAGCCCTGCCTCGTGCCTGTGGTCCGGCGCTGGCAGGAGCGCGGCGAATACGGCGTCCGTGCGGTGTTCAGCTTTTTTTGCGGCTGGAACATGGGGCACGAGGCCACGCACTATCTGCTGCGCAAGGCCGGGGTCCGACCCGGGGAGGTGCGCAGCCTGGGCTACCGGCGCGGGCCGTATCCCGGCGGCTTCGGCGTCACGGCCAGGGACGGCCGCGAGGTCCGCTTCGGCAAGGAAAGCTACGAGCTTGTGAACATGCAGTTTGTGCGGCCCGGCTGCGCGGCCTGCACCTTCTACATGGGCGAGGGCGCGGATTTGGTCTGCGGGGATGCCTGGATCAAAGGGCAGCGCAACCTGACCACGGTGCTGGCGCGCACGCGAAAGGGGCTCAAGCTGCTCGAATCCGTGCGCAGCCGGGGGGGAGTGGATCTTTTCGAGCTGGAGGAGCGCACTCTCCTGGAGATGCATCTGCCCAATCTGCGCTACAAGAAATACGGTCTGAGCCCGGGCATGCAGGCCCTGACGCGGTTTTTCAACGCCGGACTGCCCAAGGGACTGGCCCCGTTCCGGCTGCTGTCCCTGCTCTCGCGCCTGCGGCGCGGCCTCAAGGTGGGGGTCGCGGTGGAGGAATTGCAACCGGTGGAGAAGCCGCTTGTCTAAGTTTTTGTCCGGAAGGCTCAAGCTGCTGCTGACCGGCGGGTTCAGTCTGGCCGTGCTGGCCGCGCTTTATTCCCTGGTGGACGTGGCCGCCCTGGGGCGGACTCTGCGCCGGGCCGATCCCTGCTGGCTTGCGGCGTATCTCGGGCTGCTGTTGCCCCAACTTTTGCTGGCCGGACTACGCTGGCAACGCATCGCCTCGTGCTTCGGCGGGGTGGGGCTTTCTTCGGGCCGGGCGCTCTGCCAGACCCTGGGCGGCTACAGCGCCAACCTCGTGGTTCCGGGCAAGATGGGCGAAATGGTCAAGGGCCTCTGGCTCTTTGTGGAGGGTCGCAAATTTCTGCCCTATTTCCTGGTGGTTTTTGAGAAGTTGCTGGACCTGCTGGCCACCCTGGCCATTCTGACCCTGGCCCTGCTCTGGATTTTGCCCGCGCCCGAGTACCAGCCCCGGAGCATCGTGTTCGCGCTGCTCCTACCGCTGCTCGGCTGCTGGATCGTGGGATTCTGGCTGCTCGGCAGGCCGGACCTGCCCGCCCGGATTTTGGGCAGGCTGATCTTCAAGGGCGACGAGGAACGGGTCCTGGCGGCCATGCGCGGCGTGCTGGCCCGCCGGGCCGATCTGGTCCGGGTCGGGGGGCTTTCCCTGCTGCTCTGGGCTGTGCAGGTGCTGCAATTCTGGTGCATGTTCAAGGTCTTCGGCGCGGCAACGCCCCTGGACGAACTTTACGCGGGCGCCCCCCTGGCCCTGCTGGCGGGTATTCTGCCCCTGACCACGGCGGGCGTGGGTTCGCGCGACGCGGCTCTGCTCTGGTGGTTCGGCCCGGCCCTGGGCCTGGAAACCGCGCTTTCCGTGGGCATCCTGTCCATTGCGCGGGTGCTGTTGCCGGGCGCGCTGGGCCTGCCCTGTTTTTGGTACGAGATGAGGAGAAGACCGCATGATCGAGGCTGAAGCGCTGCACGTCGCACTCTGGAAGGTCCTGCGGCTGCATGTGCCGCGCATTCTGACCCAGATGGAACGCGACCCGGATTCGCCCTGGCTGGGCTGTTTCGACCGCGATTTCTGGCACTACAAGATGCGGGACTTCTCTTCCATGATCCTGCAACAGGGTCTGCTTGTGCTCCAGACCCTGCACGCCCGCTCCTTGCCGGGCAACGACATGCACGGCAATCCCCGGGTGCGGGAGTGGATCGACGCGGGCCTGCGTTTCTGGGCCGCCCGCCAGTTGCGCGGCGGCGGATTCGACGAGTATTACCCGCGCGAGAGCGGCTATCCGCCCGCAGCCTTCAGCCTCTACGCCGTGGGCCTGATCCTGCGGGAGCAGGGGACCAATGCCTCGGACCCAGTGGTGTTGCGCGCGGTGCAGGGCTGCGTGGACTGGCTTCTGGCCCACCCGGAGCGCAACGCCCTGAACCAGGAAGCCGCCGGGCTGGCCGGGCTGGCCCTGGCCGCTCAACTGCCCGGCGTGCGGGTGGACGCGGTGCGCCTGGAGGAGCGGCTGGCCGCGTTCTTCGCGGCCCAGAGCGACGAGGGCTGGTTTCCGGAATACGGCGGGCCGGATTTGGGATATCTCTGCGTGACGCTGGACTGCCTCTGGGATTACCTGGAGGTCACGGCGGACGAACGCGCCCTTGCGGCCATGCGCCGGGCCACCGGGTTCATGGCCTGGATGCTCGCGCCGGGTGGACGGCTGCCCGTGATGGCCAATTCCCGGAACACGGACTACCTTGCGCCGTATGGCCTGTCCCGACTGGGCGCCACGGATTCCACGGCGTCCGCTGTGGTCCGGGCCATGCTCGCACGAATTTCCGAACCGGACCACTACCTCCATGCCACGGACGACCGCTACGCCTGTCACTACCTTTTCCAGTCCCACTTCCGGGCCTTGGAGTATCTGGAGGCGCTCTGCGCGCCGGATTCGCTGCCTTGCGAAGCGGGTGGCGAGGAGTTTTTTGCGGAAGCGGGCATCCACGCGCGGCACGCCCACGGGGAAAGCCTGTTTTTCGCGGGGCGCAAGGGCGGGGTCTGTTACCGCTTCGGACCGGACGGGCTGCGGGACGCGGACTTCGGCTGGCGCGCGCCGCTGGGCAGGCGGATCGCGGCCACGCATTGGCAGTCGGAGCAGTGGGAATGCGCCCTGCTCCGGGAAAACGGGGAAACCGTGCTCCTGACCGAAGGACCGGTGACCACGCGTGGATTTTTCGCCAGCACACCGTTGCGTCATGCCGCGCTGCGGGTGCTCAGCTTCTGTTTCGGAAATCGGCTGATCCCGTTTCTGAAAAGCAAGATGATCTTTCGCGGCGGCGGATCAGGCCTGCGCTTCGAGCGCCGTTTGCGTTTGTCGGAGTTCGGGGGGATTATTGAGGATGCGCTCACAGGGCCTGGAGCCGGGGAGCTGGAGTGGAAGCTCGCGCCCCATGCCAGCCTGCGGCACGTGGCCAGCGCGGCCCGGTTCTGCGCCGAGGAGTTGCGTGAGCCGCCGGAGTTTGAAATGACAACAGGCGGGGATATCCGCACTTCAACTCGTCGACTATGTTGAAATTATAGTCAAATTCTTGCGGACTTGCCATTTGGCTTGGTTCTGGTAGGTTGCCACAGCTCCGGTAGTTTCTCATACCCCCACGATCCCAAATCGAGTCAACTCAATCCACATGCGAATGAAACATAAAAACAAAGATACGATTCAAAACGATGTCAAAATTCATGATTTTGGCAACAAGCATCTGCTTTGGCGGTCCTTCGAATATTTTCGTCCTCACATTTGGAAAATCATCATCGCATCACTGTCGGCCACCGTGGTTTCCGCCACCAACGGCGGCGTGGCCTATCTCGTCAAGCCCGCCATCGACGACATCTTCGTCAACAAGGACGTGGAAGCCCTGCGTCTGATCCCATTGATGTTCATCGGCGTGATGCTGCTCAAGGGAATCACTCGCTTTCTGCAGGTCTATTTGATGAACACCACCAACCTGCACGTTTCCAAGACTCTGCGGGACGATTCCTATGCCAAGGTGGTGCGGCTGCCCATGCGATTTTTTGAGGAGAGTCAGGTGGGTATTCTCATGTCCCGCGTGCTCGGCGACGTGACCGGCGTGGGCGGAACCATGCCCGCCCTGGTCATGTTGTCCCGGGAAACCCTGACGATCATCGGCCTCATCGGCGTGGTGCTCTGGCAGGATGCCTACCTTGCCTTCTGGGCCATCATCGTGCTGCCTCTGGCCATCTATCCGTTTTTCTACTTCGGGAACAAGTTGCGCCGCATCGGTCGAGAGAGTCGCATCAGGGCCTCCACGATCAATACGCTGGTGCAGGAGAGCTTCAGCGGCATCCGGGTGGTCAAGGCCTTTGCCAACGAGGGCATTGAAACCAAGCGTTTCAACCGCCAGAGCACGGATGTGGTGCGCATCGCCCTGCGCGGGGTGCTTGCCTCGGAGCTTTCCTCGCGGGTCATGGAACTGGTGGGCGCATTCGGAGCCGGACTGGTGATCTGGTACGGTGGCATGCAGGTCATCCACGGTCATTCCACGCCCGGAACATTCTTTTCCTTTATGGCCGCGATCATCATGCTTTACGATCCCGTCAAGAAGATCAATGACAACTATCAGGAACTCCAGAAGTCCCTGGCCAGCGCGGAGCGCTGTTTCGACCTGCTGGATTCCCCGGCCATCGTTCCGGAGAGCGGCGGACTGCGGGTCTTTGAGCCGCCGTTCAATGAACTGCGTGTGGAAAATATCCGTTTCGCATATTCGGAAAGCTCCCCGCTGGTATTGGATGGCGTCAGCCTTGAGGTGCGCCAGGGCGAGCGCATCGCCATTGTCGGACCTTCCGGGTCGGGAAAGACAACCCTGGTGAATCTGTTCCCCCGATTTTATGATCCCCAGGCAGGCCGCATCCTTTTGAATGGAGTCCCCTTGCAGGACTACACGCTGGAAAGTCTGCGCCTGTGCATGGGCATCGTTTCCCAGGACGCCTTTCTGTTCAACCTGACCATCCGGGAGAACATCGGCTATGTGCGCGGAACCCACACCCAGGAAGAACTGGAGAGAGCGGCCAAGGCGGCCTATGCGCACGATTTTATCATGGAACTTCCCGACGGGTATGACACCGTTGTGGGCGAACGGGGTACGAAACTCTCGGGCGGCCAGAAGCAGCGCATCACCATTGCCCGCGCCCTGCTCAAAAATCCGCCGCTGCTGATTCTGGACGAAGCCACCAGTGCGTTGGATACCGAATCCGAACGCATCGTGCAGAAGGCGCTGGAAAACCTGATGGCCGATCGCACAAGCGTCGTCATCGCCCATCGGCTGTCCACCATTCTCAACGCTCATTTGATCATCGCCATGGAGGACGGCAAGATCGTCGGGCAGGGGAGGCATGCCAAGCTCCTGGAGACTTGACCGACCTATAAGCGACTGTATGAGATGCAGTATTCCCGGTAGGGGCGCTTCG
>JBFWMD010000090.1:0-13423 GCA_050251775.1 Desulfovibrio sp.
AGTCCACCTGGAGTGTACCGTTTCCGCAACTCGCCTCCCTGTGGGAAACCTCGATCCGCGCGCCCGCGAGCTGGACCGAGGCGAGATACACCGTGCCCTTTGCTCGGGCCGCACAATAAAACTCAGGGAAAAAATCGTTGAGTTAGAACGGTTCATCCTCAATGAAGATGAGATAATAGCGGTCAAAGTCCAGTTGGTCGCCCTGGAGCGCGAACCGGTAGACGGGATCGGTGAAATCCTCCACGGAAAATCCGCCCGTCACATTGGTCTGGTCGCAATAGACGTTGAGATTATTCACATCCAGATGCCGGGTGTCGGCCGCAAAGGACAGGGAAAAATTCCCGGCCTTGAAGATGCCCGGATCCTTGTCCGGAATCGTGTCGGGAAAAAGATCGTTGATGGCCGCGCGCGGCGAAAACACTCCGGAACGCAGCTCTCCGCTCAGACGCGGTCCCCCGTCCTGATTCTCCAGGGTGGCATCTCCGGAGAGCATCAGTTCCGGCAGTTTGAGATGAAAATCGTGGAACTGCGCCTGCTGCTGGACGGAGTCCAGATCAAGTCGCGAAGTGAAATGCACCTCTTCACCCCGCAGCTGCAGGGCCGCTCCGGAAAGGATCAGGTTCATCCGCGCGTCCAGCAGCCGGAAGGTATTGGCGGCAAGATCGGCATCCAGATTGCCGTTCAGATCCAGACGTGCCTCCAGATCCAGTCCGCTCCGGGCAAAAACACCCGTCAGTGAAAACGGCAGAGAGCGGTCCGGCTCGTACTCGCCGGTCTGGAATCCTGCCTCCGTCACGGTCCAGGTCTGACCGGTGACTTCGTCGTTAAAGCGGAACAAGGCATTGTGCAACTGGACCCCGCGCACGCTCAGGGAGTCGAGGCGCAGGCCGGGCTCCGAAAGCGGCTTGGATTCCCCTTCGGGCAGCAGGAGCTTGAGAAGGTCATCGACGTTGGTACTGCCGTCCTTGTTCCGCCGGATCTGCACTTCGATCCTGTTCAGGAAAACCGTGTCGAAATTGAGCTGCCTGGAAAAAAGCTTCACCAGCGAGACCTTGGCCGAAACCTCGGCCGCACGCAGCAGCGGTTCGCCCCCTCCGGTCGTGCGGATCTCCAGAGGCCCGGTTTCCAGGCCGAGCCAAGGGTAGACGCTCACGCCCAACTTGCCCTGGAAGGTGATCTCGTAACCGTAGCTCTCCTGGAGGACGCGCGAAAGTTTCAGGCGAAACCGTTCGGTCCCCAGATACCAGTCCAGCGTGACCAGTCCTGCGGCAAGCAGGCTGAGACTGAGAAGCAGTGTAATCGAAATAATAAGGATTATCTTGCGCAGCATGTGCTCTCAATGGGCAAAGGAATCGTCACGATCAGGACTCTCTCAGGAAAACCGACGACATTTCCGGCAAGCACGTGCGCTGGGCCACGACCGGACATTTGACCTTGAACGCAAAATATACGTCAAGGCCCGAGTCGGTCAACGCCTCGTAATTGCCCTGCCCCTTGGCGAGAACCAGATCGGCATTGCGCAGGCGTTCGCGAAACCCAGGAGTGCATCGCGGCAACACGGCGCCAGGAGTATCCGCGCCGGAAGAAATCACTTCACAGAGGCGGTCAAGCCCCACTTCTCGTGCGTCCGCCAGAGTCGCATCATTGAGCACCGGCCTGTCCCTCACCGCATAGGCCACCCCGGCCCCCAGCGCAAGCAATTCTCCCACGAGGAGCTTGTCCAGGCCGATTTCTCCAGCATTGTCGCCCACGATGAGCACGCGGACACCCGGCACAAGCCTGCGCCGGAATGTTTCCAGCCCGGCGGGGTCGAGCGTTCCGTCCACTTGCTCCAGTTCGTGCTCCCAGTCGAAGCGCTGCTCCACTCCTGCATCGATGTAGTTACCGATGATGGAGATTTCCAAGGCCGTGGCCAGAGGATCAGAACTGGCGCGCACCCGCTGGCCCAGCTCCGGCAGCAATTCAAGGACCCGTGCATTGGCTCGGCGCTTTTCCTCGGCAAAACAGTCGTCCACCCCGGTGACGCGGCGAAGAAGTTCGTACAGCTTGCCCGCCAGCGCCGGCGGCGGCTGGTTCAGGTCGAAACAAGGCAAAAGCCCGGCCAATTCCAGCAACACACGCTCATGCACGCCCGCATCATTGGGGCTGGCGGTCCGCGCCCCGGTTAGGGCCTGGCGAAAAAAGCAGGGGAGGCAATCCAGCTCTGTTTTCATTCATGTTCTCCGCTGCGAGTATGTACCCGAGTGCGCGGTTGCGCAAGGGACACACTGGCGCATTTTGCGCCCTTATTGCACGGCCCCCCAGGCGCAAAACCAGCCGTCTCCCCATTGAGATAAATATAAACACAATAAAATCAGCTTGTAGTCGTATGGCACAAGCATTGCTATCTACTTTTTGAACGCTAGCTTCCGCGTTTTCCGACGCGGTACAGACGGAGAAAAATGAACATTGCCATTGCCAGCGGAAAAGGCGGTACAGGAAAAACCACTGTGGCCGTCAATCTTGCCGCCACACTGAGTCGCAGGGGAATTCCAGTCAATTTCGTTGACTGCGATGTGGAAGAACCTAACGCCCGTTTCTTCCTTGGCCTGGAACTTGGAGACAACCGTATTGAGCAAGTCCCGGTACCACTGATCAACGAGGACGCCTGCCTGGGTGATTCCTGCAAGCGCTGTGTGGAGCTTTGCCGCTTCAAGGCGCTGATTTGCATGGCCGGAACCGTGATGGCCTTTCCCGAGCTCTGCCACAGTTGCGGACTGTGCGAACTGGCCTGCCCGGCCAATGCCATTGGCGAGGGTCTGCGCGAGATCGGGGAAAGCAGCTTTGGAAGCAAGGACGGCATCACCTGCTATCAGGGACTGCTGCGCATTGGCGAAGCCATGTCTCCGCCTCTCATCAAGGCCGTCAAGGCCCGCGCTGGGAACAAAGGGCTGACGCTTCTGGACTGCCCGCCCGGCGCCTCCTGCCCCGTGGTCTGTTCCCTCCAGGATGCGGACTATGCCGTGCTCGTGGCTGAACCCACCCCTTTCGGTCTTCACGATCTGGACATCGCCGTGCAGCTTCTGAGACAACTCGGCATTCCCTTCGGCATCGTGCTCAACCGCGCGGGCATGGGTGATGACCGCGTCGAATCCTATCTCATTAAAGAGAACATTCCCCTGCTGGGCAGCCTGCCCCATGAACGGGCTGCGGCCGAGGCCTATTCCTCGGGCGGCCTGCTCATCGACCACATCCCGGGCTTTGCCGGACATTTCGCCGACATTGTCCGGGCCATTGAACAACAGACCGGAAAGGAACTGCGATGAAACAACTGGTCGTCATCAGCGGCAAGGGCGGCACAGGCAAAACCAGCGTCACCGCTGCCCTGGCCGGAGTCGGCCCGGCAAAGGTCCTGGCTGACTGCGATGTGGATGCCGCGGACCTGCACTTGGTTCTCCACCCGGAAATCAAGACCCGGCGTCCCTTTGTCAGCGGCGAACAACCCCGAATCGACAACGAGCTTTGCACCCGGTGCGGCCTCTGCCAGGAACACTGCCGCTTCGGAGCCGTGAGCGACGAATTTGAAATTCTCCCGGAGCACTGCGAGGGCTGCGGGGTCTGCGCCTATGTCTGTCCCGCCCAGGCGGTCAGCATGACGCCGCGCGTCTGTGGCGAGCAATATCAATCCGAAACCCGGTTCGGCCCCATGATTCATGCGGCTCTGGGCATCGGCGAGGAGAACTCCGGAAAACTCGTGACTTCGGTTCGGCGCGAAGCCAAGGCCCTCGCTGAAGAGCGCGGTCTGGGACTGGTGCTTGTGGACGGTTCCCCCGGTGTGGGCTGTCCGGTCATCGCCTCCCTGACCGACGCGGACTTGGCCGTGCTCGTGGCGGAGCCGACCATCTCCGCCGTACACGACCTCAAGCGGGTACATCGCCTGACCCGGCACTTCCGCATGCCGAGTGCCCTGCTCATCAACAAGTCCGGACTCAATGAGGCCATGGAACGGGAGTTGGTCACCTACTCGGACAGCGAGGGCATTCCCGTTCTCGGCAAGTTGCCTTATGATCAGATTTTTACCAAGGCCCAGATCGCCGGACAGAGTATTCTTGAATATGATCCCCAGGGGCTGGGCAAAACCATCCCGGAAATCTGGGAACGGCTGGAAGCGCTCCTGACGGACTGATACCCGCGACCCCTGCCGGACTCGGTTCGCTCGGATTCCAGTTCTGGAGGACACCGCGCACCAATGCGCAACACATCGATTCCAACTCAAAAGCAAAGGCCGCCTTTTCCTGCACGGGGAGAAGACGGCCTTTGCTTTTGAAGTGGTCTTGGACGTCAGGACACGGAATCCAGGCCGGTCAAACCGACGATGCTAATGCCGCAACGGTCCGCTTCCGCAATGGTCTCGTCGCGGTCAAAGAGCAGGCTCTTCCCGGCCTCGATGCCGAGACAGGTGGCCTTGCCCTCATGCATGGTCCGGATGGTGTCCTTGCCTGCGCTGGGCAAGTCCACACGCTCCTCCTGACCGGGCTTGAAAACTTTGACCACCACGCACTCCTCACCGCCCAGGCGGCAGCCCCGTCGAATGGCCTCGTCCGTGCCCTCCAGGGCCTCCACAGCGGCCACGATGCCCTCCCGCAGGATCAGGCATTGCCCGATATCCAGCCGGCCCAGTTCCTTGGCCACGACCCAGCCCTGACGCAAGTCTTCCTGCTCGCGCTTCGTAGGCTGCCGACGGGTCAGCACGCCCTCGGGGGTGAGCAGGTCCGGCACGTGCAGATGGGCGGGAACCACACGCATGCCCTCGGATTCCAGCTCACTGGTCAGCGCGCCGAGAAGGTTCGTGTCGCCCTTGTTCTTGTTCCTAAAGATGACCTTAAGCGCCCGCATGTCAAAATGACGCACGTCCATGATCCGGGGCTTGTCGATGGTTCCGGCCATGATCACATGCTCGACTCCGTTCTTCTTGAAGAAATCAAGAAGCTTGCCGAGTTTTCCGAGCTTGAGGGTCGCCAGAACGTCGGCATGGGCGGCCACATCCATATTGCTGTGACCGTCAAAGCAGGCAACCACCAATTTGTGGCCGGCCCGCTTAACGCCCTCGGCGACCAGCACAGGAAACTGCCGCCCACCCGCGATCAGGCCGATGACGCGCTGCGATTCGGACATCTGACGGCTCAGTCTCCGGCCTTGTGGTAGTCCGGGGCCACGCCGCATTTGGTACCACGCATGAACTCCACGACATTGTTCACGGCGGGCACGTCCGGGAACTCGGCCAGGGCCTGTTCAATGGCTTTTTCCCGCGGAAGGCCCGAGCGGAAGATGATCTTGTAGGCCTTTTTCAAAGCGCGACACGCTTCCGTGTCGAACCCATGGCGGCGCAGTCCGATCAGGTTCGGCCCCATGAGACGGCCCCGCACCCCATGGGCGAGCATGTACGGAGGGATGTCCAGATTGTAGCCGCTGGATCCGCCGAGGAAGGCGTATTCACCGATGCGCAGGAACTGCTGTACTGCGGCCATGCCGCTGACCACCGCGTGGTTGCCGATCTCCACATGACCCGCCAAGTTCACGGCATTGGCCATGATCACATGGTCACCGAGAATGCAGTCGTGCGCAACATGGGCATAGGCCATGATCAGACAATGGGAGCCGATCACGGTTTTGCCATGTCCCTGCACGGTTCCTCGATGGATGGTGGCGCATTCGCGGATGGTGTTGGAGTCCCCCAACTCGACCCAGGTCTCCTCGTCCTTATAGGCAAGGTGCTGCGGTTCACCGCCGATGCAGACGTAGGAATGGATGCGGTTGTTCCGCCCCAGGCGCACGAAGGATTTAATGTGGGCAAAGGCTTCGATGGTGGAGCCGTCGCCGATGACCGTATTCCCTTCGATTACACTGTAGGGACCGATGACGACGCCCTCGCCGATGCTCGCCTCGGGCGAGACAATGGCAGAGGAATGAATGGTATGGGACACTAAAGATTCTCCTTGTCCACCAAGGCAGCGGAAAGTTCGGCGACACAGGCCAGCTCGCCGTCCACTTCGGCCACACCCTGCATCTTCCACAGGGACATCTTGCGGACGAAATCGGACATGCGCAACGTCAGCCGGTCGCCGGGCGTGACCGGGCGGCGGAATTTCACCTTGTTGATGCCGGTAAACATGAAGACCTTGCCCGCAATGTCGATGCCGGAATTATGCATCACATACAGGCCGCCGGTTTGGGCCAGCGCCTCGATCATGAGCACGCCGGGCATGACGGGAAGACCGGGAAAATGGCCTTGAAAGAAGGGTTCATTGAAGGTTACGTTCTTGTAAGCCAAGATATGGGATCCCGCTTCGAACTCCACCACCCGGTCCACCAGCAGGAACGGATAACGGTGCGGAATAAGCTCCATAATTTTACGGATATCCATGACGACCTGATTAGCCATTCTTTTCTCCCGAGTCCGGGCCTTGAAGGCGCTCCAAATCCCTTTCGAGCCGACGCACACGCTTGAGCAGTTCGGGCAGTCGGGGCAACGCCGCGCCCACACGCAGGAACGTACCCACTTCCATCATCGGGTTGTAGGTGACCTTGCTTCCTGCGGGCAGGTTGTTGTTGATTCCCCCCCGCGCGCCAATCATGCAGCCGTCACCGATCTCGATGTTGTCCTTGATACCTGCCTGACCGCCAATGATGACGCCGTCTCCGATCTTGGTGCTGCCGCCGATTCCGGTTCCGGCCACGACCAGACAATGTTCGCCGATCCGGACATTATGCCCCACCTGAACCAGACTGTCGATCTTTGACCCGGAACCGATGGAAGTCTTGTCCAGGGCTGCGCGATCCACAGAAGAGTTGGCACCGACTTCCACGTCATTGCCGAGTACGACATGTCCGATCTGAGGGATCTTCATGTGGCCGGCAGGAGTCTGAGCAAAACCAAAACCGTCGCCGCCAAGCACGCTGCCCGGCTGCATGATGCACCGGTCTCCCAGCGTGGTCTCGGCCATGAGCACCGCATTGGGGAAAATCAGACAATCACTTCCGATGCGGCAGCGTTCTCCGATGTAACAGCCAGGAAACACGACCGTACCAGGACCGATGACGGTTTCCGGGCCGACGAATGCAAAGGGATAGATCGTGGCGGTTTCGTGGATTTCTGCCTGCCGCCCCACGTACGCCAGCTGGCTCTGTCCGGCGAATTCTCCCTGGGGACGAGCAAACAGGGAAACCACCCGGGCGAGATCCATGTAGACATTACCGCTGATCAGCGCGGACGCCACCTTGCCGACCTGGTCCGGACCGACAAGAACGGCCCCGGCCTTGGTCTGCTCCAACATTTTGAAATACTTGGGATTGACAAGAAAGGAGAGCTCCGACTCGCCGGCGCTCTCCAAAGTATTGACCCCAAGAATCTCACGGTCAGGGCCAGATTGCTCCAGCCCCAGCCGTTCGGCGATCTCGGAAAGAAGCATACGCTTAGTGGCCCTGAGCCTTCCAAGCCTTGTTGACTTCTTGAATCAGGTCGTCGGTGATGTCGAGGCTTTTGTCCAGATACAGCAGGCCACTCTGCTGAAATTCAAAGACAAGCTCAAATCCTTTGCTCTCAATATACTTCTCGGCAATATTCTGCATCATTTCAAGGACAGGAGCGGAAAGGGCCTTGTCTTCGGCCATAGCCTTCTGCTGCAAATCACGGCGCAGATCTTCAAGGTCGCGGTACTTGCGCTTGAGCTCAAGCTCTTTTTCACGCTTGGTGTCCAGGGAGTAGGCCGCACTCTTGTTTTTGAATTCTTCGGAAAGCTGCTTGAGCTCATTTTCCAAACGCTGACGCTCACGGACCATAGGATCGAGCTTGGTCTTCAACTGAGCCGCGATCTGCTTGCCGGGTTCCGAGGTTTTTTTCAGGCGTTCCATGTGGATCACCGCGACCTTCAGATCCGCCGCAAAGGCAGGGGCCTGCAGAACGAGAGCCAGTATCACCGCGAAAAACAATGCCTTTTTCATCCACATCTCCTTTGGCCGTTCATTTTCTGTAAAGCAGCGCGTCAGCAGGCGCGCGTCAACCCTCAGTCCGTCACCAGTGGTCAACTCATCAACTTTTTCGAGAGCGTGCTAGAACGTCTGCCCCATGCGGAATTCAAGACGGTTGTTGGAGCTGTCCTCAAGTTCGTCCAGCCCGTATCCCCAATAGACCTCCAGCGGCCCCATGGGCGAGTTCCAACGACCGCCCAAGCCGACGCTCTTGTACAATCCCAAGGAAGGGTCGCCGCCTTTTTCAGCAGTAACGCTGTCCGTGGAAAACCACTCCCCTTCTTTCCAGGCGTTGCCTGCGTCAAAGAAGAGGATGCCGAGCACGCCGTATTCCTTACTGAGAGGGCACATGAGCTCAAGGTTGGTGTAGATCGCCTTGTCGCCACCAATGGCATCGCCGTCTTCGTCACGCGGGGAGATCTTTCTATTCGAATAACCGCGCACCGAAGAGATGCCTCCGAGCCGGTAGCGTTGGGCTGTGGGAATCTCGTCTCCGCCGAAGTTATCGTGGATGTAGCCGACGTTGCCATGAGCTCGCAGGGACATGTTCCAGAAGAGCGGCTCGTAATGATCAATGTCATAGCCATACTTGACGAACTCATCATCGCCACCAAGGAAACTTCCGGCAAAAGTCATGCTCAGTTCCTGCGAGGTTCCCTCGGAGATGAAGAAGGAGTCACGCTTCAGCTTTGCGCGGGCCAAGGTTCCCGTGACGGCACTGAGCAGATGCTCACCCTCGTCGTCCTTGATGCTGTCGGACGCGTCGCTATCCACATCATAGATGTTGTAGAAGCTGGCGAGGTAGCCGAGTTTGGCGCGGGTATTATTCCCCAGAGGATACAGCAGGTCCGCAGACAGGGTCAGTTCGCGTATATCGTATTCATCATAATCGCTCACAGACCGGGAGGCCTTGAGCGCATAGCCCCAGGGCTGGTCGTCATAGCGCGGGTCCACGAACTGGAGGGCGAACTGGTTTGAGCTGCCGCCGAAGGACCCCGTCAAGCTGAGCATATAGCCTTTGCCGAAGAGGTTTCCTTCCTGGATCGATCCTGCAATGTAGAGGCCGCCGCTGGTGGAGAAGCCAAAACCGCCGCCGACCTGGCCTGTGGAGCCCTCTTTGACGCGGACCTTGAGATCCATCTCATCGGGATCGCCTGTGGGAATGGGTTCGATGTCCACGCCTTCGAAATATCCAAGAGTCTCCAGTGCCGCAACGGACCGTTGCAGATCATCGGCGCTGAAGGTGTCCCCGTCTGAAAGCTTCATTTCACGAAGAATGACGTTGTCGCGAGTCCGGGTGTTGCCCTCAAGCAGAACCCGGCGGATGTGTACCTTCTGATGCTTTGAGAACGTGTAGATCACGTCGGTCAGTTCGGGAGTGGCTCCCTGAGCGAATTGCACGCCCACGTCCGCGTAAGCGTACCCTTGGTTGCTATAAAGGGACGTCAGGGCCTCAACGTCTTCACGGACCACGGACGCGTTAATGTATTCCTCGTCTTCACGGACCTCGTCCAGCTTAATGACCTTGTCGAGTTCCTCGGGGGACTCGATCAGGTCACCCCTGTACTGGATGTTGCCGATTTTGGAGCGGGGACCTTCGGAAATCCGGAAGGTGACATAAATGCCGTCGTCGCGGAAATCCACCTCCGGTCGACCGACCTGGGATTCCAGAAAGCCTCGGTTGGCGTAATAGGCCTTGATGGCTGTGGAGTCGCGCTCCAGAAGCTCTTCGTTGAGCACGTCGGAAGTAGTGAACCAGCTTAAGAAGCCACTCTCGGAGAGAGCAAGTTCGTCCTTGAGGTCGTCGGCATCGACCTGCTCTGCTCCATCAAGGATAATTTCCTTGATATAAAGCTTTGCTCCTTCCTCCACGACGAAATTCAGTTTGGCCTGTCCGTTTTCTCCGCCCTCAACCTCGTAGCTGACCTTGGTCTTGTAATACCCTTCCTTGCGGTACAACGCACGGATGGTGTTCATGTCATCCCGAAGGACCTTCAGGTTCAACACGGCGCCTTTCTTTGTGGAAACCGCTTCGAGGATATCGTCATCGTCGAGTTCGTCCGTTCCCTTGACACCCAAATCCTGGATGCGGGGCTTTTCCGCCACCTGGAAAAGGATTTTCTTTCCGCCGGTCACATCCGAAACAATGGCCTTGACGTCATCAAAATAGCCAAGATCGTAAATATTTTTGATTTCCTGGTTCACGCGGGCCGGATCGTAGAGCTCGCCCTTTTGCAGTCCAAGGCGCATCAGGACCACTTCCTTGTCCAGGATCTTGGTCCCCTCGACATCGATCGCGACCAAGGGCTGCTGGTTGAGCATCACTTTCTTGGCCTGAGCCACCACATCATCCACCAGAGGCAGCAAATTGATGATGCCCTCGGTTTCCGCTGTCAGCGGCTGCGCAGCCTCCGCCCCAAAGGCTTCCACGATTCTGGAATCGATGCTCAGGGAATCGCCGAGTTGGGAGAAGGTCCCATAAAGTACGTAGCTGGAGCCGGTCATAAGCGCGATTTCGCGGGCTTTGGCCAGATCCACCACGTCCACTCCCATCTCGTTGATCACGCGATGCACGGCATCCGGGTCCGTGATTTCGAATCCGGCCTCCTTGAGGCGGTCGGACAAAAGAGTGGGCAGACTGTCCTTGAGATAGGAAAGATCGTCCCCGGCGTTGACCTGGAAGGGAAGCACGGCGACCTTGGTCGTCCCGACATCCTGGGCCAGTGCGGAAAAGGCGTTTAACACAAGAAAAAGCACTGTCGCGAGCAGGGCGAGGCAGCGTCTACGATTGGGCATACAGTTCTCCTGCGCGAAGCTCATACCGACGATTCATTTTGCCGGCCAAATCCGCATTGTGCGTTACCACGATGAGGGTCATCCCCAATTCGGCATTCAGGCCGGCCAATACTTCCGCAATTCTCTGTCCGTTCCGCTCATCCAGGTTACCCGTGGGTTCGTCCGCAAGCACCGCGCGCGGTCGCATCAAGATCGCCCTGGCGATGGCGGCGCGCTGCCGCTCTCCTCCGGACAAGGTCGTGACCCGAAAGTCCTTTCGTCCGGCAAGGCCCACCAAGGTGATCGCGTCTTCTGCGAGGGCCAGGGCCTCCTGCCGGGATTTGCCCGCGATGATCGCCGGCATGGCCACATTTTCCAACGTATTAAACTCCGGCAGGAGATAATGAAACTGAAAAATGAAGCCTATCTCTCTATTGCGGAAACGTGTCCTGTCGCCCGCTTTCAGGCTTTGCAGGTCCCGGCCCGCGAACCGTATAGCACCTTTCGTCGCCGAATCCAAGGTCCCGAGAATATGCAGCAACGTACTTTTTCCAGAACCGGAGGCCCCAAGAATGGCAAGGGACTCGCCTGCAGGAACCTCAAGGTCGACATTGCGCAGCACATCGATTTTCTCCGTAGGGCCCTGGAATGTCTTCCCCACTTCGATGAGTTGGTATAACGCCTCGCTACTCATAACGCAAGGCATCCGCAGGCCGCAGCTTGGCCGCCCGCCAAGCCGGGTAAATAGTGGCGAGGAAGCAGAGAAGAAACGCCGCGACGCCGATGAACGTCAGATCAAGCGCATCAAGCCGGATCGGAAGGTAGTCGACGGGATACACATCCTTGGGCAGCTTGATGAACTGATATTTCTTCAACAGCAGAGCCACGGGCACACCGATACAATATCCGATCACCGTGCCCACAGCGCCGATCAACGTGCCCTGATACATAAAGATTTTGCGGATGCTGGAGACCTCCGCGCCCATAGACATAAGTATCGCGATATCCTTGGTTTTCTGCATGACGAGCATGACCAATGTAGTCAAAATGGAAAAGGACCCCACCAGCACGATCATGGCCAAAATGATGAACATGGCCGTTTTTTCGAGCTTGAGCGCGGCAAAAAGGTTGGCGTTCATTTCCTGCCAGGTCTGCACGTCCAGCGGCCTGTCGCCCAGAACATCCAAGAGATTGGCGGCCACTTCCGGCGCGCGGTAGATATCCTCGACCTTGACCTCCAGTCCGGACACGATGCCCTTGGGATATCCGAGCAATCCCCGGGTGGCTTCCACGGTCGCGTAGGCCACGGTGGTGTCGTACTCATAGAGTCCGGTCCGGAAGACCCCGACGATGCGGAAGGGAAGCATTTTCGGCGAATATCCTGCGGCGGTCTGGGTTCCGCTGGGCGAAAGCAGATAGATGGTGGCCCCGTTCCAAAGGCCGAAGCGGTCGGCCAACTGCGATCCCACGATCAGTCCGGGCACTTGGTCTGTGGTGTCCAGCGCCTCAATACTGCCCTGAACCATGTCCTTGCCAAGACTCAGGACCTTGCCCGCGCTGTGCGGATCAATGCCGCGCAGCGCCAGCCCCTTGACCCCGCCGCCAGGAGCGGAAAGCATCACCTCGGAGTAAAGAAACGGAGTCACGCCCACCACGCCGGGCACGTCCCGGATGATCGCGGACAGGTCGGCCTGGTCATGGACCCCGCCAACTCCCGCCCCCACGATGATGTCCGCGTTGACGCCCAAAATCTTGGACTGGAGATCCTTGGTGAAGCCGTTCATCACGCCGATGACCACGATCAGCGCCGCGACGCCGAGGGCCACGCCGCAGACGGCGAACAGGGAGATCACCGAAATGAAGGATTGTTTTCGCAGTGCGAACAGATACCGGACCGCGACGATAGACTCAAGGCTCATGACCCTCCTGTGACCGCCTCGGGCCGCAAGAGCGGGAAGAGAATCACCTCGCGGATGGACGCGCTGTCCGTGAGCAGCATGACCAGCCGGTCGATGCCCACGCCCTGTCCTGCCGCCGGGGGCATGCCGTACTCCAGGGCGCGGACGTAATCCTCGTCCATGTAGTGCGCCTCGTCGTCGCCCGCGTCCTTTTCCCGAACCTGTTCCTCGAAGCGCAGCCGCTGGTCCACGGGATCGTTCAATTCGGAGAAGGCATTGCCCATCTCGCGACCGGTCATGAACAGCTCAAAGCGGTCCGTGATCTCGGGGTTGTCCTCATTGCGCCGGGAAAGCGGAGAAATATCCGTGGGATAATGATAAATGAAATGGGGCTGGACGAGCTTGGGTTCCACAAGCACGTCAAAAAGCTTGGCCTGGAGCTTGCCGAGCTTCTCGCCCTCCACGACCTTCTCGCCCTTCAGCTTCACCAGCGCCTTGCACTTCTCGTAGTCGGTATAGACATCCGGAGAGACTCCGCCGATCCTTTCCAGAGATTCGTGGAAGGGCATGCGCACCCACTTGCCCGGGGTCATGTCGATCATCTCGCCCTGATATGGAACGACGGGCGAGCCGCAAACCTCGGTGGCCACGGTGGCGAACATGTCCTCGGTGAGGTCCATGAGATCCGTGACTGTGGCGTAGGCCCAGTAAAACTCCATCATGGTGAATTCTGGGTTGTGCCG
>JBFWMD010000091.1:0-13412 GCA_050251775.1 Desulfovibrio sp.
GTTACTTGGATTTAGAATTAGGGTGTCTGTCCGATATTGCTCAGTTATTATGATAGTGTTTGTTTTTTGTTGAGAAAAGCTCGAATGTATTTATCGATCAAAAATAAGCTAAAATGAATTGAACTTGATTGATGTCAAGCCCAAAGATCCGAAATGATCCGAAACCACACCCTGTCCATCCCCATATAAGCCCAAATTCCCGAAAATTTCCGAAGTGCCCCAAAACCGGGGGTATGTTCGTTCCGTAGACTGAACCTCAGCTTTACGGGGCGGGCATGGCCAAGACGTTCACCACCTGGGCGGCGCTGAAAACGCAACTTCTCGACGATTTTGCACGCGGTGCGCACGAACAGAAATCCTACACCTGCGAGAACACGACCATCACCTTTCGGGACTTTGCGGAGTTCCGGGAGATGCTCGAATACGTGGAGCGCCGCGCCGCTGCGGAAACAGCCCGGCCCGTGCGACGGACCTATGCGGGGCAGGGGGCTACCCCAGGACTACAAGCATGGGGAATTTCACAGCGCAAAACCGCGTCCGCGTCGCCCCTGGAACATTTCCTCCCATAATAATTCTAACGTACTTCCCTGCGGTGGGCTTCGGATGTAGTCGATGCGAATTGCCGCGGAAGTCCGGGCCGGGCATGGGGCAGGGCCGGGATTTTTCGCGTAATGGAGCAGCAGATAATGCATAAGATTCTTTTCGTGGATGATGAAATCCATCTCAGCCAGGTGCATGCCAAGCGGATGGAACATCGTGGATATACAGTCTATACCGCTGGCAGCGCCGCCGAGGCCTTTGCCATTGCGGACGAACATCCGGATCTGGCCGTGGCCGTGCTCGATGTACGCATGCCCGGCATGGACGGCATCGAGCTGACCTCCAAGCTCAAGGGCGCGCATCCGGATCTGGCCGTGGTCATCCTCACCGGGTATGGATCGCCGCTTTGCCGCCTGGAAACGGCCCGCTGGGGCGCGCAGGCTTTTCTGACCAAGCCGGTGGAGATCGATGAACTGATCGGGACCATTGAAAGGGTTGCGCAGCAACGGGCCGAGCGCCTGGAACTGCGGGCGCGTCGTCTGGCCGTATAGTCTTCGCCTTCGAACCATCCCTCTTATCCTCCAGAGTGCTCGGCTTTGGACTCTTTTCCCATGGAGTTGCAGGATGCCCACATCCACCCCTTTGCGTCGTTTGCGCGGTGATCTCTTCGGCGGGCTGACCGCCGGAATCATCGCTTTGCCGCTGGCTTTGGCTTTTGGTGTCGCAAGCGGACTCGGCCCAGCGGCGGGTCTGTATGGCGCTTTTGCCGTGGGTCTGGTGGCCGCGGCATTCGGCGGCACACCCACCCAGATTTCCGGCCCCACGGGTCCCATGACCGTGGTGGTGGCCTCGGCCGTGGTGGCGTTTGGCGGAGACGTTGCCTGCGTCGCCTTTGTGATCCTGCTGGCTGGCGCGCTCCAGGTGGCCTACGGGGCCTGGGGGCTCGGCGGCATGGTGCGCTACATTCCCTATCCGGTCATTTCCGGATTCATGAACGGCATCGGCGTGATCATTATTTTATTGCAGCTGGGTCCGCTGCTGGGCGCGCCCGCCACCAGTTCCCCCCTGGCCGCCGTGGCCGCGCTGCCCTCGGCCCTGTTTCAGGCCAGCCCCTCCGCCGTGCTCCTGGGCATCTCCAGCATGGCCATCGTGTTTCTGACGCCGGGCAGGATTTCGCGCGTGATCCCGTCTCCGTTGATCGCCCTGGTGGCCCTGACCGCGCTTTCATCACTGCTCAAACTGGACGCGCCCACCATCGGCGGCATTCCCGCCGGCCTTCCTGCGCTGCGCATGCCTTCATTCGACGCCGGGCAATGGACGCGTTTCGCCGGGCTGGCGTTCAGCCTGAGTCTTCTGGGCTCCATCGACACGCTCCTGACCTCGCTCATCGCGGACTCCATGACCCGTCGGCAGCATGATTCGCGTCGTGAACTCATCGGGCAGGGCCTCGGAAACATGCTGGCTTCCCTGATCGGCGGTCTGGCCGGTGCGGGCGCCACCATGCGCACGGTGGTGAACATCAAGGCCGGGGGCACGAGCCGCCTTTCGGGCATCATTCACGCGCTGTTTCTGCTGGCCGTGCTGCTCGGCCTCGGGCCGCTGGCATCCACGATTCCCCTGGCGGTTCTCGCGGGCATTCTGATCAAGGTCGGCGTGGATATCCTCGATTACCGGATGCTCCGGCTGGTGCGGACCGCGCCGCGTCCGGACCTCGCGGTCATGGTGGCCGTGTTTCTGGTGACCGTGTTCGTGGATCTGATCGTGGCCGTGGGGGTCGGCGTGGTGCTGGCCTCGTTGATGCTGACCTGGCGCACGGCCCGGCAGGCCAGTGTCTCCATCAGCGAGGAGGAGCCGGAACCGGGCCGCCTGGACAGGGAGCGCAGTCTGATCGAGGGCTCGGATCAGCGCATCCGCGTCATCGACATCCGCGGGCCGTTCTTCTTCGGCACGGCAGCGCAGATGCAGGACAAGGTGGACCGGCTGCTCGGCACGCGCGTGGTCATTGTGGAATGTCTCGATGTGCCGTTCATGGATCTCTCAGCCACCTTTGCGCTCGGAGAGATGATCGAAAAGCTCAAGAGCGCCGGAGTGACAGTGGTCCTGGCCGTGGGGCGCGAACAGCTGGAAACCTTGAGACGTTGCAATATCGCCTCGCTGGTGGGCGCGGAACATGTCTTCCATTCGCATGAACTGGCCCTGGAAACGGCGCGACAGTTGGCGGAGCCCTGTTCACCAGTCTTTGAAGATCACGAAAGTGGCCAGAACAATGAGGGCAAAGCCGAGGGCGTGATTCCAGCGCACGCCTTCGCCAAGATAGAGCGTTGAAAAAACGAGAAAGACCGTCAGGGAAATCACTTCCTGGATGGTCTTGAGTTCCACGGCGGAGAAGTGGCCGTAGCCGATGCGGTTGGCCGGAACCTGAAAACAGTATTCGAAGAAGGCGATGCCCCAGCTGATGAGCACCACCAGAACCAGGGGCACAGCCTTGTGGCGCAGGTGTCCGTACCAGGCAAAGGTCATGAAGACGTTGGAGATGGTCAGCAGTCCGATGGTCGTCGCGGGGATGCTGAAAGAGTTCATGAAATACCTCGACGGTAAGAGGCTTTCCCCCGTGCGGGACAGGGGCGCAGCGCGAGTTCTGCACCTCTCCGAAGCGTCTTGCAACAGATAATTGCATGGGCGATGCGTTTCCTTCGAATAGGGGATACACTGTCCGTATCTTGTTGAAATCGATGCGGAAGCAAAAAATTGAAAATATTATTTGTGCTTGACTTGCTCTTTTGACTGACGTAATGGAATCGAAATTGATGCCAGTAGCGTCCAGGGAGATGCGGTCGCAAACGGTCGGCCTGTACCGGCACAATCCAGACCGAGGTTAGCAAGGAGCAGTGTGGCATCTTGTTCACTGTTCCTTGTTTTTTTAGGCGCATTGGCGCAATAGAACCGTTTTACGTTTTGGAGTTTTTTTAGGAATGAGCAAGAACATTTATGTCGGCAATCTCCCCTGGAGTGCCACCGAGGATGACGTGCGTGCCTCCTTCGCCAACTATGGCGAGGTTATTTCCGTGAAGCTGATCGAGGACCGGGAGACCGGCCGCCCCCGTGGCTTCGGATTCGTCGAGATGGACGACCAGGGTGCTCTGGCCGCCATCGAAGCTCTTGACGGCAGCAATCTCGGCGGCCGCAATATCAAGGTCAACGAAGCACGGCCCCGCGCCGAGCGTCCCCGCTGGTAACACCGGCACTCTCGCCGTTTTTCGGCATTTTGAGCCCGCCCCCATCGACGGGGGCGGGCTTTCCCGTCTCTTCATTTTCGGACTCCGGCATAGGAGGTTCAATGTCCAAAGAGGAAGGAATTACCGTACAAGGAACCGTGGAAGAGGCTCTGCCGAACGCCATGTTCCGTGTGGAACTGGAGAACGGCCACGAGGTTCTGGCCCACATCTCCGGCAAGATGCGCAAATTCCGCATCCGGGTCATGCCCGGTGACACCGTCACCGTCGAACTCTCGCCTTACGATCTTACCCGCGGCCGCATCACTTTCCGTCCCCGCTAAGGGACGGGTCACGTTTTTCCAGCAGGATCACATGAACGATTTCAAGTCCTTGGGCCTGTCAGCCGAAACGCTGCAAGCTCTGGAGAATAAAGGCTTTACCGCGCCGACCCCCATCCAGGCGCAGACCATCCCGTTGCTGCTTTCCGGCGAGACCGATGTTGTCGGTCAGGCCATGACCGGCACGGGAAAAACCGCCGCCTTCGGCCTGCCCATTGTGGAGCGCGCCGCGGAGAACGCCGGGCACGTGCAGGCGCTCGTGCTGGCGCCCACCCGCGAACTGGCCATCCAGGTGGCCGAGGAAATCGAATCCCTCAAGGGTCGCAAACGGCTCAGCGTCGTGCCGGTCTATGGTGGTCAGGCCATCGTGCCCCAGCTCACGGCCCTGCGCCGGGGAGCGGACGTGGTCGTGGGCACTCCCGGCCGCGTGCTGGACCATCTGCGCCGGGGTACTCTGAACCTTTCCAAAATCTCCTTCCTCGTTCTCGATGAAGCCGACGAAATGTGCAATATGGGCTTCATCGATGACGTGCGCGAGATCTGCTCCCAGGCGGGTGAAGATCGGCGCACGCTGCTCTTCTCCGCGACCATGCCCCGCGAGGTCATGTCCATCGCCACCGAGTTCATGGGCGAGTATCAGGTCGTGAACGTGCGTAGCGAGAACGAGGCCGCGCCCCTGACGCGCCAGGTTTTCCACGAGGTCATGGCCCCGGACCGCTTTGAGGCGCTTTGCCGCGTCATCGACGCGGAGCCGGATTTCTACGGTCTGGTCTTCTGCCGCACCAAGATGGAGTGCGACCGGCTGGCTGAATGGCTCTCGGAGCGCGGGTATCTGGCCGAACCCATCCACGGTGACCTCTCCCAGCCCCGTCGCGAGGAGATTCTGAACCGTTTCCGCAAGCGCCGCGTCACCATTCTCGTGGCCACGGACGTGGCCGCGCGCGGCATCGACGTGCCGGACCTGACCCACGTGGTCAACTACGCGCCGCCGCAGAATTCCGAGACCTATGTCCACCGCACCGGACGCACGGGCCGGGCGGGCAAGAAGGGTGTGGCCGTCACGCTCATCGCCCCGCACGAGTTCCGCAAGCTGATTTACATCGGACAGGGCGCCAACGTGAAATTGGAAAAGCGTCCGCTGCCCACGGTGGACGACGTGCTTGCCGCCCGCCGGAAGCACATCCGCGAGGAGCTGGCCACCCTGGAGGATGCCGCTCCGGCCAAGCCGTATTACGATCTGGCCCGCGAACTGCTTCAGGAGAGTGACCCCGAGGACGCGCTCGCGGTTTTGCTTGAAAAGACCTACGGCAAGCAGCTGGACCGCGCTTCCTACCGAGAAATCCGCGACATGCGCCATCCCGGAGCCGCAGCGGGCGGCGGCGGGCGTGTGCGGGTCAAGGCTTCCATCGGTCGTGTTCACGGCATGACTCCGCGCAAGTTTGTGGACTACGTCTGTCTGCATGCGCGTATTCGTCCCTTCAAGGTGCAGAACGTCCAGATCGGCGGCAAGCAGACCACATTCACGGTTCCCGTGGGGGACTGTGAAACCGTGCTGCGCAGCCTGAACAGCCGGGCGAACAGCGCGCAGCCCATGGCCTCCCGGGGCTGAGTGGACAGAGCCGGTTTGGCCCACCACGGCCCGATCTTTGGGGCCGACGCCAACAAAAAAAGCCTGTGGATCATTCCGCAGGCCTTTTTTTGTTGCTTTTGGGGATGTGGTTATTCGAGATTGCCGATTCCGGCCTTGAACGTGCCGTCCCCCGTGTGGACGGCGTAGGCGATGTTCCGGCAGTTGTGGAACACCCCGACCTCACCGTTCGGCGAGAGCACGATCAGTCCGCCCTTGCCGCCGGTGCGTTCGCCCAGCCGGGCAATGGTCGCCTCGGCCGCCTGTTGCGCGCTCAGCCCCCTGCCTTGCTTGTCCATGAAGTCACAGGCCGCCTTGCAGGCCACGATCTTCATGAAGGCTTCGCCAAGGCCCGTGGAAGAGGCCGCGCCGAGCCGGTTGTCCGCATAGCAGCCGCAGCCCACCAGTGGGGAGTCGCCCACGCGGCCTGGCAGTTTGTTGAAGGTTCCGCCCGTGGAGGTGGCGCCCGCGATGTTCCCGTGCAGGTCCAGGGCCACGGCGCCCACGGTGTCCGAGGGCATTCCCAGGGGATTGCCGAACTCGTCGAACATGGTCTTTTCGCCGGAACGCGCCTTTTCCCAGCGCTCGCGCTCGCGGCCGTGCAGCAGATCCTGGGTCCGGCAAGGCTTGATGCCCATCTTGTCCGCGAACCGGAACGCACCGTCGCCCGCGAGCATGCAGTGGCCGCTTTTTTCCATGACCAGCCGGGCAAGGCTGACCGGATTCTTGATGCGCTGCACCGCGGCCACGGAGCCGAAATCCAGGGTCGCGCCGTTCATGATGATGGAGTCCAGTTCCACTGCGCCGTCGGCGTTGAGGAAGGAGCCGAGTCCGGCGTCGAAGGTGGGATCGTCCTCCATGACCCGCACGGCGGCCTCCACGGCTTCCAGGGCCGTGCCGCCTTTTTCGAGAATGGCGTATCCGGCCTTGGCCGCTGCTGTGCAGCCTTCCATGTGCGCGGCCTGGGCCGCTTCGGGGATGTCGTACGCGCCTCCGTGGACCAGGATGACCGGGGCTTTTGTGGAGGATATGGGGGAATGGGCCATGACGTTCTCGCTTCTTGTCTTGCTGTGGTGAAGGAAAAGGCCGCGTTTTGCGGCCTTTTTGGGTTTCGTTCCGATTTTCGACCCTACATCTCCAGCCGGACCTTTTCGGGGCTCAGGCGCTGTTCGAGTCTGCGCGCCCAGAGGCTCAGACTGTAGCACATGATGAAGTAGAGCACGGCGATAACCGTGTAGATTTCGAAGATCAGGTCGGTGCGGCGGTTGATGATGATCTGGCCGGCCAGAGTCAGTTCCGTGGCACCGATGATGTAGGCCAGGGACGTATCCTTGATCATGGCCACGGACTGGCCCACGATGGCCGGGAGCATCTGTTTTAGGGACTGGGGCAGCACGATTTTGCGCATGGTCTGCCAATAGGAAAGTCCCGTGGAAAAGGCCGCCTCGAACTGCCCCTTGGGCAGGTTCTGGATGCCGGAGCGAACGATTTCCGCGATGTAGGCGGCGTTGAAAATGGTCATGGCAATGGTGGCCGAGGTGATTGCGTCGAGATAATTGCCACCGCGCACCACGCCGATGAAGAAGTAGGACCAGAAGATGACCATGATCAGCGGGTTGCCCCGGATGATTTCGATGTAGGCGAGACTCGGCAGGCGGTAGAGCTGGTTGTCCGAGGCGCGCCCCAGGCCGATGAGCAGGCCGATGGGAAAACTGACCGCCAGGACGATCACGGCCATGATCAGGGTCAGGATCAGGCCGCCGAACCCGTAATAGATGGCCTCGGAGGCCGGGGCCGGGAAGCGGTAGAGCACGAGCACCCGCAGGTTTTCGGCAACGCCGGCCCAGTCATATCCCAGAACGGCGACAGCGGTTTTATAGCCAATGTAGAGCAGGGCGAGTACAAAGGCGATCTTGAACACCAGCACGACCAGTGCCCAGGTTTTTTCCACGTAGACCTGCCAGATGGGAATCAGCCCCACCTCGGCCTGGGCGCGGCGCTTGAGCTTGCGCTTGCGTTCGGCCCTGCGGAAGGTGCGGGTGACGTTTTCGTAGCCCTTTTCCAGCGGCGCGAGGCAGCAGTCCAGGCAGCGGTCCGCGAAGCCGTTGCGCTCGATGCCCAGGGAGGTCTGCAATTTGCGGTTGATGGAATTCATCACCCCGGAGGTGAACAGACAGGTCAGCAGGTACAGGCCGGACGCGGCGCAGGCGGCCTCGAAGCCCTTGAAGGTCAGGGCTTCCACATCCTGGGAGGTCCAGGCCAGCTCGGCCACGCCCACGACCATGGCCAGGGAGGAGTTCTTGAGGTTGTTCAGGAATTCGCTTCCCAGGGGGGGAATGATGTTCCGGAAGGCGATGGGCAGGATGATCTTGGTCAGCACCTGGAAATAGCTCAGGCCGGAGGAGTAGGCCGCTTCCAGCAATCCTTTGGGAATGGACTGGAGGCCGGCGCGGATGACCTCGGCCATGTAGGATCCGGAGTAGACCGCGAGTCCCACGGTGGCGCACCAGAACTCGAAGGCGATGTTCAAGCCGAACCAGGTCATGTCGATGTCGAAATAGAGCCAGTCGCGCATGAAATCAGGAAGGATTTGCGGGAAAGCGTAGTACCAGAAGAAAAGCTGAATCAGCAGCGGGGTGTGGCGGAAAAATTCAACATATAACGTGGCCAGTCCGTAGAGTGGCTTGAAGTGCGAAAGCCGGGCAAGTCCGAAAAAGACGCCGAGCATCAATGCGGCAGCCGCGCTGATCAGCGAGATGACCACGGTCATCATCAGGCCCTGGAGCAGTTGCACGCCGAAATTTTTGTCGTAGGTGGTGTTGTACTCGTAGAGCACATTCCACTGGAACTTGTAGGGGGATTCAAAGGCGTAGGTCCAGTAAAGGGCGATGACACCGAGAATGCCCGCGAGCAGAAGGTATTGGACCCAGGTCTTGTCGAGCCAGTATTTGATCATTGCTCAATCCGTTTGCAGTGACGAAAGGAAAGGGGTCCAGGCCTGCGGCCCGGACCCCCGAATGTCAATCCGGGCTTACGGCCAGATTTCGATCTTGCTGGTCAGCGGGAAGGTCCACTTGGATTCGGGGCCGTACCACTTGTCGTAGATGGTCTTGTAGGTTCCGTCGAGCCACATGTCCTGCAGCGCGAAGTTGACGGCGTCGCGCCACGCGGAATCGTCCTGGGGCAGGCCGATGCCGTAGGGCTCGTCGGAGAAGAAGTCGCCGATCAGTTCGAACTGTCCCGGCTCTTCGGCGGCGTAGCCGATCAGCAGGGTGGAGTCCGTGGTCCAGGCGGCGACGCGGCCCATCTTCAGGGCCTGGAAGCACTCGGCTTCGTTCTGGTAGGAGATGACGTTCTTGTCGGCATTGGGGTCGCCCAGCTTTTTGAGCAGCTCACGAGCGTTCAGCTCGGAAGTGGTTCCCTGCATGGAGGCGATCTTCTTGCCCACGAGGTCCTGCCAGGAGGCGGCGGTTCCCTTCTTGACCAGGAACTTCTGGCCGTCGAAGAAGTAGGTGATGGAGAAGTCGATGGACTTGTCGCGCTCGCGCTTGTGGGTCATGTTGGCCAGGGACATGTCGATCTGGCCGGTCTGGACCATGGTGACGCGGGTCTTGTTGTTGACCTGGACCTTTTCGATCTCGACGCCGAGGCGCTTGCAGATCTCGGTGGCGACATCGACATCGAAGCCGATCCACTCACCCTTTTCGTTGATGAAACCGGCGGGCTTGGCGTTGGCCATCAAGCCGACCTTGGCGACCTTGTCCTTCATGACCTTGTCGTAGGTCGGTCCGGCAAAGGCCAGCGAAGTGACCATCATGGCCACGACGGCGGTGAGAGCGGCGATTTTCAGTGCTTTCATCACTCCACACTCCTTTTCGATTGGGGTTGAAAAAAAAACGCGCAACTTGAAGGTCCGGGCCGCGACAGCCGCCACCCGGACCCGACATCCTAATGGGAGAGGATTTTGCTCAGGAAGTCCTTGGTCCGCTCATTTTGCGGATTGTGGAAGAACTGTTCCGGAGTGTTCTCCTCGATGAGCACGCCTTCATCCATGAAGATGACCCGGTCCGCGACCTCGCGGGCAAAGCCCATTTCGTGGGTCACGCAGATCATGGTCATGCCTTCGCGGGCAAGCTGCTTCATGACATCCAGCACTTCGTTGATCATCTCCGGGTCCAGAGCCGAGGTGGGCTCGTCGAAGAGCATGATCTTCGGCTGCATGGCCAGTCCGCGCGCAATGGCCACGCGCTGCTGCTGGCCGCCGGAAAGCTGGCAGGGATAGGCGTCGGCCTTGTCCGGGATGTTCACCTTTTCGAGCAGGCGCATGGCGATGTCCTCGACTTCGGCGCGGGGCATCAGCCGGACCATGCGCGGCGCGAGCATGATGTTGTCCAGCACTGTCATGTGCGGATAGAGGTTGAATTGCTGAAAAACAAACCCGACTTCAGCCCGAAGCTGGGTCAGGTTGGTACGCGGGTCGTTGACATCCATGCCGTCCACGACAATGCGGCCCTTCTGTATCGGTTCCAACCGGTTGATGCAACGGATCAGGGTGCTTTTCCCAGAGCCGGACGGTCCGCAGACAACGACCACTTCGCCTTTTTTGATTTCCAGTTCAATGTCCTGGAGAACGTGGTGTTCGCCGTACCATTTGTGTACGTTTTTGAAAGAAATCACGAAATTCGCCCCTTTATCACAACGTCTTGATTGTTGCCGTAACGAGATCAAGTACCAGATTAGGCTTGCTGCGGCAAGAGGGACCGATCTTTCGCATTGAACGGTATGAATCCAAACAAGCTGTGAAATAAGAAAAAATACAGTTTGAGATTTCGAAAAACGTAAAAAGATAGCCATTACAGAATGGGTGGGAAAAGGACGGTACAGCCCGGTACAGAAGGCGGGCCGGGGATTTACCGTTTGTTAACTGGCTGATTCAGGCGGTCCTTGGCAATACAGTGAGAAATGCGAGAAAACAGCGGTTCAGGATGCTCATTTTGTGACTAAGAGCAGAGCATTTGAAGCAAAACAGAATTATCTTCTAAAACAGCCATGCAAAACGGAACGATGCGCAATCAGGAACCTTTCCGCAAGTGGTCATTGACTTCGAGAGCCGTTGATTCATCAATAAATCCAAGTGTTAAACACGTTCCAATCAAATCAAGTTTCAGAGTCCGCATGGTGGCGGCCGCACGTTGGTGCTGTTCCAGGCTGATCAGCCCATTGGTCAGCAGATAAGAGGCGACACGCTCATTTCCCGTGAGTTTTGCTTTCTTGGGGGGCGGTTGAGTCGTTACAAGAGGCCTCTCCGGGGCATCCGTACACTTCATTTTGCTGATTTGCCGGTCCAGGGTGGCAGCTTCAACAGCCAAGCTTTTTTTTTGGGCGCAAAGATGGTCGAATTGTGCTTGCAATTCCGCATGGCGGCGTTTCAGGTCCTGGCGCTGCGCGTTGTGGTCCTTGCTGATGGCGCTGCGGAAAAAAAGAAAGGCCGCCAGGGAGAGAGTGAGAATGATGATGGAAAGGATCATTTTGATGGAGTTTTCAGGGAACTCATTTCGAACCGTTTATTGTCGAGTTCCCGTCTGATCTCTTGTATGGTGAGTTGCAGCGCCTCGATCTTCTTGTTCAGCTTGTCGTTTTCCATGTCGAGAAAGCTGCCGAGCTGGCGGGTCTTTTCCGCGTGCGACTGAAGGTGGATCAACAAGAGAACCGCCTCCGTGAAGAGAAAAAGTATAATCAGCAGTAAGTACGTCGAGTCGAACACGCAATTTCCCTCAATTGATCTTTATGTTTTATTATGGCGTAGCAGTGGGGTTCTGTCAAACAGGAAAGGACCTCTCGACAAAGGTTGTCCATTGGATTATCAGGACAAAAATCAGAGAAGTCAGGCTAGGCGCTGTCAGAGCGCAGAGGCCGGCGTTGGGGGAAAAGCGTTTGCATCCATATTTGATCCGAACGATTTCATTTCTCTTGCTGCTGCTTTTTCCCGTCGGCTGTGGAGTGAGAACTGAACCGGAGGATCTGCTCCGCAAATACGCCCTTGTGGACAATGTTGAGCCTGAGAACTTCCGTGTATGCAGCCGGTTCGGCTGCAGGGGGAGCAGACGGGTCGTGTTGGATCGGTCCGAGTGGGAGGGCGTGGAACGAATCTTTCGTTCCGGACCGGCATCCGCTGCCGGAGAGCGGGAGCGCATGGCCCGGGCCGTGGCTCTACTGGAAACGCTTGTGGGAAAACATGTCGGAACATCCGTGGATGTGGCCAGAAATGCCGCTGCCGGCCCAGGACAACTGGATTGCGTGGCGGAATCGGTGAATACGAGCGTGTATTTGTTGCAGTTGCAGAACAGGGGGTTGTTGACCTACCATCGGGTGGAGGCGACCCGGCATCGGGGGTTCCTGATATTTTATCCGCACAATACTGCAGTGGTCCGCGAACTCTCCACGGACCGGTTGTTCGCAGTGGATTCCTGGTTCGGGGACAACGGGGAAATGCCGTACGTCGTGCCCCTGGAGGAATGGCTGGACGGCTGGAGTCCGGAGCGGGATGATGTGATGATCAAGGGCCGGGACGCGCCCGTAAGCTCGGAGTTGGGGAATGGGATATAGAAATCTGGCGGACTGTCTGGCCGACCTGGAACGCGACGGCAGGCTGCTGCGCGTGAACCAGGAGGTGGACCCCCATCTGGAAGCGGGCGTGATCCAGCGCCGGGTTTTCCAGGCGGGCGGCCCGGCGCTGCTCTTCACCCGGGTCAAGGGCACGCCGTTTCCCATGGCCTGCAATATTTTCGGCACGCTGGAGCGCACCCGCTGGATTTTTCGCGACACTCTGCGCCGGGTGGAGGCCCTGCTCGCGATCAAGGCCGATCCCATGCGGGGCATGCGCGAAATGCTCCGGCGCCCCTGGAGGATTCCGGGCATGCTCGGCGCCGGCCTGCACATTCCGCCCCGGATGGTCTCCGGCGGTCCGGTTTTTGCCCGGACCACCTCCATTTCCAGCCTGCCGCACCTGGTCTCCTGGCCCATGGACGGCGGCGGCTACGTGACCCTGCCGCAGGTCTATTCGGAACGCCCTTCCAGGCGCGGCTTTGGCGGCTCCAACCTCGGCATGTACCGCGTGCAGCTCACGGGCAACGCCTATGAGCCGGACCGGGAAGTGGGGCTGCATTACCAGATCCACCGTGGCATCGGGCCGCACCATGCCGAAGCCATTGAGTGCGGGGAGCCGCTACGGGTGAACATCTTCATCGGAGGTCCTCCGGCCATGACTCTGGCGGCGGTGATGCCCCTGCCCGAGGGACTGCCCGAGCTGTTTTTCGCCGGGGCCATAGGCGGCAGGCGCGTGCGCATGGCCCTGCCTCCGCAATCCGAAGCCGGAGCCTTGCCTGTGCTGGCAGAAGCGGATTTCTGCATCAGCGGCGAGATCGTTCCGAACGTGCAAAAGCCCGAGGGACCGTTCGGCGACCATCTCGGCTATTACAGCCTGATCCACGACTTCCCGGTCATGCGCGTGGACAAGGTCTGGCATCGTGAAGATGCGATTTGGCCCTTCACCACGGTGGGCCGCCCGCCCCAGGAAGACACGGTCTTCGGCACGTTCATCCATGAACTGACCGAACCGCTGGTCCCCACGGTTTTCAGCGGCGTGCATCAGGTCCATGCCGTGGATCAGGCCGGGGTCCATCCGCTGCTGCT
>JBFWMD010000092.1:0-13347 GCA_050251775.1 Desulfovibrio sp.
GGGAGACGCATGACCTACGCCGGTGACGAACTCGTCGTCAGTTTCGTGGAGGATTGCCGCGAACACCTGGCCCACATCGAGCAGGATCTCCTGGATATGGAGGCCGCAGGCGGTGCTTCTGACGAAGTCCTGGTCAATTCGGTGTTCCGGGCGGCCCATTCCATCAAGGGTGGCGCTGGAATGCTCGGCTTCAACAACATCAAGACCCTGGCCCATAAGCTGGAAAACGTGCTGCACATGGTGCGCAGCGATGAACTCGTCCCCTCCCACGAAGTGGTGGACATCCTGCTCACGGGATTCGACCGATTGCTCTCCCTGGTGGAAAACGTGGACCAGAGCGACGCCATGTCCATCGAGGACGCGCTCACGCCGCTGACGCGCCTGATTTCCGCGGATAACCCGGATGAAGCGGGTCCTGTGGGCGCGAACATCCGGCTCGACAGCGGCAGCGTGTTTACTGTGGATACGGTCAGTCTGGAGCAGGCGCGCAAGGGCGGAAACTACATTTACCTCATTGAATACGATCTGATCCACGACATCCAACTACGGGATACCTACCCATTGGAGGTCTTTGCCGATCTGGAGAAAAGCGGACGGGTGCTCGATTGCCAGTTGGACTTCGCCGCCGTGGGCAGTCTGGAAAGCGATTTTGGAAACAGAATTCCCTTTTACGTGCTTTTCGCCACCATTCTTGAACCCGATCTGGTCAGCACCGTGACGGGTGTTTCCCTCGACCGCATCCGGAATCTCGCAAGCGCCCAGGAGTCCGGAGCCGTCCAGGTGGTGGACAAGCAGGCCGAGTTCGGCCCGTACGTCCTGCTGAGCGGCACGCGCACCGCCGTGTTGCGGTTTCCGGAAAAGGCGACCCTGGAAAGCGCGGAACACCTGCGTCTGGCCCTGCTGGAGGGACTTTCCGGAAAGCGGAATTTGGAGCTCGACCTGGAAGGCGTGGCCGAGACGGACTTCCACTGTCTGCAATTGCTTTGCGCGGCTTTGAAGCACCAGGACGCCGAGAGCGGAACCCTTTCCCTGGGTGGAACCGTTTCACCGGAGCTGAGACGCCAGGCCCGGGAGCTCGGGTTGTTGGCCGCGCCGGACAAATGTCTCGGTCCGCTGCTGCACGACTAGAACCTGCCCGGCTTTGACTCGCCCGAAAAAACCGCCGTCTTCTCCCGAACCAAGGGAAAAGACGGCGGTTTTGCGTGGCAGCTGTGCCGGTGGAGGCTCAGGCGGTTTTGTCGAAGCGGCTGCCGGCCTGGGGGAAATCTTCCGTGCCATAGGACTCCACGGCTCGGCGGATCAGGGTGTTGCCGGAATTTCCGGCGGGTGGGAGCGCTTCGGATGCGAATGGATTCCCGGTCATCTGTTGGGAGCGCTGGCCCGAGGTAGCGTTCAGTTGCAAGGCGAGCGCGGACTGGGATTCCAGGGCGGCGGCTTCGGCGGCCACATTGCGATTCTGGGAGGCCACGGGAGCGCCCTGGTCCGACTCGGCTGCCACGGAAGCGGACGCCAGCGGGTCGATGCCCGAGGTTTTCCCAACCTCTCCCCTCAAGGCGGGGAGCAGAGCGGCCCACGACTGGCCGTTGTCGGTGATGGCGATGCTCATGTCCGTTCTCGTGTTCTTGTTTTTACCCGCTCCGCTGTCTTTATCGGCAGGACCTGTTCCGGACTTTAGGGGGCAAGCTGAAAAAAATGTTTTTCGGGAGTGCATGGCAAGCAACGCAGCGAATTTGCGGTTGAATTTTGTCAACAAAAAAAGGCGGCCAACAAGGCCGCCGTACAGTCAGGGGAAAAACCGGTCGAACCGCTGGTCCGGGAAATCAGGCCAGTGGAAAGCCCGCGCGGGTCCAGGCCGTGACGCCGCCCGCCAGGGAGTGCACGTTGCCGTATCCGAGCTTTTTCAGCGCCGAGGCCGCGATGTTGGAGCGGTAGCCGCTGCCGCAGTAGATCACGGTCTTGGCGTCCTTGGACAGGGCAAGTCCCTTTTCCAGTACTTCGGCCAGGGGGGTATGGCCGGCTCCAGGGATTATTCCGCCCTTGACCTCGCCTGGTGTGCGCACATCCACGATGTGCAGCCCCTTTTCGCCCGAAAGCCTGCGCAGTTCGTTGGCGGAAACCTGATCCAACTTGTCCAGCTCGCGGCCGGAAAGCAGCCAGGAATTAATGCCGCCCGCCAGGTAGCCGAAGATGCGGTCGTAGCCGATGCGGTGCAGCTCCGTGACCATGGCGTCGTACTTGTCCTTGTTTTCAACCACGAGAATCAGGTCCGCGTCCGGCGGAACGACCATGCCCACCCAGTTGGCGAGCTGGTTCTCAAAGCCGATGTTCAGAGAGCCGGGAATGTGGAACCCGCCAAAGGCGGCGGTGTCGCGCGTGTCAATTACCAACGTCCCTTCCTGGATGCTTTCCTCGAACCGCTCCGGGGAGAGGGCCTTTTCCAGGGGGCAGCATTCCAAAAGCGGGGCGCCGTCCTTGTTGGTCTGGATGATGTGGCTGAAGCTTTTGGGTCGGGTCGGGAACTCTCCGGTCATGACCTTTCGGAATTCCTCGAAGGAAGCGAACTGGAGCATGGGGTTGTGCTTACGCTCGAATCCCAGGGTGGAACTGGTCTTCGAGCTCATGCCCTTGCCGCAAAGCGAACCCATGCCGTGGGACGGGAAGACTTCCAGATAATCGGGAAGATCAAGGAACTTCTTGTACAATGTGTTGTGGAGGTTGCGGACCTGCTCGTCGAGCACGTCCGCTCCCGCGAGGTCGGGCCGCCCGATGTCGCCCACGAAAAGCACGTCTCCCGTGAGGATCATCCAGGGTTCCTCGGAGCGGGAGAGGTCCGTGACCAGCACGGAAAGCGCGTCCGGGGTGTGCCCGGGCGTGTGCAGAAATTCCAGCCGTGCGTTGCCGATCTCCAGGCGTTGGCCCTCGCGGACCTTGCTGAAGCGGAAGTCCACTGGAGAAGTTTCGTACATCATGATTTCGGCCCCGGTGGCCGCCCGCAATTCGTGGGCGCCGCTGACGTGGTCCGCATGCACATGGGTGTCGATGATTTGCGTGATCTTCATGCCTTCCTCGCGGGAGATGTCGAGGTAGTCCTGGATGTCGCGCTTGGGATCGACCACGGCCATGGCTTTGGCCCCAGGGCAGCCGATGGCGTAGGAAAAGCATCCGAGCCCGGGAACCGTGATTTGTTTGAAGTACATGATTCACTCCTTGATTATCAGTATGTTGACTCTTGATAGTAATCATTATCAGAAAAAGGGCAAGTGAAATCGAAGATCATGCTACTTTAAAAGTGTCGAATCGGAATGTAATTTATTTCTTGTTGACATGCACATTTCCCATGCTATTGGTTGAATCTATGTTCTGATCAACACAATATGGAGGAAGAAAATGAAACAAATTCGCATGATCGCGCTGGTCATGGCGTTGCTGCTCCTGACGCTCGGAGTGGCCCGGTCCGAAACCCTGATGATGGCGACGACTACGAGTACGGACAACACGGGCCTGCTTGATTATCTGGCCCCGATCTTTCAGGCGGATACGGGCATTGAGCTGAAATGGACCGCTCTGGGCACGGGCAAGGCCCTGAAGATGGGTGAGGATTGCAATGTGGACGTGTTGCTCGTGCATGCCCCCGCTGCCGAGAAGGCCTTCATCGAAAGCGGCTTTGGCGCCGAGCGCCGCCAGGTCATGTACAACGACTTCGTGATCATCGGGCCTGGTGCGGATGCCGCCAAGGTCAGGGGCATGAAGGTCGCCGAGGCGCTCAAGACCATTGCCGGCTCCGGTCAGAAGTTCATCAGCCGTGGTGACGATTCGGGCACGAACAAGAAGGAGATTTCGCTTTGGAAGGCCTCGGGTATGGAACTGCCCGACAAGGAGGCCTGGTACGTACAGACCGGCCAGGGCATGCTGGCCACCATCAAGGTCGCCGAGGAAATGGGCGGCTACACCATGACCGACCGCGGAACCTTCATCACCTACGCCAACGACAACAAGGGCAATCCGCCGCTGGTGGTCCTTGTGGAGGGAGACGACGTGCTCTTCAACCAGTACAGCGTGCTCCTGCTCAACAAGACCCACTGCCCGAACGTGCGCCACGATCTGGCCGAGAAGTTCGCAGCCTGGATGACTTCCGAGAAGGGCCAGACCATCATCGGCGATTTCCGCCTGCTTGATCAGACGCTCTTCACCCCCAACGCGAAGTAGCGTAAGCAACCTGGGCGGGGGAACGGGTTGCCGTTTTTCCGCCTTTTTTGTCATCAACCGGCAGAAGCCTGCCGCACTTCGGATCGCTGCATTCATGGATTTTATCGTACAAGGCGTGTTGGAGGCATTTCGGCTGCTTTCCACGAGCGACCCGCAGACCTGGTCGGCGGTGCGCACGACCATCGGCGTCTCCACCATGTCCATTTGCGCCAGTCTGCTGCTGGGCGCGCCCCTCGGGTTCGCGCTCGGCTACTATGAATTTCCCGGTAAACGCTTCACCCGCCTGATCGTGGACACGCTTCTCAGCCTGCCCACCGTGGTCATCGGTCTGCTGGTCTATGCCTTCATCACCCGCCAGGGACCTCTGGGCGGGTTCGGGCTGCTCTTCACCATGAGCGGCATCGCCGTGGGCCAGACGCTGCTCGGACTGCCCGTGGTGGTGGCCATGACGGCCACGGCTGTGGAAAGCCAGGACCGCCGTCTTCGGCAGACGTTGTTGACCCTGGGTGCGAGCCCGCGCCAAGTGCTGCTGACCACCCTTGCGGAGGCGCGTTTTGCCGTGGCCCTCTCGGCCATGGCCGCTTATGGCCGCATTGTTTCGGAGGTGGGCATCTCCATGATGATCGGCGGCAACATCAAGTGGCATACCCGGACCATCACCACGGCCATCGCTCTGGAAACGGGCAAAGGTCAGTTCGGCATGGGCGTGGCTCTCGGTCTGGTACTGATGATCATCGCCTTTGCGGTGAATCTGCTGGCCGTGCTGCTGCGGAGGTCGGCGCAGCGATGAGCACTCCCCTGTATCTCCTGGAGGGGGTCCGCCGGCTCTACGGCGATCGCGTGGCCCTGGACGTTCCGCATCTGGCTGTGCCCGAGGGGGTCATTCTCGGTGTGGCCGGGCACAACGGATCGGGCAAGAGCACTCTTTTGCGCATCCTTGCCTTTCTCGAGGCGTCGGATGCCGGGAGCGTGCATTTCAGGGGCCGGCTTGCCAGCCCCTCCAGCCCGAACATCCGGCGGACGGTGGCCCTGCTGACGCAAGAGCCGTACCTGCTGTTGCGTTCCGTGGACGCCAATGTGGGCTACGGGCTGAAGGTGCGCGGTGGACTGCGTTCCGCTGAAATGCGGGCGCGTGTCCACGAGGCTCTGGAAATGGTCGGCCTGGACCCTGGATCCTTTGCCCGCAGATCCTGGCGGGAGCTTTCCGGTGGCGAGGCGCAACGTGTCGCGCTGGCGGCTCGGCTGGTGCTCCGGCCCCAGGTGCTCCTGCTGGATGAACCCACCAGCAGTCTCGACCCGGAAAACGCGGAGCGCATTCTGGCGGCGGCCATGCTGGCCCGGAGCGATTGGGGCGCGAGCCTGGTGATCGTCAGCCACGACCGGGGCTGGCTGGAATCGGTCAGTGACGGCGTGGTGCGGGTGGAGCGGGGAAGGATCGTGGCAATCCCCGATTGCTGCCAGGGACCGGCCAGCGGAAGTCCTTGAATTCGAAGCTCGTCCTTGACGAGGAACCTGTCGCATGGGTAATTGAAATAATATGGCAACTATGGGCAGGCAGGAGTGATTAATGGGAGCGGAAGATCGACGCAAAATCATCCTCATCGTCGATGATGAAGAAATCAACCTGAAGGTTCTTTCCGGTTTTGTGGAGAGTTTCGGGTACGACTTCCTTCTGGCCGAGTCCGGGCGCACAGCGCTGGAGATTCTTGATCAGGCGGACCTCGTTCTGCTGGACGTGATGATGCCGGATATGGACGGCTTCGAAGTGGTTCAGAAGATTCGCTCTCTCCCTGGTTTTCAGGACCTGCCGGTGGTCATGGCCACGGCCCTCTCGGACAAGCGCGACCGTCTTGACGCGGTGCGCGCGGGCGCCAGCGATTTCATCACCAAGCCTGTGGATGTCACGGAGTTGCGCATCCGTCTCGATGCCCACCTGCGGCTCAAGGAATATCACGATCAGGTCATGCGCTACCAGGAGGGCCTGGAGCGGCTCGTGGTCGAGCGGACCCAGGAGCTGGAGGAGGCCCAGCAGGCCAAAATGGCGGCCCATCTCGAAACCCTGCGTCGCCTCTCCCAGGCGGCGGAATACAAGGACGAGGACACGGCCCGCCACATCGACCGCATGAGCCGTTATTCCGCCCTGCTGGCCGAGAAGCTCGGCCTGAAAGCCGAGGAGGTCGATTTGGTCCTGCACGCCAGCCCCATGCACGACATCGGCAAGATCGGCATTCCAGACTCCATTCTGCTCAAGCCCGGCCCCCTTGATCCCGAAGAGTGGGAAATTATGAAAACCCACACCGTGATCGGTTCCAAGATTCTGGACTCGCCATCCTCGGCCTACCTGGAGACCGGCAGAATCATCGCCATCAGCCATCATGAGAAATGGGACGGTTCCGGGTATCCCAAAGGTCTCGTCGGAGAGGATATCCCCCTGTATGGTCGGATTTGCGCCATCGCCGATGTCTTTGACGCCTTGACCACGCGCAGGCCCTATAAGCAGGCCTACCCCAACGACAAGGCCCTCGCCATCATGGCCGAGGGGCGTGGCAGCCATTTCGAGCCCCGGCTTTTCGATCTCTTTCTGAAAAATCTGGACGAAGTTCTGGCCATCCAGGAACGTTTTCGCGATTGAAGTCCTGCAAAAACGAACATTCTCGGCGGAGCCGTTCGCAACGTAACACGATGGACATGGGATCGTAACCGAAGCATCATTTTTCGGTTGCGGGGGCGGCGTATTCTCGCTCCATGAGCAGATCGCCGTTCCTCTCTCCCTCCGGTTGGGCGCGCCTGGTCCGCAGGCGGGTTCCTGGTCAGGTGGTCATTCAGTACACCACTCGCTGCAACGCCACCTGCACCCAGTGCGGCATGCGCATTTCCAGCGACGCCCCCCGCGCCACCATGGGCGTGGATCAGGCCAGAAGACTCATTGATGCGCTGGCCGAGCGGGGTGTGGCCTCCATCTCCTTCACGGGCGGCGAGCCACTGCTCTTTGCCGAGGACATCGCCGCCCTGGCGGACCATGCGGCGGGAGCGGGCATCCGCTACATCCGTACCGGCACGAACGGGTTTCTGTTCCGCCATTCCGACAGTCCGGACTTCGCGGAGCGCATCCAGAGACTGGCGGACCTCCTGGCGGGCAGCGCCCTGAACAATTTCTGGATCAGTCTGGATTCGGCCGATCCCGGCGTGCATGAACGCAACCGGGGGTTGCCCGGTATGGTGGCCGGACTGCGCAAGGCCCTGCCGATCTTCCACGCGCGCGGGCTTTACCCGGCGGCCAACCTTGGCATCAACCGGCTCACGGGAGGCGGGGGGCTCATTCCGGAGGCGGGAGCGCCGTTCGACCAGGAGCATTTCCGCTCCGCGTTTGCCGAGGCGTTTCGGCGTTTTTATTCCTTTGCCGAGGAGTTGGGCTTCACCACGGTCAACGCCTGTTACCCCATGAGCCTTGACGGATCGGACACAGCTACGGACGCGGTCTACGCGGCCACGTCCGATGACGGCTTCATCCGGTTCAGCTCCGAGGAAAAGGCGGCCATGCTCCGGGCTCTCTATGAGGTCATTCCGGAATTTCGCCACCGCCTGCGCATCTTTACGCCGCGCAGCGCGCTGCTGGCGCTGATGCGTCAGCACGTGGGTCTGGACGCGGGGCTTTTTCCCTGCCGGGGGGGCATCGATTTCTTTTTCGTGGAGGCTGGGAGCATGGATACGTTCCCCTGCGGATACCGGGGCGGAGAGAACCTGGGTAAGTTCTGGGACCTGGATCTGAGCCGTCTGGACCGGAAGCAGGTCTGCGAGAAGTGCGACTGGGAGTGTTTCCGCGATCCGTCCGTGCTGCTCAAGCCGCTTCTGGATCTGTTGGAAAATCCGTTCACGTCCTGGATGCGCCTGCCAAAGCACAGGGAATTTCTGCCGGTCTGGTTTGAGGATTTGCGCTACTACCGAACCTGCGGATGGTTCGATGCCCGCAGCGCTCCGAACTACGGACGCATGGCCCGTTTTGCCCGAACGGGCCGCCCCGCGTTGCTGCCGATCTGAGTCCTCGGCGTCTGGCCGCTCTCCGCTGCTGCCTGTCCGCAAGAGGCCCTTTCGGGCGTCCACGTCCCGCTAACGACTTACCGGCCGGATCGGTCCCTCATACACACCTTCCACATACTTCCGCAGTTGCTTTCGAAGGGCGGCCTCCTGTTCATGCAGGAGCAGCACGGCATACCGTCTACCCGAGGCGATGAATTCACGCAGCAGGCGGCAACGGAAGGAGAACGCCGCTTTTGGGTCGATGACGTGGAAGTCGAGCCGCAATTCCTCGTTTTCTGTGAAGAGGAAGGTCGGACGATCCGGGTCTGCATCTTCCAGGGCGATACGCACCGCGCTGGCGGAAATATCCTGCACCAGGCCCGGAAACACACTGTTTCCTGTGAATATCCGCGCGGGAAAGTTGCAAAGCAGCCGCCGCTCCCGGCGTTGGTCGTATCCCTGAATGCTCTCAGGGTATTCCAGAAAAAGCAGGGAGTCCTCGCCCTTCGGCGTTTCAAGCAGGCGGGCGTCAAAGCCGAGCAACGTGCTCTCATGGGCGTAGCGCACGGTGACGACGGGGTGCTTGCGCAACCCTTGGAGGGCGAATTTCGGGAGGTCGGCGTAGACCACGAGCAACCGTCCCTCCTCCTTTCCGACCAGAACCCCCAGATGGCGATCCTCGAAATGAGCGCATCTGATCAGCAGCGTATCGCCGATGTCGAGGTGTGACATGCTTCTCTCCAGACTCGGTTGCGGTGGGCGCTGGTTGGCGTCCACCCTGCCTCTATGCCGGAAATGAAGCGTGCGGGCAAGCGGGAGAGGGGGATTCTTCTTCGATTTCAGGAAGTCCGGTCAGTGACGATTTTGTTCGCGCAGTTTTGCGGCATCGAAATCCAGCTCGATGGGCATGCGGTTCGCGGAAGATCTGTCGTGGGATCTCGTGCGGCGCAACAGGGTGCGGGTCAGCCCGAAGCCAAGCAGGGCAAGGCCGGAAAGCAACAGGGTGCTTTGCATATATTCTCCTCGTTTCGCAGGGACTTCGCGGAATGGCAAGGGCGGGGAAAAAGGTAAGAAGTCGCGGAAGTCTCTGGTAGTGGACGCTTTCCTGGATTGACCAGGGAAACGGAAGGGAGCGTTTAATACAAAAGATAATGATTGGCAAGATTCCATTGCGTGCATGCATCGGCACATCGGCGGTTGGCATTCGTTTGATGTGGATGTAAAGAAAGGGCAGGCCTGAAGCTGCTCCCGCCGGGAGCGCATGAGCCGGGGAGATGAATGCCGATGAACAAGCTGGCCATTACCGTCACATTGTCCCTTGAGGAGGAAAACCTTGAGGACGCCTATTTGGATTTTCTGCTCACCGTTGACGGCAAATATCTGCATGATTCCCAGAACCACTGGGTGGACCCGATGGATCTGGCCGCCAGCGCGACCTCCTCGGGGGAGTATTTCATTTTTACCTGCAACTGTGGCGATCCCGGCTGTGTCGGCATTGACGAGGGCGTGTTGGTTTCACACGACGGCAGCGGCGTGACCTGGAAATTGCGGACTCCCCTGGGGTGGCCGCCGGAAGACGAACTCCCGGACTGGACTCATGAGGTCGAATATACGTTCTCCTTGGAGGAGTACGTTCAGGCTGTGGAAGGTGCGTTGCGCCAAGCCAAATCGCTCGTGCGCCACTGGCGTTCGCCCGGACGGCTCTGGGTCGGTCCGGACATGAGCGTCGAGGAACTCCTGTCTCTGGAGGTTGCTCCGGAGGCCATGCCTTTGCCCGCGCCGAAGAGCCGGTTCGTCCACTGACGCCGCCGGAAGTGCGACCACACGGTGTGAATTCGTCTCGTGCCTGGGCTTGCATTTTTCGATCTCCCGCGTGATCGGAACAAGCGCAACCGGAGGAATTTTCGATGGGTGTTCTGGATGTGATCCCCGGCGTCAGCGCCGCGAAAAGCCTCGTTGCTGGCGTGGGCGGAGCGGCCCTGGGCGGGGTCATGGGTTTTTTCGTGGGCCGGCGCGGTCAGAAGGAGGCCCGCAAGGAGCTGGAAGCGGCGCGCAAAGAATTCGAACAGGAAAAGACCAGACTCGTAGCCCGGCTGGAGCGACTCGACCAGGAGCGGGAGGAAATGGCCTTGCTCCGGGTGGCCCTGCTGCGTCAATTGGCCTGGGAAGACGGCGTCCTCTCCGACAGCGAGAAGCTGTTCATCATCGACTACATCGTGCAGAGCGACGACATCATGGACAGCAAGAAAATCGAGGCCATCAAGGAACTGGACCTCAAGCCAGCCCGCATTTCCAATTTCCTGAAGCACGTGGGGGAGCGCCTGACCACGCCTCCGCGCATCTGCGGCTCGCGCATCGAGGCCGAGGGCTTTGTCAGCGTGCTGACCAAGGTGGCCCACGTGGACGGCGAATACACTCGCGATGAGGAGCGCTACGTGGAATACGTCAAGCGTCTGGTGGGCGTTTCCTGACAGACGGTCCCCGAAAGCACACCAAACGCCGCTACGGCGCGGAATTTTTCACTGAATACGCGATGCCAACAATGAGAAAGGCCTTCAGGATTGCTCCTGAAGGCCTGTTTTCTCTGGTTCCAACGCACTGGAGATGTCGCCCCGGTTCGGGGAAGCTGGACCTGAAAGGCATGACGGCACAAGGGAAAATATCGACCTTATCCGCATTGCTCTAGAGGTTAGCGTTGATAAGGTTAATTTGATTTTGTGTCAGAAGTTCGTTGTTCGGTAGAGATTTTTTGATCCGTCTGCGTATCTCTTTTGTAAGTTGCCCTTTTACCGTCGCGTTCGCAATTGCGTTACCATTAATAGCCTGCACACTAGACGTGTCAATGTGTGAGGTATGGTCAAGAAATGGTAGCTCCAACTTTCCAATAACCAGGATTTGCGTCTCTTCAGGTGCAGCGTATCTTGGGTCTGTGTTTATATAAAAGTAAAAATTTGAGGTCGGACAAATGCAGACAATAAATTTGTCGTGCTCAATAGAAGGCAAATATTTAGCTGGAATAAGGGCGACATCACCCGGAGTCATAGTTTAAACCCTAGAATGATAGGGTTGGCGATGTTTCTTCGATGTATTGAAGAAGCTTTTCGCGGTTTGTGATGTCCTCGTCTATTATCAACTCGTACTTCATCTGGCCATTGAGCGTGGCCTCACACCATGCCTTTTCCTTGTGAGTAGAGTTGCACAATTCATGGAATGACTTGTCCTCGCAGTCTTTAATCGCTGCATCGAGGCATTTTATGTCTGACTTGGAGAAATATGAAATATCAATTTCCCGTTTAGGTTTTGCCGTTGGATTGTCGCCTTCTCTAGAAGTCGTCAAAGACGTCGAGATTGCCTCAAGGATATCGGCAGAGAGGAATTTGTTAGACTTCAGTACATCATAAGCAATAGACCCAACAGGCCCATATGTCATCTTGATGTATGAGTCCCCAACGACGGGCCGTGCATACTTCTGAAGGTGATACTTGTCAGCATAGTAAAGTACCTTCAGGATGTGATGGAAGTCGCAAGCCTTCGATTTGCTGGCAACATAGATGACAGCTTCTAAAATTTTACGAGCGTTGGCTCTGTATGCGATTCTCATAGGAAGCTCCCTCCCAGGCCGAGACAATATCCCCTTCAAAACTCGATAACCATCATTCGGCAATATAGCAAGTTGCCCTTAGGGGATTCATTTCCCCTAAGGGCATGTTTCGACGTTGTGTCATTGAATGATTGATTATTTGATTGATCCATTGAAAAAGGGTTTAGGCGTTTCCACCTAAACCCTTGATCTCTCTGGCTCCCCAGCACGGACTTGAACCGCGAACCTAGTGATTAACAGTCACCCGCTCTGCCGATTGAGCTACTGGGGAATGTGACTCGCTCTCGCGAGGTCGAATCTCTATCGAAAACAGTCCCCGTTGGTCAAGGGCTTTTTTAATTTTTTTTTCAGTTCGTCTGTAAACCCTTGGCAAGCATTGCGCCGCTTGACGCTCGCGGTGAATTGGCATAGTCATTTCCTTCTTGCGCCAAAGGGCCAAAGAGACTTGAATTCACACGGGATATCACTTTGGGAAACGACAATAAGACCAAGAAGATCAAGTTGCAGGCCACGCCTGAGCATGCCGAACGCTTCATGCCCATGCTCACAGCCCTGCAAATGCGTGACGAATTGAACCCGGTCATCAAGACCAGGGTCGAGAAGGCTTGCGCCCTGCTCGACGGTGGCGTGAACCTTTATCCCAACGATTTCGTCAAGGATACCGACATCGGCGACATTGTGGCCGAGCACGGCGCGTCCGACGGCGAAGCCCTGGAGAAACTGGAGTGTGAGTTCACGGTCGCGGGGCGCGTCATTGCTTGGCGCTCCTTCGGCAAGGTGACCTTCTTCCAGATTCTGGACCGTACCGAGAGCATCCAGGTCTACGCGGCCAGGGACGAACTCGGCGCGGAGCAGTACGGATTGTTCAAAAAATCCGATATTGGCGACATCCTCGGCGTGCGCGGAAAACTCTTTCGCACCAAGACCGGCGAGCTGACCATCTCCGCCACGCAGTGTCGGCTGATGTCCAAGTCGCTGCGTCCCTTGCCGGAGAAGTACCATGGCCTCAAGGACATGGAAATCCGCTACCGGCAGCGTTACGTGGACCTCATCGTCACGCCCCGGACCCGCGAAATTTTCACCAAGCGGACCCGGATCGTGCGCGCCCTGCGCAACTACATGGACGCCAAGGGCTTCATGGAAGTGGAGACACCCATGATGCAGCCCATTCCCGGCGGCGCCACGGCCAAGCCCTTTGAAACGCACCACAATGCCCTGGATATGAAGCTCTACATGCGCATTGCGCCGGAGCTGTATCTCAAGCGGCTGCTGGTGGGCGGGTTTGAGCGCGTCTACGAGATCAACCGCAACTTCCGCAACGAAGGCATCTCGACCCGGCACAACCCAGAATTCACCATGATGGAGTTTTACTGGGCCTACGCCACATTCACGGATCTCATGGACCTCACCGAGGACATGTTCGCCACCGTGGCCACCGAGGTTTGCGGCTCGCCCGTCGTTCCATATCAGGGCGAGATGATCGACATGACCCCGGGCACGTGGGTGCGCATGCCCTTCCACGA
>JBFWMD010000093.1:0-13289 GCA_050251775.1 Desulfovibrio sp.
GCCCAGGCCTTGTCCACCTCCGCCAGACTCCTGGCCTCCAGTACGTTGTCCAGGACTGGGGAGGCGGGCGAATTTGCGCCGAACGATTCCATGCCTGACGGACCGTTGGAAGAGCTGTCGCCGCCAAAGCGCGGAACCGCGTACTTGAGCACGGCAATGGCCACGACGACCCCGAGCAGGAGGCAGAGGGCGTTGATGCCCAGGCGTTTGGCGCGCCCGTCCGTGCCCGCGAGCAGGCTTCTGGAAAGGGCCATGCTCAAAACCGAACAGACCAGCACCACAACGACGGCGAGAATGATGTTCATGTTTCCCCCTGTCCGCCCATAGCCTCATTTAGCATCTTTGGCAATTTTTCCAATATTCACGGGAAAGTGACCCGGGGAAACGGAACACGTCGTCAGCACCATGAATCAGGGGTTTGACGGCTTTTCCCGGGCGCGGTAAATGGCTGGAATCGGAATTTCAGAGCCGCAACCGGGCGCGCCCGAAAAGGAGGGAAGCCATGCGCCGTGTCGCCCTGTTTTTTCTGTGCTGGATCATTCTGGCGGGTCTGCCCATGAAGACACGGGCCGCCGAACCCGTGCTGGAAACCTGGCAGGGGCCGGGCTTCCGGATTCAGAAACCTCAGGGCTGGCTGGTGCTCGTGAGCGGACAGTGCTCGGACCTGGGGTTTCTGGTCTACGACCCGGCGAATCCGGCCCGGCAGTTCTTTTTTTTCGGCTCCGTGGGGCCGTTCTACATGAGCTGGGACCAGAAACAGCTCGACCAGCAGGTGGCGGGTTATTATCAGGGCATGCTCAACTGGCTGGACATGCCTGTGGTCGTGCCGCTGACTCCCGAAAATTTCTTCCGCAACTTTGAGGGCATGGCCCGCTCCTCCCTGGCCCGGCAATACGTGCCCCACTTCCCGCCGCTCCAGGGGCTGGAACCGGTCTGGAGCGTGCCCCTGCCGAACATGGTGCAGGGCGGGCAGACCGGACTGGTGCGCGGGCTGTTCCGGCAGGGCAATGTGCTGGCCGAGGGCCTCTTCCAGGCCACGGTGGCTCCGTTTGCGCCCTTCACGGGATCGCCGGGCGGCGGCACGGGCGTGGGCATGCTGGTCATGGGCGTGAGCGCGGCAAAGGACGAGTTCGCGTACTGGCAGCCGGTGTTGACCCGCTGTCTGGGCAGTTTCGACGTGAGCGCGGAATATGCGGCCCAGTGCCAGCAGGCCTCGGGCCAGGCCTGGGGCGCGGTGGCCTCCGCCGGGCGGACCCTTTCCGAGACCTCGGATATGATCATGCAGGGCTGGGAGAGCCGCAACCGCAGCTACGACATCATGGCCGAGAAGCGCAGCGACGCCATTCTCGGGCGCGACCGGGTCTACAATCCGGAAACGGACGAGGTCTACGAGGTCGATCCGCAATTCTGGGAGCACTACGACATCAATCGCCAGCAATACCGGCAGAAGGAGCTGGAGCGGTTGCCGGAGAACGACCACCGCCTCTGGGACAAGCCGCCCCTGGCCGGAGACCAGCACATTCGGCTGGAATAGCCGGAAACCGTGGCCCGGCGTGCGCAGCGTGCCGCCGGGCCGCCGAATCCGAGGTTTTACCCTTGCCCGAGTCGTGGTATGGGGTTCGCCATGCCCACGATACTCACCGTTGCCGAGCTGACCCGCGCCGTCAAGGACGTGCTGGAGACGGAGTTTCCGTTCGTCTGGGTGCGCGGGCAGGTGGCCAACCTTTCGCGCCCGGCCAGCGGGCATCTTTATTTCACGCTCACGGACGGCGACTGCGTGCTCGGCGTGGTCTGGTTCAAGTCCGCGCAGTGGAAGCGGGGCGAGGACGGCAGCGCCGTGAACCCGGCCACGGGCGAAGTTCTGGAGACAGCCGAGGAAGGAGGCCTCCAACTGGAGGAGGGCCGCGAGGTGCTTTGCGCCGGGCGGCTCAATGTCTACGAACGGCGCGGTGTGTATCAGCTCGTGGCCGAACTGGTCCAGGAAGAGGGCTTGGGCGATCTGCATCTGGCCTTTGAGGCGCTCAAGCGCGACCTGGAGGCACGGGGCTGGTTCGATCTTTCCCGGAAGAAGGCCTTGCCGCGTCATCCCTGGCGCGTGGCCCTGGTCACGTCGCCGCGCGGCGCGGCGGTGCGCGATTTTCTGCGGCTGGCGGACGAGCGTGGCTGGGGCGCGGAAATCCATATTTACCCGACCCTGGTGCAGGGCGAGCAGGCTCCGGCGCAAATCGCCGAGGCCCTGACCCGCATCCGGGCCGAGGCCTGGGCCGAGGTGGCGGTGCTGGTGCGCGGGGGCGGCTCCCTGGAGGACCTCTGGGCCTTCAACACCGAGGAGGTGGCCGCCGCCATCGTGGGCATGGACATTCCCGTGGTTACGGGCGTGGGCCATGAGCCGGACGTGAGCATCGCGGACTATGTGGCCGACCGCAGGGCCGCCACGCCGAGCCACGCGGCGGAACTGCTCTGGCCCCGGCGCAGCAGTCTGGCGCAGCAGGTGGACGGCCTGGAGCTGCGGCTTGGCCGGGCTTTTGCCGCGCATCTGGACGACCGGGCCGAGAAGCTGGCCGGGCTGCGCAAGGCCCTGGTCTGGCTCTCGCCTGTGCAGCGGCTGGAGCGGCTGGCCCAGGGATTCGAGCAGGGGCGGGCGCGTCTGGTCCAGGCCGGGCAACGCTCTCTGGACTGGCGTTGTGAGCGGCTGCAAGGCTTGGCTTTGCGTCTGGAGCGTTCCATGGGGGAACCGCGCCTGCGTGAACGTGAAGAGCCGCTTCGGGCGGCGCTGCATGGGCTGGAGCGGGCCGCCCAGGGGCAGCTCGCGCGGCAGGAACGCGGGTTGAGCGTGCTTGTGGCGCGGCTGGCGGCCCTGGACCCGGAAAAACCTCTGGAACGGGGCTACAGCTTGGTGCGACTGCGGAAAAGCGGACGCTTCCTGCGCTCCTGGCAGGAGGTGACGCCGGGCGAACATCTGGAGATCCGCGTGCGCGACGGTGTGGTGCATGCCGAGGCCACCGGGTCCATGGGAACGGAATCGGAGCCGGATACGGAAGCGGGCGGCGCGTGAAGCGCCCGAAGAAACGGAATTTGCACGGTCGTGCGTTGCGGCCATGAGGAGAACGGTACAGTGCGGAATTTTCTGAAGTGGATGCTGATTCTGGTGGTTGCGACGGCCCTGCCCGGTCTGGCTGGGGCAACGGAAGAGACGGTTGTGGACAAGACGCCCCTGGTGGACAAAGCGACCCCGAGCCAGCAGGAGGACATCTTCTCGCTGGCCCATCCCGCCAGCGTGGCGCTCGGGCAGCCCTTTGCGGTGCGCCTGACCTCCAGCCGCCCCCTGGACGAGGTGGTCATCGGCTGGCAGGGCAAGGAGATCCGTCCGTCCGTGAGCGAATGGAACGGCAAGCAGGTGGCCGTGGCCCTGCTGGGTACGGATGTGCTGCACTCCAAGGCGGGCGTAAGCGAGCTTACTGTTTCGGCCCGAGTGGGCGGGGAGCCACGGGCGTTCACCCACCCCGTGGCCGTGCGGAGCAGAAAATATCCGGAACAGCGCCTGACCGTGGAGCAGAAGATGGTTACGCCTCCGGCCACGGAGAACGAGCGCATCGCCCAGGACCGCAAGGCCGTGGCTGCGGCCCTGGCCACAGTAAGTCCGCAGCGGACGTGGTCCCTGCCCCTGCTCAGCCCCGTGCCCGGGGTGGTCACCAGCCCCTACGGCTACCGCCGCATCCTCAACGGCCAGCCCAAAAATCCGCACCGGGGCCTGGACCAGCGCGCGGCCCTGGGCGAGCCAGTGCAGGCCTGCGCCGACGGCGTGGTGCTGCTCGCGGCGGAGCATTACTACGCGGGCAACAGCGTATACGTGGACCATGGCAACGGAGTGGTCTCCATGTACTTTCATCTTTCGGAGCTAAAGGTTACTGTGGGCCAAACCGTGCGGCGCGGCGACGTGGTCGGCCTGGCCGGGGCCACCGGCAGGGCCACCGGACCCCATCTGCATTTCGGCGTGGCCGTGCAGGGGCTGATGGTGGACCCCCAGACCCTGGTCTCGTCCAGCGTGGACGCGTTGCTGCGATAGGGGAAGCGTCATGGCGGAAGCGACCTACGAAGACAAGCTCGCGCGGCTCACGGCCATTGTCGAGGAGCTGGAAAAGGGCGACGCCGCGCTGGAGCGCGGAGTGGAGCTTTATAAGGAAGGGCTGGCCCTGGCCCGGGACTGCTCGGCGCGGCTGGAAGCGGCCCGCAACGAGGTTCTGCTGGTGGGACGGGAATTGCTGACGGCTTTCGACGAAAACGCAAGCAGCGGAGAAGGCGAATGAGCACCCAGATCAACATCAAGGACAAACTGGCCGCGCGTGCCAGGGAAGTGGACGGGTTTCTGCGGGGCTGTCTGGAGGGACGCGGCTTTCCCGACCGCCTGCGCGAGTCCATGGAGTACAGCCTCATGGCGGGCGGCAAGCGGCTGCGGCCCGTGCTGCTGCTCTCCTTCATGCGGCTGATGGGCGGCGATGGCGAAGCGGCGCTGCCCTTTGCCGCCAGCCTGGAGATGATCCACACCTATTCCTTGATCCACGACGACCTGCCGGCCATGGACGACGACGACCTCCGCCGGGGCCGGCCTTCGAACCACAAGCGTTTCGACGAGGCCACGGCCATTCTCGCCGGGGACGGCCTGCTCACCGAGTCCTTCGGGTTCATGCTCGATTCCGCGCTGGAGCGGGGCCTGCCCGCCACCGTGGTGCTCCAGGCCATGCGCATGATGGTCCGCTCCGCCGGGTGCGGGGGCATGGCTGGCGGCCAGATGCTCGACATGCAGATGACCGGGAAAACAGGCGTGGAACTGGACGAACTGCGGGCCATGCACGCCATGAAGACCGGAGCGCTGCTCACGGCGTCCTGCGCCTGCGGCGCGATTCTGGCCGGGGCGCCCATGGATGACCTGCGCCGGGCCACGGCCTACGGCAAGGAAGTCGGCGTGGCCTTCCAGATCGTGGACGACGTGCTCGACGTGGTCGGGGACGAAGCCAGCCTGGGCAAGCCCGTGGGCAGCGACGAGGCCAACGGCAAGATCACCTATCCGAGCCTCGTTGGCCTGGAACGCAGCCGGAGCATGGCCGAGGACCACATTGCCGAAGCTCTGAACCAACTCGCCCCCTATGACGGGCCTGAACGTGAATTTTTGGAGGAACTGGCCCGCTACATCATCGAACGGGTCCAGTGACCGCGCATCGGAGTCCCATGAGTCATTTCAAGGATCTCAAGCTGTTGCCGGGTGTGAAACGCCCGGCGGACGTTCGCCGACTTTCCCTGCCCGACCTGGAAATCATGGCCGAGGAACTCCGGAGAGTGATCATTGCCCAGGTTTCCCAGTCCGGCGGCCACCTGGCCCCGAACCTGGGAACCGTGGAACTGACTCTGGCGCTCTTCCGGGCCTTTGATTTTGAGAAGGACAAGATCGTCTGGGACGTGGGACATCAGGCCTACGCCCACAAGATTCTCTCCGGACGGCTGGAGCGCTTTCACACCCTGCGCCAGTTCGGCGGCATCAGCGGGTTTCCGCGCATGAGCGAAAGCCCCTACGACCACTTCGGCGTGGGCCATTCCTCCACGTCCATCTCCGCGGGCCTCGGCATTGCCACGGCGCGGGACCTGGCGGGCGAGGATTTCAACGTGGTCTCGGTCATCGGCGACGGCTCGCTCACGGCCGGACTGGCCTTTGAGGGCCTGAACCAGGCGGGCGACCTGGAGCGACCCTTCATAGTGGTGCTCAACGACAACGAGATGTCCATCTCCACCAACGTGGGCGCGCTTTCGCGTTTTCTTTCGCGCACGGTTTCGGCCCCCATGTTCGTGCGCTGGAAGGACTACGTGGAACGGCGCATCAAGGACATTCCGGGCATTGGCGATGAACTGCACCACTGGGCCAAGCGCGGCAAGGACTCGGTCAAGAGCTTCTTCACGCCGGGCATGCTCTTCGAGGCCTTCCGCTTCAACTACGTCGGCCCCATTGACGGACACGACATCGGTGCGCTGGTGGACACCTTCCAACAGGTTCAGCGCATCAACACCCCGGTGCTCGTGCATGTGATGACCAAAAAGGGCAAGGGCTACAAGCCCGCCGAGGACAATCCGACCTATTTCCACGGCGTGGGCAAGTTCATGCCCGAGACCGGCCTGGCCCTGAAACCCGCACCGGGGGGCTGGGCCTCCCTCACCGAGGTTTTCGGCGCGACTCTCTGCTCCCTGGCCCAGAAGGATGAGAAGATCGTGACCATCACGGCGGCCATGCCCGAAGGCACGGGCACGGACTGCTTCCGCAGCCGTTTCCCGGACCGCTTCGTGGACGTGGGCATCTGCGAACAGCACGCCGTGACCTTTGCCGCGGGGCTGGCCACGCACGGATTCAAGCCCGCCGTATCCATCTATTCCACCTTCCTGCAGCGCTCCTACGACCAGATCGTGCATGATGTCTGTCTCCAGAACCTGAACGTGAAGTTCTTCATGGACCGGGGCGGGCTCGTGGGCGCGGACGGCGCCACGCACCACGGCGCCTTTGACCTCTCCTTCCTGCGGCACATCCCGAACATGGTGCTCATGGCCCCCAAGGACGAGAACGAGCTGGCCCGGATGATGGCCACGGCGTTCGCTGTGCAGGGGCCCGTGGCCGTGCGCTACCCGCGCGGAACCGGCGCGGGCGTGGCCGTGGACCCGGAGATGCTGCCCCTGGAACTGGGACGCGGCGAGCTGGAGCGCGACGGCAGGGACGGCCTGATCGTGGCCATTGGCTCGCGGGTCTACCCCTCGCTGGAAGCGGCCCTGGAGCTGGCCGAGGCCGGAGGCCCGGATGTGGCCGTGTTCAACGCCCGGTTTGTCAAGCCGCTGCCCGAGGAGCAGTTGCTCGAACTGGCCGGACGCTTCAAGCGCATCGTCATCGTGGAGGAAAACGCGGCCCAGGGGGGCTTTTCCTCGGCGGTTCTGGAGGCCCTGGCCGACAACGACATGCTGGACGGCCTGCACATCAAGCGGCTGGCCCTGCCGGACCATTTTGTGGAGCATGGAACCCAGAAGGAACTGCGGGCCATGCTCGGCATCGACAAGAACGGCATCAAGAAGGCCGTGCGGGAACTCATGGCGTGAACGGGCGACGGCTCTTTCCGACCTTGTGGCCGCGCGGAGCCTTTCTTCTGGCCGCGCTGCTGCTTGGCGGGCTGGTCGCGGGTTGCGCCTCGCGCCATGAGCCCGGCGACGACGCCTGCCCGGCGCAAACCTGGAAGGACGTGGCCGAGATCGTGCGCTGCGAGCCCGCTCCTCCCTCCGGCGGCGCGAATCTCGGCGGCCCGGAGGTCCGGCCCTATGTGGTGGAGTTCCGCATTGTCGGCGAAGCCGCGCCGGAAAACAGCGCGGTGCGGCGGCGAACCACCCCGTTTCTGATGACCCTGGGCGCGGGCGGATTGCCGGACGAGGCCTACGTGCGCAGCCACGGTCTGGCCCTGGGCGCGAAACTGCCCGTGACCATCACCGAGGGATTTCCCGAAGACCGCTGGACCTTCTGTGGCGGCGTGCAAATTCAGTTCGAGGACCTGCATTGAAATGCTGATCCGGAAATATGTCGAGAGCGATTGTCAGGTAATTCTGGATATCTGGATGGAGGCATCCCGGTCCGGGCATCCCTTTTTCGACGAGTTGGAACTCCAACGCCAGCGCGAACTGGTGGCGACCGTGTACCTGCCCGCCGCCGAGATCTGGGTCGCGGAGGAGCACGGAGAACTGCTCGGATTTGTGGGCATGATGGATTCGCTGGTGGGCGGCCTGTTCGTGGCCCCGAAACACCAGAACAAAGGCGTGGGCCGGCGGCTTTTGGAGTCCATGGCCGAGAAGAGAAGACCCCTGAGCGTGGAGGTCTTTGTGGGCAACCGCCGCGCCCGGAGCCTTTACGAGCGTTGCGGCTTCGAGTTTTACGAACGCGGCTGGAACGACGATGTGTTTCCGCCCCAGGAAATCCTGATTTTGCGCCAGCGCGGCTGAGCCAACCCCAAGCGCCGGGCCGCGCTCGCGTCGGGCCGCGCTCGCGTCGGGCCGCGCTCGCGTCGGGCCGCGCGGACCAAAAAGCCGGAGAGCTTCCCGCTCCCCGGCCAGTTGCTTCTCGCCGCTCAAAACGACCAGTGCGGTTATTTACCGCAGCACTTCTTGAATTTTTTCCCGCTTCCGCAGGGGCAGGGTTCGTTGCGGCCGACCTTGGGTTCGGCGCGCCGCTGGGGTTCGCCGCGCACTTCGCCGTCCACGTAGATCCACTTGCCGTCCAGTCTGCGGAACGTGCCCAGCTCGCGATGGGCCTGGCGCACGCCGGACTGGGTGTAGCGGGCGATGAAGTCCACGGTCCCGGTCTGGTCCCCCTGGCCGCCGTCCTCGGTTTCCACAACCTCCAGGCCGTCCCAGACCGCGCTTTCGGACCATTTCCGCGCGGACTCCATGTCGAACTGTTCCCGCTCCTCGGGCAGCAGGGTGTCGCGCAGATATTCCAGCCTGCCCGTGGCATAGGCCGAGTAGCGCGAACGCATCAGGGCCTCGGCTGTGGGCGCGTCTTCGCGGCCTTCGATGTAGGGTCCGCAGCACTCTTCATAGCTTTTGCCAGTTCCGCAGGGACAATGGCTCATATTCGTATCCTCCGGCGCGCGGGGCGCGTGTGGTTTTGCGCGTTGTAGCGGATTCCGCGCCGGAAGGAAAGCGGGTGAAAGGGAGGCCGTCACCCGCCGGGGGCGTGCCGTTCCCCAGGCTTATCATTCAGCGGCGAATCTGCTATTGCCGCCCCATGTTGTATGTATCCCAAGATCTGTCCATCCCGCTCAAGGAGATCCGCATTTCCGCGGTGCGCTCCTCCGGGCCGGGCGGCCAGCACGTGAACACCACGGCCACCAAGGCGGTGCTGCGGTTCGATTTGGAACGCTCCGGCGTCCTGACCCCGTTCCAGAAGATGATCCTCCGGGGCAAGCTGCGGCGGCGCATCGGCAAGGACGGCTGTCTGACCCTGGCCTGCCAGGTGCATCGCAGCTTCGAACAGAACCGCGAGGAGGTCCTGGGCCGGTTCGCGAAGCTCCTGGCCGAGGCCCTGACCCCGGTGTTGGAGCGGGTCCGCTCCGGCGTGCCCGGAGGCCAGCGCAGGCAACGCCTGGAGTCCAAAAAACGCCGCGCGTCCATCAAAAAGGCGCGGGGGCCGGTTTCCGGCGAGGACCACTGAACGCATCCCCGTTGTTTTCTTTCCCGGCGCGCTGAGCGTCGGCCGGAGTCCGCATGTCGCAAGAGTTCGATCTGTTTCTGCTGGAGGACATGGACAAGTACCAGGTCCGCGAATACGTCTCGACCCTGCTCTGGCAGATGCGCATCTGCGATGCGTTTTGGTTTTTGAACGTGGAGCAGCGCCACGGGCTGGCCGAGGCCGAGAAGATCAACGAGTTGGTCTGGGACAAGGTCGGCTCCCTGGCCGCGCGGGACATTGTGGAGCGTTTCGGCCCCTTTGAGGATTCCCCGAGGGGATTCTGGGAAGCCTACGAATATCTCTGCTGGTCGCCCATGGTGGAGTACGAGGTGGCCGAGGAGGAGGACGCGCTCACGGTCACGGTGCGGCGCTGCCCGGCCCAGGAGGGCCGCCGCAAGCACGGCCTGGGGCCGTACGTCTGCCGGGAGATGCACGGCGGGGAGTACCGCCGTTTCGGGGAAATGGTCGCGCCGTCCGTGCGGGTGGAGTGTGTGCATGCCCCACCGGACCCCACGGAGCGCGATTACGACTGCTGCTGGCGCTTCGCGAAGAAATAGCGGAGCGGTGTCAGCGGGACGGACGCCTGGGGAGCGCCAGTTCCGGAGTCAGTCCCGGTTCCAGGGCCAGACCGGGCCGAGCGCGGCCAGGCTCGCATCCACGTCCTTGGCGTAGTTCACTTCCAGGGTGGCCACGGGCGCTTCCGGTTGCGGGCGGCAATCCATGATCACGGTGAAGAGCCGTGCGAAATCAATGCACCCCTGGCCCACGCAGCGGTGCTGGTCCGCGCTGCCGTCGTTGTCGTGCAGGTGAAGCTGGCCCAGGCGGCTTCCCAGCCGCCGTACCCAGTCCTCGGGCGGAACCGCGCTGAAAACGTGCATGTGTCCCGCGTCCAGACACCAGCCAGCCTTGCTGTCCAGGGCTTCGAGCAGCGGGGCGAGCTGTTCGGGCCGTTCGTGGCAGATGTTTTCCAGCATGACCTCGGTCCCCTGATCCAGCGCGGTCCGGGCCGTCCATTCCAACAGGGGCAGCGCCCGTTCACACCAGGCCGGGAAGTCCGCCGCCTTCAGGCGGCGGTGCGGACCGCCGTGGACCACCACGCTGCGAGGTCGCAGGACCTCGACCAGCCGCAGGGTCCGTTCCATGATCATCCTCGCCAGATCACGGTCGCACCCGTCCTCAGATCCGAAATCCAGTCCCAGAAAGGGCGCATGCACGGTGCAGGTCAGGCCGCGCCCGGCCAGATCCTCGGCAATGGGGCGCATGTCGTCGGGCTCAAGCTGTTCGGTCTCATGCGCATCGAAACAGATTTCCGGATTCAGGCCGCGTTCGAGAAAGAACCGCAACGCGCCGTGCCCGATGCGGACATGGGGCAGTTTGACGTGGAACAGGGCCGGGGACAGGGGGCTTGGATTGGGTTGGCTGAGGCTCATGGGGAAGGCTAGCGCCGCGCGGCGTTGGCGGCAAGGAAAAGAACAGCGGACGTACCAGATGAATCGTTTCGTTTATAATATCATGAAGGCATGAATATGGTATGTACGGCATGCTGGCGGTCCCTGTTTTAGCAACGTGTCGAACCAGTTCAACATGGAGGCTGTATGCGCAAGACATGCCTGATGCTTGCGGCTGCGATGCTCGCGCTGCTGCTGTCGGTTTCGAGCGGCCTGGCCTACAAAGTGCCGGACGAAATCGTCATCAAACGCCCCAAGGGCAATGAGCCCCGGGCCATCTGGATCAAGGAGGTCAAATTTCCCCACGGGATGCACGCCGTGAAGAATTCCTGCAACAGTTGCCATCACAAGGAGTCGGACAAAACGCTTGGCGAGTTCGTTCCCTGCACGCAGTGCCATAAGAGCACCAACCCCGACGATCGCAACGGATTCTTCCGCGCCTGGCACACCGAGGCCGCGCCGAGCTGCCTGGGCTGTCATACCGTAAAGCGCACCAAGGGTGGCAAGAACCCCGTGGGCTGCACCACCGCCTGCCACAAGCCCTAATCTGCGAAGGAGAGCATCCATGCAAGAGTTTTCCAGATTCGACCAGATGCGGCTGCTCGCCGATGAGGGTGGGACCAGCCGCCGTGACTTCATGAAATACTGTGCGGCGCTCGCCGCGTTCATGGGCATGGGCCCGACCTTTGTCCCGGAAATCGCCGAGGCGCTCACCGCCGAGAAACGACCCTCCGTGATCTACCTGCACTGCGCGGAATGCACGGGCTGCACCGAGGGCCTGTTGCGCAACGTGGGTCCGTTCTTCGATGAACTGATCATGGAGACCATCTCCCTGGACTACTGCGAGACCGTCATGGCCTCGGCGGGACAGGCGTCCCACGACGCACTGCTCAAGGCCATGGCCAATCCGGAAGGGTATGTCTGCGTCATCGAAGGCGGCATTCCCACCAAAAACGGCGGCGAATACGGCAAGGTCGGCGGCCAGACAATGCTCCAGCTCTGCTCGGAGGTGGCCTCCAAGGCCAAGGCGACCATCGCCATGGGAACCTGCGCGTCCTTTGGCGGCGTGCAGGCCGCGGCCCCGAACCCCTCCGGAGCCAAGGGCGTGAACGAGGCCCTGGCCAACGTGGGGGTCAAGGCCATCAACATCGCGGGTTGTCCCCCCAATCCGGCGAATTTCGTGGGCACGGTGGTCCATCTGCTGACCAAGGGCATGCCGCGTCTGGACCAATGGAACCGTCCGCTGATGTTCTACGGCGAGACCGTGCACGACAAGTGTCCGCGCCAGCCGCATTTCAACAAGGGCGAGTTCGCGCCGAGCTTCAGCAGCAAGGAGGCCCGCGACGGCTGGTGTCTCTACAAACTGGGCTGCAAGGGACCCTACACCTACAACAACTGCCCGACGCAGCTCTTCAACCAGGTGAACTGGCCGGTCAAGGCCGGCGCTCCCTGCATCGGCTGCAGCGAGCCGGGGTTCTGGGACCAGTATTCCCCCTTCTTTTCAGCAATTGAGGACGGCCCCAAGAAGTAGGCCGCGCCCGCCGGAACAAGGAGAAGCCAGATCATGCAGAAGCACGCGAACGTGATGAACGGCAAAAGGCTGATCATCGACCCGGTGACGCGCCTTGAAGGCCATCTCAAGGTCGAGGTGGAGATCGAGGGCGACCGCGTCAAGGACGCCTGGGTCAGCACCCAACTCTTCCGGGGTCTTGAAATGATACTCAAGGGGCGGCCGCCCGAGGATGCGCCCCTGTTCACCCAACGGGCCTGCGGCGTGTGCACGAACACCCACGCCCTGACCAGCATCCGCGCCATCGAGGACGCCCTGGGCCTGACGCCGCCGCCCAACGCGATCCTGATGCGCAACCTGATCCTGGCGGCCCTGGTGGTCCACGACCACCTCGTGCATTACTACCATCTGCACGGGCTGGACTGGATCGACATGGCCTCGGCCCTTTCCGCGGACCCGGCCCAGGCCGCGAAGATCGTCGGCGAAACCAGCGGCAGGGAGGCCGATCCCGGCCAGTTCTACATCGTGCAGAAACGGCTCAAGGACTTTGTGGCCTCCGGCCAGCTCGGTTTCTTGGAGAACGCCTACTTCCTCGGCGGTAACCCCGCCTACCGTTGCTCACCGGAAGAGAATCTGATCCTCTCGGCGCACTACATCGAAGGACTGCGTATCCAGCTCAAGCTGGCGCGGGCCATGGCCATCTTCGCGGGCAAGAACCCCCACGCGCAGACCATGATCGTGGGCGGCATGACCTGCTACGAGGCGCTCCAGCCCGAGGCGATTCAGAACTTCCGCTCTCTCTGGGAGGAGAGCCTGGAGTTCGTGGAAAACGCCATGTGGCCGGACATCATCCTCATGGCTCAGCGTTTTCCGGAGGCTTCGGAGTATGGGCGCACCTCGAACTTCTTCGATTACGCGGACTTTTACGACGTGAAGGGGCGGGATCCCTACTTCAACTCCGGCGTGCTCTGGAAAAACGACATCACGCGGCACGAGAAGCAGGACGTGGACAGGATCGAGGAGCACGTGGCGCGCAGCTGGTACGAGGGCGACACCGCCCGCAAGCCCTACGATGGAGCCACCGAGCCCA
>JBFWMD010000094.1:0-13110 GCA_050251775.1 Desulfovibrio sp.
GCCCGCCACCAGGATGCTGAAGACCAGCGCCTTGAGCAGACCACCCGAGACATCCATGCCCGTGGTATTGGCGAAGACCCGGCTCGTGAACGTGGCCAGGGGAAAGCCCATGGAGAGCATGACCACGGCTCCGCCGGCCAGGGAGGCGAAATTGAAAAACAGGGTCATCAGCGGGACCATCAGCACGGCGGCCAGCACCTTGGGCGCCACGAGAAAGCGCATGGGCGAGAGGCCCATGGTCACCAGCGCGTCCAGTTCCTCGTTGACCTTCATGGTCCCGATCTCGGCGGCAAAGGCCGAACCCGAACGCGCGGCCAGCAGAATGGCCGTGATCAGCCCGCCCATCTCCCGAAACATGACCAGCCCGAGCATGTTCGGCACAAAGAGGACCGCGCCGAAGCGCACCAGACTCACGGCGGACTGGAAAGACATGATCAGGCCCATGAGGAAGCCGATGAGCAGAATGATGGGCAGGCTTTCCACACCCACGGCGGTCATGGATTCGAGCACGTCGCAACGGCGTACGCTGCGCGGATGGCGCACAGCCTGCCAGAGCGCCAGCCCGCATTCGCCCACAAAGGCGACCAGTTCCACCGTGCTGCGCGAAACGCCGCCCGCGGAGCGTCCCACCCGCTCCACCAGCCCGCAACGCGGACAATCGGCTCCCGTCGCGGCCAGGGGGGCCTCGGGCACGAGTCCCAGCAATTCCTCAAACCGGGGCGCAAGCCCTTCCAGCCGCGCGCCCGCACGGCGCAGGGTCAGGAGCAGGGCCATGCCCGCGCCGTCCATGTCCGCAAGGCCGGAGGCGTCCACAAGCAGTTCCGCACCCGCTCCGGGCACGACCCGGTTCCAGCATTCGGACACGGCCACGGCGTCCAGCCGCCCGGCAAGGCGCAACACCGGACCTCCGGCAGTCCGCTCCAGGCGCGCGACAGCGTTTTCCGGGGCGAATGCGCCGCCCTGCCGGGGTATCCGCTTCGGCATGCAAAATCCTCCGCCGCGCACGTTACCCCACGGACTCCGGCAAGGCAACGCGGACTGGACAGGGTCGCCGCCCTCGGCTAGAGATCGGGCATGGAAGAAACCAAGGCTCTCAAGAGCCGATCCCAGAAAAAACGGGACATGACAGCCCTTCAGGAACTGGGTGAGCAGCTTGCCGCCCTGACCCGCTCCGAACTGCGCCCCCTGGACCTGCCACCGGACCTGCTCGACGCCCTGGACGAGTTGCGCCGGCTGACCAGGCACGAGGCCCGCAGGCGGCAGAACCAGTTCGTGGGCAAGCTGATGCGCACGCTGGACCCGGAGCCGATCATGGAATTTCTGGACAGCCGGGGCGCGGCCACGGCCGAGGCCAACGCGCTCTTCCATGGACTTGAACGGCTGCGCGACCGGCTCCTGGACGGCGAGGACGAACCCCTGGAGGAGTTCTTCGACGCCCATCCCGGCGCGGACCGCCAGCACCTGCGCGGGCTGGTGCGCAACGCCCGCCAGGAGCGCGCCAAGGACAAACCGCCCAAAAGCGCCCGTGCCCTGTTTCGCGCCCTGCGCGAGGCCGCACAGGATTGATCCGGGAATGTTTCCGGCGGTTTCTACCCATAGCAAGCAGTTCAAGGGTTGACGCGCGGCCCGGAAGCCTTATCTGGAAGTCAGCGCACACCACAACAAGGAGAGCAAGATGATCTTCACATACGCCGGAATCGAGACCGTTCTCGAAGACCACGACTGCCCGCACTGCGGCAAGCCCATGGAAGCCTGGCTGGCCCCGCCTGACAGCGGCTGGGGTGTGGTTCTGGTCTGCTACAACAACCAGTGTCCCCACTACAAAGGCTCCGACCAGGACATCGTGAACAAGCGCGACGACTGCTCCCTGGGCTGCCGCTATGCCCTGAACCCGGAAAACGGCTACAAGCCCTTCAACCTCGTGGCCATGTGTTTCTGATCGCGCCCGCCCCCTGTGCCCTTTTCAGCGGCCCTCCTGGGCCGCTTTTTTTTTGCGCTCCAATCATTGCCTTCCGCAAGGAACTGATCTATTGCCTGCCGCAGCGGAGGATGATTGAACGATGGACGCCATTGACAAACAGATTCTAAATATTCTTCAGGAAGACACCCGGACCACCAATGCCCGTCTGGGCGAGTTGGTGGGACTTTCGGCCGCAGCGGTGCATGGCCGCATCAAGCGTCTGGAAAAGCGCGGCATCATCCGCCGATTCACCGTGGAGCTGGCTCCGGAGGCCCTGAACATGCAGGTCCTGGCCTTTGCCCAGGTCTATTTGCAGGAGATGCGCCGCTCCGAAGAGGCCGCTGCCGCGTTCGCACGCATTCCCGAAGTGGTCGAGGTCCATTACACTGTGGGCGAGGCCTGCTTCCTGCTCAAGCTCCGCTGCCCGGACACGGCCAGCCTGGAACACGTGCTCACGAACATCAACGACATCCCGCCTGTGCGCGCCACCCAGACCATCATCGTGCTGCGCTCCGGCAAACAGCAGATCAATCCTCCCCTGTATGTGGACGAAACGCCCACATTGGCCGCCCAGCCGGCCGAGGAATAATCCATGCGCATCTCCGCGGGCGCCCTGCCGGTTCTCGCCCTGCTCTCGGCTTCGCTGCTCTGGGCCAGTTCGTTCGTGGCGCTCAAGGTGGCCTTCCGCCACTACGACCCCATGATCGTGATCTTCGGCCGCATGCTCGTGGCCAGTTTTTGTTTTCTCTTTCTCTGGCGCAACTTCCGGAACATCAAGTACCAGAAGGGCGACTGGAAATTCCTGGCCTTCATGGCCCTTTGCGAGCCCTGCCTCTATTTCGTCTTCGAGGCCCTGGCCCTGGAGAACACCCATGCCTCCCAGGCGGGGATGATCGTTTCGCTGCTGCCGCTGATCATGGCTGTGGGCGCCCATTTCGTGCTCAAGGAGGAAGTCACCCGGCGGACCCTGTTCGGGTTCGTGCTCGCGGTGATCGGCGCGGTCTGGCTCTCGACCGGAGCCGTGCCCGGCGAAGACGCCCCCAACCCCATGCTCGGCAATTTCCTGGAGTTCGTGGCCATGATCTGCGCCTCGGGCTACATGCTCATGCTCAAGCGCATGAGCGTGCGCTATCCGCCGCTGTTCCTCACGGCGGTACAGGCCGTCCAGGCCACGCTGTTTTATTTTCCGCTGCTCTTCCTGCCCAGCACGGCCCCGGTGCAGGGGTTCTCCCTGGAGGGCGTCCTGGCCATCGTCTACCTGGGAGCGTTCATCACCCTTGGCGGCTACGGGCTTTACAACTACGGCCTGAGCAAGATTCCGGCCCACAAGGCTTCGGCCTTCACCAACCTGATTCCGGTGCTGACCCTTTTCATGTCCTGGGCCTACCTCGACGAGGTGCTCACCCCGATGCAATACGCGGCCTCGGTCGTGGTGCTCGCCGGAGTGGTCATCAGCCAGACCCGGACGCGGAAAAAGGTCACGGAAGCGATCGTGGAGCTGAGGTCGGAACAGCGCTAGAACAGACGCCGGAGAGAAGCGTTTCGACCGGGAAGGGCGGACAGCGCAACGCGCCGGACTGGTCTGGAAGTACGATCAGGCTGGCAGGAACACGTCCAGCCCCGGAAGCGGAGTCCCGTTCAGCCGGGCCGCCTCGGCCAGCAGCAAGGCCACTGCTTCCGCGCCCTTTTCGCCCACATCCATGCTGTAGTCGGTCACAAAGGTTTCGATGTGTTCGCGAATCACGTCCGGGTCCATTTCCTGGGCGTGGCGCACCACAAAGGGCCAGACCAAGTCCAGTTCGGTCCTGGCCAAAATGATGCTCTTGCGGATGCACCGGTCCAGGGTCAGCAGGCGCTCCGCCCCCAGGGAACGCCGGGCCACGATGCAACCCAAAGGCAAAGGCAGACCCGTGCGCTCCTCCCACCATGCCCCCATATCCAGCAACGACACCAGACCATACTCGTCCAGCACGAAGCGTCCCTCGTGGATGACCAGCCCGGCCTCGCAGCGTCCGGCTTGCACCGAAGGCATGATCTCGTTGTAGACCATCTCCACCTGGTCCACATCCAGGCCGCGTTCCTGGACCAGCAGGGAGAACAACAGCGCCGCCGTGGTGCGCATGCCTGGCACGGCCACCCTGCCGCGCAATCCGTCCAGCTCCCCTTCCGGCTGCGCGGCCAGAATCGGCCCCACGCCCCAGCCCAAAGCTCCGCCGGAACGCAGCAGCACGTATTCGTCCAGCAATCCCGCCGCAGCGGCCACGGAAACCTTGCAGACATCCGGCCCGCCCTGGGCCGCCCAATTGTTCAGTTCCTCAACGTCGCCGAGCCTGAAATCCAGCTTCTCCACTGCGCACCCCACCAGGCCAAGCGCCAGACCGCCAAAGATGAACGTGTCGTTGGGACAGGGAGATATGCCGATGGAAAGCTGCGAAGTCATGCAAGAGTCCTTTGTTGTTGACAAGTTGCGCGCTGAAAACTACGGTGACCACGTGGTCACTTTTTCATCGCTATGACCATCTGGTCACCATACGAAAGCCATTTCCGAAAGGCAAGAATCATGCGCAGCAAAACCTTTGACAACCTTGATCCGGACAAAAAGGACCGCGTGCTGGATGTGGCCGTGGACGAGTTCGCGGAGCACGGCTTCCACCAGGCCAGCGTGAACCGCATGGTCAAACGCCTCGACATCGCCAAGGGGTCGCTCTTCAAATATTTCGGGTCCAAGGAGGGAATGTTCCAGTGCGTCTTTGAGCACTCGGTGGAACAGCTCAAAGGACCGCTGAAAAAGGCCCGGCAGGCCGAGGGAGACACCTTTGACCGCCTGCGTCTCAGCCTGGAGGCCGGGCTGGAGTTCGTGCGCGAACATCCGCGCCTCTACCGCATCTACCTCAAGGTGCTCTTCCAGGAGAATGTGCCCTTCCGCGGGGCCTTTCTGCAACAGGTGCGCGGCTACGCCGCCAAGTATCTCTCCCCGCTGCTGGAAGAGGGCGTCCGGCGGGGGGAACTCCGGGCCGACCTGGATCTGAACATGGCCGTGTTTCTCATCGACGGACTCTTCGACCGCCTGCTCCAGTCCCTGACCGTGCCCGAGGTGCATCCCGCCCTGCACGGCATTTCCGATCTGGATTCGAAGCAGCGCATCGACCAGCTCATGGATTTCATCCGCCGCGCACTGGCGGCGAACAACGGAGATGCGCATGCTTGACCGGCAACGTTATGCCCGCTTCGGGCTGGAGCCTGTTCTGGACCGGGTTCTGGCCGGCGAACGACTGACCCTTGACCACGGCGCAGCGCTCTTTGCCTGTCCGGACCCGCTGGCCGTGGGCGCTCTGGCCCACCACGTCCGCACCCGGATGCACGGCGACGCCGCGTTCTATGTGGCCAACCGTCACATCAACTACACCAACGTCTGTGTCAACGGCTGCACCTTCTGCGCCTACCAGCGCGAGGACAATGAACAGGACGGCGCATTCCGCCTGACCCACGAGCAGATCTTCCACAAACTGGCCCAAGCTCCCACACAGCCGCGCGAAATCCACATGGTGGGCGGCTGCCACCCCACCCTGCCACTGACCTATTTTGTGGAACTCCTGGCCGCACTGCGCGACCGCTATCCCCAGGCCGTGCTCAAATGCTTCACCGCCGTGGAAATCGCGCATTTCGCGGCTCTGGAAGGCATTTCCACCCTGGAGACCCTGGAGCGCCTCCAGCGCGCCGGGCTGAACATGCTGCCGGGCGGGGGCGCGGAAATCTTTGACCAGGATATCCGCGACCAGGTCTGCCCGCGCAAGAGCAACGCCGAGGAGTGGCTGCGCATCCACGAAGAGGCGCACGGCCTGGGCCTGAAAACCAACTGCACCATGCTCTTCGGCCATGTGGAAAGCATTGCCCAGCGCCTTGACCATCTGGACCGGCTGCGCCGTCTTCAGGACCGCAGCGGCGGCTTTGTCTGCTTCATTCCGCTGCCCTTTCTCACGGAGAACAGCAAACTGCGGATCGCGCGGCCCCTGACCGGCCTGGACGAATTGAAAACCATCGCGGTCAGCAGGCTGATGCTCGACAACATTCCGCACATCAAGGCCTACTGGGTCATGCTTACGGTCAAGCAGGCCCAGGCCGCCCTGCTCTGGGGCGCGGACGACTTCGACGGGACCGTGGTGGAAGAGAAGATCGGCCACGAGGCCGGAGCCACTTCCCGCCAGGGCCTCACGCGCTCGGAGCTGGACGGGATGATCCGGGGCTGCGGGTTCCGCCCTGTGGAGCGCGATTCCTATTTCAACCCCGTCGAAGCGCGGCCAGCCTAGCCCGGCACAAACCCAACGAGAAGCCCGATGCACGAGATATTCAGTAAGGTCCGCGCCGGAGAGCGCATCCAGCCCGAAGAGGCGCGGATTCTCCACGACCAGGCCCCGCTCCACGAACTGGGCGTCCTGGCCCATGAAGTCCGCCTGCGCAAGCACCCCGAACCCGTGGTCACCTATGTGGCGGACCGAAACATCAACTACTCGAACATCTGCTCCTGCGGCTGCCGTTTCTGCGCCTTTTTCAAGGCTCCGGGCCATGGCGGCGGCTATGTCATCAACCGCGAGGAACTGGCCCAGAAGATCGAGGAGACCCTCGCCCTGGGGGGCACGCAAATCCTGATGCAGGGCGGGCATCACCCGGACCTGCCGTTTTCGTTTTATGAGGACCTGCTCGGGTTCATCCGCGAAACCTTCCCGAGCATCCACGTCCACGCCTTTTCCCCGCCGGAAATCCACTATTTCGCGGGCCTCTACGGCCTGAGCGTTGCGGAAGTCATCCAGCGGCTGCACGCCGCCGGGCTGCATTCCATTCCCGGCGGCGGAGCGGAAATTCTGGTCAACGAAGTTCGCAAACGGGTCTCGCCCAACAAATGCTCGGCGGACGAATGGCTTGCGGTCATGGAAGAGGCGCATGCCCAGGGGTTGCGCACCACCGCAACCATGATGTTTGGCCACGAGGAAGAGCCGCACCACCGCCTGGAGCATCTCTTTGCGGTGCGCGACTCCCAGGATCGCACCGGCGGCTACACGGCTTTCATCCCCTGGACCTTCCAACCCGAGAACACCAACATCCAGGCCCGGCCGCAGACCTCGCCCGAATATCTGCGCATGCTCGCCTTGGCACGCATTGTCCTGGACAATGTGGCGAACATCCAGGTCTCCTGGGTGACCATGGGACCGAAAATCGCCCAGCTCGCGCTGTTTTTCGGCGGGAATGACTTCGGGTCCCTGATGATCGAAGAAAACGTGGTCCGGGCCGCGGGCGTCTCCTTCCGGCTGACCCGCACGGAAATCCATCGGCTCATCGAAACCGCCGGATTCCGCCCTGTGCAGCGGAACATGACCTACGAACCCGTGGGGGCGGCATGAACCATTCCGGCAACGGACGGCTGCGGCTCGGCAAAATCGGCTACCGCAACGTCCTGCCCATTTATCATCCCCTGGAGCAAGGGCTGGTGGAACACGACCTGGAGATCGTATCCGGGGTCCCGGCGGAACTCAACGAACTGATGCGGCTTGGCGAGCTGCATCTCTCCGCCAATTCGAGCATTGAATACGCGCGCAGGCCCGAACGCTATCTGCTGGTCCCAGACCTAGCCATCGGTTGCCACGGCCCGGTGCAGAGCGTGCTGCTGCTCTCGCAACGGCCCGTACAGCGGCTCGCTGGGCACAGCGTGCTTGTGAGCGCCCAGACCCATACCTCGGCCGCATTGCTGCGCATGCTCCTGGCCCGCCGCTACAAGATCGAAACCGGCTTTGAAAACGGGGACGCCACCGCCCTGCTCCAGGCCGGCGTCCGGCCCGAAGCCATCCTGGCCATCGGTGACGAGGCCCTGGAACTGCGCAGGCATCCCGATTACCCGTATCTCTATGATCTGGGACAGGAATGGCTGGAATGGACCGGATTGCCCTTCATCTTCGGCGTCTGGATCGTGCGGCGCGAATCCTGGGAACTGCACCGCGAACCGCTTGAAACAGCCGTCAATCAGCTGCTCCGGGCCAAAGAATGGGGGCAGGAACACCTCTCCGAGCTGTGCAGTCTGGCCGCGCGTGGCAGCTCCCTGGATGCGTTGGAGATGTGCTCCTATTTCACAGGACTGTCGTATGATCTCGGGGAAAGGGAACGGAGCGGCCTTGAGCTTTTTTTTGAAATGCTTGTGCAGACCAGAGTCATTCCAACCCTGCCGCAGCTGGAATTTGTTGAGCTTCCGTAGCCCTGACCCTGTTCAGATGTCCGCATGCTCGCGAATGAAGGACAGGAACGCTTCGGCTGCGGGAAGCGCGCGGCGACCCTCATGGCGCAGCAGATAAAACTTGCGGTCCAGATTGCGCAGGCCGCAATCCACAATACACAACTCCTGGCGGCGAACCGCCTCTTCGCAGGCCCGGGCCGAAACCACGGCCAGACCGGCTCCGGCTCCGGCAACGCGCATGGCGGCCTCGGTTCCGTAGACCAGGCAGACCGAACGCAGAGCGGACGGTTCATAACCGTTGGCCGCCAGGGACTGCTCAAAGGCGCGCCGCGTTCCCGACCCCTGCTCCCGCATGATCCAGGGCCATTCAGGCAGGGAGCAGGTCTTGGGCGTTGAATATCCCGAAGCCGCCACCACGGTGAGCCGGTCCATGAAAACCGGTTCCGAGGCCACGCCGCGCACCTCGGGCCGGGACCCGACCACAGCCAGGTCCAGCCGCCCTTCCGCAACCATTTCCGTGACCTCGTCCGTGTCTCCGGTGCGCAGCTCAATGCGCACAGCGGGATGAATCGCCATGAATTTCGCAAGCAGTTGGGGAAGAATGTAATTTGCGGGAATGGTGCTGCCACCCACGACCAGTTCTCCGGCCACTTCGTCACGCAAGAGCGACAATTCCGCCTCTGCACGCCGAAGCACCGAAAAAATTTCCCGTCCTTCGCGGTAGAGCACGTTGCCGGCATTGGTGGGCAGGACATTGCGTCCCAGGCGGTCAAAAAGCAGCAAGCCAAGCTGCTCCTCAAGCGAAGCCACATGCGCACTGATGGTCGGTTGCGAAAGGTGGAGTTCCAGGCCCGCTTTGGAAAAGCTGCGCAGCTCGTAAACCTTGCAAAACGCTTCGAGTTTTCTGAAGTCCATAATCTTGATATGCTACATAGATAATGTCTATGCGGCAAGACAAAAACAAAGGGCGAACCCGAAGGTTCGCCCTAAAGCATCATATTTGCCGCTGGCTAGGCTTCCGCAGGGGCCTTTTCGGCAGGAGCGGCCTTGGCGGGCTTTTCCGCAGCCGGAGCAGCCTCGGCAAGCTTGGTCAGCTCGATCACGACCATGGGGGCGTTGTCGCCGCGACGGGGCAGCGCGAGCTTGAGGATACGGGTGTATCCGCCGTTGCCACCCTTGAAACGGGGGGCGATCTCGTCGAACAGACGCTGAACCATCTGGTGATTGTTCAGAGCCTTGTAGGCCAGACGACGAGAGTGCAGATCGTCGCGCAGAGCCATGGTCACGAGGCTTTCGACGACCTTGCGCAGCTCCTTGGCCTTGGCTTCGGTGGTCCGGATGCGCTCGTGAGTGAGCAGAGCCAGCGCCATGTTCCGCATCAGCGCCTTGCGATGGGCATTGGTGCGGTTCAGTTTTCTGCCGGAGTTTCTATGCCTCATTTTTCTCTTTCCTCTTCAGCCATTCCTGCTGTTTCTTGTCGAAGTCATCGACGAGCATACCGAACTTGAGCCCCATGCTGTCCAGGACCCTGCGGATCTCATCCAGGGACTTGCGACCAAAGTTCTTGGTCTTGAGCATCTGCTGCTCGGAGCGCTGAACAAGCTCACCAACCAGCTGGATGTTGGCGGCCTTAAGGCAATTGGTCGCACGGACCGAGAGCTCAAGTTCGTCAATGCTCTTGAACAGATTCGGGTTCAGGTTGACCGTATCGTCGTCGTCCGGCTGCTGGGCCGAAGACATCTCGTCGAAGTTGATGAAAACGGAAAGCTGGTCCTTGAGGATCTTGGCGCTGTAGGCGACCGCATCCTCGGGAGACACGGAGCCATCCGTCCACACCTCAAGAATAAGCTTGTCGTAGTTGGTCATCTGGCCGACGCGAGCCTGCTCCACCGTGTAGGCGACCTTGCGCACCGGGGAATAGCTGGCGTCCATGGTGATCAGGCCGATGTCCTCGGTGAGTCCTTCGTGCAACTCGGCCGGGACATAGCCCTTGCCCATGCGCACTTCCAGCTCCATCTTCAAAGTCCGGTCCTCGGAAAGGGTTCCGATGACCTGATCCTTGCTGAGCACCTGGACGTTCTGGTTCTCGGCGATCATGGCGGCGGTGACGGGTCCCCGTTTGTTGGCCTCAAGGACCAGGATCTGGGGCTCGTCGTTGCGCATGGCCAGACGGACGGACTTGAGGTTGAGGACGATTTCGGTAACGTCCTCCATCACGCCCTCGATGGTTGTGAACTCGTGCTGGACCCCTTCAATGCGCGCGGCCACAATGGCTGCTCCCTGCAATGAGGAAAGCAGCACACGGCGGAGGGCATTGCCGATGGTGGTGGCAAAGCCGCGCTCCAACGGTTCGCAGACGAATTTGCCGTACGTACCGGTGGACTTGGGGTCGCGGACGAGCTGTTCCGGCTTTACAAGCTCGGACCAGTTCCGCGTGTTGATAAGTCTGTCACCGTCTTGAACAAGCATGAATCACCCGTTTACTTGGAGTACAGCTCGACGATGAGCTGCTCGTTGATCGGGAACTGAATGTCCTCGCGCTTGGGCAGGTCTTTGACCTTGCCCTTGAAGGCGGCGCCGTCGCTTTCGAGCCAGTCCGGGCAGCCACGGCGGGCAATCACGTCCTGGGCCTCGACAATGACGGGGATCTTGCGGGATTTCTCGCGCACCTCGACGACATCCTCCGGGCGGACCATGAAGGACGGCACGTCCACGCGGCGACCGTTCACGGCGAAGACGCCGTGGCGGACGAGCTGGCGGGCCTGGGTCCGGGAGTTGGCAAAGCCGAGACGGTAGATGACGTTGTCCAGCCGGCGTTCGAGCAGGACCAGCAGGTTGGTGCCGGTGACGCCCTTCATGGCGTCGGCGCGCTCAAAGTAGCGACGGAACTGGCCTTCGAGGATGCCGTACATCCGGCGGACCTTCTGCTTCTCGCGCAGCTGGATGGCGTAGTCGCTCATCTTGCGGCGCATGTTGCGCCCGGCAGCGCCGGGAGCGTAGGGACGGCGCTCGTAGGCGCACTTGTCCGTATAGCAACGGTCGCCCTTGAGGAACAACTTGTGGCCCTCGCGGCGGCAAATGCGGCATTTTGCTTCGGTATAACGAGCCAAGGGAAACCTCCTGAATCAGACGCGGCGGCGCTTCGGGGGCCGGCAGCCGTTGTGGGGAATCGGGGTGATGTCGCGGATGAAACTGACCTTGAAACCGGCGGCGCCGATGGCGCGCATGGCGGCTTCACGACCGGACCCCGGACCCTTGACAAAGACGCCGACCGTACGCATGCCGTTGTCGCGAGCGACCTTGGCCGCGTTCTCAGCAGCAATCTGGGCCGCAAACGGCGTGCTCTTGCGGGAACCCTTGAAGGCGGCTCCTGCACTGGCCCAGCTGACCACGTTGCCCTTCATGTCGGTGAAGGTGATGATCGTATTGTTGAACGTGGCCTTGATGTGGGCAAGGCCCACAGGAACGTTCTTTTTTTCTTTCTTCTTCGCGGAACGCTTCGGTTTCGCCATAATCTGATCTCCTCAGATTCGATCTATTGAAATATAGAAAGGCGGACGTGCCGCTACTTCTTCTTCTTGCGGCCAACCACCGAGCGGCGCGGACCCTTCCGGGTGCGGGCATTGGTGTGGGTCTTCTGACCGCGAGCAGGAAGCCCCTTGCGGTGACGCAGTCCGCGATAGCAGCCGATATCCATCAGCCGCTTGATGTTCGCGGTGATGTCACGACGCAGGTCGCCTTCCACCTTATAATTCTGCTCGATTTCAACACGGATGTTGTTGGCCTCGTCCGCGGAAAGGTCGTCGGAATTTTTGGTCCATTCGACGCCAGCCGTTTTGAGGATTTCGAGAGCAGTTGCCTGGCCAATACCATAGATATAGGTCAGGGCGATATCCATCCGCTTGCTTTTGGGCAGATCAACACCAGCAATGCGTGCCACTTTCTATACCCCTTCTTATCCTTGACGCTGCTTATGCCGCGGATTGTCGCAAATGACCCGCAGCACACCCTTGCGCCTGATGATTTTGCACTTGGAACACATCTTCTTGACAGAGGGCCTGACTTTCATGACCGTCTCCAGTATCTTTCAGCTCTATTGTATCGGGACTAATCCCTTGAAATCGAGTGCTTTTTACAGCAGCCTACGGACCCCGTCGGGAAAAAGCGAAGGTGTCTTTTACAGCAGTTTTTCCGAAACCGCAAGGATTTCCTGCCCACCTTCTCAATCGGACCGGCTCAGGATCACGGGACCGTCCGAGGTGACGGCGATGGTGTGCTCGAAATGAGCGGACAGCTTCCTGTCCTTGGTCACCGCTGTCCACTGATCCGAAAGAATCTCCACGTCGGGTGATCCTTCCGTTATCATCGGCTCAATGGCCAGGGTCATCCCTGGCTTGAGCGTCACGCCGGGCAACCCTCTGGGCACAAAGTTCGGAATTTCCGGCTTCTCGTGCAACCTCGTGCCGATTCCGTGCCCCACGAAGCGCCGGACAACTCCGAAACCGGCGGCCTCCGCGTATTGCTGCACAGCCCTGGAAACCTCGTACAGATTCCGTCCGGGCTGCGCCTGGGCAATGCCCTTCATCAGGGATTCGCGAGTAACGTCCATCAGCCTGCGCGCGCTGTCACTGACCTTGCCCACAGCATAGGTCCGGGCGGAGTCTCCGTAGTAGCCCTCGTAAATCACGCCCATGTCGAAGCTGACGATGTCGCCTTCCTTAAGCACCCGAGCGTCCGAGGGAAAGCCATGCACGACTTCCTCATTCACCGAGCAGCATAGTGCGTAAGGAAAACCTCCGTACCCGAGAAACGCCGGCCGGACCTTATGGTCCCGGCAGCGCGCCTGAGCGATTTCTTCGAAGAGCATGGTGGTGACGCCGGGCTCAACAGCCCGGCCCATCTCGTCCAGGATCTTCGAGACAATGCGATT
>JBFWMD010000095.1:0-13047 GCA_050251775.1 Desulfovibrio sp.
TCCCGAAAAGGATGGGCGAGGACACGCTGGAGGTCAGCCCGGTCAGGTTCGAGAACTGCTCCACAGCGGTGCGCTCGCCAAGCAGGGCCATGTTCGGTCTGCCCATGATCCGGATATTGATGGAATAGAGCGCGATCATGGTCAGGATCGAAGCCAGCAGGTGGAGTATCTTGAGCTTGGTGTTCAGAAAGCCCGTGACCATCCCGGCCAGAAAGCCCGCTCCCGCAGCCAGGACGCAGGCCAGCCAGGGTGCATGGCCCGAGGAGATGGCCACGGCGGAAATGGCCGCGCCGAGCGGCAGGCTGCCGTCCACGGTCAGGTCCGGGAAATCGAGCACCCGGAAGGTCAGATAGACCCCGAGCACCATAATCCCGTAGACAAAGCCCTGTTCGAGCGCACCGGAGAATGCGTAAAACGTCATGTGGTTTTCCTGGGGCCTGGACTGCGCGGAACGAAAATGGGCGCGGCAGTCACCGCGCCCATACATCGAATCCGTCCGAATCGCAATGGATGCTATTCAATGACCTTGGAGGCCTTTTCGAGCACGGCCTCGGGAATGGTCACGCCCATGGCCGCCGCGGCCTTCTTGTTCACGTGCAGGGAGAGGTCGCGGATGTACTCCACGGGGGTCTCCGCAGGGTTCGCGCCGTCCACCAGAATGCGGATGGCCATGTCAGCGGTCTGCACGCCCATTTTGTAATAGTCCACGGCCAGGGCCGCGATGCTGCCGCGTGCCACGGAGTCGGTGTCGCCGGTGAACAGAGGCAGCTTGCTTTCCTCGCAGACTTTGATGGCCGACTCCAGAGCCGAGACAACCGTGTTGTCCACGGGCACGTACACGGCTTCGCAACGGCCCACAAGGCTCTTGGCCGCCTGGTACACGCCGCTGGAGTTGTCGATGGTGGCCTCGACCACTTCGATGCCCAAGGGGGCGCACTGGCTCTTGAGCACCTCCACCAGGACCACGGAGTTGGTCTCGCCCGCGTTGTAGATCACGCCGAGCTTCTTGATCTCGGGCAGGAAGGCCCGGATCAGCTCCACGTGCTTGTCCATGGGGCTCATGTCGGTCATGCCCGTGACGTTGGCGCCCGGCTGCTTGAGGCTGGCCACAATCTTGGCGCTGACCGGGTCGGTCACGCCCGTAAAGACGATGGGCCGGTCGTCAATGGCCTGGACCACAGCCTGGGCCGACGGAGTGGTGATGGCCAGGACCAGGTCCGGTTCCTCGCCCTTGATCTGCTTGCCGATCTGGGAATTGGTGGCCATGTCGCCCTGGGCGATGTGGTCGGTGAAAATTGCGGGAACGCCTTTTTCCGCAAAGCGATCCTTGAATCCCTGGCGCATGGCGTCCAGGGAAGGGTGTTCCACGATCTGGGAGATGGAAATCTTGTAGGGAGCCTTTTCAGCGGGGTCGGGAGCGGCCTGGACCTGCTCCGAAGTCTGGGGCTGTTCCGGGGTCTTGGTCTCGGAATCCTGCTCCTTGGCGGCGTCGGAGCCGCATCCCGCAAGCAGGAACAACGCCAGACACGCGGCGAACAGCGGCGAAAGAATGCGTTTCATGGGAAAACCCTCTGGTTGTCGTAGGTTGCGCAATGCAAAGCCAAGGAGGGAAATATACCGCAAAACAGATCGGTGTTCAACCAATCCGTGCGGAAAGCGAAAAAGCGATGCGGGCGAAAAGGAGTGAAAAAGAGGCCGCTGCAGGGCCATCGTGATCAGAAGCGGATTTCCTCTTCTTTCATGACCTGGAAGGACTTGTTGCCCTTGACCCGGCCAGGCAGGCCGAAGAATTTGCGCACGCCCTCCACTTCCGCCTCCAGCAGATTGTCCTCATCCGTATCCAGGAGCAGGATGTCGCCCTTGCGCAGATCGATGAGCTGTCGCCCGGTCAGGGATGTACGCCCCAGACGCACGACCATCTCCACCGGGGTTTCCATGAGCCGTTCCTTGAAGCGGTTGATCCAGACGTGGTCCACTTCCAAGCGTTCCGACTGGAAGGAGGCGTGCAGTTTGGAGCGGATCGGCTCCATGGTGGCGTAGGGCAGGCAGACGATGAGCGAGCCGATGGCGTTTTCCAGCTCCACTTCGAAAGTGACCACGATGACCACGTCCGAGGGCGGGACAATGGCCGCGAACTGCGGGTTGACCTCGGTGCGGACCATTTCCACGTGGACTTCATGCACGGGTTTCCAGGAGTCCTCCATGTTCGTGAGTGCGATCTTGACCACGCGGTCCACGATGGCCTGCTCAATGGGGGTGAAGTCGCGGCCTTCCACCTTGGGCTGGCTGCCCGCGCCGCCGAAAAAGCTCTCCACCAGGGCGAAGACCAGACGCGAATCCACCACAAGAATGGCGTTGCCGCGCAAAGGGTCCATCTTGAAGATGGAAATGGAGGTCGGAACCGGGAGCGAACGCATGAAGTCGCCGAACTTGGACATGTCGATGGAAATCGGGTTGATGTCCACGCGCTTGCGCATGGTGTTGGCCAGCGCGTTGGTGGCCAGACGCGCGAAACGGTCGTTGACGATCTCCAGAACGGGCATGCGGCCGCGAATGATGCGGTCCTGGTTGGCGAGGTCAAAGGCTACGACGCCGGAGTCGTCCTCCGGCAGGTCGGTCTCGGTTTCGACATCGCCGCCCGAAAGTCCGCGCAACAACGCATCGACTTCATCCTGTTCAAGAATCTTGCTCATAGCCTGTGGTCCTCGAAAATACTGGGCGCAGGTTCCATGGTTTGCAGCCGGGTCGATGCCTGCCCGGCGTCCGCTCCGCTTTCACTCCGAACAAGCAAAAACCGGACCGGCGGAAAAACCGGCCAGCCAAAAGCCGGATGCGCCGAGCCTACACCAGTCCCCCCGGTACTGGCAACGGCGCAACGCCTCGGGAACGTGAAGCCGGGTCAAAAATACGACGATTTATTGCGGGGGAAGAGCGGTCAGCGGGGAAACCGTCACCGAGGGGTGGCCGCGCAACCAGTTCCGGAGCGTCTGCACTGTGGCGGGATGCGGGTGGCCGATGGCGATGGCCACGCCGTTGCGCAGGGCCAGACGCTCGGCCTTTCGGAGTTGCAGCATGATGTCCGGGAGCGCCAGAGAGTTGTCCAGAAAAACATCGCGCCCGAAATAGGGCAGGCCCACTGTCCTGGCCGAGGCGTGGCCCACGCTCTTGCCCGTGGTCCGGCTGTCCAGGAAAAAAAGTCCGCGCTGCTTGAGGATGCGCATCAGGCGGCCCATGCCGCGCGCATCGCTTGTGAAGCGCGACCCCATGTGGTTGTTCACGCCCACTGCCTCGGGAACCTTGTCCAGATTGGCCTGAATGGTCCGGTCCAGTTCCTCGTCGCTCATGGAGGCAAACAGGGCCTGCTTTCCAGGGTTGTCCTTGGGGTAGCCCAGGGGTTCCATGGGCAGATGCACCAGCACTTCCTTGCCGTGTTCCCGTGCCAGTTTGCGCACCTCGGCGGCATGGGAAGAGTTGGGCCAGATGGCGAAGACCACGGGAATAGGCAGGGCCGCCAGCTCACGCGCCAGCGTCAGATTTTCACCCAGGTCGTCGATGACCACCACCAGCTTGGGACCCTCCCGGGAGGGCAGGAACGGCAGGGGTACGTCCAGAAAGCTGTGCGTGGTCACGCCATTGACGGTGACGAACATCCGGCCTCCGGTTTCGCTCAGGACGCTGAACCGTTCCGGATGCAGCTCGGAGCAGAGGGCCTCGAAGAGTTCGATGGAGGAAATGCCCTTGGGCAGGCGCAGGGTTTGCAGCGTAAAGGGTTCGCCGTTGCCCTCCTCCCGATGCACGTCAAGAAATTCGATTTCAGAAGGATCGATGTTCCGGGCGCGAAGCACCTTGATCAGGGCCTGGTCCACCGTGCGGATGTCCGCTTCCAGGCTTCCTTCCGGAGAAAATTCACTGCCTTGGGGAAGCGCCTGGGAACGGATCACGGAAGGGTCGGTGCGTGGCGCGGGGGGGGCGGGCCTTTCAGCTTCGGTTTGCGGCTCCGGGGTGCGCAACAGCAGCAGGAGCAGCGCGCAAAAGACCACGGCAAGTCCAAGCGTGATCAGGGGCAGGGGGCGCAGCAGGGCCGCGAACGCCTTGCGCAGGGCAAGACGCCCGCCCCCGGACGGCTCCTTGGGGAAACCGTCCGGGGGCGGGGTCGATGAATCGTCCTGAGGGATGCGGGGTTCTTTCATGCAATGGCCGCTTCCAGACTCCTGGGAAAGTCCGGCGGGCTAGTGAATCTGCGTGATTCTGGGCAGCTTGCGGACCATTTCCAGCGCCAGACGCAGCTGGTTGTCCTTGGCCAGCATTTCAGCAGCCTTGCTTTCGCCGAACTTCTTGGCCTTGCCGGAACTGCCGCCATTCTGATTTTCCAGGTGTCCGGAGAGATCCTTCTCGCGCAGGGTCATGCCCCGCAGTTGGTCGGCGTCTTTGTTCTCGACCGGAGCCACATACGGAATCTCCAGGTCGGGGACGATGCCCTCGGCCTGGATGGAACGACCGCTGGGCGTGTAGTAGAGGGCGGTGGTCAGCTTGATGCCCGCGCCGTCCGGCAGGGGGATGATCTGCTGCACGGAGCCCTTGCCGAAGGAGCGCTCGCCCAGAAGCAGGCCGCGCTTGTGGTCCTGGAGTGCGCCGGCCACGATCTCCGAGGCGGAGGCGGATCCGGCGTTGATCAGCACCACCAGGGGGACTTCCACGTCCGTGGACTGCTTGCGGGCCAGGAAGTCGCGACGGCCCGTGCCGCCCTTGCCCTGGATGTAGACCAGCAGACCGTCGGAAAGGAAGGTATCCGAAACCTGGACGGCCTGATCCAGCAGCCCGCCGGGGTTGTTGCGCAGGTCGAGCACCATGCCCTTGAGCGCATGCTTGGCGGTGTATTCGCCGATCTTGTCGTGCAGGCCGCGTGTGGTGTCCTCGTTGAAGCGGGTCACCCGCACATAGAGATAGCCCTCGTCCAGCACTTCGGTCTTGACGCTGATGATGGGAATGGTTCCGCGAACGATTTCCACTTCGTCGGGCCGGTTGGAATCGCGGTGCAGAATGGTCAGGCTTACGGGAGTGCCTTTTTCGCCGCGAATGTGGTCCACGGCGTCGGTCAGGGACATGCCCTCGGTGCTTTCGCCGTCGATTTCAAGGATGAAATCGCCCGCCTGGAGTCCCGCCTTGTAGGCCGGGGTGTCCTCAATGGGCGAGACCACCACGAGGCGTCCGTTGTCCATGCTGATTTCGATGCCGATTCCGCTGAACTTGCCGCTGGTGCTCTCCTGCATGTCCTTGAAGTCATCGGCGGTGAGGTAGACGGAGTGGGGGTCGAGCTGTTCGAGCATGCCTTTGATGGAGTCCTCGATGAGCTGCGTCCGGGAGATGTCCTCCACATAGGAACTCTCCACGATGTCCAGCACCTGACTGAAGCGTTTGAGCGCGTCCAGGTGACTCTCCTCGGCGGCATTGGAAACCGGGCCCGTGGAGAGCGTGAGGGCGAACATCAGGAGAAAGGTGAACAACCAAAGCACGATTCGCATGTCTGCCTCCGAAAAGGATATGGGATCTGCCGGACGCTCATCCGGAAGAGATTATTTCGGGAAAAGCCACACCATGGGGTTAATGGGTTTCTGACCAAAACGCAATTCAAAATAGAGACCTGGCCCCTGCACCTCCGGGTAGATCCCGGTCGTGCCGATGGGTTCGTCCTTTTCCACTTCCTGGCCGACGCTCAGGGGGCTTTCGCTGAGGAAGGCATATAAGCTGTAGTAATCATTGCCGTGATAAAGAATGACGACCCGTCCGAAACCGCGCAGAATGTCGTTGTGGACCACCTTGCCCCAGAACACGGCTTGCACCGGCGCGGCCTCGGCAGTGCGCAGGCCGATGCCCCGTCGTGGCGGGTCTGCGGATGGGGCGAACGGCCTGGCGGATTCGCCTTGCACAGGCCAGGGCAGGAAGCCCTTGTTTTCCGAAAATCGTTTGGTTTTCTGGCTCTTGAGCTGGTAGTTCAGTTGCTTGATGGTCGCCAGAATGGATTGGAGTTCGGCCTCCAGGCTTTGCTTTTCGCCCTGGACGCTCTTCAGGCCGGAGCGCAGGCTCAGGCGGCGGCGCAACAGTTCGTCCTTGTCCCGGTTGACGGCGTCCAGTCGTTTGGAGGCCTCCTGGCTCAGGGTCTGCTGCCGCCGGAGGTTGTCCGCGCGGTCCAGCGCGGCTCGGGCCGCTTCCTTCATCACCGCGAGTACGTTGCGGTAGACCGCGGCCAGCCATTGGAAACGCCGGTCAGCCTCATGCCAGGAGGTCAGGCCGGAAAGACGGTTGCGAGTGTTGTTCAGGTGGATGGGCCAGATGCCGCGCACGAGCCGGGTGAGATCCCGGCCAATGGCGTCGCGTCGCGCTTCCAGCCGGAAGTAATCCGCCCGGAGTTCTTCCTCGCGACCATGCAGGGCCTCCAGTTCAGCTTCCTGTTGTCGCACCGTGCGCTGTAGCGCGTCGATTTCCGCCTCCACGCTTTGCAGGTCGCTGTGCAGGGCCGCTTCTTTTTGTTCCAGCTGTTTGAGCGTGCCCTGGCGCTCCACCGCCTCTTCCCTGGTCTGTTCCAGCGTCTTGCGCACGTCCTGGGCCCGGGCCGGGAAAGCGGCCAGAAGCAGGCAGAGCGAAGCAAGGAAGAACAGCGGACGCATCTTCACTCCAAAAAGGCTTCCAGGGGGCAGCCCTGGCAGCGGGGCCGCTGTTTTGCGCACCAGCCGTGGCCCACCCGGACGAGCAGGGCGTGGAACTCGTTGCAGAGCGCGGTGTCCGGCTCCAACGCATCCATGAACAAAGCCTGAAGCTCCTGGTAGTCCGTTTCCTCGGGGATCAGGCCGTGGCGGGAACAGATCCGGGCGGTGTAGGCGTCCACCACGAACACGGGCTGGGCCAGCGCATAGCAGAGGATCGAGTCGGCGGTTTCCGGTCCGATGCCCCTGACGTCCAGAAGTAACGGGCGCAATTCCTCCCAAGGGCGACCTTGCAGGCCTTCAAGCCGCGCATCCGGGGTTCCGCCGCATTCGGCATCGAGGAAGTCGAGCAGTGCGTGCAGCTTGCGGGCCTTCATGCGAAAATAGCCCGAGGGGCGGATCAGCTCTTCCAGGCGCTCCAGGGGCAGGGCGCGCAGGGCTGCCGGTTCCAGGGCCTGGGCAGCGGCGAGATTGGCAATGGCCTTGGACACGTTGGCCCAGCTGGTGTTCTGGGTCAGAATTGCGCCCACGGCCACTTCAAAGGGGGTTTCTCCCGGCCACCAACCGCTCGGGCCAAGCCGCTCCAGCAGGGCGCGGTGGAAGCGTTCCAGCGTCGCGGCCGTGCTCAACGGCTCAGACCTCCGGCCAGACCAGGGCGACCCATTCGCCGTCGGCCTTGAGCTGCGGTTCGGCCATGCCCTGGGCGCGGTAGGCCGCGACCACTGCATGAGCCTGATCCCCCAGGATGCCGGAGAGGATCAGCCTGCCTCCGGGCGCGACCACGGCGGCGAGGCGGGGAGCCATGTCGATCAGCGGGCCGGAAAGGATGTTGGCCACGACCACGTCGAAGCGCTCCTCCTCGGCCAGCAGTTCCAGACTGCCCACGGCAAACGCCACCTTGTCGGCCACCTTGTTGGCCTCGGCGTTCTCCAGGGCGCAGGTCACGGCCTCGGGGTCGATGTCCAGGCCCCGGCCCGTGAGGCCGAGCATGGCCAGGCCGATGGAGAGGATGCCGGAACCGGTTCCCAGGTCGAGGAAGCGCTTGTTCGCGTACTCCCCGTTGCCGAAGAGGTCCGAGATGGACGCGAGGCAAAGAGAGGTGGTGGCGTGGTGTCCCGTGCCAAAGGCCATCTTGGGTTCGATGATGATGGGCGTCATCTCCGGGGAGCCGGAATCCTTGAGCCAGGGCGGCAGGACCTCGAAACGTTCCCCGCAGGACACGGGCACGAAGAAATCCTTCCAGGCCATGGCCCAGTTTTCCGCTTCCTGCTCGCTCACTTCCGGTTCGGAGCCGGGCCAGCGCTCACGGGCGTCTTCGGCCACCTTGTCCGCAGTGGAAGGCAGTTCGAAGAATACCCGGCAGCGCAGGCCCAGCGGGGTTTCTTCCTCTTCCCATCCGGCCGCGGTTCGGTCGGCCATGAAAGCCGCCAAATCTTCGGCGGTGTCCTTTCCCGCCTCGGCGGGTACGGTGAATTGCACTCGGTACAGCATGCTCTTTCGTGTGGTTGGGCGGCAGGCCCGGATGTCAGGCCATGTCGTTAATGATGGAACCCTTGCCGGTGTAAGCGGCAAAGTACACTGCGCTTTCCTCTGCCTTGACCGCTTCCTGGACGCGGCGGTTCTGATCCGCGTTGGCCAGATACTGCGGGCCGAAAACCGCGTCGGACCTGTCCAGTTGCGCTTCGTGCCGGGGTCGCGTTTCTTCGGTGTTCAGGGTGGAAATGCTCGACATGGGACTCTCCGTGGAAATTTTCTCCACCATAGCCGGGTCGAGCGGTCTTGGTCAATGCGGCGGCCCGGTCCGGGATGCGTTCCGGGCCGCCGGAAAACTCGTCAGCGCTGCACGCCGCGCAGCACTTCGGTCAGGGCGGCGGCAAAGTTCGCGATGTCCGCCTCTTCGATGGTCAGCGGTGGCAGCAGCCGGAGCACACTGCCCTGGGTCAGGTTGAGCACGAAGCCCTTGTCCAGGAGCGCGCGCCAGACATCCTGGCCGGGGAAGGCCAGCTCCACGCCGATCATCAGACCAATGCAGCGCAGGGAGAGGATCTTGTCCGGATGTTCGGCCACGACCTCGCGCAGGACCTTCCGGGCGAAGTCGCCCATGGCCTCGGCCCGCTCGGCCAGTCCTTCCTCGAACATGATTTCCAGGACCTTGGAGGCCACAGCGGCGACCACGGGGCCGCCGCCAAAGGTGGTGGCGTGGCTGCCCGGCTCAAAGCCACGGGCCACCTCGTCCGTGGCCAGGACCGCGCCCATGGGCAGACCATTGGCCAGAGCCTTGGCCGTGGTGAAGATGTCCGGCCGGACATTGAAACGCTGGTGCGCCCAGAAACGGCCCGTGCGGCAAAGCCCGCTCTGGACCTCGTCCACGATGAGCAGGAAACCCTTTTCCTCGCGCAGGGCAAGCAGGGCGTCCATGAATTCCTGTGGCAGAGGGCGCACGCCGCCCTCGCCCTGGACCATTTCGACCATCACGGCGGCCGTGGCGTCCGAAACGGCGTTGCGCAGGGCGCAGACATCGCCAAAAGGCACGGTGCGGAAGCCCGAGGGCAGGGGACCGAAGCCGTCCTTGATCTTGCCGGTCTGGCCTGTGGCGGTCAGGGTGGCCAGAGTCCGGCCATGGAACGACCCTTCCAGGGTCACGATCTCATGGGCGTCGGTTTTGCGCACCTTGCGCATGTAGCGCCGAGCGAGCTTGATGGCGCCCTCGTTGGCCTCGGCCCCGGAGTTGCAGAAGAAAACCTTGTCCGCGTCGCAGGTGGAGAGCAGCTTTTCCGCCAGCAGAACCTGCGGCTCCTGGTAGAAGAGATTGGAAACGTGGTCCAGCTTTTCGGCCTGCTCGATCATGGCCCGGTTCAGTTCCGGGCGGCAATGCCCCAGGCTGTTCACGGCGATGCCCGCCAGCAGGTCCACGTATTCGCGTCCCTCCGGGTCGTAGAGCCGGTTTCCGGCGGCCCGGGCCACGGCCAGGGGATACCGGCCGTAGGTGCTCATGATGCTTTTTTTCTCGCGTTCGACCCAGTTATTATATGTAGAGCTCATCGTCTTGCTCCGGATGTTGAAGTGGCGTCAGATCGTTCCCGTGTGACCAAAACCGCCCGTACCCCGGTCCGTGTCCGAAAGTTCGTCCACGGCCAGAATACGCGCCTGGCGCACGGGCAGGAACACGAGTTGTGCGATGCGCTGCCCGCGCGCCACGACTCGTCGCTCACCGGAGGTGTTCAGCAAGGAGACAATGATCTCGCCCCGGTAGTCTGGATCAATCACGCCCACTCCCTGGCTCACGGTCAGGCCTTTCTTGGTCCCCAGGCCGCTGCGCGAGAACACGAACCCGGCCCAGCCCGGCTCGCCGATCTCGATACGCACGCCGGTTCCCACGGCCAGCCGCGCGCCGGGTTCGATGGCCGTTTCCGGATCATCGAAACAGGCCCGCAAATCCAGACCTGCGGAGTGGGGCGTGCCGTAGGCGAGTGCATGCTCGTCCCAGACCGGATGGATGAAATGGACCTTCACGTCGAGAGGTTTGCTGGAATCGTTCGGCATCTGCTCTCCTTATGCTCACTTGGGTTGTAAATGAACCGAAAGCGCACTGGTGTCAAACCTCGATTTGTGCTTATCCGCATATTGCGCTTTGCAGCAGGTCCCGATAGAGAATGGACGGAGAGAATCTCATCACGCAAGGAGTTCCCATGCGTCCTTTGAAAACATTCAGCGCCGTGCCCCGACTTCCCGAAGGCCTTTCCGGCCTCTGGGAACTGGCCTATAATTGCTGGTTCGCCTGGAACAGCGAGATCGCCAATATCTTTGCGACCATTGACCCGCACCTCTGGTCCAGCTGCCGGGAGAACCCCGTGGTATTCCTGAACCGTGTCTCGCAGCAGATTCTGCTGGAACTGGCCCAGGACGAATTTTTTCTTCAGCGGCTGGACGAGGCCCAGGCTTCCCTGCGTCAATATCTGGCCAAGGAGGGGTCGAGCACTTCCTTCCCGGACCAGCCGGACGGCAAGCCCGCAGTGGCTTATTTCAGCCTGGAATACGGCATTGCGGCCTGCCTGCCCATTTACTCCGGCGGCCTGGGCATTCTTGCGGGCGACCATCTCAAGTCCGCCTCGGACCTGAACCTTCCGCTCACAGGCGTGGGCCTCTGCTACCGCGAGGGCTACTTCCGGCAGTACATGACTCCGGACGGCTGGCAGCAGGAGCGGTATCCGGACTACGACTTCGAGGAACTGCCCCTGCGCGCGGTCAAGGACGCGGAGGGGCGGCCCCTGACCGTGGACGTGGAACTGCCCGGCCAGCGGCTCACGGCCCGGGTCTGGCTCTGCGCTGTGGGGCGCATCAGTCTGTACCTGCTGGACGCGAACATTCCGGAGAATACGCCCGAGCTGCGGCAGGTCACCTCGCGGCTCTACGGCGGCGACCTGGAAATGCGCCTGCGCCAGGAAATCCTCCTGGGAGTGGGCGGCGTGCGCCTGCTGGACAAGCTCGGCCTCCGGCCCACGGTCATCCACATGAACGAAGGGCACTCCGCCTTTGCCGCTCTGGAGCGCATCCGCGCCTTCATGCGCGAAAAGGGGCTCAGCTTCGAGGCCGCCCTGGAAATGGCCGCCTCCACCAGCGTCTTCACCACGCACACGCCCGTGCCCGCCGGCAACGACCGCTTCCCGGCGGACCTCATGTCCCGCTACTTCGAAGGCTATGCGCGGGAAATGGGCCTGTCCTTCAAGGTCTTTCTGGCCCTGGGCCGCGAGGACCCGCGCAACGACCAGGAACCCTTCTGCATGACCGTGCTCGCTCTGCGGCTCTCCCGCTCCAACAACGGCGTGAGCATGCTCCACGGCAAGGTTTCCAGAAACATGTGGCAGCGGGTCTGGCCCCAGTTCCCAGTGGAGGACGTGCCCATCGGCGCCATCACCAACGGCGTGCATATGCCCACCTGGGTGGCTCCGGACCTGGCCCTGGTCTACGACCGCTATCTTGGCTCCAACTGGCGTGAGGATCCGGACTGTACACGCGTCTGGAAAAACGCGGACAGCATTCCGGACGCGGAGCTCTGGCGCACGCATGAGCGCCTGCGCGAACGGCTTGTGGACTTTGTGCGCCGCCGCCTGCGTCGCCAACTCATGGACAAGGGCGCACGGGCCAAGGAACTACAGATTGCTGAGGAGGTTCTGAATCCGCGTGCTCTGACCATCGGCTTTGCCCGGCGTTTCGCCACCTACAAGCGCGCGAACATGCTGCTCATGGACGAGGAGCGTCTGATCCGGCTCGTGACCAACCGCGACTCTCCCGTCCAGTTCATCTTCGCGGGCAAGGCCCACCCGGCGGACAACGACGGCAAGCGTCTGATCCAGAAGCTCATCGAACTCTGCCGCCGCGAGGAAACGCGCTATTCCATGGTTTTCCTGGAAGACTACGACATGAAGATCGCCATGCGCATGGTCCAGGGCTGTGATGTCTGGCTGAATACGCCGCGCCGCCCCCTGGAGGCCTGCGGGACCAGCGGCATGAAGGCCATGGCCAATGGCGTGCTCCAGCTCTCCACCCTGGACGGCTGGTGGGACGAGGCCTACAGCTCGGACAATTCCGTGGGCTTTGCCATCGGCATGGGCGAGGAGTACGAGGACAACGCCTACCAGGATTTCGTGGAGAGCCAGACGCTCTACACAGTGCTGGAAAGCGACGTGATTCCGGACTTCTACGATCTTGGCCACGGCAACCTTCCCCGCAGCTGGGTCCACAAGATGAAAAAGGCCATCGGCGAACTCGGCCCCAACTTCAACGCCCACCGCATGGTCGAGGATTACACGGAAAAGGCCTACATTCCGGCCTATCGCAATGGCACGGCCCTGGCGCGGGACGACTTCGCCCCGGCCAAGGAGCTGGCCTCCTGGCGCATGAATTTGATGACCCAGTGGGGCGGACTGGCCATTCGCAATGTGCGCGGCGACGCCAAGGAAAGGATTTTCGTCCAGGAACCCATCACGGTCTGGGCCGAGGTGCATCTCAACGGCGTGGGTCCGGACAACGTGCAGATCGAGGTCTACCACGGCCTGATCGACAAAGACGGCGTTTTTTCCCGTCGATCCACCACGCCGATGCACGCGGAAGAGGATTTACAGGACGGATGGAAGCTATATCGTTGCGAAATCAAGCCGCGCGACCCCGGAAGGTTCGGTTTTACCGTCCGAATCATGCCCAACCACCCCTATCTGCCGGATCCACACAGTCATGGATTGATTCATTGGGCGCAAACCGAGTGATAAATTACGCGAAAGGGCTCCTCAAGGGGCCCTTTTTCATATTTCGCATTACATTCCCCCTAATTTTCTTCGGCTGGATTTTT
>JBFWMD010000096.1:0-12723 GCA_050251775.1 Desulfovibrio sp.
CTCGTGGGTACGGCCATTTACTTTGACGCTGAACCTGCCGAAATCCTTGGGCATGGGCGGCTGCGACGACTCCATGTCCTGTTTCAGGCGGATGCCGAGCTTGGCCCTGCCGCCGAGGAAGGCTACGCCTTTTTCCTTGCAGGCGGCGGCGATGAAAAGGTTTTCCTCGCTTTCGGCGATGTTCTCGCTGCGCAGCAACCGGCGCGCGGCTTCCAGCCCCTTGGACGGGTCCGCGTCGTTGAGTTCGAGGGGCGTCTTGTCCGTGGGTTCCAGGCCGAGCTGGGCCGAGGCCAGCCGGACCACCTCCGGGTCGGGCGGCACAGGCGTGCGTCCGAAGTAGCCCAGGACCATCTTGCCGTAGCCCTCGGCCATGCGCGCCCAGGGGCCGAACATGACGTTGTTGAAGGCCTGCTGGAAATAGAACTGGGACACGGGCGTGACCGACGTGCCAAAGCCGCCCTTGCGCACCACCTCGCCCATGGCCGCGATGATTTCCGGATATTTGTGCAGGATGCCGTTGTCCCGGAGCATCTGGGTGTTGGCCGTGAGCGCGCCGCCGGGCATGGGGCTGAAGGGCAGGGTGGGTTCCACGCCGCGCGCCTCGGGCGGCAGGAAGTAGGCGCTCATGCAGTCCTTGAAGACCTCTTCGGCCTGGAGGATCTTGTGGATGTCCACGCCGAGGTCGAAATTCGTGCCGCGCAGCGCGTGCCAGAGCGTGGCCACGTCGGGCTGGCAGGTTCCGCCCGAGACCGGGGCCAGGGAGAGGTCCACGCTGTCCGCGCCGGCCTCGATGGCCGCGAGGTAGCAGGCGATGGAGATGCCGGCGGTTTCGTGGGTGTGGAAATGCAGATGGGTTTCGGCGGGGAGCAGGGCTCGGGCGCGCCGGATGGTCTCGTGGACCTTGGAGGGCACGGACGTGCCCGAGGCGTCCTTGAAGCAGACCGAGTCAAAGGGGATGCCCGCGTCCAGGATGCGCCGCAGGACCATTTCGTAGAAGTCGGGGTCGTGCGCGCCCGTGCTCCCGGGCGGCAGCTCCATCATGCTCACGCAGATCTGGTGCTGCAGCCCGTACTTCTTGATGCAGCGGCCCGAAAAATCGAGATTGTCCACGTCATTGAGCGCGTCGAAGTTGCGGATGGAGGTCATGCCGTGGCGGGCGAAGAGCTTGGCGTGCAGCTCAATGACATCCGAGGACTGGGACTCCAGGCCGACCACGTTCACGCCGCGCGCCAGGGTTTGCAGGTCCGCGTCCGGCCCGGCCGCCTCGCGAAAGGCGTCCATCATGGCGAAGGCGTCCTCGTTGCAATAGAAATAGAGCGCCTGGAAGCGCGCGCCGCCGCCCGCCTCGAACCAGTCGATGCCCGCCTCGGACGCAGCCCGCACAGCGGGCAGGAAGTCGCGCGTAAGCACCCGCGCGCCGTACACGGACTGGAAGCCGTCGCGGAACGCCGTACACATGAAGCGGATGCGTTTCTTGCCCACGGCGCGGCTCCTCAGTTTTGGAATTTGACCCAGACTTCGCGGGGCCGGGGGCCGTCGAACTCGCAGAAGAACACGCCCTGCCACGAACCGAGCTGGAGCTGGCCGTTTTCAACGATGATCTGGAGCGAGTGGCCCGCAAGGATGGATTTGATGTGGGCGTCGGGATTGCCTTCGTGGCGGTAGCCCATGTCCGGCGGCAGAAGCCGCGCCAGACTGCGCATCAGGTCTTCGCCCACCTGGGGGTCGTGCCCTTCGGAGAGAGCCACCGAGGCGCTGGTGTGCGGGCAGAACAGCGTAAGCACGCCGTCGCGCCAGCCGCGCTGCGTGACGAGTCCCTGGGTCGGGGTGGTGATGTTGACCATCTGCTCCCTGGAGGAGGTAGCGACCAGCAGCCTGTCCATACGTTTCCGTCGGCGTGTGCGACCTGCGGTTGCGAGCGAGCCGGTCCGCAAAGCGCCGTGCGCTGAAGCCGGGAATCGGCTCGCGGTCCGGTTCGGCCAAAAGGCTCCCAAGACGCGGTGGGCGCGAATTTTCGCCCGTCCGGTTTCTGTCTTGTACATAAGGGCATGCGATTGGGCAACCTTATGATTGACAATGAAAATGAATTTCATTATCAACTTACAAACGGACAAGGATCATCCTTGGCCGCAACCCTGGAGGAGCATATGTGCGCAGCGCTCGTGGGCGGAATGGACCGGTTGAAGAGAGAGTACATCGACGTGGCCAAAAAAGGCGGCGTGAAGCTCAAGGTCTTTACGGGCAAGGAAAACCGCATGGCCGACCAGATCGGCAGCTGCGGGCTGGTCATTATCTTCACCAACAAGGTTTCGCACAAGGCCCGCCTGGAAGTGGCAGCCCATGCCAAGTCCAAGGGAATCCCCATGAAGATGCTGCATTCCTGTGGCGTTTCCACCTTGCGCAAGGCCCTGGCCGAGTAGCGCGCCGCCGACGCAGGGCCGGAGATTCCCCGTGTCCTGTTGGTCCAGGGACGATTCCTGTTTCGTGTCAATCGGGGCGGGGGTGCTCCCCGGTTCGATCCGGTCCGGCAATCGGAAGGTTGCCGATCCGTGTGGAGCGGGCCGCAACAGCGGCATCCTGGCGGAGGGCGCTGGGGAGCCGCTGCTTATGGCTTCCGGCCCGGACAGTCTTTCGGAGCATTGCCGGGGATCGTGTTCCGGCCCGTAGAGGAGCAGGACGCGGACTTTTCCCCGCGCGACTTTTCCGCAATGGGGCAGCCCTTGCAGCCCGCGGTCGGGTCCTGGGGATCCACCTCGGAGCAGCCGCAACCAAAGGGCGCTTCCTCGCCCCGGTCCTTGTCGTTGAGATGCTTGGAAACGGCAAAGAGCGCGCCGAGCGCCAGCACCACGCCGAGTCCGAGCAGATCGTTCCAGCCCATGCGACCACCTCCAGTCATTGTTTCCCAGGACAATAGCCCATGGCCGGAGGAAACAACAGCTCCTTAGAACCAAGTCGGTTCCCTTGTTGCTCCGGCCCGAATGCAAAGGGGGCTTTCGCCCCCTGTCTTGCTGTTCAATGGAAGTCCGGGCCTCATCCGCCCAGCTCGATTTCCGCATCCACGATTTCCTGACCGCGCGAAACCGCCATTTCCTCGGTGTTGCCCGCAGTGTTCAGGTGCTTGACCCGGCCTTGGGGCGAGGTCAGCTTCAGGGCGAAGGTGGCGCAATAGTCACCCTCGGGACGCAGTTCCATGGTCCAGCCCTTGTATTCCTTGGTGATGCTCGACATGACGCACCTCCGATGGTTGTTGTTCGTCAATGGTATAAAATAGGTACGAATCAAAGGCTGTCAAGGTGCGCACGTTCCCGAAAGCCGCCTAGCGCTTTTGTCCGGAGCCGCATCCGCAACCGTTGCCGCCCGCGTCTTTGCGGGAATCGTACGTCGCAAGGTCTCCGGGGGCGCTTTTGCAGCCCTGGCAGCCGTCGGAACTGCCGGAGCATCCGCAGGAGTTTTTTGGGGCGCGGGTCTGGCGCACAAAGCGCCGAAGAACGAAAAAGGCTGCTGCCGCGACAATGGCGAGCACGATCAGGGTGTCAGGGGTCATCGCTATCCTCCGTGGGGAGCGTTGGTGCTGTCGAGGCAGTGGCGACGGCAGCGGTTGAGCAGGTTGCCGGCAAGGGGAATCAAAAGCAGCGCGGCCAGGACCAGGGCGGAAATCCAGTGCAGCAGGCCCTGGGATTCGGTCTGGATGGGCCGCGCCCAGGCCGAGGTGGAGAGGTTCAGCGCGGCGTAGAGTTCGTTGGTGGCCAGCCCGAGCAGCAGGGCGCAGACCAGGATGGCCGCGAGGTAGACTGCGGCTGCGCGCTTGCCGATGATCCGGGAGACCATGCCGAAGGACGCCAGGTTCGTGGCCGGACCGGCCAGCAGAAAGACCAGGGCCGCGCCGGGCGAAAGCCCCTTGAGTGCCAGGGCCGCCACGATGGGTGTGGACGAGGTGGCGCAGACGTAGAGCGGGGCCGCCACCACCAGGGCCGCCAGAAGCGGCAGCAGGCCGTCGCCCAGATAGCGTTCGATGAACCCGGCGGGCATCAGCGCGGTCAGTGCCCCGGCCAAGAGCACGCCGAGCACGAACCAGCCTCCGATGTCCGGGAGCAGGTCCGTGAAGGCGAATTCCAGACCGCTGCGCAGCCGGGCGAATATTCCGGGTCGGGCAGAGGGCCGCTCCGTGGAGCAGGAGCCGGTGCAGCCGCAATCCGAGCAGGGCGCGCTCAGGGGAACCGGTTCACCAGCAGCGGCACGGGAAGCTTCGGACCGCTCCAGGGCGTTTACGCCCAGTCCCGCCACCGTAGCCGTGATCAGCGCGGCCAGGGGCCGGAGCAGGGTCATGACCGGGTCGAGCAGCGCCCAGGTTATGGCCAGGGAGTCCACCCCGGTCTCTGGTGTGGAAATCAGGAACGCCGCTGTGGAGCCCCGGCTCGCACCCTGTTTGCGCAGACCCGCCGCAGCCGGGGCCACCCCGCAACTGCACAGCGGAATGGGTGCGCCCAGCAGGGAGGCCTTGAGCACGGCGGAAAATCCGGATCCGCCCAGATGGCGGGAAACCAGATCGGCGGGCAGAAAGGCATTCAGCATCCCGGCCGCGGCAAAGCCGAAGAGCATATAGGGCGCGGATTCCAGAAACACGTCCCAGGACGCCGCAAGAATGTTCAAGACGATCTGGGTCACGTTATCCTCTCATGTGTGAGCATATATTCATATTAAAAGCCCAAAAAAACACTAGCCGTGCCGCACGTGGTCCAGGCCTTCGGCGATCAGGCCGCGCACGTGGTCGTCGTCCAGACTGTAGAAAACCGCCTTGCCCTGTTTGCGGAAGCGGACCAGCCGGGAGGTGCGCAGCACCCGGAGCTGGTGGGACACGGCCGAGGGTGTCATTTCCAGCAGGGCCGCCAGATCGCAGACGCAGAGTTCGCCGGGAAAGAGCGCTCGCAAAAGCCGTACCCGGGTGGGGTCGGCCAGAACCTTGAAGAGTTCTGAAAGCCGGGCCACCTCCTGGTCGGGGAGCATGCTCTGACGGGCAATTTCCACGGCCTGCGCATGGACGCAGTCGATGGTGCAGACCGGATTGTTCGTGGCGGCGTTGCTCATGCATGAATAGTTGCTCATTTATTCGCCTCTGTCAAGTCGGGGTTGCCACGGAACCTGGAAGCGGATATGGTCTCCTTTCGTGTTCAGCCAGCAGGGTTTTGGCCCTGTCCGACACTTGAATCCCCCCGCCGTCGGCGCTGTTGATGAGGGCGCACTCCCGCGCAATGCACCGCGCGAGGGAAGCCGTTTTCCGGCGACTCCGGGAATGCCGGGGAGCGCGGGGAATGTCGGAGCGGGTGGCTGCCTTCCGTTTCCAGCCGCAGGGATCCGGTCCCTGTTTTTTTTTTTGCAATGCCAATCAGAATGGGGATGACCGTGGAAAAGACGTATCAGGCGGGCGAGGCCATCGAATCCAAGTGCAACCGCTGCAAGGACGTGCGCATGCACGTGGTCGTGGCCATGGACGGCGGCGAGATCGTCAAGGTCCAGTGCAAGACCTGTGGCAGTCTGCACAAGCATCCCAAGGCCAAGAAGGCGACTTCTTCCTCCACGAGGCCTCGCGGCGCCCGGGCTGTGGCCAAGACCGTGAAGGCGCTCAAGAGCGCCGCCGAGCAGGTCCAGGAGTGGGAAAGCGCGCTTAACGGCAAGGACATGGGAGCGGCCAAGCCCTTTGGCTCCGCTGGTTCCGCCGTGGAGGGCGGGCTCATCGACCATCCCAAGTTCGGGGTGGGCATCGTGCAGAAGCTCGTGGCTCCGGACAAGATGGAAGTGCTCTTCCGCAACGGCTCCAAGCTCATGGTCCGCGCTATTTAAACAACAAAGACTTCTGCTTGCCGCGACCGCGCGGAGAAAGAAATGCCCTGCCAAGACAGGGCGTTTCTTTGTGCTGATCAGCAAGTTGACGCAAAGGCCGGGTTCCCGAGCGGGAATCCGGCCTTTTGCCTGGACTGCGGAAAAGGCGTCGGGGTTCAGTCCCGCTTGCGCCGGCTCGCGGCGTAGGCCAGCAGCCCGCCGATGCCGAAGATGTAGCCGATGCCGCCCGCCACTTCCGTGGGGGTCACGCCCTGGTCCTGCATCATGGCCAAGGTCCGGTTCACGGGTGCGAGCCGCTTGGCCACGCCCTTTTCCACGAGTTGCTCAATGGCCGCCAGATCTTCCTGGTCCAGGGTGGCGCTGTGCGCGGTCCCGGCGAATCCCCAGGAGAGCAGCAGGGCCGCGCACAGCGCGCAGGCCAGGAGTGTGTTGCGCAGCATGTTCGACTCCTTACCTGTATTCGGCTTCCGTGAGCACCCAGCTTCCCTCGTGCCCCTCGCCCGCGTTCACCGTGATGGTCAGGTCGCCCTGGGCGTCCTTGGGAATGGCAAAGTCGCACTTGCCCTGGTCATCGGTCTTGCCCGTGAAAACAACCTTGCCCTGGGCGTCCATGGCGGTGATTTCCGCGCCCATGGCGGGCGAGGATTTGCTGAAATTACTTTCGGTAAAGATGGTTTCGAAGTCGCTGTAGGCGAAGATCTTGACCCGGTGGGCCTGGGCCACGGCGGCGAGGCTAAGGACCAGGACCAGGGTCAGGGTCGCCACAGGGAGGCAGCGGAACAGAGACGATGCGGACGTATGGGACATGGGAGCCTCCTTCTCTGAAAATATGTTTGTCAGGAATGCCGGGCGGAATGGTGGATTGCCTGGAGCACCTCGGGCTTGACCCGCGCGAGGAATCCAAAGGCGAACATGGTCACGATGCCCTCCACGATCATGATGGCCACGTGGCTGAGCACCAGGGCCGCCGCAGCCGTGAGGAATCCCTCGCTCAGGGCCAGAGACCCGGCAGTGAGCAGGGCCGAAAGCAAAAGCGCCAGGAAACCAAAGGCAAAGGCCGAGGCATTGCGGACCCGGACGCTGTCGCTGTTCAGCAGCGGCCGGAAAAGATAGTGGCAAAGCACGGCGGGCGCGGCCATGTTGAAGGTGTTCACCCCCAGGGTGGTCAGCCCGCCGAACTGGAAGAGCACGGCCTGGAGCAGCAACGCCACGAGAATGGCCGGGAACGCGGCCCAGCCGAGAATGATCCCGAGCAGGCCGCCGAGCACCAAGTGCGCGCTGGAACCCATCACGGGCACATGCACTAGCGAACCCACGAAAAACGCGGCGGAAAGCATGGCCACGCTCATGATCCGGTCGTAGTCGATGTTCTTCAGACCGATGGCCGTTCCCGCGGCGGTCAGCGCGCCCCCGGCCACCAGGATCGGCCAGGGCAGAACCCCTTCGGCGATATGCATGCGTCCCTCGCTGGTTCAACAGGATGATTACGGAACCTATTTTCATTGACTGCCTGTGTCAAGTAATCCGAATACGTAGCACTGCTGTTTCGCATTGATTTGTCCCGTTCGTACGGGGAGATGTGATAATTAATCTTCTCGGCTTGCCGTGAAGAATCCGCTGGCGTACCCTTGGAAGCAACTCCATCAATCCGGGGAGGCGCGCTGTGTGCGGGCCGCCCTGACAGGCACAGGGGGCGGACATGAGCGGGAAACAGGGCGCGGACAAGGACAAGACGTTTATCCTGTGGTTCGATGAACTGAGCATCGAGGATGTTCCCTTTGTCGGGGGCAAGAACGCCAGCCTGGGAGAGATGTACCGCAACCTGACACCCCAGGGAGTGGCCATTCCCAACGGGTTTGCCATCACCGCCAGGGGGTATCGCCGTCTGCTTGCCGAGCGCGGGGCCATGGAGCGCATCCGCGACATCTTGGCCGACCTGGACACCCATGACATGGACAATCTTTCGGAGCGCGGCGCACGGGTGCGGCGGTTGATCCGCAGTCTGGAATTTCCGGCGGACCTGCGCCAAGCCATCGGCGAAGCCTATGCCCGGCTGGAACAGGAATACGGCGAGGGCTGCGACGTGGCCGTGCGCAGTTCGGCCACGGCCGAGGATCTGCCGGACGCCAGTTTCGCGGGCCAGCAGGAAACCTATCTGAACATCCGGGGCCTGGAAGACCTGCTGGAGGCCTGCCAGCGCTGCTTTGCCTCGCTTTTCACCAACCGGGCCATTTCTTATCGCCACGACAAGGGCTTTGATCACTTTTCCATTGCCCTGTCCATCGGCGTGCAGAAGATGGTTCGTTCGGATCTGGCCTCCTCCGGCGTGATGTTCTCCATCGACACCGAATCCGGCTTCCGCGAGGCCGTGCTCATTTCCGGGGCCTGGGGCCTGGGCGAAAACGTGGTCCAGGGCGCGGTCAACCCGGATGAATGGTACGTGTTCAAACCCACGCTGCGCAAAGGCTTCCGGCCCATCATCATGAAGCGGGTCGGGGGCAAGGCCATCCGGATGGTCTACACCCGTGACTCCAAAAGCCCGACCAAGAACGTGGCCGTGCCCGAAGAGGACCGCCGCCGCCTCGTGCTGGACGACGACGAGGTCCTGGCTCTGGCGCGTATGGCCGTGGTCATCGAGGACCACTACTCGAAAAAGGCGGGGCAGCAGCGGCCCATGGACATCGAATGGGCCAAGGACGGCCAGACTGGCAAGCTCTACATTGTCCAGGCCCGGCCCGAGACCGTGCATTCCACCAAGGATCAGGCCGTGCTGCGCAAGTACGTGCTGCGCGAGCAGGGAACCGTGCTTGTGCGCGGCCAGGCCGTGGGCGAGATGATCGGCCAGGGCAGCGTGAACATGATCAAGTCCGCGGCCATGATTGCCCAGTTCCAGGCCGGACAGGTCCTGGTCACGGACATGACCGATCCGGACTGGGAGCCGATCATGAAGATCGCCGGGGCCATCGTCACCAATCGGGGTGGCCGGACCTGCCACGCGGCCATTGTCAGCCGCGAGCTGGGCATTCCCTGTATCGTGGGCGCGGGCAACGCCACGGAAAAGCTGGCCTCGGGCCATCAGGTCACGGTGGACTGCGCCTCGGGCGGCACGGGGCTGGTCTACGACGGCCTGCTCCGCTTCGAGGTCGAGGAGACCGACCTCGGCTCCATCCCCAGACCCCGGACCAAGATCATGATGAATCTGGCCAGCCCGGAGCAGGCTTTCGAGAAAAGTTTCATCCCCAACGACGGCGTGGGACTGGCCCGGGAGGAGTTCATCATCAACTCCTACATCAGAATCCACCCCCTGGCCCTGCTGCGCTTCCACGAACTGGAGGACGAGCGGCTCAAGGCCCGCATCGAGGAACTGACCCTCGGGTATGCGGACAAGGGCGAATACTTTGTGGACCGGCTCGCCGAGGGCGTGGGCATGCTCGCGGCGGCCTTCTGGCCCAAGCCGGTCATCGTGCGGCTCTCGGACTTCAAGACCAATGAATACGCCAACCTCCTGGGCGGCTCACTCTTCGAACCCCACGAGGAAAATCCCATGATCGGCTGGCGCGGGGCCTCGCGCTACTACTCCGAAGCCTACCGCGAGGCCTTTGGCCTGGAATGCCGGGCCATGCGCAAAATCCGCGAGGACATGGGCCTGACGAACCTGGAGATCATGATTCCCTTCCCGCGCACCGTGGAAGAATCCCGCAAGGTCATCGAGACCATGGCCTCTTTTGGCCTCCGGCAGGGCGAAAACGGACTCAAGGTCATCGGCATGGCCGAAATTCCGGCCAACGTGATCCTGGCCGAGGAATTCCTGGAGGTCTTCGACGGCTTTTCCATCGGGACCAACGACCTGACCCAGCTCGTGCTCGGGGTGGACCGCGATTCCAGCCTCGTGGCCCACGTTTACGACGAGCGCAACGAGGCCGTGAAGCGCATGGTCCGGCAGGTCATCGAGGTGGCCAACCGCAAGGGCAAGTACATCGGCATTTGCGGGCAGGCCCCGTCGGACTATCCCGAGTTCGCGGAATTCGTGGTGGAATGCGGCATCCAGACCATGAGTCTGAATCCGGATACAGTGATCAAAACCACCCTGGCCGTGGCCGCGCTGGAGAAGAAGCTGGGCAGGGGGATTTGATGACCGGGTAGGACTCTGTTTACTTTTGGGTATGGATTGCTTAACTTGCTGGGCACACAGAGGGGAAGGAAACATGAGTCCGATGCTGAAGGCCGTGCTGAGAGGCGCGGGAAATATATTGGATACTGCGGGGAGTTACTCCGTCCAAGTTTTGACGGAGGTGGAAGAGGCGCGTCGCTTCCGTTCCGCCAATGCGGCGCTTGGGGCGGATATGCGTGCTTTGGGACGGGATTTTCGCGTGGCAATGATGAAAACCGTGCCCACGTCTTGCTGTATCGAGAGAGAAGATGAGCAAAAGCAGTCCGCAGACGAACAAAACTGAACCTCCCGCATCGCTTGCCCCGGATGAGCTGTTGGAAAAAATCCGCCGGGGGGAAGCAATCCCACCGGAATCATTTGCACTCGTCGCGCACGCGATTGAAGGGCCGTTGCCGCCCCCAGAAATGCTTAAGCAATATGATGCGTGTTGTCCGGGATTGGCAGACCGCATCGTTCGTAGTTGGGAATCGGAAACTGAGCACCGCCGGGGCCTTGAATTGCGGGCCGTTGAGGACAATTCATTTTATCTCCACAGGGCGCTGACGCACAGCCTGCTGGGGTTGGTGTTCGCATTTGTTATCTGCCTTTCCGTCGTCGGTGGAGGTGTCTATCTGGTCGCGCAAGGGGCGCAAATACCGGGGAGTCTGTTTGTTGGCGGCGGGTTGGCGGCCTTGGTATGGGCCTTCATAAATGGATCGCGTATGTCGGAGAAAACGATTTCTGAAAAGAGATTACGACAAGACGCGGGAAAGTCACACGAATAAGGTGAGTTTTGCTTGCGGGATCACTCGAGCAAAGCGGCCTCGGAGATTCTAGAAAGCCGCTATCTTTGCAGACGGTACACGGATGTAGCAGCAAGGTTTTCACATCAAGAAGCGTCCATTAACTTCAGGTCGGATCCCGCTCGCACGAGTGACCTAAAGATCACGATTTCTTCGCGTGTCAGCGGTATGCCTTGGATGGCAAGGGATGCATCGGCGAATTGAAAGCAGCGGCGCATGCTTTTGAAGCGGGAACGGCTGGCCGCGCTGACAGTTCTATTTTCGTCATATCTGAGAGCACTGCGGGAGACAGGGAAATGCAATGCCTCCTGTCCTCCCGGAACGATGCGCTGGACAACGGTTTCAGCCGGGAGCATGATGCGGCCTTCACGATCCCAAGGAGAACGTCCATGCTCTTCGACGCCAATACCGCCGGGTTCGCCGCCGTGGCCCTCGTCCTGACCATCACACCCGGCAACGACACCATCCTCGTGCTGCGCAACGCCATTCGCGGCGGCAGCCGGGACGGCATGGTCACCTCCTTCGGCATTTGCGCCGGACTCTTTGTCCACGCGCTGCTCTCGGCCCTGGGCCTCTCCCTGATCCTGATGCACTCCGCAGAACTTTACCACGCCGTGAAGTGGGCGGGCGCCGCCTACATCGTCTGGCTCGGCATTCAGGCCCTGCGCGACGCCGTCAAAGGGGCGGGCAAGATCGAGGCCGCCGGAACCACCAGCGCCTGCGCGCTCCGGGCTGGCCTCTCCGTGCGCAAACGCCTGCTCGAAGGCTTCCTCTGCAACGTGCTCAACCCCAAGGTCGTGATCTTCTACCTGGCTTTTCTGCCCCAGTTCATCGGCCCCGGCGACCCCGTGATCGCCAAGTCCATCCTCCTGGCCGGAATCCACTGGGCCATGGGCCTCTCCTGGCTCGTGTTCATCTCCTGGGGCGTGGACCTGGCCCGCAAGCAGCTCGCCAAAAGCGCGGTGCGCCGCGCTCTCGACGCCTTCTGCGGATTCGCCCTCGTGGGCCTGGGCGTGCGGCTGGCCATCGACAGCGAGTAGCCGGGAAGAGGAGCGCCTCCGGCGGGCAAAGGGGCCGCGCCCCTCTGCACTCCCATTTGGCGTCGGAGCGCGCTGTTGCGCATCCGCACTCCGACGCAAGCGGGACTACCAAGGCCGGAGCAGCGACCGGAAATTCTGCCAGACTCGGAAATCCCTATTCCGTTGCCGTCAAGAACGGATTCGACGTATTGGACAAGGGGGTTACGTTGAGTATCGAAACCTATTTGGCCTATCTCGCCGCCACCATCGTGGTGCTTGTCATTCCCGGCCCGACCATCATGCTGGTGGTCAGCTGCTCCCTGACCCAGGGGAAACGCGCGGCCCTGCCCCTGGCCCTTGGCGTGGGGCTGGGCGATCTCGTGGCCATGAGCGCCTCCCTGGCCGGACTCGGCGCGCTGCTCGCCACGTCCGCCACGCTCTTCAGCGTGCTCAAGTGGGTGGGCGCGGCCTATCTCGTCTACCTCGGCATCAAAGCCTGGCGCGCGCAGCCGGAACCCGGCCCCATTCTGGCGGCGGCCGCGGTCGTCAGCAGCCGGACCAACATCTTCCGCGCCTTTGCCGTCACCGCCACCAACCCAAAATCCATCGCCTTTTTCTGCGCCTTTGTGCCGCAGTTCCTCTCCCGCTCCGAACCCATGCTTCCGCAGGCCCTGCTCCTCGGCGCGACCTTCGTGGTCCTGGCCGTGGCCAACGCCGCACTCTACGCCCTGCTCGCCGCCCGGGCCCGCAATCTGGTGGCCAGCCCCAAAGCCATGAAAATGGTCAACCGCGCGGGCGGCAGCGCCCTGATCGGCGCGGGACTGCTCACGGCGTCCCTGCGTCGGGCGTAAGAGTTCGCCTCCGGCGGCCAAAGGGGCAATGCCCCTCTGGACTCCCATTTGGCGCGGGGGTG
>JBFWMD010000097.1:0-12200 GCA_050251775.1 Desulfovibrio sp.
GTGGAGCTTTCAGGGGGCGGCCATCTGCCTGGACCATCTTCCCTTTGGGGATTTCGTGGAGATCGAGGGGCAGGCTGAAATCATCCCGTTGCTTGCCGAACGGCTTGATCTGCACCGGAAAGCCACGACAAGGGACACGTACCACGCACTGAACCGCACCTGGCGGGCCGGGCAGGGCCTGGAACACGAGGAACACTTCGTGTTTTCCGCCGAAGAGCGCGAACGGCTGGTGCGGGAAATTTCCGGGTGACGGTACTCGACATCGACATGATTCGAGCTTATTCTCTCCAGTAAGCGCAGAAAAGGATCGAGGGGGCGGAAAAGATGGGAAAGCCGTTTGCGGATCACGATTCCCAGACGGGCCTGTATGAAGAAGATGAGGTCCGGGAGCCGAAAAAATACAAGGTCGTGCTCCTTAATGATGATTATACGACCATGGACTTTGTGGTTGAGATACTCATGCACGTTTTCAAGAAGACGGAGACCGAGGCGACGCTGATCATGCTCGCCGTACACAACGAAGGCAAGGGTGTCTGCGGGGTGTATCCGGTCGAGGTGGCCGAGACCAAGGTGGACACGGTCCATCGTCTGGCGAGGCGGGCCGGTTTTCCTCTGAAATGCGGCATGGAGGGGGAGTAGAACGTCATGTTGAGCAAGGGACTTGAGAACGCGCTCACTTCCGCTGTGAACGAGGTGAAGCGGCGCAACCACGAGTACCTCACTCTGGAGCACCTGCTTTACGCGCTGGCCCAGGAGCGGCACGGAGCGGCCATCCTCTCCCATTGCGGCGCGGATGTGGGCAAGCTGCGCGAGCAGTTGGAGCAGTTCTTCGCCGAGAACCTCGAAGCTCTGCCCGCCAATACCGAAACCGAGGTCATCCAGACCCTCGGGGTGCGGCGCGTGCTGCAACGGGCCGTCTGGCAGAAGCGGGCTTCGGGCAAGGACGTGGTCGAGGTGGGCGACGTGCTCGCGGCCATGTTCGACGAGGAGGATTCCTACGCCGTGTATTTCATGCGCACTCAGGATGTTTCCCGGCTGGACGTGCTGGAGTATATTTCGCACGGCATGGAAAGCGAGGACACCCTGAGCGCGGCCAGCGAATCCCTGGGGGCGTCGCCGTCGCGGCCCGCCGCGCCCGGCATCTCTCCGGGCATGCCCGGCAAGCCCGAGGAAAAGCAGACCTCGCTGGACGAGTTCACCGTGAACCTGACCAAGCGGGCGCAGGAAGGCAAGATCGATCCGCTCATCGGACGCGAGGTCGAACTGGAGCGCACCGTGCAGGTCCTGGCCCGCCGCCGCAAGAACAACCCCAATTTCGTGGGCGACCCCGGAGTGGGCAAGACCGCCATGGCCGAGGGGCTGGCCCTGCTCAACTCCCAGGAAAAGGGGCCGAAGGAATTTCACAAGACCCAGATCTACGCCCTGGACATGGGCGCGCTCATGGCCGGGACCAAGTATCGCGGCGACTTCGAAGGCCGGCTCAAGAGCGTGCTCAACGAGCTCCAGGCCGTGGAGGACGCCATCCTCTTCGTGGACGAGATCCACACCATCGTGGGGGCGGGGTCGGTTTCCGGCGGCAGCCTGGACGCCTCCAACCTGCTCAAGCCCTTCCTCCAGTCCGGCGAGCTGCGCTGCATCGGCTCCACGACCTACGAGGAGTACAAGAACCATTTCGAGAAGGACCGCGCGCTTTCGCGCCGCTTCCAGAAGATCGAGATCGCCGAGCCCAGTGTGGACGAGACCGTGGAGATCCTCAAGGGGCTCAAGCCCTACTACGAGCAGCACCACGGCGTGGTCTACACCCTGCCCGCCCTGCGCGCGGCGGCCAAGCTCTCGGCTCGGCACATCAACGACCGCTTCCTGCCGGACAAGGCCATTGATGTCATTGACGAGGCCGGAGCGCGCTACCGTCTTTCGGGACGCGGACGCAAGGACGACCGCATCACCGTGCAGGACATGGAGCGCGTGGTGGCGTCCATGGCCCGCATTCCGGCTGGGCGGCTTACGGGTAACGACCGCAACCGCTTGCAGGATCTGGAAGGGGAACTCAAGGGCGTGGTTTTCGGTCAGGACAAGGCCGTGGAACTGCTGGCCCGGTCCATCAAGCGCGCTCGCGCGGGCATGAAGCAGGCCGGACGGCCCACGGGCGCGTTCCTGCTCACCGGTCCCACGGGCGTGGGCAAGACCGAGCTGGCCCGCCAATTGGCCGAGGTCATGGGCGTGGGCTTCCTGCGCTTCGACATGTCCGAGTACATGGAGAAGCACGCGGTGGCCCGGCTCATTGGCGCGCCTCCGGGCTACGTGGGCTTTGACCAGGGCGGACTGCTCACCGAGGGCGTGCGCAAGAACCCGCACTGCGTGGTGCTCTTCGACGAGATCGAAAAGGCCCATCCGGATGTCTTCAACATCCTGCTCCAGGTCATGGACTACGCCACGCTCACGGACAACAACGGCCGCAAGGCGGACTTCCGGCACGTGATCCTGCTGATGACCTCCAACGCGGGGGCCCAGGAGATCGCCAAGGGCGGCATCGGCTTCCAGCGCAGGCAGGAGGACGACCGCAAGGAAGGCGCGCTGCGGGCCATCGAAAAGCTTTTCAGCCCCGAGTTCCGCAACCGTCTGGACGCGGTGGTTCCGTTTTCCTCCCTGGATCAGCCGATCATGGAGCGCATCGTGGACAAGTTCGTGAACGAGCTCAACGAGCAGCTCCGCGAGCGCCGGGTGCGGCTCGTGCTCCACGAGGACGCGCGGGCGCGGCTGGCCCGGCTCGGCTTTGACCCGGCCTTTGGCGCGCGGCCCATGGCCCGCGTGATCCAGACCGAGATCAAGGACGCCATTGCCGAGGAACTGCTCTTTGGCGAGCTGCAGAAGGGCGGCAAGGTCGTGGTGCGGCTGCGCGAGGGCGCGGACGTGGAAGCGCCGAAGCCCAAGGGCAACGAATCCTCCGGCGACTTCGTCTTTGATTTCGTAACCGGACGGATGCAGTAATACTGCGCAGGCCGCGGCCCGCAGCATGATCTACCGACTGTTCGACGAACCCATTTTCCCCCCACCCGAGGAGGCCGACCCGGACGGTCTCCTCGCCGTGGGCGGGGATCTCTCGCCCCAGCGGCTGCTCAACGCCTATTCCTGCGGCATCTTCCCCTGGTACGCGCCCGGCTCGCCCATCCTCTGGTGGAGCACCGATCCCCGGCTCGTGCTCTTTCCCTCGGAACTGCACGTTCCCGGCAGCCTGCGGCGCGTGCTCAACAGCGGTAAATATGAAATCACCTTTGATCGCGCCTTTGAAGGCGTGATCAGTTCCTGCGCGGCCATGCGCCGGCCCGGACAGGACGGGACCTGGATCGTGCCGGAAATGCTCGCGGCGTACGTCCGGCTGCACAAGCTGGGACTGGCCCACAGCGTCGAGGCCTGGCTGGGCGAGCGGCTGGTGGGCGGACTGTACGGCGTGGCCCTGGGCAGGGCCTTTTTCGGGGAGTCCATGTTTTTCGCCGAGCCGGACGCGTCCAAGGCGGCCTTTGTGCATCTGGTTTGGCGGCTGGAGCAACAGCATTTCGACATGGTGGACTGCCAGCAGACCACGGCGCATCTGCTGCGCTTCGGCGCGCGGGAGATCCGGCGCAAGGAGTTTCTGCAACGTCTGGCCCTGGCTCTGGAACACCCCACGGACCGGCGGCCCTGGTATGAGGACGAGTGCGCCTGATGCGCCGGACGGACCAAAGGCAAAAGACAGCGGACCCTTTCGAGCATCTCTCGGAAGGGTCCGCTGTTTTGGAGCTGGTTTGGAAGAATCGCCGGCTATTTTACGAACAGGGGAATGGGATTCTTGAGCAGCCGGGTGGGCAGGGAGGACTCCCGGGGCTGCTTGTTGGAAGTTTTCGGGGCGTCCAGCTTGAGGTAGAGGTTGCCGCAGCTTTTGCATTGCCAGTGCCGTTCCTGCTGCTGGAGCCGGACGAGATTGCCGTCGCGGTCGTAGCAGAGCTGGCAGTAGGGGCCTTCCTGGCGATCCTCGGACTTGAGCCAGTATTTCTGGCCGTCGAACCGCATGTTTCCGGCCAGATCGAGCGTGTCCGCCACCTCGCAGAGCTGTTGTTTGAGCGCCTGGTTTTCTTCGCACAGCGCCAGATAAGCGTCTTGCAGATCCCTGAGCGTCTCCCGCGCCTCTTCCCAATGCCCCGCTTTGGCGAGGTCGAGAGCCTTTTTGAAACAGGTCGCATGCAGCAGGTTTTCCATGTCGCCTCCCTGGGATGAAAGCCGTGCGACTGCATTATCGACCGGATTCGGGAGGGACTTTAGTTCCTGTTCGAAAAAAACGTGTTGGATCAGACCGCGCGGGCCAGGAGCATGCCGCCGAGGAGCAGCAGGGCCACGAACACCAGCTTGCGGTATTGGCCCTCGCCCAGGCGGCGGTAGGCGGTGATGCCGCAGAAAACCCCCACTGCCAGGGCGGGCAGCGCCACGGCAAAGAGCCGGAGCACCTCCGGGGTGAGCAGCCCGGTGGCGGCGTGGCTGCCGGAGACGAGCAGGCCGGCCGCGAGGAAATAGGCCGTGAGCGAGGCCTTGATCTCGTCCTTGGGCCAGGGCTGGACCGAGGCGTAGAGAATGATGGGCGGACCGTTGGTCCCGATGCTTCCGCCGAGCATGCCGGAGAGAAAGCCTGCGGGCAGGGCCCAGAGGGGGTGCGGCTTTCGGCACAGGGGGGCGGAAGCCAACAGGGAGTGCAGCGCGAAGAGCACGAGTACCGCGCCCACGAAGAGTTCGAGCCACTGCGCGGGCACGGTTTTGAGCAGGAAGACGCCCACGGGGACCCCCGGCAGGGTGGCGGCCAGGAGCAGGCCAAGCCGGCGGGGCCGGATGTGACGCCGCAGGTCGATGGTCAGCCAGACATTGATGCACAGCGCCAGGAGCGCGATCAGCGGGATCACGGTCTTGATGGGCAGGACGAGGCAGAGCAGGGGCAGCGAAAGCAACACCGAGCCGAAGCCGCTCAGGCCCTGCACGAATCCGGCCAGGACCACCACGAGACAGAGAATGGGCCAGATCATGCCGGGCGCGGGGAGGGAAGCTGGTCCGGAGCGTTGAGCTGGAAGAAGCGCAGCAGTTCTTTTTCCAGGGCGGGCCGGGTCGCAGGTGAGGCCAGGGCGGGCCGTTCGCGTTCCACCACCTTGAGGGTCAGCTCATAGAGGGTGGAGCATTGCTCGGCCATTTCCTCCAGCTCGGAATCCATGATCATCCGGCCTTCGAAGCGGTCCCAGAGCAGGTATTTGAAGAGCGTGCGCCGTCCCGCCTGGGGGTTGCGCGCGCGTTTCTCCTTGTAGGCCCGGATCAATTCCAGGGCGGTGTCCGTGGGCATGGCAGTCATTGCTCGACCGCGTCCTTGGCGTCCACCATGGGCGGGTGTTGCGAAAGGTCGTAGAGGCCGTGCAGGGGAATGCCCAGGGAGTAGCTGGGGATGCGTTCGAAACGGATCAGGCCCATGCTTTTGCTCTCGTCCAGGTCGGACAGGGCGGGCAGTCCGCCGGGCACGGGGAATTCCAGGGGCCGGGAATGCAACGCCTTCAGCCTTGTGGGGTACTGCGCTTTCAGGTAATTGATGATCCGGTCCCGTTCCTGTATTGAAAAGGATTCCAGGATGACCCGCCTGCTGGATTCGGGCGGGCAGGGAGCTCCGGGCAGGGGCGGCCCCACCAGGGCGGACCAGTCGTAACCGTGCGGTTCATCATCGTCCCGGACGGGGCGGAAGAGATGCACTTCCACGTCGCGGCGACCCTTGAAGCTTTTGATGATCATGGAGACGGCGCAGCAGCGCTCGCACGGCGGCGCGGTCTCCGGATTCAGAACGGTCACTTCCATTGGCTGCTCCGTTTCGGCTGTTTGCTGGTATCGGTGGCCGATGATACGATGTTTCGCCTGCACGCACAAGGGGATGCGCCGGGACGGAAAGGACGGGATTCATGGCGGAACGGTTCGAACTTGTCAGCGAATACACGCCCACCGGGGATCAGCCCGAGGCCATTCGCGACATTGTGGAAAATCTTCGCTCCGGAGTGCGCGACCAGGTGCTGCTCGGTGTCACCGGATCGGGCAAGACCTTCACCGTGGCCAACGTCATTGCCGAGCTGAACCGTCCGGCCCTGGTGCTGGCCCCGAACAAGACCCTGGCGGCCCAGCTCTACGGCGAATTCAAGGCGCTCTTTCCGCACAACGCAGTGGAATATTTCGTCAGCTATTACGACTATTATCAGCCGGAAGCCTATCTGCCGCACGCGGATGTCTACATCGAGAAGGATTCCTCCATCAACGACGACATCGACAAGCTGCGCCACGCCGCGACCCACGCCCTGCTGACCCGGCGCGATGTGCTCATCGTGGCCTCGGTTTCCTGCATCTACGGTCTGGGTTCGCCCGAATACTACGCCAAGATGATCATTCCCGTGGAAGAGGGGCAGGCCATGAGCATGGAAGCGCTCCTGGCCCGGCTGGTGGAGGTGCACTACGAGCGCAACGACTACGACTTCCACCGGGGAACCTTCCGGGTGCGCGGGGACGTGGTCGAGATCATCCCGGCCTACAGCCGCGAGCAGGCCATCCGGCTGGAATTTTTCGGGGACGAGATCGACTCCATCCTGGAGACCGACCCGCTCACGGGCGAAGTGCGGGCCCGGCTACGCAAGACCGTGATCTATCCCGGTTCGCACTATGTTTCGGACCAGGATAACCTGGAGCGCGCCCGTGAGGCCATCCGCGATGAGTTGCAGCAGCGGCTGGCCTGGTTCCGGGAGAACAACCGGCTCGTGGAGGCGCAGCGCCTGGAGCAGCGCACCATGTTCGACCTGGAGCAGATCGAGGAGTTGGGCTACTGCAACGGCATCGAGAACTACTCGCTGCACCTGGACGGGCGGCGGCCCGGACAGCCTCCGGCAACGCTCATTGACTATTTTCCCGAGGATTTTGTGCTCTTTGTGGACGAGTCGCACATCGCCGTGCCCCAGGTGGGCGGCATGTTCAACGGCGACCGCTCGCGCAAGACCACACTGGTGGATTTCGGCTTCCGGCTGCCCTCGGCCCTGGACAACCGGCCCTTGAATTTCGAGGAATTTCTCGAGCGCATCGGGCAGGCTGTGTACGTCTCAGCCACGCCCGGCCCCTGGGAACTGGACCGCGCCCAGGGACTTGTTGTCGAGCAGATCATCCGGCCCACGGGGCTGGTGGATCCGGAGCTGGAGGTGCTCCCCACCAAGGGACAGCTCGACGACCTGCTCGGCGAGTGCAAGGCCCGCACGGCGCGCAACGAACGGGTCCTGGTGACCACCCTGACCAAGCGCATGGCCGAGGATCTCACCGAATATTTCCAGCAAATGGGCGTGAACACGCGCTATCTGCATTCGGACATCGACACCATTGAGCGCATGGCCATTCTCCGGGCGCTGCGGGCCGGGGAATTTGACGTGCTCGTGGGCATCAACCTGCTGCGCGAGGGCCTGGACCTGCCCGAGGTCTCGCTGGTGGCCATTCTGGACGCGGACAAGGAAGGCTTTCTGCGTTCCGCCGGCGCGTTGATCCAGACCTTTGGCCGGGCCGCGCGCAACCTGGAAGGCCGCGTGATCATGTATGCGGACAAGGTCACGGCGGCCATGCGCAAGGCCATGGACGAGACGGGCCGCCGCCGGGAACGGCAGCTGGAATACAACGCCGAGTTCGGCATCACCCCGCAGAGCATCCGCAAGGCCCTGGGCGAGGGATTTCAGGTTTCGAGCAAGCTGGAGGAGGCGGAAAAGGCCGAATTCGCCAGAGCCGCCGAAGAGCTGGGCGCGTACGGCGACGATCCCCGCCAGTTGGAAAAGATCGTGCGCAAGCTGGAGCGCGAGATGCGCGAGGCGGCCAAGGAACTGGAATTCGAGCGCGCCGCCGCACTGCGCGACCGCATCGGCCCGCTGCGCGAGCGGATATTGCAACTGGGGGGATGATGACGCTGCAATCCATGAACAAGCGGCTCTTCGAACTGAAGCAGCGCCTCGGCACGTTCTGGAATCTGATCGTGGGCAGCATTCTGCTCCTGATGATCTTCACCATCGGCATCATCGGCTTCATGTGGCTCGAAGGCTGGGACCTGATCAGCAGCTTCTACATGGTCGTGATCACTCTTTCCACGGTGGGCTACGGCGAGGTGCATCCGCTCTCTCAGAGCGGGCGCATGTTCGCGGCGCTGCTGATCATGAGCGGCGTGGGCGGGTTCATGTACATCGTGGCCTCTTTTTCCCAGGTGTTGCTGGAGGGCCGTTTGCAGGTCCTCTGGGGGAGACGAAGAATGCAGAAAGCCATTGGCAAACTGGAAAACCATTTCATCGTCTGCGGCTACGGCCGCATTGGCAGTGTGGTGGTGCATGAAATTCGCAATGAGGGCTTTGTGCCCGTGGTCATTGAGCAGAACCAGGACTTGATTCAGAAAATGGAGCTCGACGGCGTGCTCTGCATCGAGGGCGACGCCACGGATGACGAACTGCTGCTCTCCGTGGGACTGCGCAAGGCCAAGGCTCTGATCTCCGCGCTTTCGTCCGAGGCGGCCAACGTCTATGTCACGCTCACCGCGCGCCAGCTCTGTCCGAGCCTGACCATCATCGCCAGGGCCAGCCAGCAGTCGCACATCTCGCGGCTCAAGCTGGCCGGGGCCGACCGTGTGGTCATGCCCCACCTCATCGGCGGGGTGCGCATGGCCCAGAACGTGCTCCGGCCCACCGTGACCAACTTTCTGGAAATCGCCATGCAGGGCAAGATCGACCTCCAGATGGAGGAATTGCTCGTGCCCAAGGACTCGGACCTGCACGGCAAGAACCTCATCGAATCGCAGATCCGCGCCCACTACAATCTGATCATCATCGCCATCAAGAAGCGCAACGGGGAGATGAGCTTCAACCCCGGTCCCAAGGAAATTATTCAGATGGAAGACACGCTGCTCATGGTCGGTCGGCGCACCGATTTTCAGCGCATGCATCGCGACCTCTACGGTCCAAAGGGACATTCATGAACACCGAGGTGACCCGGTCGTCCGCTGCCGCGCGCGTGCGCGAGCTGCGGCGGCTGCTCGACTACCACAATCATCGCTACTACGTGCTCGATGATCCCGAGATCGAGGACGCCGACTACGACGAGCTGTTTCGCGAACTGGCGGCCCTGGAAGCGACCCACCCTGAGCTGGACGACCCCAATTCGCCCACACACCGCGTGGGCGGCGAGGTGGCCGAGGGCTTTGAAAGCGTGGCCCACTCCCTGCCCATGATGAGCCTGGACAATGGCATGGTCCTGCCGGACGAAAACGCGCCCGAGGGGCTGGACTTCTCGAGCTGGCGGGAATTTGCCCGGGAAAAGCTGCGCAACGGCTTTGTGGAGACGGTGCAGGCCGAGGCCCGGGCCGCTCTGGAGCGCGCCCTGGGACGCGGCCTGGAGCAGGCCGAAAAGGTCAAGTACAATCCTGAAATCCGGCGCGGGGTCCAGGAGCGGCTGCTGCGGCCCGGCGGCGCGGACAGGCGTGGTTTTGAACGGGATCTGGACGCCCTGCGCGCCCGGCTGGCCGGGGGCCGCAACCTGCTGGACCTCAGCGGAACCCCCCCGGACCTCTCCGGCCTGCCCGCCGCCGTATTCGCGGACCCGGCACAGGCCCTGAAGCGCTTCTGGGTCGATCCGAAGATGGATGGTCTGGCCATTGAGGTGGTCTACGAGCAGGGGCGGTTCGTCCGGGCCATCACGCGCGGGGACGGCGAGATCGGCGAGGACGTGACCCGGAACATGCGCACCGTGCGCAACCTGCCCCTGCGTCTGCACGGCGAAAATCCGCCGGAGCTGCTGGAGGTGCGCGGGGAAATGGTTCTCTCCAAGGCGGAATTTCAGGCGCTGAACCAGCGCCAAGCCGAGCAGGGCAACAAGATCTTCGCCAATCCGCGCAACGCGGCCGCCGGATCCGTGCGCCAGCTCGACCCCAATGTGGCGGCGACGCGGCCCTTGCGTTTCCTGGCCTACGGCATCGGTCTGGTCCGGGGCGGACCGCACTGGCCCACCCAGGAGGCGCTGATGCGCGGACTGGCCGCCTACGGCTTCGCCATTCCGCCGGAGGTGCGGCTCTGCGCCTCGCCGGACGAGGTGGAGCAGGCCTTTGCCGAGTTGCAAAAGGGCCGCGAAGGGTTGCCTTTTGAGATCGACGGCGTGGTGGCCAAGCTCGATGACCGTTCGCTTCAGGAGTTTCTCGGAGCCACGGCGCGCGCACCCCGCTGGGCGCTGGCTCTGAAGTTTCCGGCCCATCAGGCCAAGACCCTGCTGCGGGACGTGATCTTCCAGGTCGGGCGCACCGGAGCCATCACGCCCGTGGCCGAGCTGGAGCCGGTCAGCGTGGGCGGGGTCGAGGTCTCCCGAGCCACTCTGCACAATTTCGACGAGATCGCCAATAAGGGGTTCCGCGTGGGCGACAAGGTCCTGGTCCAGCGCGCGGGCGACGTGATTCCGCAACTGGTCCGGCCTCTTGTGGACGAGCGGGACGGCTCGGAGCGGGAAATCTCGCCTCCGGAGAACTGTCCGGCCTGCGGCAGCCATCTGGAGCGCGCCGCCGGAGAGGTGGCCCTGCGCTGCGTGAACACCTCCTGCCCGGCCCAGCTGGAGCGGGGCATGGTCCATTTCGTTTCCAAGGCGGGCCTGGACATGGACGGCGTGGGCCAGGAGTGGGTCCGCAGACTGGTGGCCGACAAGGTGCTCGCCTCGCCCGCCGACCTCTTCACCCTGCGGGCCGCGACCCTGCTGGCCTACGAACGCATGGGTGAGAAATCTTCACGCAAGTTCGTGGAAACCGTGGAAAAGGCCCGCAAGGAAGCCACCCTGGCGCGGCTTATCGCGGCCCTGGGCATCCGCCACGTGGGCGAGCAGACTGCCCGAGCCCTGGCCGAGCGCTACGCGGACCTCGACGCTCTGGCCGCCGCAAGCCAGGAGGAATTGCAGGGCATTCCGGACGTGGGGGCCGTGGTGGCTGAGAGCATCGCGCAGTATTTCGAGAATGACAAAAACCGGGAACTCCTGGAACGCTTCCGCGACCTTGGCCTCTGGCCTGCGGGCGCGAAGGCCGCCCTAGCGGAAGGACCGCTGGCGGGCAAACGGTTCCTCTTCACCGGCGGCCTGCCCATTGCGCGCGGCCAAGCGGAAAAGCTGGTGGAGGAACGCGGAGGCATTGTCGCCGGGAGCATCTCGAAGAAGCTGGATTACGTGGTGGCCGGAGAAAAGGCCGGAAGCAAGCTGGAAAAGGCCCGGCAGTTCGGCCTGAACATTTTGGACTACGAAGCCTTCATGACCCTGCTGGGCATGGGGGAGCAAGACGAAAAGGAGGGCGTATGACCGACGTGATCATCATGGGAGCCAAGGGCCGCATGGGCGCCACCCTGGCCGGGCTGGCCATGGCGGACGAGGAGCTGAATCTCGGGGGGGTGACCGAGCGTTCCGGTAATACGGACGGGCTGGAACGCTTCAACTGTCCGGTGTCCGACAACCTGGAGGCCCTGCTCAAGCTTGCGCCCAAAGCCGTGGTCGTGGACTTCACCGCGCCCGAAGCCTCCCTGAAAATGGCGGAAACCGCCGGAAGATTCGGCAACCCCGCCGTGATCGGAACCACCGGACTGGACAAGGCCCAGCAGGCCGCCCTGGCGGAAATGGCCCAAAAACAGCCCCTGTTCTGGGCACCGAACATGAGCGTGGGCGTCAACGTGCTGCTCAAGGTCCTGCCCATGCTCGTGCAGGCCCTGGGCCCGGCCTACGACATGGAAATGGTCGAAACGCACCACAAGATGAAAAAGGATGCGCCCAGCGGCACGGCTCTGAAGCTGGCCCAGTGTCTGGCCGAGGCGCGCGGCTGGGATTACGACGAGGTCAAGAAGCACTGCCGCGACGGCATTATCGGCGCGCGGCCCAAGAACGAGATCGGCGTGCAGACCCTGCGCGGCGGCGACGTGGTCGGCGACCACACCATGTTCTTCTTCGGACCGGGTGAACGCATCGAGGTCACGCACCGGGCGCACTCGCGCGAAACCTTTGCCCAGGGCGCACTGCGCGCCGCCAAATGGCTCGCCGGACAACAACCCGGGAAGCTCTATTCCATGCAGGAGAGGTTTTAGGGGGAAGAGCGCCTCCGGCGGGGCGGGGGGGCCCCCCCCCCCGGGGCCCCCCAGGGG
>JBFWMD010000098.1:0-12098 GCA_050251775.1 Desulfovibrio sp.
CTCCGAATATCTGGAAACGGGACGCATCCAGACTCTGCCCGCCGGGACAGAGATCCAGGTGGCCGAAGCTTCCCGGCCGAGCAGCCCCTATGCCGATTACGTCAAGAGCTCCAACAAGGACCAGTCCGTCGGGTTCGGTTTGCGGTACGGCAACTATTCCCACGATTACACCGAAAGTTCATTTTCGTCCGAGCGCTCCGCATCCATTGACGAGCGGCGCGGCTGGATCGGCCAGCAGCAGCTCCTGCAGGAAGGCTGGTGCGACCCCATCACCAGGGCCTGGCTGGACATCGAATACGCCACGGGCCGCATGAGCGTGCTCCCTGACGACGTGGCCGTAAGCTGGCAGGCCCCTGGCTGGCCCTGGGTCGATCCGACCAAGGACGCCACCGCGTCCGAGAAAAAACTTGCCATGAGAGTCACCACCCGCCGGGCGATCTGCTCGGAGATGGGCGTGGATTTTGACGAGATCCAGGATCAGCTGGACCGCGAAGCGGCCCGCATCGCCAAGGCGACGGCCGCGCAAACACAAGGAGACGGCAATGCCCCCCAAGAAAAGCAATAAAAATCTCGGAGAATCCAAGCAGGATTTTTTGAAGCGCTGCGCAGCCGAGGCAGCCCAAGGCGGCGCAAGTGAAGCCCAGGCCATGGCAGGATGCACGGCAGCCTGGAACCAGCAGCAGCTGGCAGCCTTCGTTGACGAGGGCGTGCTGACCCTGTCCGCGCCCGTCGAACTGGCCGCGCTGGCAGAAGAAGAGTCCGCGCCGCGCCGGTTTTCCATTTTGGCCTACACGGGCAAGATCATCGATTGGGGCTACTGGGGTCGGTTTGTCATTGACCTGGCCGGGATGAAGCTGGCCAAGGCCAAGGTGCCCGCCCTGCTCAACCACAACCGTGGACAGATCGTCGGCACCATCGATCAGGGCGCCGGAGACGAGAATGGTTTTTATGTGGCCGGTGCATTTTCCAAAATCACCGATGCCGCAAAGGAAGTCCTTGGCCTGGCTGACGAGTCGTTCCCCTGGCAGGCGTCCATCGGCGTCCAAGCCAGAAAGATTGTGCAGCTCGCAAAGGACGCGACCATGCAGGTCAACGGCCAGACCGTGACCGGCCCGTGTGATGTCTGGACCGAGTCCAGTGTGTTTGAAACCAGCTTCTGCCCGTTCGGGGCAGATGACGATACCGCCGCCGTATCCATGGCTGCGGATAACCCTGCCCCGAAAGGGCCTACGGAGGTTCGTATGAACAAGAAACTGAAAAAGCTCCTGGAGAAGCTGGGACTCGACCCGGCAGCCACGGAGCAGGAAGCGGCCGTCTTCATGGCTGGCCTGGACCCTGATGTCATCGCCAAAGAATTGGCCACGCCTGCTGCCCCTGGAGCTCCTGATGCTCCGCAGCCCAAGGCAGAGCTGTCCGGTCAGGACGTGCTCAAGCTCATGGAGAGCGGCAAGCGCTTTGGCGTTGACGAGGCGAAGCTCAAGGATCTGGCGACGACCTGCGCCACGCTGCAGGAGGCAACCCTCAAGATGGTCGACCTGATGAGCGTGGCCAACCCGCCCATGGGACCCGGCATCACCGAGGCCGGGCGCACCGAGCTGGAAAAGTTCTCCCTGGCAGCCGAGGACGCCCTCTGCCTGCGTGGCAGTATGCGCCTTGAAAAGCCCGCCCCTGGTGCCCAGGAGTTGCGCGGACGGACCCTGCGGGAAATGTCCCGCGAGTACCTGGAGCGCATGGGCGTGTCCACGCGCATGATGACCAACAACGAATTGGCAGGTGTTGTACTGGGCGTTGTCCGGCTTTCGGGCATGCACACCAGCAGCGACTTCGCCAACATCCTCAGTAACGTCGCCTCCAAGGTCATGCAGAAGGCCTACGCCGAAGCGCCCAGCACCTGGCAGGCCTGGTGCTCCGTGGCCGATGCCTCGGATTTCAAGCCGAGTGAGCGCCCGCAGCTGTCCGAGGCTCCGAGCCTGGAGCTGATCAACGAGCATGGCGAGTACACCGCCGGTTCGTTCTCGGACTTCAAAGAAGCCAATCAGGTGGTGACCTACGGGCGCAAATTCTCCATCACTCGCAAGGCCATCGTCAACGATGACCTCAACGCACTGATCCGCATTCCCAGAGCCTTTGGCGCTGCCGGATCGCGGCGCATCAACGACATCGTCTACTACATCCTGACCGGAAACCAGGTCATGGGCTACGACGGCAAGGCGCTCTTCCACGCTGATCACGCCAACCTGGCGTCCCCTGCGGACGTGTTCGGCACCACCGGCGTGTCCAATGGTCGGGAAAACATGCGCAAGCAGACCGGGCCCAACGGCGCTGTGCTCAACATCGTGCCCCGCTACCTGCTTGTTCCCGCCGCCCTGGAGACCAGCGCCGATGTACTGCTTCGCTCCGTGGCCAGCACGGACAGCGAAAAGAACAGCGGCGTCATCAACCCGTTCCAGAACTCGCTCGTTCCCGTGGTGGAAGCCCGCCTGGACTCCAACTCCAAGACGGCATGGTATCTGGCCGCCGACCCCAATCAGGTCGACACGGTGGAAGTCATGTTCCTTGATGGCATGCAGCAGCCGGTGATCGAAGAGGCCGAAACCTCGGACATCGACGGCAAGACCTTCTACGTGCGCCTGGATGTCGGCGCCCGCGCCCTGGACCACCGTGGTCTGCGCAAAAGCGCAGGGACTGCCTCCTAAGCAACCACTAACGACGGGGCGGCCTCCCGCCCCGCATGAGGAATAGATCATGGCTAAAAATTATGTGCAGGAAGGGAAGGTCATCCCCTTCACGGCCGCTGCGAACGTCGTGTCCGGTCAGGTCGTCGTTGTCGGCACCCTGGCCGGAGTGAGTATGACCGACGTGGCAGCTGGTGCCATCGGTCAGTTGGCCATCGCTGGCGTGTGGGACATCCACGCCGCCACAGCGGCCATCGAGCAGTGGGCCCCGGTCTACTGGGACGCCGATGGCAACCCCGTGGGCGGCCAGGCTGGGTCTGGAGCGGCTACCGCGACCAGCTCCACCAACACTCCTATCGGTATCGCCGTAGCTGGAAAAGATGCAGCGGTCGGAACCGTGCGCGTGCTGCTCGGTTGGTGCGATAGCATCTACACCCCGCAGACCGTGTCCGACGGCAACGTCATGAGCTTCACGGCAGGCGCAGACTACGAAGCCGGTGACGTGGTCGTGGTCGGGTCCATCGTCGGCGTGTGCCTGGCAGCAGTCGCCAACGGCGACACCGGCACCATGGCTGTCGCCGGAGAGCGGACCGTCCCCGCAGCAACCGCTGAGATCACAGCCGGCGCGAAGGTCTACTGGGACGCCGATGGAGATCCGGTCGGCGGCACCGCAGGCAGCGGCGCGGCTACCGCGACCAGCACAGCGCCCAACGTCCTGATGGGCTACGCCATCGCCACAAAGGCGGCCGGCGGTGGCACGGTCAAGGTGCTGCTCGACAGATAAGCAACCCCCCCCCCTTGCGATAGACCCCGGCCAGTTACCTCCTGGCTGGTCGGGGTCGCCTTCAACCCCTTGGAGAGCATCATGGTTGATTTCGCGGATCAGGCATCCATGGCCAGTCAGGGCCACCTCGCAGACGCACTTAGAAAGCGCGAACGCGAGAGGATGCCTGGTCGGGCAGAATCGGCGCATGACTGCGAGGACTGCGGGGACGAGATCCCCGAGGCGAGACGCAAGGCGGTACCGGGATGCACCCGGTGCACAGAGTGTCAGAACAGATACGAGAGGAGCCACGCATGACAACCCACTCTACCCTCTACAGCTGCGACATCTGCGGGCTGCCCTACCAGGGCAACGGCACCGGCGGAGTTACGACGTGGAGTTGGGCCGGAGTGATCGAGACCATGGATCTGTGTCCGGAATGCGTAGCCCGCGTGCGCCAGCTAATCCGGGACATGAAAGCCAAAGACCAAAGCCCGGGACAAGCTGCGGGCGCGTAGGAGCCAGGATGGAAGACATGACGGCGCAGATCATTGGAATCGGAGTAAGCGTTGGGCTCACTGGGGCCGGAGCCATCGCTGGAGTGCTCAAGTGGAGTCTGGGCCGAAATCTTAAAGCAATGGACGATAAAATTACCGATCTGACCGCGAAAGTTGATGAACTCAATAAAGCCAACGCCTCATTGCGCGAGGCGTCCGTGACGGCGTCCGAGTGCACAACGTGCCGCCGTGAGTGTCAAGACAGACTCGCTGGGCACCAGCGCGAGATCCTCGAATGGATGCGCCGCCAAGACGACAAGGCCGACCGCCTGCTTCTCATGCTTGCGAACTGCAACAGCATAGGAGGTGTGAAGTGATCGAACTCCTCGGCATGCTCTTCGGCGGCGTCTTCCGCCTTCTCCCTGAAGTCCTGAAGTGGATGGACCGCAAAGATGAGCGCCGGCACGAGCTGTCCATGCTGGACAAGAATCTGGAAGCCGACCGGATGCGGGCGCAGATGGAGATCCAACGGATCAACGCAGAGGCCGATGTCATCCTCGGCGCCAAGGAGATCGAGGCCATCATCGCCGCGACAAAGGCCCAGGCCGTCAGGACTGGCATCCGGTGGGTGGATGCGATCAACGCCCTGATGCGCCCGCTGATCACGTTTTGGTGGGTTATTATTTTGTACACTGCCGCCATGGCCGTACAGTTCTACGGCCTGCTGCAGCATGATTTTTCCGTAGCGACAGCTCTACTGACCGTGTTCGGCCAGCCGGAAAAGGCCATCGCTGCCAGCATCATATCATTTTGGTTTGTGGATCGCAGCTTGCGCAGGCCGTCGGTGCTCAGATGAAGATCCTGCTCGCCCTGATCCGCCGCTTCGAGGGCTGCAAGCTCGTTGCCTACCTCTGCCCAGCTGGCGTCTGGACGCTCGGATGGGGCGCGACAGGCCCAGGCATAGCCAAGGGAGCGACATGGAGCCAGGAGCAGGCCGACGCACGGCTGGAGCTGGACGCGCACAGGTTTTTCCTGGCTGCGCTCAAGGCATCCCCGGTCCTGGCCCTGTATCCGGACACGCACCAGGCCATCGCCGACTTTTGCTTCAACCTCGGGACGACCAGGTACAGGTCCAGCACGCTCAAAAGGCGCATCGATGCAGAGGACTGGGACGGTGCCTGTGACGAGATCGTCCGGTGGGTTTTTGGTGGGGGGCGCAAGCTCCCCGGCCTTGTGCTCCGGCGTCAGGCAGAGGCGGCGATCATCGCGCGGGAGGCGGCATAAATTTCGGAGTCATCAACCCAAGCCCCGGTGTCCGAGCGGAGGTGATCCTGGTCTAGCCTTGCTTGGTGTGTCGCTCGCAAGAGTTCGTCAATAACCGGATACCGGGCAACTTTTTCAACCGACAAGGATTCCTTGTTGGTTCCCGAATCTCCCCATGCAGGCGGAACTACCCGACGCCCGGGGCGGGACGCCTTAAAGAAGCGGCCCGCCCCAACTTAAAGGAGCAAGTTTGAACCACGCAAAGCGCAAGCGGATGAAACGAAAGCTCGGGTACAGCGCCAGCAAAACGGCGGCGATCATGTGTCAGGAAAAACGGAACTGCAAAAAGAAATACAGGCGCGGAGTGATCCGGCCAGGCGAGAGTGAAGAATGAGTATTGCGACCGACATGCAGGCCATGGCCGACGATCTCATGCGCCAATTTGGCGTACCCGCCACGTACAAGGCCGGCGGCGCTGGCGAGGGCGTGGCGGTTACGGTGCGGTGCAAGCCGAAGAGGACGATGACCCAGGAGCGAGGCCGCATGTTGGTCATGGAGATCAGCGTGCGATCCACCGAGGTTGAGACACCGGCCTTCGGTGACACGTTTGAGATAGGCGGGGAAATCTGGAAGCTGTCGAGCTTGCCGCTAGAATTTTACGAGATTTCGTCTCACGCGATGGGCGCATTGTGGCAGCTCGTGCTGGTCAAGGACGCTATCTCAACAGGCAGGGGCGGAGTATGAGCGGGGACAATTTGATCACGACGCAGGTAGCCGGGCTCGACGATGTCGTGCGCAACCTGTCCGTCAAGTATCCTGCCTTGGCCGAACGCGCCCGCAAGTCCGCCCTGTCGTCAACGGGGTTCATGATCCGCACCGAGCTGCGCAATCACGTCGAGTACGGCGGCACCGGATGGCCGAGTCTTCACCCGCTGTCCAAGTCCCGCCGCAAGGACAAGGCCGGGATGTGGAAGACTGCCAGCAAGCGCAGCCCGCTGGACTGGCTGGGCAAATATGCCCGCTACATCATGGCACCGGACAAGGAGTCCGTGACCATTGATTTTGGCCGAAGCCGCAAGGGCCAGGCTGGGTCTGTGGACAAGTATCTGTCTGCCATTGCTCGCAAGCACGAGCGCGGAGCCAAGGTCAAGGTCACTCCAGCCATGCGCCGCAAGATGGCCATGACCGCCATGGGCCGCAAGGGCAAGCGCAGGGGCGAGCCGGGCGCAGGATATTTCCCGCTCAAGGCAATGACAAAATATCTGACGATCCCCAAGCGTCCGAGCATCGGGCCTGTATTTCGCAAGATCAAACCCAAGGTCGCAGGATACATGCGTGACAAGTTTTGGGCGGCCTTCAACAGGTATCAGACAGGAGTCGCAAAGGTATGACCGGACGCGAGATCATAGAGGCAATCAAGGCGGCGCTCGAAGCGGACGCCCAGATCAACGCCTGGTGCCAGCGCAACTTTTCCGCAGGGCTGGCCGTGGTCGTTGGTTGGTCCACTGACGACGTGCCCGCAGAGGACTGGTCGTACCCGTGCTGCAACCTGGCACTGTGGAAGCTGACCGAGGGCGAGGGCGACAAGATGGCCAACCTGGAGCTCGACATCGAGGCACAGGTCTACCCGACAGACAAAGACAAAGACGAAACCGTACTGCTGGCCGACGACCTGGCCTGCATGTGTCGGGACGCAATTGCCCGCGCCAAGATCGGCAACGATGTCCGGGCCGAGATCGTCGGAGGCATGACCGAGCTGCACCCGCGCGGCATCGCGCGCGGAACCATCACCATCAACAGGCTGCGCTCGCATCGTGCGGGGCTGGGCCGATAATAGAGGAGTCAAGACATGGGTAAATTCTTATCGAGCAGCTCCGACAATATCCGTTTCAACGGGACGGGTCGCTGCTACATGGCGGACGTTGGCTCCAACGCCTGGGAAGACGTTGGCGAACTGGAAAGCATCAACTTCAACATGAGCGTGAGCACCGAAAAAATTAAGTCCACGCGCACCGCAGCCAAGGCCACATTGCTTGAGCGCGAAACCGAACGCGAGGCTACCTTGTCCATGGGGCTGCGTGAGCACACAACGCACAACTTGGCCCTGGCCCTGCTCGGCTCAGACTGGTCCGACGCCAATCAGCTGGCCGGTGGCGTTGACTTAGCCAGCCTGACCTTTGAGGCCGACAAGTACATGGAACTTGGGCATTACGACGTCTATCTGACAAAGATCAGCCATGACGCGGTCGCGGAAGGGCCGTTCACGGTCGGCATGATCGTCACCATTGGCGCGGTCACCGCTGAAATCGTTTGGGTCGGATCAGGGTTCATCGAAGTCATCAACCCCTCTGGTGCCGTCCCTTCAACGGGCAGTGTCGTTTCCGGAGCTGTAACTGCTGCGATCTCAGGTGTTGAGGTCGTAGCCGATGTGTGCCTGGTGGACACCACGACCCCGACAAAGCGCTATGTCCAGGGCGCCGACTACACCCTTGATGCAGACTACGGCCTGCTGCGCATTTTGTCCGAGGGAACAGTCACCACAGCGGCTGTTGCCTACAGCTACAAGCCAATTACGCGCAAATACAATTGGATGCTGTCCGCCGGCAGCGTGACCAAAAAAGTCAAGTTCGTGGCAGACGCCGACGACCAGGGCCCGCGCGAAATCCTGACCTTCCACAAGGTGCAGGTCATGATGGACGGCGACATGGCCCTGCTCGGGGACGGAGAGTCCGTGCTCAGCCTGACCGGGTCCGTGTTGGCCGATACGTCGCAGTCGAGCGGCCAGGAATACTTCAAGCTGGAAATCATTCAGTAAACCATAAGGGCGGGCCGACAAAGCCCGCCCTGCTCAATAGGGAGACGCGATGCGCAAGACAAAGACCCTGGAGAACATCGGCGGCAAGCCCGTGACAGTGTACGAGGTTCGGCCCCGCGACATCCTCGACTGGATCGGTGACGAGAAGTCCATCAAGGATATCGAAAAGGGCAAGGATCTGCTTGCCCAATGTTGCACGTTGACCGTGGACGAGATCATCGATCTGTACCCGAGCGAGTCCGAGCAGGTGTGGCAAGCCTTCGAGGAGGTCAACGCCGCTTTTTTCGCCCTGCTCCGGGCCACCGGAGTGCTCGACGAAATCAAGGACCTGATCAGGATAGTCGCCTCGGAATTCAAAGAGCAGTTTGTCAAGCAATACAGGCTGGGCATGCTCACGCAGCAGATTACGGATGGGAGTTCTTCCTGATCGCATGCGAGGAAGTAGGCCGCTCACGCGCCGACTTTGTGCGCGAGGTGGCCGTGGCGGTCAGGGCCGGACAGTACGCCGACGAAAAGGAATGGAAGGAGCTCATGAACGATGGCCCAAAATGAAATAAGCATCATTGTCACCGCCAAGGACGTGGCGACCAAGCAGCTCAAAGCCATGGGCCGCGCCATGGACGGGCTCAAGTCGTCCGTGTTCTCGCTCCAGGGCGTGCTGGCAGGGATCGGGGTCGGTGCCGTAGCGCAAGGCCTGGTCAACACCGCGGCGAATTTCGAAAACCTGGATCTGTCCCTGAGGACGATCACCGGGTCCAGCGCCAAGGCCAAGGAGGCCATGGACTGGATCTCGGAGTTTACCGCGACGACTCCGTATGAGCTGGAAGAGGTCGCCAATGCTTTCAAGAAGCTGTCCAGCTATGGGCTTGAGCCGACCAAGTATCTGAAGACATTGGGCGACACTGCCTCAGCCATGGGCAAGAGCCTTGACACTGCGGTGGAAATGTTTGCCGACGCGACCACGGGCGAGTTTGAACGCCTCAAGGAATTTGGCATACGTGCCAAGACCGAGGGCGACAAGGTCACGTTCTCGTGGATGCAAAACGGCAAGCAGATGACCAAGGTCGTGGACAAGACCGGAGAGGCCCTGTCCAACTTCCTGGGAGAGACGTTCCAGGACAGATTTGGCGGCGGCATGGAGCTGCTGTCCAAGGGCTGGTCTGGCATGTGGAGCAACCTCAAGGACCAGGTGACGCTCTTTGCCAAGGCCGTCATGGACTCCGGGGTTTTTGAATACATGAAAGAACGCCTGTCTGAGATCCTGTCAACTCTGACGCAGATGACGAAGGACGGGTCGCTCAAGGAGTTGGCAAAGGACATCGGCACAAATATGGTCGCCGCCCTGGATGCCATGCTCTCCGGATTTCGGAGGGTGAAGGATTTTTTTGAATCCCTGCCAGAGGGAACTGGAGCTGCTTCGATGGGCGGATATATCGGGGCAAAGCTCTTCGGCCCTGTTGGGATGGCGTTTTTCGCATCCATGGGGTTTATGATTTCAAACACGATGTCGACAATCGAGCGCTTCAAGAAGGTCTTTTCCTCGGACGACATCACGCTTTGGGACAAGATGATGCTTGGCCTGGACGAACTTGAGACGAAGCTCGACCAGGCAAATGCGCAGCGTCTGGCAAAAGAACAAGCCAATATTGCCCAGATGGACGCGCTCGACGATCAGCGCACGGCGAACCTTTTGGCAAATTACAAAAGCCATATTGAAGCAGAAGCCGCGACAGCCGAGCAGATCAAATCCATCCAGTCCGGCCTGGCAGAATTCAAGGCCGTCAAGTGGGATGAGATCACCAAAAACATCAAGGCCAAGCTCAAGGATCTGGAGACAGAAGAAAAGAAATACTCGGACCAGGTCAAAAAGCTCCAGGACCAGCGGGCCGCCGCGTCGCTCTCGACCGAGGAAAAGGTCCGATCCCTGCTGCGCACCACGATGTCCGATTATGATGCCTATCAGGACAAGCTCAAACAGGCCAACGAGAGCCTGTCCAAGGCAAAGCTTGCGCTGTCCGGAGGCGACGGCGAACTGGCCGCGAGCTGGGCCAAGAAAGCGCAGGAACAGTTTGCGGATCTCAACACCGAGATCAAGGACGGAGAAAACACGCTTGTCACAGCGGCCCAAGCCAACGCCATCGCGGTGACTGGGGTGCTCGACGCGGGGCGGGCCCTAGAACAGGGCATCCTGATCCAGGAGCAGGCTGCAGAGGCAACGCGGAAGACGCTTGCCGAACAGGTCGACCAGGCCAAGACGGACTTGCAGACCATCAAGGAAATGCAGGGCTCGGTCGCCGCCCTTGAAATGCAACTCTCGGCCAACGACGAAGCGTCCCCGGTGCTGACGCACATCCAGCAGGAGCTGGCAAAGATCAAGGACAAGACCGTCACGGTCACCACGCATTACGTTTCGACCGGGGACAAGCCAGGCCGCGCCGCCGGAGGTATGATCCCCGGTTTCAATCGCGGCGGTCGCCTGCCCGGCTACAGTCTCAAGGACAACATGCTCGCCATGGTCGGCGGCAAGTATCCCATTGGCCTGGCTGGGGGCGAGTTCATCACCAACGCCATGTCCACGCGCCTGCTCTCACGTATGATGCCCGGCCTGCTCGAAAGCCTCAACCGCGTGCGCAGCGCTGGCGACCTGTCCAAGATCCTTGGGGCCATCCCCGGACGAGCCGGTGGTGGGCCTGTCGGCGCGTACCGCTTCACCTTTGCCAGCGCTGGCCAGGAGGCGACGATCTCCACCAACAACCGAGCCGAGGCGGACGGCCTGCTGGCCCTGACGCGAGCAATGTCCAAACACAAGCTGGTCCACGGGAGCTGATATGTCCGGAAATTTCGCCCTCTACTCCACCGACATCTCCCCCACCCTCGAACCTTGGGCCGCGACCTGGGACCCTCTCCCCGCGACGGTCATCCGCTTTGACAACGACGTCGACGATGCCGACTACCAGCCCCCCCGACGTGTCAAGCGCGGGTCCGTCATCCCCACAGGCGGCGGCAACGTGGTGCAGGACATGGGCATCGTGGTCACGGACGGGCGCATTGTCGCGTCCGGATCTGTCGAGGCCGGGACGTGGATCTCGACGGCCACGGCCACGGCGCTGCGGGCGGCCTACGAGGGCAGCGACACGTGGTATTTTTCCGACGGTGTCAGGGTCTGGGAGGTGCAATTTTTACCCGGTGAAGAAAACGCCCTGGAGACAACAATGTCCCTCTCCTGGAAGGCAGCAACGGCCATGGAGGTCTGGTCCTGGTCCATGGTGCTCATGGTCGTTGACGGGCCGCTCACTCCCGTCGATCCGCCGGAGGTGACGCCCTGATGTGGCAGCTCTCCCTCAACGGCGTTGACATCACGGCCAAGGTGGACGGCGTCACGGTCACGTTCGCCGCCGAAAATGTGTGCGGCGATATCACCGTGGAGCTTGCGGACAGGTCTGCCATCACCGGCCTGGTCCTGCCCCGCGTGCCGCAAGAGCCGATCATTGCCTACCGGCACAGCCCGGCGCATCCGGTCATGCTTTTTTATCTTGAGGACATCCAGCAGCCGCAGGATCTGAACGCAAAGACGGCAACACTGTGGGGCCGGTCCGGGTCTGCCCGCCTGACAGCGCCCTGGGCACAGAAGGTCAGCAAGCAGTGGCCGGGCGGCAATACCGTGGCGGGCATCATTGCCGAGGTGGCGGCGCTCTGTGGCGTGACGGTCAACGTGACCAACGATTTTGATGTCTGCCAATATTGCTATGCGGTATCGGACCAGACACCTGCCGAGATCATCCGCGACTTGGCGACTAAATCCGGTCAAATCCTTTGGCCAGAGATCGACGGCACACTGACCGTAGCCCCGCGCCTCTACCGAGACCTGCCCTCCCCGGTGGTCACCCTGGACGCTGCCGAGATCGTCGTGGAGTCGGTCGACCGCACCGTGCCGGATTTTGGCAACCGCATCCTCGTATCCGGCGACGCATCCGTGGCCGGACTGTCGGTGCAGGTTGTGCCCCTGGCAGACGATGATGCCTGCGTGGTTGCCGATGGTCGATCATCAGTGCGCCTCATAGCCATTGTCTTGGGCGTGGACGGAC
>JBFWMD010000099.1:0-11926 GCA_050251775.1 Desulfovibrio sp.
TGCGATGCTGCGCATCCGCATTCCGGCGCGAAAAGGTCAGTCAAAGCCAAGTGGCGCTTTCAGCAAACGGCCTGTTCTTGTAAACTTTTTGCGGTCCGGTCCGCTCCCACGCAAGCGCGGGAGCGGACCGGACCGCCGAATGGGATTCCAAAGGGGCATTGCCCCTTTGGCCGCCGGAGGCAAGTCTTTTCTCTACTGCCCCAGCAGCTCGTTGACTTTTTTGATCACGGCGAAGGCGTCGGCCACGTAGAGCACGTCGGCCTTGCCATGCGCCCAGCCGCAGCCCGCGTCGAGGTTCACGGCGCGGCGTTCGTTGATGAAGCGCCAGCCCACCACGTGCGGTTCCTCGCCGTGGCAGCAAGTGGCCAGGCCCTTGGGGTGGCGCGGGGTGGCGCCGGTCTGGCCGACCTGGTGCAGGTGGGTCAGGAAGTTGAGCACGTCGTGCCCTTCGGATCCGAGGTCCACCAGGGACTTGGAACTGCCCAGGGAACCCTTGGTCTTGTCCAGGAAGCCGAGGATCAACTCGCCCGCCTCCTTGACGTGGGGCTGGCCGTCGGCCTGTTTTTTGGTCCAGCCCGCGCCGGCCACGAGCAGCAGCTTGGCGTCCGGGCGGATGGTCTGGGCATCGGCGGCCGGGGTCTTCAGGCCCGCGACCGTGGTCCGGGTCAGACCGTCCAGGGGCACGTCCACGGCCTGCAAGGCGGCGGGACCGGCGCAGGTTGCGGGGTTGAAGCAGCCCGAGGAGAGGGTCAGCACCCAGGGGCCGTCAAAGGTCGAGGCGTCGCGCTCCACCTGCCCGAACATGCGCTGGCGGTAGTACCAGCGGGTGGGCAGGGGCTGGCCGTTCTCCGCGCTCAGGGCGGTGAGGTTGGTGTCGATGCGTCCGCCCAGACGGTAGGCCGTGCCGGGCAGGCAACGGGCCAGACGCGCCGTGGCCGGGGCGACGACGATCTTGGCCTGGGCCGCCGTGCAGAGCGCGGCGCAGGCAGCGGCGTCCGTGGAGTAGCGCGACGGACCGAAGGCCTCGCCGCTCACGCCGTAAAAGGCCTCGGCCCCGCACGCGCCGATGCTGTCGGCGGCGGCCTGGAGTTCCGCGCCCAGGAGGCCCACGCTGAAGGGCTGGCCCAGTTCAACGGCCAGATCCTTGACAGCGGTCAGGGTTTCCAGGGCGGCTTTGGGCAGTGCGTTGTTCTCGTCCGTATGTGCGATGAAGAGTATGCTCATGTCGTCTCCCTAGGCCTTGATCCAGTCCACGAGTTCGCGGGCGATGTCGTCCACGGCCATGTCTTTGACGATGCGGGTTTCGCGCACCACCTGCGGCACGGCCACGCCGCGGACCTTGAAACCGGTTCCGGGCTGGGCGGGTTTGGCCTGTTGCAGCGCGGGCATGATCGACTTCATGTTCATCATGCCGACCTGGGGGTTGTTGGGCGGCTCGGGCAGTTCGCCCGTGGCCCAGCCGAACGCGGCGGGCGCGCCCTCAACCCTGGAGGCCAGCCACGCGCCGCCTTCGACGCGCTCCAGGACCTCCAGGCCGTTGTCGGTGACCGTGAGCTTATCGACGCCCTGGAACTGGTCCACGATGCCGAGGCGTTCGGCCACCATCTGGATGGTGGAGCCGGAGCCGCGCGAAGCGGACTGCCAGCCGCCGAAGAGCAGCAGTTTGCCCTTGTCCAGTCCGGGAATGTTCTCAATGGCCTGGGCCAGGGATTCGGCCACGGCAAAGCTGTCCGTGAACCCGGAGGCCGGGCCGTCCACGGCCACGAACTGGAACGGGGCCTTCTGGGCCACGGCCATCATGACCTGCTGGAGCTTGGCCTTGGGGCCGAGGCTGACGAGCCAGACCTTGCAGTCGCCGCCCAGGGTCTTGGCCAGGTTCGCGGCCTCGAACAGGGCGTGCCCGGCCCAGGGGTCGAGCACGGCGGGCAGCATCATTTCGTTCTTCAGAGCCGGGCCTTGCGGACCGTCCACGGGCGTCAGCGTCTGGAGCGGGTCCGGAACGATGCTGCCGCAGACTACGATGTGATAACTCATTGGTACTCCTTTAATTCTCGGCCGAATGCAGGCCGCCGGAACCGGCGCGGAATTCCACGTTGGTCAGTTCCGGGTCGTTCCTGTGCGCCTGTGTGCAGTTCCAGATGCAGGCTCCGCAATGCACGCATTTCTCGCGGTCGAAGAGCGGCACGGGACCGTCGGGATTCACGGTAATGGCCTGCCCGGAACAGACCTCGGCGCAGATGTTGGTTTTGCAGCGTTCGCAGGCCACGGGATCCACGAAGCGGACGTGGTCGGCAAAGCCGGGGTTGGCCTGGACCTTGCCGCCCAGGAGCAGGGCGTCCTGGTGGGAAACGAGCAGCTTGCCGTCGTAGGGCACGGCGGGCCAGCCCGCGCGGTCCATGAGCGCGTCGTGCAGGGTGCGGCCCTGGGTCTTGCACTCCCGGCGCAGTCGGGCGATCTCCTCAGCGGGGATAACGCCCTGGAAGTATTTTTCCGGCGTGCTCAGGCGCTCATACACGCGTTTTTGCGGCCCGGAGAGGTTCAGGGCGCCCTTGGTCAGGCCGGAAAGGGCCATGCCCACAAGTCCGGTGAGCATGCCTTTCTGGAAGCCGTCCCGGGCCTTTTCAGCCTGGCGCGACTCCTCGTCGAGCCAGGAGGCCCGGCGGCGGGCCACGTAGGCCACTTCGAGATTCTCGCGGGTGAAGTCGCGGCCCTGGCGCAGCAGATCGATGACCGCCTCGCCGAGTTGCACGCCCGAGGTCCAGGCCTCGTCCACGCCCGAGCCGGTGAGCACATTGGTGGTTCCGGAGCCTTCGCCGATGCGCGCCCAGCCGTCGCCCGCCAGGAAGGGTTCACCCCGGCGGCCCGCCTCCTGGATGGATTTCGCGCCCCAGGAGCGCATGGTTCCGCCCTGGAGATGTTTCCAGAGGTAGGGATGCTGCATCCAGTGCTGGAGATAGCGGTAGGCCGTGCGCACGGGGGAGTCGAACCAGGAGGGCACGAAGATGCCCAGGGAGGCGACGTTGCCGGGACAGACGTAGAGAAAGCCGAAAATTTCGGGTTCGGGAAAGCCCAGGGTGTGCAGGACCGTGCCTTCCTTGAGGGCGCAACCCTCGGGCAGGTCCACGACCATCTTCATGCCCACGGCCCATTCCCGCTGGTGGTTGCCTTGGGGCAGGCCGAAGTGCCGGTCCAGCCCGCGACCCACCGGGCCCACAGGCCCGTCGCCCACCACGGTGAGCTGGGCTTTGACATCCATGCCGGGCATGAACGCGCCTTCGGGCGCGCCGTTCTTGTCCACGCCCTGGTCCACGAGCCGCACGCCCGTGACCTTGCCGCCCTCGATGATGGCCTGGTCCACGGGCATGCCCGGCCAGATCTGGGCCATGCCCGAGCCCATGACCTGGCTGCCGGTCCAGGAGAGGAACTGGCCCATGGAGAGGATCATGCCGGGTTTCTTTTCCAGAAAAGGGGGAATCCAGGGCAGTTCGGCGGCGTGTTCGCGCTTGAAGGCCGAGAGCAGGGCCTCGAAACATTTCATGCCCAGGGATTTGCGGCTGGCTCCGAGGGGGTCGAAGAGGTAGACGACCTTTTCCTCGCGCACTTCGCAGGCCATGGGAATCTGGGAGAGGTCCAGGTTCGGAAAGCTGGCGCGGATGCCCCGGCCCTTGGTCACGATGCCGGAGACGCCGAAGCCCATGTCGTCGGCGCGCTCGTAGCAGAGCACCTGGGGCGGCATGCCGGGCATGGCCTGGGAATCGGCGATGGGCGTGCCGTCCTCGTTCATCAGCGCGGGGGCCAGGGTGGCCAGGAACCCGGCCGTGGCCGGTCCGTAGCCCACGCAGACGATGTCCGCGTCCATGGATTGCCGCAGTTCGTCGGGATTGAATTCGGGCGTCTGGTCGCTCATGCGCGTGCTCCGGCGGTTGTGCCGAGGCTCCCGCACGGCGCGTTCGTCCATGCGGGAGCCTTGGGGAATCTATGGGTTCGACTACATGGGGTAGTCGAGAGCCTCGGGGATCATGACCTGGGTCAGGGCTTCGCCCGCGCGGTCCTTGGCCAGCCGGGCGCCCGCGAGGTTGGCGTCGATCTCGGCGCGCAGGGCGGCAAAGGCGGAGGTGTCGGCCTTGGAGCCGTAGCCGTAGACCAGCTCAGCCAGGATGCGTCCGGCCTCACCCGCGGCGCGGGCGGCCTGCACAAAGGCCAGGTCGGTGTAGAACCCGGCCAGTCCCTCCAGGCCTTCGGCCACGGTGGGATTCAGGGGGCCGTTTTCCAGGAGCGCCTCCACGTCGTCAAAGAGGCTGGCCGCGGCCACGAGCCAGCAGAGCGCATCCGCCAGGGGGAAGGTCACGCCCTGGCGTTTGCGGTGCAGGAGCTTCTTGCCCTCGGCGTCCGTGGCGGAATCCAGGAAGTCGTAGGCCCAGAGCCAGGCGCGGATGGCCGCGTCCAGAGCGGCGGCGCCGGGGCGGTCCGAGGCGTCGAGCTTGTCCGCCCACTTGCCGAGCACGGCCAGAAACACGGGATTGCCCATGGTCACGGTCAGGTGCATGCGCTGCACGGCCTCGGGGCCTTCGTAGGTGGCTTCCAGCTGGGAGTCGGCCCATTTGTGCATCAAAAATCCGGGACAGTCCTCGGTGATGCCGTAGCCGCCCATGAGGCTGATGGCCTCACGCAGAGTGGCCGCGCCCGTGCCCGTGTTCCAGACCTTGGTGGCCGGGATGGTCACGCCGAGCACGGCGTCGAGGTAGGAGTACTGCACCAGGGTGTCGGCCTCCAGCTCCTCCAGGCGGGCTTGGTTCTCGGCCCGGTCCGCCGGGTCGGCAAAGAGCAGGTCCACGTATTCAAGGGTGTCGGCCTGCTTGTTCTTCAGGGCGGCCATCTGCTTGCGCGGGCCAATGCAGCCCGCCGCTTCCAGCAGGGCTTCCTTCTGCTTCTCAATGGGGTCGAAGGCGTCGGCCATGCGGGACGCGCCAAAGCCCAGGGAGGCGCCGGCCTCGCCCATGGCCCAGACATCCACGAGACGCTGCTGGGCGTCTTCCTTCTGCTGGAGGCCCATTTCAAACTTGGGGCTGCCCGGTCCGGAAGCGTCGCCGCCACGGAAGCGGCTGCGCTGGTAGCGGATCACCGGCTCAATGGCGGAGAGCAGTTTGGCCGTGGTCATCAGACCCACGGGGATGCGGGTGCGGTGGAAGACCGCGCCGATGATCTCGGAGTGGGAATACTTGGGGACGATCACGCCGTCCTTGATCTCGTAGCCGCCGATGATCCTGCTGGCCGGAACCTTCACGGAAATGATGGGGTCGCGGGTGGAGGAGAGCTGGTGGCACATTTTCAGGGTGGGCGCGCCCCGGTCAAAGCTGCCGGGGTCGTCGGCCTGAAGCGTGATCATGCAGGAGCCCTGGATGCGCTCGTCCGCGCTGTCCACGGCCGCAGTGACAAAGTGGGCGAAGTCCATGTTGGTGATGAACCGGCCGCGTTTTTCCACGAGGAGCATGGGTTCCTCGCCGTCCTTCCAGTCGTCCACGCGGACCTTGCCCACGAGCACGCCGGTGTCCACGCCCACGTAGGGCAGCGGCTCGGTGAGCGCGAAGGCGCCGCGCCAGATTTCGCGGTCTTCGCCGGGCTGGGGCGGAGTGGCGCGGTGCATGTAGAAATCGCGCTGTTCCTTGGTTCCCTTTTCATGGATGGGAGCCAGGGCGAGGTTGCTGGCCAGCGAGCAGGTGGCGGAACCGCCGTCCACCCAGGAGAGCTCGAAGGCCACCAGGGCCAGGGCCAGGTTTTTGGGACCTTCGATGAATCCGCCCTGATGCGGATCCATGAACAGGGAGGTCAGCCCGGACTGGTCGAAAGCGTCCAGGAGCTGAGCCTTGTGCTCGGTCCATTCGTGGGTCTGGCGCGCGCCCTCGGCCACGAGAGTGGCCACGGTTCCACGCGCGATCTGGCGCGCGGACTGCACGACCATTTGCAGGTCGAAGCGGTCGGCGAATCGCCACATGATCTGGCGAACGTCGTCGCCGGGCAGGGTGCTGAGGGTGTACATGAGTCGTTCCTGGTCTCGATGATTTTTGTGAATGGAAACAGGGGGTCGATCTGACGCATGAAGATAGGGCAAAGCGCGGATCGAGTCAAAAAAATAATCCCCTGCAATGCATCGGGGTACTCTTGTCCACACTGGATTCCAAGGCCCCGCGCGGGTCTGCTCGAAGTGTGGGCGGGTGCTCACTTGGTAGCCGGGCCAGTGAAAAGTGGGTATCCTGTTTTCCAGAGGTGAGCAAGATGTGCAAACGCTGTTTTTGGGTCCCGGAAGGGAAAGACTACTATGTACGGTATCATGACGAGGAGTGGGGCGTGCCGCTTTACGATGATGACGCGCTTTTCGAACTGCTGATTCTGGAAAGTGCCCAGGCCGGACTTTCCTGGGAGACGATCCTGCGCAAGCGCGAGGGCTACCGCGCGGCCTTTGCCGGGTTCGATGCCCGCACCATTGCCGGATTCGGTCCGGCGGACGAGGAGCGGCTCATGGCCGATGCGGGCATCGTGCGCAACCGGGCCAAGATCAAGGCCGCCATGGGCAATGCGCGCGTGTTTCTGGAAATCCAGGCCGCGCGCGGTTCTTTTTCGGATTATCTTTGGGATTTTGTGGACGGCGAGCCCCTACGCAACGCCTGGAAAGGCCGCGAGGAGGTCCCCGCAAGCACGCCGGTTTCCGACGCGCTGGCCAAGGACCTCAAGAAGCGGGGCATGCGCTTTGTGGGCAGCACGACCATGTATGCGTTCATGCAGTCCGCCGGGCTGGTCAACGACCACACCGTGGACTGTTTTCGCTGGGCCGAATTGAATGGCTGATGCGCGCGGCCCGCGCTGTTTTCCGACGGGCTGGGCTTGGGAGGGGTGACCTATTTTGAAAAAATAGCAAAAATCCCTTGACGACCCAGAGCGATTCCATTAGTTCTCTCTTCCTCGCGTGGGCTCGTGGCTCAGTGGATAGAGCATTCGGCTACGAACCGAAAGGTCGCAGGTTCGAATCCTGCCGAGCCCACCATCTCGAAAGCTTAGGCCGTTCCGAAAGGAACGGCCTTTTCTTTTTGTCAGCGTGCGGTCTCATGCTGATGCTTCAGATTATCTTTTCAAATAGCATGGATTGCAGACATGCATATCTCGAAATGCATTTCATGATTATTCCTCGGCAGAAAACAGTGCTGGCCGTGCAGCTTTATACTTCTGCAGTACCATTTTGACCTCGATTGCTGTTTCAGGATTGGCATATTGTCGTACTAGTGGTAGTGTTTGTTTCTGTCACGTAGCATCCAGAAAATGTATCAGTAGGATACTGCCAGTATTTACGGAGTGTTGCTTGTCTCCAGCATGTTTCAGAAAGAACGACAAACGCAAAGATCCCCTGTTGCACCATGAGGATATCTTTCTGTATGCTCCGATTGGAATTTTTTTTTCCACGCCGGCGGGCAGGTATCTGGCGGCCAATCCCGCGCATGCGAGACTGTTCGGCTATGACAGCCCGGAAGAGTTGATCGCGTCCGTCATGGATATCAGCACGCAGACCTATTTCGACCCGGCAGACAGGGAGGAGGTTCACCGCCTGCTGGCGCGTGACGGCGAGGTGTCCAACTACGAGTGCCGCCGGTTGCGGCGCGACGGAACCGTGTTCTGGGTTTCCATGAACGTTTTGGCCGTGCGCGACGAAAGCGGTCGAATCGTCCAACACCAGGGTTTCACCACGGATATCACCCAGCGCAAGCGCTCCGAGGAAGCACGGCAAACAAGCGAGTCCCGGTTGCAGAGTCTCTTCGATAACATGCCCAACGGCTATTATCGTTCCCTGCCCGAGGGGCGCTACGTGGACGCGAACCCCGCTTACGTGAAGATGCTGGGCTACGCGAGCAAGGAAGAACTGTTTACCCTGGACATCCCGCACGACGTGTACGTCTCTCCGGAGGAGCGCGGCGTGTATCTGCGGCAATGGGGGAACCACGAATTTCTGGAGTCCAACCACGCGGAATATTACCGCCTGCGGACCAAGGACGGGCGCATCATCCAGGTGGAGGACCAGGCACGCTACATCAGGAACGCACAGGGCGAGGTTATTTTTCACGAGGGAATCTGCCGGGACATCACCGAGCGACGGCTGGCCGAGGAGCGGCTCAGGGAGAGCGAACTGCGTTTCAAAACCCTGCACAACGCCTCCTTCGGCGGCATCTGCATCCACGACAACGGCTTGATCCTCGATTGCAACCAGGGTTTGTCCGACATCACGGGCTACTCGTTGGACGAACTCATCGGTATGGACGGGCTGCTGCTCACTGCGGAGCGCTACCGGCCCGAGGCCAGGGAAAAGATTCACGTGGGCTACGATAAGCCGTACGAAATGGTGGGGGTGCGCAAAAACGGGGAGGAGTACCCCATGCGCCTGGAAGCGCGGAGCATCCCCTATAAAGGCAGGAGCGTCCGGGTGGTGGAGTTTCGGGACATCACCGAGCAGAAGCAGATCGAGGAGGATCTGCGGACCGCCAAGGAGGCAGCCGAGGCCGCGAGCACTGCCAAGTCCATGTTTCTGGCCAACATGAGCCACGAGCTGCGCACCCCGCTCAACGGCATCCACGGCATGATTCAACTGATGCAGGGAACCCGGCTGGACGACGAGCAGCGGGAATATGCGGCCCTGGCCGTGGAATCCACCAAGCGGCTGACCTGTCTGCTCAGCGACATCCTGGACATTTCGCGCATCGAGGCCGGAAGAATGCCGATCATTTCCCAGCCGTTCGACCTGCGCGAATCCCTGCTCTCCCTGAAGCAGATCTTCCAGCCCAGTGCCCGGCAGTCAGGAAACCGGCTCAAGTTTCAGATCTCCCCGAAAATCCCCGGGGCGCTGCTCGGGGATTCGGTCCGGCTGCTCCAGGTGGTCAGCAATCTGGTGGGCAACGCGCTGAAGTTCACGAGCAAGGGTTTGATCACCCTGGAGGCCGTGCCCCTGCCCGCGCTGAAACCCGGTCAATACCGCGTGCTGTTCACAGTGGCGGATACGGGCATGGGCATCCCGGACAACATGCAGGACGGACTGTTCCGGCCCTTTATCCAGGTGGACGACAGCACGACGCGGCAATGCCAGGGCGCGGGCCTTGGGCTGTTCATCAGCAAGCGGCTGGTCTCGCTCATGGGCGGGACCATGACCCTGGAAAGCAACCTCGGGGCGGGAACAACAGTCTACTTCAGCGCCACCTTCGGCCTGGCCGACCCCCTGGAGGCCCCGGACTCTCCGACCGACGCGGTGCAGGACAACCGGCTCCTGAAGCCCTGCCGGGTGCTGCTCGCCGAGGACGCCAAGGTCAACCAACTGGCCGTGCTCCGCTTTCTGGAAAAGCAGGGCCACTTCGTCAAGGCCGTGGAAAATGGGGAACAAGCCATTGAGGCCCTGACAAATGAGGATTTCGACGTGGTCTTCATGGACATCCAGATGCCGGTCATGGGCGGGGTCGAGGCGACCCAGGCCATCCGCAACGGGGCTGCCGGGGCGGAAAAGAAAAATATTCCCATTGTGGCCCTGACCGCCTACGCCATGGTCGGCGACCGGGAAAAATTCCTGGCCGCCGGAGTGGATGAATATCTGTCCAAACCCGTTGAACAAAGCGCCCTGCGGGACATGCTCCAACGCTTGCTCGGCGAGGACTGAACACCCCGCTCAGAGCGTCCGCCTATCGCAACCCTCCCGCTGCCCTGCCTCGCTTCGGCCTTATGCGGCTTTTGCCGTAGCCCTCTCGCCCTTGTTCACTCGTATTCGTCCTTACTCGTCCTTGCGCATCATGCCGGTCAGCCCGACCACGAAGAGCGAGGTCAGAATCCAGCCCATGAGGATGTGGATCCAGAGATAAAGGCGCAACCAGCCGCCGGAACGCATCTTGATTGGCAACACACCCAAGCCATATTCCGCGCCCATGTTGACATTGGGCATCCAGTACGTTTCCTGATGCAGGTCCACCAGAGGGACGAAGGAATCCAGCGAATAGAACAGACTGGAAAATTCCGGATATGGGTCAGAGGCGAAAGTGGCGGTGGTTGTCTTGTTCTGTTGGATACTGGATTCCTGGAGCTTGGCCATGAGATCGGCGTCATGGGCGTGATGGAAAATGAACCAGCCGAGAATAATGAAAGCAAGCATCCATACGAAGGTGCGTAACGGGCTGTATCCGTAGCCAATGAATGCCCATGATAGGAAGTACCATGCTTTCGAAACCGGATGTATTTTATGAGCGTGGTGCTTGGATGTGTCTGGGTTGACAGCATCCTCCATGAGTTCTTCATAAGTTCGCATGGGTCGCCAAGTCCATTTTGAAGCCTTTATCCTGTTTTTCTCCATAAGTATCTTTTTGGCGTCGTAGGTGTGCCCAGCTTCGCGGAGCACCCTGGCGAGCTGTTCATAGGGCTGGGGTCGGAATTTCCCGTCGTCGGGCATCCGGGAGAGCCAGTCCTTGCGAGCGTCGAAATCCGTGGGGGAATCTTCAAAGATGCTGTTGTAGGTGAAATTGTCGAGAAAAAGATTGCCTCTGGCGGGCCAACTGACCTGATCGTCATAGAGAAAGTCGGCCTGGGCATGCCGCAAGTCCAGGGTGGTGCGTTCCGGCTGCTCAAGGCAGGTGAGGCAGAGTCCGCCCTGGATCGCGGCCCGGACCAGGGAGATGCGGCCAGCGGCCTGGAACCCCTCCCGGAGGAAAAGATTCCCGCCGAGCGTGAGTTTGTCCGCAAAGAGCACCGGTTCTGGATTTTCGTCCTGATTTTCGCCCGAATCGAGGGGGAGGAACTTGGCATTGGCGCAATCCAGATTTCCCCCGATGGTAGCGCCGAGCAGGCGGATTGCACCCTGTACCTTGGTTTCGCTTCCTCGGAAGTAGAGACCGCCTTTGGTCGTGAGTCCGTCAGCGATGAATGCCTGCCCCTGATCAGCGCCCTTTATCGGGGCGGTGAGCTTGGCGTTGGAACAATTTACGTCCCCGCCGATGTTCGCGCCGAGCAGGCGGATCACACCGTGTACTTCAGCACTGTCAAAGGTGATGACGCCTTTGGTCGTGAGTCCGTCCGCGCCGAATGCCCGCCCCTGATCAGCGCCCTTTATCGGGGCGGTGAGCTTGGCGTTGTTGCAGGCAATGTCCCCGCCGATGTTTGCTCCGGGCAGGCGGATCGCCCCATTGTTGGTGATCGCCGAGAGGTGCAGGCCTCCTTGCGTTGCCAGACCTTCGGCCCGGATGCCATTACAGTTGCTGTTGTCGAGAAACAGCGAATGAAGGTGTGCGGAGTACAGATTGATATTTTCCCGGAAGGCGCACTCAAACCATCTCACTGGAAAGGGGACAACAGCAAAGGAAAGGTTGATTTTTTTGGAAAACAAAGCATGCCTAAGTATTACTCCCGCATGCGGCACAACCTCTCTCGCTCGCTCATCCGTACACATCCAGACCAGGAAATCCGCATCCACTTCCTGCCCGCCGCAATCGTACTCCTTTCCCGCGCCCACGCTTTGGAGAATCTTTGTCTCCAGCACCGTCAACTCAGCGCAATAGCGTTTCTTCGCCAAAGCCACGAGCTTGTCCCCGCGCCAGTGGATGCGCGGGCGCGTGGACTCCTGTGAGGCTTTTTGCTGCGGAATATCCAGCGGATCAGGGTGCTCGGGCATTGGTTCTCCTGGTAGGAATCTAGCGCATTGTCCGGGGGATGACAACGGATGCATATAGGAAGGCCGGCAGGACACAGCTGTCCGCACCACGCGAAAAGCCGCCCCCAGGGACGGCTTTTCGCGACCACACGGAGCACGCGCAGCACGTGCAGAAGATCAGACAGGGGGTATCTCATACGGATGATCACGCGCTGCTGATCAGATCATCAGGCCCCACCCGCCGGAGGCTTTTGCCTCCGGCCCAGGAAA
>JBFWMD010000100.1:0-11641 GCA_050251775.1 Desulfovibrio sp.
CCGGTCCGTTCATTTCGGAAAGGCCGTAGGAGTTGTAGGCCTTGAGCTGGAGCATCTCCTCGATGCGCCGGCGGATCTCCTCGGTATGCGGCTCCGCGCCGATGAGCGCGATGCGTAGCGGAAGTTCTGCGGGGTCGATGCCTTCGTTGTGCAGAAACTCCGCGAAATAGAGCGCGTACGAAGGAATGATATGCACCGCGGTGACGTTGAAGTCGCGGATGAGCTTGATCTGCCGTTTGGAGTTGCCCGCGCCCGCGGGTACGGTCAGGCAGCCGAGGCGTTCGGAGCCGTAATGGATGCCCAGACCGCCGGTGAACAGGCCATAGCCGGACATGTTCTGAAACACATCGCTTTTGCGCAGGCCGCAGGCGTACATGCTCCGGGCCATGAGCGCGGCCCATTCGTTGATGTCGTCCTCGGTGTAGAAGACCGCCGTGGGCGTTCCCGTGGTTCCGGAGGAGGCGTGCAGCCGGATGAAGTCGTCCAGCGGGCGGCTGAGCATGCCGTAGGGATACTCAGCGCGCAGATCGTCCTTGGTGGTGAAGGGCAGCTTCTTCACGTCACCGGCGGTTCGGATGCTCTCGGGCGTGATGTCCATTTCGGAGAGACGCCGGGAATAGAAGCGCGAGTTCAGCGCAATGGAGACGGTGTTTTTCAGGCGTTCGGCCTGAAGTTGTTCCAATTCCGGACGCGGGAGCGTTTCCACGGGGTCGAAATACATGTCGCCTCCAAAGTAGTGCTATTGAACGGTCGATCCGTTTTCCGACGGATACGGCGTGCTCGTGAGGTCTTCAAATCGCGTCCACTGCTTATGGAAGAACAGCTCCACATCGCCGATGGGGCCGTTACGCTGCTTCCCGATGATGACCTCGGCCAGGTTCTTTTTGGGATTGTCTTCGTTTTTGTTGTAAAAATCGTCGCGGTAAAGAAACAGGATCACGTCGGCGTCCTGCTCAATGGCGCCGGATTCGCGCAGGTCCGAGAGCATGGGACGCGGCGGTTTGCGTTCCTCCACCTTGCGGTTCAGCTGGGAGAGGGCGATGACCGGGATGTTCAACTCCTTGGCCAGGGCCTTGAGGCTGCGTGAAATATCGGAGATTTCCTGTTCGCGAGAGTCGATGCGTCGGCTGGAGCGCATCAATTGAAGGTAGTCCACGACCACGAGGCCCAGGTTGTGCTCCGCCTTGAGGCGGCGGCAGCGGGCGCGCAGCTCCAGGGTCGAGAGCGCGGGGGTGTCGTCGATGAACAGCGGGGAGTTGGAAAGATCGTTGGCCGCAATCTGGAGCTTAAGCCAGTCCTCGTCCTGGAGATAGCCGGTGCGCAGGTTGCCGAGGTTGACGCGGGCCTGGCAGGCCAAAAGACGCGTCATGAGCTGTTCCTTGCTCATTTCCAGGGAAAAGACCGCCGTGGTCACGTTTTCGTTCAGCGCGGCGCGCATGCCGAGGTTCAGAGCAAAGGCGGTCTTGCCCATGGAAGGACGGCCCGCCACGATGATCAGGTCGGATTTCTGCAATCCAGCGGTCATTTCGTCATATTTATGGTAGCCCGTCTTGATGCCCGTGACGGAAGATTTGTTTTCGAAGCGCTTGGTCAGTTCGTCGAAGACCTGGTTCACGAGGTCGCGGCTGTTGGCGATGGTCCCGGTGGTCTTGGAATCGGCGATTTCAAAAATGGCTTTTTCGGATTCGTCCAGCAGGGCGTCCACGTCCTGGGCGTCGTAGCAGCCGGAAATGATGTTGCTGGCCGTTTCGATGAGCTGGCGCAGGATGGCCTTGTCACGGACAATGTGCGCGTGGCGCGCGGCATTGGCCGAGCTGACAGGGGAGTCGGAAAGCTCGGCCAGGTAGACCGGGCCGCCCAGTTCGTCCAGCAGCCCCTTGGTGCGCAGCAGATCCGAGACCGTGATCAGGTCTATGGGAGTGTTTTTGTTGTAAAGGTCGATAAAGGATTGAAAAACGATCTGATGGACCGGAGAGTAAAAATCTTCCGGAGTGACAATGTCCACCAGGGTGTGGAAGAGGGAGTTCGTCTGAAAAACCCCCCCCAGAACCGCCTGTTCGGCTTCCAGGTTCTGGGGGGGGACATTGCGCAATAGATCGGCGGAAGCCCGGTCTTGGGCTTCGCCGTCCTTTTTGCGGGATTTCCCGTTGCTAAGCCTCGTCTTCGGCTGGTTCGACCGATCCGGCATTCTTATCCTCGGCCACGGCAGCGGCCTTTTCGCCTTCGGTGTTTTCGCTCTCGACGGCGGCGCCGTGACGAACGACGGCCACCTTGAGGATGCCGCGCACCTCGGGATGGAGCTTGACTTCAAGCTCGTACTCTCCCAGGGAGCGGATGGGATCGTCAAGCAGGATCTTGCGCTTGTCCACATCGATGCCCTGCGCGATCACGGCGTCGGCGATCATGGCGGCGGTGACGGAGCCGTAAAGCTTGTCGCCTTCGCCCACGCGCACGAGGATTTCCACCGGAGCGGCGGCCATCTTCTCGGCGACCAGTTCAGCCTGGGTGCGCAGGTTGTCGGCTTTGCTCTTGAGCTTGTGCAGCTCCAGTTCGAACTGTTTGAGGTTGCCTCCGGTGGCAGGCATGGCCAGCCCCTGGGGGAGGAGGTAGTTCCGGCCGAAACCGGGCTTCACATTGACGATGTCACCAAGACGTCCGAGGTTTTCGACGTCGGCACGAAGAATGAGTTTCATTGTCGGCCTCTCCTCTAGACGCTCTTTTTCTTGACATCGGTGCTGTGTACGGTGGTGTAGAACAGCAACGCCATCTGGCGAGCGCGTTTGATTTCCGTGGTCAGGCTGCGCTGATGCTTGGCGCAGGTGCCGGTGATGCGGCGGGGAATGATCTTGCCACGATCAGTGATGAAATCCCGAAGGATGTCGGTACGCTTGTAGTCCAGAGGAAGGTTCTTGTCTGCGCAGAAGCGGCAGAACTTCTTCCGGGGGGTGAATCTTTTCCTGAAGGCCATGCTATCCCTCCTGGCTCGCGGCCTGGTTTTCCAGTTTGACGGTGATGAATTTGAAGATGCCGTCAGCGATGCGGATCTTGCGTTCCAGCTCGGTCACCAGGGCGCCCGGAGCTTCGTAGACCATCCGCATGTAAAAACCGCGGGTCTGTTTCTTGACGGGATAGGCCAGGGTGCGCATGCCCCACTCGTCCATCTCGATGATCTTGCCTTCGCCGCCCTCCAGGGTCTCAGTGAAGGTGGCGAAGATCTCGTTGCGGCGCTCTTCCTCGAGTTCCGGGGAAAGCAGCAACAAGGTTTCGTAGTTCTGCATTTCAGTCCTCCTTACGGTCATTGGTCCTTCCCAACGGGGAAGAACAAGGCAGAACGGGAGCTATAGACTCTTCATACACGGGTGTCAAGCGTTGCCGGACGGCGTTTCCGGGGATTCAAAGGTTCGAGCGAATGATCTTTACGCCGCCCTCCGGTCTCCTTGAAATGCCGCTTTTCACACTGGCGCAGGCGAGAGGGGGAAGAGGTTCGACTCCGATTCAGTGGTCGGAAGAATCGAGCTGACTTCTTGCTCCTTTGAATCAGGTTCTTGTCTATGAACGATGCGTAGCATAAGATTGAAACATATTAAATGTTCTTCTGGGAACTCTGAAATTTCTTTTGTTTTGAACGGAAATCGTCCCTGGCTCTCCTGGAACGATCGACCTCCCCCAGCCAGAGTGCGTGCGAGGGCGGCTATGCGGAAACCAATGGGAGCGGTTTAAAGAACAGGCCTCCGGTGCGGACGCCTGAGTGCGAAGCCAAGACGGATGTGCCTGAAACGCGAGAACTGAGAGGTGATTTCGTGACGCATAAGATCGGCGCGTGGTTGACGGGCATTGCTCTTCTGATCCTTCTGGGCGTTGCTGGTGTCCTCTATTGGATGAGTCTGGACAAGATCGAGGAAGGATTTGCCGAAGGCAATGGCCGCATTGAGGCCACGGAGACCGATGTGGCCGCCAAGTGGGGCGGCCGGGTGGCCGAAATCCTGGTGGAGGAGGGCGACTACCTGGAGGCAGGGATCGTGGTGGCGCGTATGGACATGGAGACCGAAAAGGCCCAGGTGTCCGAGGCAAAGGCCAACAAGGCCAAGGCCGAGAGTGCGTTGGAAACGGCCAGGGCGCAAGTCTACCAGCGTCAAGCCGAAGTGGCCACGGCCAAGGCGGATCTCGCCCGGCAAGAGAGCCAGCTGAACGTGGCTCGCAAAAGCGATCAGCGTATTCAGACCCTGATCAAGAGCGGGGTGGTTTCCCAGCAGGACGCGGACAATAGCCAGGGCGATTTGCAAACGGCACGCGCGGCCTACCGGGCGGCCCAGGCGCAGATTACAGCGGCCCAGGCCGGAGTCGAGGCGGCCAAAACCCAGGTCGCCCAAGCCGAGGCGACCATCAATGCGGCCCAGGCCGTGGTGGACCGGCTGGAGCAGGTTCTTGATGACGCCGTGTTGCGCGCACCCAAGCCGGGGCGTGTCCAGTACCGCGTGGTCGAGCCCGGAGAGGTGGTCGGGGCGGGCGGCAAGGTGGTCAGTCTGGTGGACCTGACCGACGTGTACATGACTTTCTTTTTGCCCGAAGCCCAAGCCGGGCGGACGGCCATGGGCGGCGAGGTGCGTGTCATCCTGGACGCCGCCCCCCAGTACGTCATCCCCGCCAAGATTTCCTTCGTGGCCAGTGTTGCGCAGTTTACGCCCAAGGCCGTGGAGACCCGTGATGAACGTCAAAAGCTCATGTTCCGGATCAAGGCCCGCATTGAGCCCGAGTTGCTCAGGCGCTACGCCAAGTATGTCAAGACCGGATTGCCTGGTGTGGCCTACGTGCGTATTGATCAGGCCAAGGCGTGGCCCGACTGGCTGGCCGTAAACCTGCCGCGGGAGACCAAGTGACCCCGGACTTGGGACGTGAGGCCCCCGTGGTCCGGTTGGAGGCCGTCACCCATCGCTACGGCGAAATTTCAGCCGCTGACAACGTCTCCCTGGAACTCCCCGCCGAAAAAATGATCGGCTTCATCGGCCCGGACGGGGTGGGCAAGTCCACCTGGCTGGGGCTCATGGCTGGGGCGCGCAAGATCCAGTCCGGCGAGGTCACTGTGTTGGGCGGCGACATGCGTTCCAAGCGCCATCGCGAAACCCTGTTCCCGCGCATCGCCTACATGCCGCAGGGATTGGGCCGGAATCTCTACCCGACCCTGTCCGTGCGGGAGAACATCGACTTTTTCGGCCGTCTTTTCGGCCAATCCGCGTCCGAGCGCGCGCGCCGCATTCAGGACCTGCTGCGCAGCACCGGGATGAACGACTTTGTCGACCGACCCGCCCAGAAGCTTTCCGGTGGCATGAAGCAGAAGCTCAGCCTGTGCTGTGCGCTGGTCCATGATCCGGACCTGCTCATCCTGGACGAGCCCACCACCGGCGTGGACCCGCTTTCGCGGCGGCAGTTTTGGGAGCTCATCGAGCGCATCCGGGCCGGGCGGCAGGGCATGAGCGTGCTCATCGCGACGGCGTACATGGAGGAGGCGGAGCGGTTCGATTGGCTGGTGGCGGTGGACGAAGGCAGGAAGCTCGCCGAGGGCACGCCCGGAGATCTGCTCAAAACCACCGGGGCTGCGAGCCTGGAAGGGGCCTTTCTGGCCTTGCTGCCCGAGGAGCGGCGACGCGACCACCACGAGCTGCGCATTCCGCCGCTGAGCAAGGGCGAAACGGTCATCGAAGCGCACGATCTGACCATGCGTTTCGGAAATTTCACCGCCGTGGCCGATGTCAATCTCTCGGTGGGCAGGGGGGAGATCTTTGGCTTCATCGGCTCCAACGGCTGCGGAAAGTCCACGACCATGAAGATGCTCACCGGCCTGCTCGAACCGACCAGGGGCGAGGCCCTGCTTCTGGGACGCAAGCTGGACGCCCGCAACATCGACACCCGCCGACGGGTGGGCTACATGTCCCAGGCTTTTTCCCTGTATGGGGAGCTGTCGGTGCGCAGCAACCTGGAACTGCACGCCAAGCTCTTCCATCTGCCGCCTGAAGAGGCGGCCCGGCATATCACGGAGCTGGAGCAACGCTTTGATCTGACGCGCTTCAGCGACGACCGGCCCGAGGACCTGCCTCTCGGCATCCGGCAGCGGCTGCAACTGGCCGTGGCCGTGCTCCACCGGCCCGACGTGCTTATCCTGGACGAGCCCACCTCGGGCGTGGACCCCGTGGCCCGCGACCGATTCTGGGAATTGATCATCGACCTGTCGCGCAACGACGGGGTGACCATCTTCATCTCCACCCATTTTATGAACGAGGCCCTGCGTTGCGACCGCATCTCCCTGATGCACGCGGGCAGGATACTGGATATGGGCTCTCCGCTCGCCCTGCAGGAAAAGCGCGGGGCAGGAAACCTGGAGGAAACCTTCATCGCCTATCTGGAAGAGGCTGCGGGAAAGACCGGGGAATCCGGGCCGGGCGTGGGCTCCTTCGCCGCCAATATGGACCGGCGGCATGCCGCGCTCCACCCTCGGTTCAGCCTCTCACGGCTGTTGAGCTTCTCCATCCGCGAGACCATGGAGCTCAAACGCGATCCGATCCGATTGGGCATGGCCTTGTTCGGCACGCTGATTCTCATGCTGGTGGTGGGCTACGGCATCAATCTGGATGTGGATAACCTGTCCCTGGCCGTCCTGGACCAGGACCAGACCCTGGCCAGCCAGAATTACATTTTGGAATACGAAGGGTCACGGTACTTCACGCCCAAACCGCCGGTGTCGAGCCCGGCTGAGCTGGACAGGCGCATGGTTGCCGGCGAAGCGTCCGTGGTCATTCAGATCCCGCCGAACTTTGGCCGAGACCTGGACAGGAACGCCGTGCCCGAGGTGGGGGCGTGGATCGATGGCGCCATGCCGAGCCGGGCAGAGGTCGCCCGGGGATATGTCCAGGGGGTGCATAACGGCTATCTGACCAAGCTGGCCGCACTGGCCGGGACAACAGGCAGCCTGTACGGCATGCAGACTCGCTACCGCTACAATCCCGAGATGAAGAGCATCATCGCCATGGTTCCCAAGGTCATCCCCTTGCTTCTGGTCTTCATTCCGGCCATGCTCACGGCATTGGGAGTGGTCCGCGAAAAGGAGATGGGCTCCATTCTCAACGTCTACACCACGCCGGTGACCAAGTTTGAGTTCCTGGTGGGCAAGCAATTGCCCTACATCGTCCTCTCATTGTTCAACTTTGTGTTCATGTTCATCCTGGCCGTGACCTTGTTCCGCGTGCCCTTCACGGGCAGTCTGGCCGCACTGGCGGCAGGAGCGCTGGTTTATGTGGCGGCCACCACGGGCCTGGGGCTGCTCGCCTCCACCATGACTTCCAGCCAGGTGGCGGCCATCGCGGGCACGGCCATCTTCACCCTGATTCCGGCAATCCAGTTTTCCGGGCTCATTGATCCGGTCTCCACTTTGGAGGGGACCGGACGGCTGATCGGATCCTTGTACCCGACCACGTACTACCTGCTGATCAGCAGCGGAACTTTTTCCAAAGGGCTGGGGCTGGCCGACCTGTTGGGCTTTTTCTGGCCGCTGCTGGCCGCCATCCCCGTCACCACGGCGCTGAGCGTGTTTTTCCTCAGGAAACAGGGAAAGTAAGATGCAAAACGCGTTTCTCGGCAGCCTGTCCAACATCCTCGCCCTGGGGGGCAAGGAATTTCGGAGCTTATTCCACGATAAGGCCATGCTTTTTTTGATTCTGTTCATGTTCTCGGCCACGATCTACTCGGACGCCAAAGCCAAGCCCGAGTCGCTCAACCGGGCCACCGTGGCCGTGGTGGATGAGGATCGATCCCAACTTTCCGGTCGGATTCTTTCCGCCCTGCACCCGCCCCAGTTCATGCCTCCCGAGCTCATCGACCTGATTGAAATGGACAAGGGCATGGATTCCGGTCGGTACACCTTTGTTCTGGACATTCCCCCTGATTTTCAACGGGACGTGATCGCCGGACGTGCCCCGGATATTCAGCTCAATGTGGATGCCACCAGACTGTCCCAGGCCCAGACCGGCACCAACTATTTGCTGAATATTGTGGACGGGGAAATCCGAGCCTACGTCCAGCGCTACCAAGCTGCGGCCGCCACGCCTGTGGACCTGAACATCCGGGTCTTCTTCAACCCCAACGTCAGCCAGTTCTGGTTCGCCGCCATTAATTCCATCGTCAACAATATCACCCTGCTCGGCATCCTGCTGACCGGGGCGGCGCTCATCCGCGAAAACGAGCACGGAACCATTGAGCACCTTCTTGTGATGCCGGTTACTCCCTTGGAGATCATGCTTTCCAAGATTTGGTCCATGGGGTTGGTGGTGCTGCTGGTTTCGGCGGTCTCTCTCAGGGTTATGGTTCAGGGGGTGCTCGACGTGACGCTCAATGGTTCAACCCTGCTTTTCGCCTGCTGCACCATGATCTACCTGTTCGCAGCGAGCTCCATCGGCATCTACATGGCCACGCTGGCCCGGACCATGCCTCAATTCGGCCTGCTGGCCATTCTCATTCTCTTACCCCTGGAGATTCTGTCCGGCGGGACCACCCCACGCGAAAGCATGCCCGACATCATTCAGTGGATCATGTCCCTGGCCCCGACCACCCATTACGTTTCTCTGGCCCAAGCCATTCTCTTTCGCGGTGCGGGCTTTTCGGTCATCTGGCCTTCATTCCTCGGCATGGCCGTCATCGGAGGCTGCTTTTTCTGGTTTGCCCTCCGCCGATTGCGCCACATGATCAGCTCCATGCATTGAAGGAACAGAACGGTCCTGCACGATTTGGGTGAAATTCCGGGGAACTGGGGAAGCCCTTGAGTGACTTCAGGCCAGGGCGCTTCTGCGAGGGGATCTGGTCAACGGATATGCGTTCAAAATCCGCAGGACCGAAACAAAATACCCCTCCGCCACTGTTGCCAAACAGAGCGGAGGGGTACGTATTCCTAACCGTAGGAAATTCTATTGGTTATCGCCTGGTTTCCGCTTTTCGGTTTCCTGCTGTTGGGGGTTCTGCTCTTCCGCATCCTTTTTTTTCAGCGGCTGCCAGCCGCAACTTGTGGACGCGCCTCAGCCGGAAATGCCCAGCTTCGGCAGGATGATACGGTTCAGAATAAGTACGCCGACAAATATGCCCAAAAGAATCAGTACGTCTTTCATGGTTATCCCAGTTTGGAGCCGGTGAGGCGTTCGTAGGCTTCCAGGTATTTCTCCTGGGTCCGGCGGGCGATCTCTTCCGGGATGTGTGGTGCGGGCGGCTGCTTGTTGAAGCCGATCTCCGTGAGCCAATCGCGCAGAAACTGTTTGTCGAAGCTGGGCTGGCCGTGGCCCGGAGCGTATCCTGCCATGGGCCAGAAACGCGAGGAGTCGGGGGTAAGCACTTCGTCGATGAGCAGCAGGCCGTCATCCGTGAGGCCGAACTCGAATTTGGTGTCCGCGATGAGGATGCCGCGCTCCCGGGCATACTCGCGCGCGCGTCCGTAGATTTCCAGGCTCACGCTCTGGACTTGGGCCATGAGTTCGCTGCCGATCATGTCCGTGGCCTTGGCCACGGTGATATTCTCGTCGTGTTCGCCCAGATCCGCCTTGGTGGATGGCGTGAACAGGGGCTCCACAAGCATTTCGGATTCCTTCAGCCCGGCGGGCAGCGCATGGCCGCTGACTTTGCCCGTGGCAAGGTAGTCCTTCCAGCCGGAACCCGTGATGTAGCCCCGGACAATGCATTCGATGGGCAGGGGCCTGGCCTTCTTTACCAGAACGCTGCGTCCTTCCAGTTCCGAGGCATGGGGGCGCAACAACTCCGGGTAATCCGCCACATTCGAGGTCAGAACATGGTTGGGGATCAAATCCTTGAACATCTCCATCCAGAACAAAGTGATCTGGTTGAGAATCCGGCCTTTGAGGGGGATCGGGTCCGGCATGATCACGTCAAAGGCCGAAATCCGGTCCGTGGTCACGATCAGCAGGTTTTCAGGAGAAATCTCGTAAATATCGCGGACTTTTCCGCGTGAAGCCAAGGGGTATCCCTTGATGTCGGTCTTGATGACGGGTTGCATGCGTACCTCTCAGTCCTTGCTGCGGATTTCCACCGAGCGGGCGTGGGCTTCCAGCCCTTCGAGCCGCGCCAGGCGTGCGATTTTGTGGCCGTGTTCGCGGACATATTCCGGCGACGCGGCGATGACACTGGTTTTTTTGCAAAAAGCCTGGACAGACAGGGCCGAGGAAAAGCGTGCCGTGCCCAGAGTGGGCAGCACGTGGTTCGGTCCCGCGAAATAGTCGCCCACGGGTTCAGGGCAGTGGTGGCCCATGAACACGGCTCCGGCGTGGCGGATTTTTCCGAGCAGCGGCCAGGGGTCGCCCACGCAAAGCTCCAGATGTTCGGGCGCGATGCGGTTGACCAAGTCCACGGCGTGGTCCAGGTCGGACGTGAGTACCAGCGCGCCCCAGTCCGCCAGGGACTTGGCCGCGATTTCCCCGCGCGGGAGCGCTGTGGTCTGGCGTTTCAGCTCCGTTGCGACTTGTTTCGCCAATGTCGCGGAGGTCGTCACGAGCAGGGCGGCTGCCAGAGGGTCATGCTCGGCCTGGGAGAGCATGTCCGCAGCGAGCCAGGCCGGGTTGGCGGATTCGTCAGCAACGATGGCGAGTTCGCTCGGTCCGGCGATCATGTCGATGCCGACCTGGCCCACGAGCAGGGCCTTGGCCGTAGCCACGTAAATATTCCCAGGGCCGGCAATGACATCACAGGCCGGGATCGTTTCGGTTCCGTACGCCAGCGCTCCGATGGCCCAGGCGCTGCCACAGGCGTAAACGTCCTGGATGCCGAGCAGGGCGGCCGTGGCCAGCAGGTAGGGGTTCAGTCCGCCGTCCTTGCGGGGCGGGGAAACCATGACCACCTGTCGCACGCCCGCCACCAGCGCAGGCACGGCGTTCATGATGATGCTGGAGATCAGGGGAGTGGAGCCGCCCTGGCCGCCCGGCACGTACAACCCGACCCGGTCCACTGGTGTGACCATCTGGCCGAGCAGGGTTCCGTCCGGGGCTGTGGTCCACCAGGAATTTTCACGCTGGCGCTCATGAAAGGCGCGGACGTTGGCGATGGCCTGTTCAAGAATGGTCAGATCCTCGCCCGGAATCTCCGCCAACGCTTTTTGGAGATCAGCCGGATCCACCCGCAGCATCTCGCCAGAAAAAGCCGGGCAATCGAATTGACGGGTATACTCGATCAGCGACGAATCGCCTTGGGTGCGAACGCGTTCAAGAATCTCGCGAACTCGGGATTCCACCTTGGAGTCCGGATTTTTCCGGGCTGCGAGGAGTTCGCGCAGTGCGGGCCAGTCCTTTTCGCCGCCGTAGCGGAGGGTCTTACAGGGCATGTGCATTCCTTGCTGGAGGGAGGACGGACAGGTCGGAACCTATCCGCCGCGTACGAAACTGGAATAATAGCCAAGGGTCAGGGAAAAGTCGAGTCCGCGTCATGGTCCGAGGTATGGGAGGATTCGAGCGGTCCATGCGCAGGCGGCCGAAATGAGAAGGGCCGGAACCTTTCGGTTCCGGCCCAAGCGGATCATCTCGGTGTCAGGTCGTAAGACCTTGCTTAGAACTTGTACTCGAGACCGATGGTCATACGAGCGGCGTCTTCGTCGTTGCCAGCGTTG
>JBFWMD010000101.1:0-11630 GCA_050251775.1 Desulfovibrio sp.
TGTCTATCGCAAGCCCGTGGTCCAGTATATCGTGGAAGAGGGTATTGAGGCGGGTCTCAAGGATGTGGATTTCGTCACCAACCAGAACAAAAAGATTATCGAAGACCACTTCGACCGCAGTTTTCTGCTGGAAAATCTTCTTGAGCGCAGCGGCAAGCTTGAGCTTCTGGCCGAAGTCCGCGCCGTGGCCGACATGGTCAACGTCATCGCGGTGCGCCAGAAGGAGCAACTCGGTCTGGGCCACGCCGTGCTTTGCGCACGCGAAGTCTGCAAGAACGAGCCGTTCGCCGTCATGCTCGGCGACGACATGATCTTCGGCAAGGGCGCGGGCATCTGCCAACTCATTGAGGCGGCCGAGGCGGAAAACGCCGCCGTGGTCGGTGTTATCGAAGTGCCGGATGAAAAAGTCCAGAAATACGGCATTATCCAGGGGGAGGAATTCGCCCCCGGCATGTATCGAGTGAGCCAGCTTGTGGAGAAACCCAAGCTTGCGGAAGCGCCGTCGCGACTGGCCATCATCGGACGCTATGTGCTGCTGCCGGAAATCTTCGACATTCTGGAGCAGCAGTCTCCTGGAGTGGGCGGCGAAATCCAGCTCACGGACGCCCTGCAGGGACTTGCGGACCGGGGCAAACTCATCGCGGTCAAGCTTAAGGGCCGTCGGTTCGATGCCGGAGACTGGGTTGAATATCTGACTGCCAACATTTATTTCGCCTTACAGGACGATGCGCTGCACGAGGAAATTTCCGCAAGGCTGCGCGAACTGCTTCCCCCTCCCAAATAGGACTTCCAGCGGCGGCCCGGCAACGGGCCGCCGCGATATCATGCGCAAGTACTGGCAGGTTTTGCTTCCCACACCGCCCCATTCCGAACTGACCTACGAGCAGCCGGAATGGTTTCCGCCCCTGACGCCCGGCTGCCGGGTGCTCGTTCCCGTGCGCCGTTCGTTGCGCGTGGGCGTGGTCACGCAGGCCTGCGGAAAACCGGACTTCGCCACCAAACCCCTGCACTGGCCGCTGGACCGCGAACCGTTGTTGGACGAGGCGTACCTGGAACTGGTCCGCAATCTGGCCAGTCGGCAGATGACCGAACCGGGAGCGATTCTGCATCTTTTGCTGCCCTCGGGGCTGCGGACCTCGGATCTGACCTTTGCCTTGAACCGGGGGCCGTTTCCCTCGCGCCTTGCGCCTCAGGCGTTGTTCAAATTGTCTGATGAGGACAAGCGCGAACTCATGCGTCTCTGGCTGGACGGCGGCATGCGCGTGCATCTCAATCCTTCGCGCGAGGCCGAGGAAACCGTGGTCTGCCTTGCAGCGGATCCGCCCTGGCCTGTGCGGCCCAATGCCGTTGCCCAGCTCGGCGTGCTGGAATTCATTTTGGAGAACGGTCCGAGCACGCGCAGCAGGCTCGCGGAGGAAATCGGCTCCAATTTGGGACCGGTGCTCCGCCGCCTTGCGGATGCCGGGCTGATCCGCGTGGGCAGGGAGGAAGCTGGTCTGGAGGAACTCCAACCGGCCTGCGAGATCGTCGAGGAGGAACTGGTCTGTTCCCAGGAGCAGGAGGTTGCCCTGGAACGGCTCCAGGCGGCCCTGGCCGCGCCCCATGGGGAGACCGTGCTGTTGCACGGCATTACGGGCAGCGGAAAGACCCACGTTTATCTGGAATTGGTGGAAAAGTGTCTGACCTCGGGCCGCTCGGCCCTGCTGCTTGCGCCCGAGGTGGCCCTGGCCTGCGGTCTGTTCCGTGCGGCGCGCGAACGTTTTCCCGAAGCCCGTTGTGTTTTTTATCACGGCTACCAGACTCCGGGGCGGCGGCGGGACGCCTTTGTGGCTTTGGCCGACGGCGCGCCCGCTCTGGTGGTGGGAACCCGGTCCGCCCTGTTTCTGCCTCTGAAGCGCCTGGGGCTGATTGTCCTGGACGAAGAGCATGATGAGAGCTTCAAACAGGAGGAACGCTTGGCGTATCAGGCCAAGGAAATCGCCTGGTTTCGCGTGCAACAGTCCGACGGCCTGCTCGTGCTTGGTTCGGCCACTCCGGACATAAAGTCCTTTCACGCGGCCCGGCAGGGACGGCTGCCCTTGGTTTCCCTGACGCAGCGGGTCGGCGGTGGAACCCTTCCGGACATCCGGCTGGTGGACATCTCGACGCTCAAGGATCCGGACAAACCCTTGGCCGTGGAAACCCTCGACGCGCTGACGCACACCGTGGAGCAGGGCGGACAGGCCATTTTGATGCTCAACCGCCGGGGCTACGCGCCGCTGATGTACTGCCTGGATTGCGGTGACGTGGTCCGCTGTCCGCAATGCCATGTGGCCATGACTTTTCATAAGAGCCGCGAGCGGCTCATCTGCCACTATTGCGGCACGTCCCATGCCTATCCGCTGCTCTGTGCGAAATGCGGCGGGGGCAACCATCTGCCCATGGGCGAGGGCACGGAGCGTCTGGAAGAGACGCTGCGCAAGGCGTTGCCTGAAGGCACGGGCATCTTGCGCATGGACAGGGACACCACGCGGCGGCAGGAGCGGCTGGAGGAAATTCTCGACGAGTTCGCCAGGGGCCGGGCGCAGGTCCTGGTGGGCACGCAAATGCTCTCCAAGGGACACCACTTTCCCAACGTCACGCTCGTGGTGGTGGCGGACGGCGACCTGGGGCTGAACCTGCCGGACTACCGCTCGGCCGAACGCACCTATCAACTGCTGTTGCAGGTGGCCGGGCGCGCGGGCCGGGGGGGCCAGCCCGGCACGGTGCTTGTCCAGACGCGCAACCCCCGGCATCCGTTCTGGGATCATGTGCTGCGTGCCGATTACGAAACGTTTTATGAACGGGAGATCGCCCAGCGGGAAAAATTCCGCTATCCTCCGTTCGTGCGCCTGGGGCTCATCCGTATGAGCGTGCCCGTGGAGGGCGAGGGGCCAGAGGCCCTGGCCGACGATCCCCGGCTGCTCGGCGAAGCCGCCGCCGCATTGCAACGCGCCGCCGCGAAGCCCGGCGTCAGCGTACTCGGGCCTGCTCCGGCGCCGCTCTCCGTTTTGCGCGGTCGCAAGCGGTACAATTGCTTGATCAAGGCCGAGGACTGGCGCGATGTGCGCGATGTGTTCGGACGGTTCAGCGCCTGGAATCCGGACCCGAACCGCATTCGGCTGCGCCTTGACCTGGATCCCGTGAACATGCTTTGAGCGCCGCAGATAGGTGGCTCCGACCATGTCTCGACAGGCAGCGCAAATGTGGATACACTTAATTGGTAGGATTAAATAAAAACATTTGTTAAGAAGAGGGGTTCCATGAAGCGCAAGGTCTTTTCATGGCCCGGATCGTTTCGGGTGCTTCCGGCCACCGTCGGTGCAGCCTTGCTTTGTCTGGTGCTTGCCGCGCCGGGAGTGGCCCTGGCCGAACAAAAAGTCGGCTTTGTCAATCCGCAGCGGCTTATCGACGAATCTTCCATTGGCAAGACCGCACAGCAGGATCTGGCCAAGCTTGGCAAGGAAAAGGACCGCCAGATTCGCGAGAGCGCCAAGGACATCAACGAACTCAAGGCCCGGCTGGCCGACGCGACCCTTTCCGAGGCAGAGCAAAGCACCCTGGAAAGCAAGCTGCAAATCCTGTATGAACAGCACGACAGGCTGATTAAGAAAAGCAATGAGGACATCCAGATCGAGGAAGCCCGACTGATCCAGTTCATCATGAAGCGCGCGGACGGCAGTCTGCGGGAGATCGCCAAGAAACAGGGCTTTTCCATGGTCATCACCGACCCGGATATTATCGGATATATAGATGATTCCGCCGATCTGACCGATCTCGTCATTCAGGATCTCAACAAACGGTATTAAATTCGCATCATGTTTAGAAGGATCATTCTTTTCGCCTTTTCGTTTTTGCTGCTTGCCGGTTCCCTGGCTTTTGCCGGGGACTGGGGCAAGGTCATGACCCCGAAAACCCCGCTCAACGTTCGCCAGGAGCGCACTCTCGCCTCGGACCGGGTGACCACGATCATGCCCGGCGAGAAAATTCGCGCCGATTTTCTGGAAAACGACTGGTACGCGATTTTTCGTCTGGATGTGACGGAACGAAAGCTGAGCAAGGCCCTGGGGTTCGTCAAGGCCGGGTATCTCGTGCCCGCCGGGGAATGGGGGGAGCTTTGCTCGCCGCGCGGTATGCTCAACATCCGCAGCAAGCGTTCCCTCTCGTCCGAACACGTCCGCACCCTGCGCCCCGGCGACGTGGTCAAGATTGATTTCGAGGAAAATGGCTGGGTCGCGATCTTCGTGCCGGACGAGCAGGTTCGTTCGCTGAAGAACGCCCTGGGCTACTCCAACCGGAAATATCTTTTCCCGGCAACGCCGGAGCAAATCGACCGGGCGTTGGGCGGAAAAGAACAGGCGTCTTCCGCTGCTGAGCCGAACAGGAAGGATACTCCTGAAACCGCGCCCGGACTTTCAGGTTCCGGGCCTAAGGCCGGGAGCGAATCCGTGGCCGGTCCGGTCCGGCTGAAACCAAACGAGGAAACGGACCAGACGTTGGACCAGGAACCGGCCACCTCCGGACACTGGGGACGACTGGTCAAGGTTTCGCGTCGGGTGAATATGCGCGCGGAGCGTACCGCCGCCTCCAAACTCGTAAATACCCTGAAACCCGGCCAGGCCGTGCGTGTGGACTTTTTACGCAAGGGCTGGTTCGCCGCGTTCAAGCCCGGTGAAACCCGCCGGGATGAGCAATACGCGCTGGGTTACATCTATGCGGCGCTCATTGAGGACGACATGGGACCCTTGCCCGAGCTGACTCCGTCGGACCGACAGGCCGTGCCGCCGGAAATGCGGGAGATCGCGGAATCCAGGGCGGGATCCGGGCCAGAAGTGGACGAGGGCGCGCCTTTGTATCAGGTGCGCGGAACTGTGCGCAACGCGCCGCCCGAAGAATTGCGGGAGGCGGCGGGCGCAACGGACCCGGCATCGGAATTCAGTCCGGAGGAGCCGGCAACGACCCCGAAACCGTACGATTCAGCTGGTGCGGAACCTTTTTCCAGGCAGGCCGCCGAGCTCGAATCCCGGAGCGTGCGGCCGGACAAGGCCCCGGAGGAGCTCAAAGGCCCGGTTCCCGTGGCCGACCAGGTACGCCACGGTTTCCGCTATGCGCTTCTGGAGCGCCAGGAGAGTCGGGAGGGCCGATATCCGCTGGATATCCTGCGGATCTATCTCGATACGAACGTGGTTCCTGAAGCGGACTCCCTGAGCGATTTCTGCTCCACACTCTGGAAGGAGGAATGGCGGCAGGGCACGCTGCTTCGGGTTGACGTGTATTTGCCCGGCATGAATCTCAAGGATCTCTCCTATGCCGAGGCCATGTTCGTCGGCAAGGGATTGCAACTGTTTTGGACCAGGGAAGCCGTACTGTACGGAACGCGGTTCAAACGCTGAGCATGAATTGTCGGGCGTGCCGGTCCGGGCCGTTCGGCGTCCATCAACATCAAGGGAAGGGATATGCAAGAACCCGCTGAAAAAGCGACGGAACTTTTCCGTCTGATGAACAAGAACCGCCGTAATGTCTTCAAGGCCTATCAGGACTTCACCGCCGCGATCAAAAAAGGCAGCTCCATCGACAGCAAGTCCCAGAGTCTGATCCTGATCGCCTGCTCCATTCTTTCGCAATGCGACATGTGCATTTCCTTGCACGTGCAGAACGCCGCGAGCAACGGGGCAAGCAAGGATGAGATCATCGACGCCGCGCTGCTGGCCGTGGCCATGGGTGGCTCGCCGAAGATGATGCACATGAAGTATGTGTACGAGGAAATCGACAAGCTTTTCGACTAGACTGCGACCTGGAGGCCCCGTGGGGCCTCTCGCTTTTTTCTAGAGACGTTCAAGAATCCAGAATTCACGCCCCTCCCGGAAGTCCGTCCTGTCCTGCTTGAGCAGCGCCTGCTCCACGGCAACGCAGGCGGTTTTCAGGTCGGTCCGTCCGCTTTCCAGCGCGCTTTTTTGCTCCATGAGGATTTTGTTCAGCACGGGCTGTCCGGCTTGGACGCCAGGAAAGTCATTCCAGTAGCGCAGGGCCTTTTCCGCATCGCCCAACTGGCCGTACGCCAGCCCGGCCCAGACATAGGCGGGAAAGAGCACCGGCTGATCCGCGATGGCGCGGGAAAGGAGTTGCGCCGCTTTTTCCGGATCGCCGTTACGCAGCAAAGCGATGCCCGCCGCGACCCGTCGGTACGGAAAGGTCCGTTTACCCTTGGCCTCGTCCTGGGCAAGCATCTCCAGGAACGCTTGGGCCGCCTTGGTATTGAAACTCCGGGCCATGTCCATGTCGTTGTTCATGGTCGCCCGCCAGGCGCGTTCCAGGTTGCGCTTGCCCACCTGGACCGGCGGCGGCGAAATGATTTTTTTGAGCAGATTTCCCAGCATGGCCGGCTCCTCTTTTGGGTTCGCATATCCGCCGGCAAGGCGCGGGTCAATGGAGCTGGAGCCGGGAATCGAGCGGGGCATTGGCCAAGAAACGGGTTGGGATGCTCCTTGGGGCGTTTCGAGACAAGAATCCCAAGGGGTGGAAATGTCGCGGGAACCTTGAGCCGGACGCCCACCTCGGCTATGAAGAAAAGGGAACGCAACCATTGGGAGGACACTTGAAACATACGCTTTCCGCACTCGTGCGCAACAAGCCCGGCGTGCTCGCGGCCATGGCCCACCATTTCGGTGATGCGCAGTTGAACATCAAGTCCATCGCCTGCGGCGAAACCGAGAATCCGGATATTTCGCGCATGGTCATCCGTCTGGAAGCGGGCGGCGCCCAGGTGGAGGACATCACGGAGCAGATGGCCGCCCTGGATTTTGTCATCCAGGTGGACGATCTCTCCCGCAAGGAGTTCGTGGACCGCGAGCTGGCCCTGATCAAGGTCAGCCTGAAGCCTGAGGACACCGCCCAGATTATGCAGATTTTCGAGGTCTTTCGGGCGGACGTGGTCGGCATGGGCCAGAGCAGCATCACCGTGGAACTGACCGGAGACGAGGCCCGCGTGGACGGCCTGATCAAGATGCTCAAGCCCTACGGCATCCTGAGCATGTGCCGCACCGGAACCATCGCGCTCAAACGCGGCGACGAATAGGCGGCCAGCATATGCCCATCACTTCGCTCGCGGGCATCGTGGAGGCGGTTTTGCGCCAGGGGCGGCGACCCCGTGTGGCCATTGCCCCCTGTGCGGACGAATTCGTTCTGCAAGGCGGCTTGGAAGCCCATGCCCGTGGCCTGGCCGACCCCGTGCTCATCGGCGACATGGAGCGCACGGCCCAGGTGGCGGCAAAGCTTGGATTGGAGATTTCCGGGTTCGAGTCCGCGCATGAACCGGACCCGTCCGCAGCCGTGGACAAGGCCGTTCAGATGTACCGCCGGGGTGAGGTCTCCATCATCATGAAGGGACTCGTGAGCACCGCCGTGGTGCTCAAGGCAGTGCTGAACAAGGAGACCGGCGTGCCGCCCCAGGGTGGTATTCTCAGCCACGTCACGGCCTTTGACGCCCCGGAGAAAGACCGTTTGATGCTGCTCACGGACGCGGGTGTGAACATCCGGCCCAATTTGCAGCGCAAGGCCGATATCCTGCGCAATGCCTTGCAGGTCGCGCGCAGCCTGGGCCTGGACTGCCCGCGCGCGGCCATGCTGGCGGCCACGGAAAAGGTCAACTATCCGGCCATGCCCGCAACCCTGGACGCGGACGTGATCAGCAAGATGGCCGCCCAGGGGCAGTTCGGCCATTGTCTGGTCCACGGCCCCCTGGCCCTGGATCTGGCCATTTCTCCCCGGGCTGCGGCCACCAAGGGGGTCGATCATCCCGTGGCCGGACACGCGGACATTCTCTGCGCTCCGGACATCGAAAGCGGCAACATGCTCTACAAGGCGCTGGGCGCGCTCTACGGCGCCACCTTGGCCAGCGTGGTCGTGGGCAGCCGTCTGCCTGTGGTGGTTCCGTCGCGCAGCGACTCCGCCCAGTCAAAATTCCATTCCATCGCCCTGGCCGCCTTTCTTGCCGACCGAATGGCCGAAGAAGCCGCCGAAAATGGAGGCAGGCCATGAGCAAGCATGTTCTGACCGTGAATCCGGGATCCACGTCCACCAAAGTGGCGCTTTTTCAGGACGAGGAATGCATTTCTGAACTCGAAGTCCGCCATTCCAAAGAAGAGGTGGAGTCGTTTCCCACCGTGCTGGAACAGTTGCCGTTGCGCCGTGACGCCGTGCGCGCAGCCCTGCGGGAGGCCATGACCGGCGGGGAGGTTCCGCGCCTGGATGCCGTGGTGGGGCGGGGCGGGCTGCTGCGGCCCATTCCGGGCGGCGTGTACGCCGTGAATCAGGCCATGATGTCGGACCTGCGTTCGGCGCGTTACGGAGAACACGCCAGCAATCTCGGTGCGTTGTTGGCCATGGAGTATTCCATGCGGGACAAGGCCGCCGCCCTGGTGGTCGATCCGGTGGTCACGGACGAGATGCGCGCGGTGGCCCGGATTACGGGCCTGCCGGACATTGCCCGGCGCAGCGTCTTCCATGCGTTGAGCCAGCGCGGAGCGGCCCGTCGCGTGGCCGATCAACTCGGCATCGACTATGAATCCGGGCGATTCCTCGTGGCGCACATGGGCGGTGGCATTTCCATCGGCGCCCATGATCGGGGCCGCGTGGTGGACGTGATCAACGCCCTGGACGGCGAGGGTCCGTTCAGCCCGGAGCGGGTCGGCAGCCTGCCGCTGATCACCGCCCTCGGGCTTGTGCTTCGCGAGCAACACAGCGTGGAGGAGTTGCAGCGCCTGGCCCTGACCAGGGGCGGGCTTTGGGCGCACCTCGGAACCAATGACCTGCGCCGCGTGCTGGAAATGGCTGACGGGGGCGATGCGCGGGCCGCTCTGGTTTTCGAGGCTCTGGCCTACAACATCGCCAAACACATTTCTTCGCTCGTGCCCGCGTTGCTCTATGAGCCCGACGCCCGGGTGGACGCCGTGGTGCTTACGGGCGGGCTCTCGCGCAGCGCCCGTCTTGTGGAGTCCGTTGCCAAAAGGCTGGCGCACCTCGGACCCTGCATGGCCATGGAGACCGACGAGATGCGCGTCATGGCCGAAGGCGCCTGGCGCGTGCTGCGCGGGGAAATCGTTCCCGCCGAATACCACTCCTGATTTTTCCCACCATCCGTTCCCTGTACTGCTCTTGTAACGCAGAGGTCACCTCAGCGACACTTTGTTGCGTCCTAGTATTGTTACATTTTGCCTTGCTAAGACGAAGAGGGATAAAAAGTCTCAAATCTGCGATCCAGAAAACGTCAGGAATCGAGAGGGAAATGAGCAGCAGCATTAAAATGGAATCATACCTGTCCGACGGAAAGCTGGCCGACATGTTTCGGCAGCTTGCGGATGTGTTTGAAAAGGGAGCGGCGGAGTCGGGCCTGGACGCTCTGAAAGGCATGGAGGATTTCAGCAAAATCGGTATCTCCGTGAAACGGGAATATGGGCGACTGCTCTTTAAAATGAAGGTCAAATGCAAGGGCGAGGAAGATTCGGAGTCCGCCACCGAGGGATTCGACGGGACGTTGAAGTATAAGACGCTGAAGAAGCGCATGAAAAGCAGTTTCAAACTGATTTTCGCGACCCTCGGCGAAAACACGTTGCCGCCAGCCGAAGCGGTGCAGGCGTTCCTCCGCGATTCCGAACTGATGGTCCGCTATTCCGGCTACGGTGATGCCCATTATCAGGAATACTCCACAGCGGTCCGGGCGTTTTCCGAAGCTTTTGGACAGGGAAATCTCGATGCTGCACGGGCTTCCTGCAACGAACTGGATCGACTGAAAAGCCGCTGCCATACCCAGTTCAAATAATCCGGAGTCTCCAACGATGAAACTTGTGAAACCCATTGCCAGGGATTGCAAGGAACTTGAAATGCAGACCGTTGACCCTGAAATCTCAGACGAGGACCGAGCCCGTTTTTCAGAGGTCGTATCCGTTGAGCTGGACTCCCGCCAGATCGAGCAGGTGCTCAATCCCGCTGCAGTGCATCGGCGTCAGGAGATTGTGCTCGGGGTGCATTGGCATCCGGAGTTTGTCCCCCTGGAGATGATCCGCCGCCGCATCGACACGATGTTTCCGAATAAAACCGATGAATTGTTGATTCCAACGCAGCATAACGAACTGATGACCTTCGGCGATTATGCCGGAGTCGAGGTGGACTGCTACGCCAGCGGTTTCAACCAGAAGGTCCAGCTCCTGCTGCATTTTCAGGCCGAGCGCGTCCAGGATGCCTCGGTGTTGCGCTCCATTCTGGAGCATACCTTTAAATACCGCTCCTCTCAGCTGTTCGAGTTCATTGACACGCTGATCAAACCGGACAGGGAACGCCTTGGCGAGGCTATGCGTGCCACGGGCGCGGATCAGGAGCTTGTGGAATTCGTCCAGGCCCATGTGCGTAAGATATCGACCTTGCTGGATGAACAATGGGACAGCGTGCCGCGCATCTCCGTGAAAAACAAGATTCTGCGGAATTATTTCGACACGATGCGTCAGGAAATCGGCGAGAATCCCGTCAACCGGATTCAGGCGTTGCTCAAGGCCGTAAAGCAATTGGTCAAGCAAGACTTTTCTCTGAAGTTTTTTTACCGCGCCACGGAAATCATCGAAGAAGTCCGATCGCTCGGGGGCGGGGTCGTCATTCCGCACCCCGAGCAATTCTGGCCGATCCTGCTCGCCGATTATGACGTGGACGGCTACGAGGTGTGGAATCCCCAGTCCCAACGTTACACAGAATTCCTCATTTCCGTGGTCAATGACAAAAACGCCCGACGCAGCGCATCGCGCGGGCCGATCCTCGTGTTCATGGGCGACGACTGCCACATGGGCGAAAAAACAAAGCACCCGGACCAGCAGGACGTTGAGAAGGCGAAGCGTGAAATCGGCGTGCAGCCCGCATGGGACGACCTCGCCATTCGCAAGCAGCTCATTGTTGCCGGCATCAGCCGCAGAACCGCTATTGCGGACTATCGGGCCCGACTCGCCGGATAGACGAACGGAAAAGGAGGACACAGATGGCAAGCGACAAGAAATTCATGTTCGAATCCATTCAGGACAATAATTCCATCCGGAATTTTTTGGACGCCCTGGTGAATGGATTTGAAAGCGGTCGGATCGTGCTTTCGACGGATGCTGATGAAATCGTCATGAATCCCTGTGGACTTTTGAACTTCGAGGTGAAGGCGAAGAAGAAGGGCGGGGAAAGCAAAATCAACATCAAGGTCTCCTGGAAGGAATATGGCCTTGAAGGCGGTTCGCCCGCGAAAGACATCAAGGTTGAATCCTAACCCATGATCGCATTTGAAGGCTTGGACGAGAACTTCAAGTTCATTGTCCTGGAGGTGGAGAATCAGGTTCGCGCCACTGCGGACTTTGTTTCCGCTCCGGGAAGGGCCCTGTACGATCACATCGTCTCCAGGGACGATTACATCGACAACCTCAAGACAATCATTGAAAACAAATGTTATTCGCGGATTCATTCCGACAAGCAGCTCGATTCCCGGCAGGTAAACAAGATCCGTTCCATGCAGGTCATGTGCGTCAAACAGGAGCGCATCGCCGATTATTGCGTCAACAACGTCCGGCAGGTCGGCTATCTTCAGGATACAC
>JBFWMD010000102.1:0-11473 GCA_050251775.1 Desulfovibrio sp.
GGTAGGCCAGACACATGGTCTGCTTCCACTCGATCACGTCGCCGGACTTCATCCAGCCGATGACCGCGCCGCGATTGTCCGTGCCGACCTCGTACCAGCCGCTCTCCATTTCCCGCTCCTCGGCGCTGGGCCGGGAGTAGACATAGAAAGAGGTGAAGGCGGCGACATTCTCGCGCACGGTTCCGGATGTCGCGTCCGCGCTCTTGTAAACATTGGAGAAGGGGCGGCAGAGCACCCGCAGCGGCAGGATCTTCTTGCCTTCGATGATCACGGGTTTTTTCGCGTCCTGCGCGAACGCGCCCGGAGCCAGTCCCAGCAGAAGCAGTGCCGTCAAGACGGCCGCCATTGCACGACGATACATTCTATGCCCCCTCCGTTGGCTGAAAGTGATCCTTTAATCCATTGAAACCAGAGTAAAAGCGAGTCGTTCCTTGGAAAACCAAATCATCTTAACAATAAACTACACAGGCATGCCAGGCAATAGGGGAATTTCACAACGGCTCTCACAAATTCAAAAAAAAACAGCTACGCAGTCCGAAAGGCTCCGGCGCACCCAATGCAACGCGGGAAATGCAGATCCTTTTGTTTCGCCGTAGCGGCACGTGACGAACAGTATTGCGAAATGCGAAATATGCACCGTTGTTTTTTCGGCCCTGTCTGCGAATACGGACTTTCATTCCGGAAGAGGGAATGCTAAGGGAACGCATCTTTACGGATTACCCAAGGAGGTCCTGATATGATCCCCAATGATCGGCTCTACGCCAAGTCCCACGAGTGGGCGAAAATCGAGGGCGACACCGCCACCATCGGCATCACCGACTTCGCCCAGCAGCAGCTCGGCGACCTGACTTACGTGGAACTGCCCGCTGTGGGCGACACTTTTGAGCAGGGCGACGAGTTCGGTTCGGTCGAGTCCGTCAAGGCCGCCAGCGAAATCTACGCTCCGGTGGGCGGCGAGGTGGTCGCGGTCAACGAGTCCCTGGAGGACGCCCCCGAGAAGGTCAACTCCGATCCTTACGGCGAAGGCTGGCTGATCAAGATCAAGATTTCCGGCGCTCCGGAAGGATTGCTGGACGCCGCAGGCTATCAGGCCGTGGCCGAGTCCGAGGCCCACTAGCCGGATCGCCGCGCCCCGATGCGGGACGACATCGCGCGCAGGGCGCGCACCCGCCCCGGACCGGCCCCGCCGCGACGGGGCGTTGCCGTTCGTGCCGCCGGGTCTATCATTGCCAAAACGCGCAGACCGGGACACACTCTTCCGGATGTTGCCCGAAAGGGCGACGATCCGGCTGAGCCCCCCAGGGGCATCCCCGTCCGTCTGCCAAGGAGAAGCAATGCCTTACGTTCCCCATACCCCGGAGGAAGTCCGGGAGATGCTCGCGGTCATCGGCGCGAAAAGCGTCGGCGAGCTCTTTGCCGAGATCAAGGAAGAAATGCGGCCAAAGAGCTTCGCTCTGCCCGAGGGCCGCAGCGAAATGGACGTGCTGGCGCACATGGAACGGCTGGCCGCCAAGAACGCCAACCCGGAGATCAGCTTTCTGGGCGCGGGCTTCTACGACCACCACATCCCCGCCGCCGTGGACGCGCTCTCGTCCCGGGGCGAGTTCTACACCGCCTACACCCCGTACCAACCCGAAGCCAGCCAGGGCACGCTCCAGGCCATCTTCGAATACCAGACCGCCATGTCGCGGCTCATGGGCCTGGAATGCGCCAACGCCAGCGTCTACGACGGCGGAACCGCGCTCTACGAGGCCATGATGATGGCCGTGCGCCAGACCAAGCGCCGCAAGGTGGTGGTCAGCGAAGCCCTGAACCCCATCTACCGGGTCATGCTCCGCTCCTACACCACCAACCTGGACCTGGAGCTGGTCACCGTGCCCCACGCCGGGGGCGTCACCAACGTGGACGGGCTGCTCGCGGCCATGGACGCCGAGACCGCCGCCGTGCTGGTCCAGAACCCGAACTTCTTCGGCGGCATCAACGACTTCACCGCGCTCTTCGCCGCCGCGCACGAGCGCAAGGCCGTCTGCGTGCTGCTGAGCTATCCCGTGCTCCAGTCCGTGCTCAAGACGCCGGGTGAAATGGGCGCGGACGTGGCCGTGGCCGAGGGCCAGTCCCTGGGCCTGCCGCTCTCCTTCGGCGGTCCCTACCTCGGCGTGATGACCTGCACGCGCAAGATGGTCCGCCAGCTTCCGGGCCGCGTGGCCGGACGCACCGAGGACACCCAGGGCCGCACGGGCTACGTGCTGACCCTCCAGGCCCGCGAGCAGCACATCCGCCGCCAGAAGGCCACCTCGAACATCTGCTCCAACCAGGCGCTCTGCGCGCTCCGGGCCATCATCCACCTCAGCCTGCTGGGCGAGGAAGGCCTGAAGCGCACGGCCCTGCTCTCCATGGAGCGCGCCCACTACGCCGCCGAGCGCCTCGCCGCCATTCCCGGCGTGGAGTTGCTGACCCAGGGGGCCTTTGGCAATGAATTCGCCGTGCGTCTGCCCGTGAACGCCTACGAGGCCGTTTCCCGGCTGCTGGAACGCAACGTGGTCGCGGGCTTCCCGCTGGGCCGCTACTACGCGGGCCTGGAGAACGGGCTGCTGGTGGCCTGCACCGAAAAAACCAGCGAGGAACAGATCGGGCTGTTCGCTGAAATGCTCCGGGGGGTGCTGGCATGAAGACCATTTTCAAGAAATCCGTTCCGGGCCGCGAGGGCGTCTGGCCCAAGGCCGGAAAGAAATCCGCCGCGGACTTCGCCCCGGCCGGGCTGCTGCGCGGCGCGGACGCGGGACTGCCCCAGGTCTCGGAGCTGGACGTGGTGCGCCACTTCACCGAACTCTCCCAGAAGAACTTCGGCGTGGACGGCAACTTCTATCCGCTCGGCTCCTGCACCATGAAATACAACCCCAAATTCTGCGAGCAGGTCGCGGCGCTGCCCGGCTTCACCCGGCTGCATCCCGTGCTGCCGCAGCTCACCGGGGCGGGCAGTCTCTGCCAGGGCGCGCTGGAAGTCATCCACGACTGCGAGAACCTGCTCTGCGAGATCACGGGCATGAACGCCTTCACCCTGCACCCCATGGCCGGGGCGCACGGCGAACTCACGGGCGTGATGCTCATCGCGGCCTACCACCGCGACAAGGGCAACAAGAAGACCAAGATCATCTGCCCGGACTCCTCCCACGGGACCAACCCCGCCAGCGCGGCCATCGCGGGCTACGAGGTGGTCAGCGTCGAGTCCAAAAACGGCATCGTGGACCCGGCGGCCCTGCGCGAGGTCCTGGACGACGAGGTCGCGGGCATGATGATGACCTGCCCGAACACCCTGGGCCTCTTTGAGAAGAACCTGCCGGAAATCGTGGCCATGCTCCGCGAAGTGGACGCCCTGCTCTACTACGACGGCGCGAACCTGAACGCGATCATGGGCAAGATGCGCGTGGGCGACGTGGGCTTCGACGTGGTCCACCTGAACCTGCACAAGACATTCGCCACGCCCCACGGCGGCGGCGGTCCCGGCTCCGGCCCGGTGGGCGTCAGCGAGCGGCTCGCGCCCTACCTGCCCATCTCCCGGGTGGTCAAGCTGGAGGACGGCCAGTTCTTCCTGGACTACGACCGGCCCAAGTCCATCGGCTACGTGGCCCCGTTTTACGGCAACTTCGGCGTGGTGCTCAAGGCCTACGCCTACATCCTGCGCCTGGGCCGCGAGGGCCTGACCCGCGCCACGGAAAACGCCGTGCTCTCGGCCAACTACATGCGCAAGCGGCTGGAGGACGCCTTCGAGATCCCCTACAACCGCACCTGCATGCACGAATTCGTGGCCAGCGCCGTGCGCCAGGCCGAAAAGAGCGTGCATGCCCTGGACATCGCCAAGGCCCTGCTGGACAAGGGCTACCACGCACCCACGGTCTACTTCCCGCTGATCGTCAAGGAAGCCATCATGATCGAACCCACGGAGACGGAAAGCAAGGCCACCCTGGACCGCTTCGTGGACGACCTGCTGGAGATCGCGGCCCGCGTGGAGACCGACCCGGACTCCATCACCGCCGCCCCCGTGACCAAACCCGTGACCCGGCTGGACGAAACCCGGGCCGCGCGGGAAATGATCCTGGCCGACGACGCCTAGTCGAAACCAGAACCGATCATGCGGGTACACTGATTGACACCGGGCCGTGCTTTGTTCGAAAGCGCGGCCCGTTTTTTTTACCTCAAGGAGACACGCACCGTGAAATACGATCTCGTGGTCATCGGCGCCGGCCCCGGCGGATTCGATTGCGCGGTTCAGGCAGCCGGCCTGGGCCTGAAAACCGCCCTGGTGGAGCGCGACGCCCTGGGCGGAACCTGCCTCAACCGAGGCTGCATCCCCACCAAGCTGATGCTCGGGGCCACCTCCGCCATCGAAGAACTGCACGCCCAGAACAAGGTCAAGGTCGCGGAAGGAGAAATCCGAGTGGACTGGGCCGCGCTCCAGGACCGCAAAGACAAGCTCCTGGCCGGAACGCGCAAGGCCATGGCCGCCCGCCTCCAGGCCGCCGGGGTGGATCTCTACGACGGCTGCGCGCGGATTGCCGGGCCGGGCCGAGTGGAGGTCTCCGCCGAGACCGCCAGCGTGGTCCTGGAATACGCCGACCTTGTGGTGGCCACGGGCTGTTGCCCGACCTCCTTCCCCGGACTGGCTCCGGACGGCGAGGCCGTGCTCGACTCGGACGGCTTCCTGGCTCTGAGAACCATGCCGGAAAGCCTGATCGTCATCGGCGCGGGCTTCATCGGCCTGGAAATGGCCCAGGCCGCCCACCGCATGGGCGCGAAAATCTTTCTCTTCGACGCCCTGGACCGCGTGGCCTCCCTGGAGGACCCGGAGGTCTCCAAGGCGCTCCAGTCCACCTTCCGCCGCTGGAAGTGGGACGTGCGCACCGGGGTCAAGGTGGCCTCGGTGGTCACCAAGGAAGGCCGCGCGCTGCTGACCCTGGACGACGGAACCGAAGTGGAGGCGGAAAAGGCGCTGATCGCCGTGGGCCGCCGCCCCAATACGCGGGGCCTGGGCCTGGAGGCCCTGGGCGCGGAACTGCTCGGACCGGGCTGGATCAAGACCGGCGACGATCTGCGCGCCGCAGAGCACGTCTACGTGGTGGGCGACGCCAATGGCCGCATCCAGCTGGCCCACGCCGCCTCCCACCATGCCCGTTACGTGGCTCTGCGGCTGGCCGGAAAAACCGACGCTCCCTATGCGCACGGCCCGATCCCCAGCGTGCTCTACGGCTCGCCCGAGTGCGTGCGCGTGGGTCGCATGCCCGCCGAGCTGGAAAAGGACGGGCTGGAATGGAAGGTGAGCACGGCACAGTGGGCCGCCAACCCCATTGCCCAGGCCCACGCCGCCACCCAGGGCTTTGTCAAGGTGGTCTGGAGCCAAGGCCGCGTGGTCGGGGTCACCGCCGTGGGGCACGACGCCTCGCGCTTCTGCACGGCGGCCTCGATCATGGTCCAGGAGGGCTGGACCAGGGAGCGGGCAACGGAGCTGATCTTCGCCCACCCCACCCTGGACGAGGCCCTGATGCACGCCCTGGCCGGAGAATAACCGGCGAAAAGCCGAAGAAGAACGCTCCCACGCGCCCGATCTCAACGCCTGAAGGCGGACGCGGCGTTCGGGATCATGCCGAAAGAAAAGGGAGAGCCGAGACTCTCCCTTTTCTTATGCCGCGACGGAAAAAAATCAGCCCTTGAGCCATTCCTCGCGCAAGAGCCGCGCCCGGTCACGGTTGACCCCGAAGTCCCACCAGCCCGAACGCGCCGCGGAACGCATCTGCACGACGCCCTGGTCAGGCAGGTAGAGAAACTCCATGTCGTCCACGAATCCGAAGACCCGCGAACGGAATTCCGCATGCAGATAGGCCCCGTCGCGCTCAACGATCCGGACACGGGGCCGCGCCTCCACCAACCGGGCCACGCGGTCCATGACCGCATCCACTTCACCGTTCGCGGGCAGGCCTTCAATGCGCCGGTCCGGGTTCGCGTCTCCGGAATGCACGCAATTGGGGCTGGACGGACAGGCCGCAAGACCGCCATCGTGAACGCCGAGCCCCTGGACAGGAGCGGCGGCGCAGGAAAAAAGGGTACATCCGAGCATCAGAATCCCCAGCCCGCGAAAAACAATCATTCGTCCCAGCCCCGTGGTTTGTTGCGCCGCAGGGATTCGCGCATGGCCTCGGTTTCGCGGCTTTTGCCCACGGGCTCAATGTCGCGCTCCCAGAGTTCCAGCGTGCGCATCCCGCCGCGCAGGGGTTGGTCGCGTTCCACCTCGCCCATGAAGATGAAGCCGTTCTTCTCCAGAACGCGAAGGGAAGCGGCGTTTTCGGGCCGAACCAATGCCTGAAGACATTCCACGCCCAGACGCCGGGCCGTGTCCAGAATCTTGGCCACCGCTGCTGAGGCAAAACCCTGGTTCCAGAATTCCCGCCCGATGAAATATCCGAGTTCGTAACTTTCCAGTCCGTCCCCGCCAGCGGGCCAGAATCCCACCGTACCGAGAAAGGCCCTGTCCGAGGGCCGCAAAACAGCGAAAACCGTCTCGCTCGTCCCCTTGGTCAACAGCCACTGCCGCGCCCCCTCCAGGGTCAGCGGCCAGGGCACGCGGGCCATGCATTCCACCGCCTCGCGGTCTTCTCCCAGCAGCCGCACCAGGTGCGGCGCGTCGTCAACAGAAATGGGCCGGAGGCGCAACATGTCCTTATCCCGCGCCTCGCGCTTCTCACCAGACATTCACAGACTCCTCTCGCAGACTGCGTGCCGCAGGACGCCGTGCTTTGCGCGGACCATTCCCCGGCTTCGCCTGAAACCGCAAAACGTTCTCTCCCACTGCCCATGCCGCTGCCGGATAATCCGGCATGCGCGTTACCGGGACTTTCTACAAAGCAGGCCCCCACGCGCGACCCGGTTTTATGACCGTCACCGGGTTGATTCACGAAATACGCCGCATCGCGAGACCGCGCAAGACGAATACGCGTCTCCCAACGGATATTTCTTTCCGAATCAATCTCTACAACATACCGTAATCATGATGATTCCATTAAAAATAAGCCTTAAGCGAATTATTTCACGCCGGAGCGTCCCGGGCCGAAACCGGCGCTTAGGAGTCCTGGTGGATGATGGCGTGCCGGAGCATGGCCTGGTTGTAGGCGGCGGTCACCGCCGACTCCTTGAGCGTGCCGATGGGCCGTCGGCCTGTTTCGGAGTCCACCACGGGCAACTGGGAAATGCCCTTGGCCGAAAGCCGCTGAAAGGCGACCTGGAGAGTATCACTGGGCGTGACCACCTCCGGATGGCAGGTGGCCAGATCCTTGGCGATGATCAGGTTGAACAGCGCCGGCTCGTTGAGCACACTGCGCAGGTCGCGGAAGGAGATGATCCCGGCCAGCCGCCCGCCCCCATCCACCATGTGCAGGTAGGGCGCATTCTCGGTCTTGAAAGTCCAGATGATCTGCTCCAGGGAGGCGGATTCCAGAATGGTGTGGTTCTGTTCGTCCATGACCTCGCTGACCAGCAGGGACTGGAGCACGTTGCCCGCGCGGCCCGCCATGATGTCGATGCCCCTGCGCAGCAGCTTGGTGGTGTAGATGGAGCCACGCCGCGCCGAAGAGTTGATGAACGTGGCCAGGATGCAGGTGATCATCAGCGGCAGGATGATGGAGTAGCTGTTCGTCAGCTCGAAAAGGATCAGAATGGCGGTGATGGGTGCGTAGGTCGTGCCCGCCACCATGGCGCCCATGCCCACCAGGGCGTAGGCTCCGGGCTGGGCCGCCAGACCGGGGAAGAGCGCGTTCACCCCGCAGCCAAAGGCTCCGCCGAGCATGGCGCCCATGAACAGCGAGGGCGCGAAGATGCCGCCCGAACCGCCCGAGCCGAGCACCAGACTGGTGGCCAGGATCTTCACGAACACCAGCAGCAACAGCCACCAGCCAGCCATCTGGTTGGTAAGCGAGAGATTCATGGCCCCGTAGCCCACGCCAAAGGTCTCCGGGAAAAAGATGACCACCACGCCGAGCAGCGCCCCGCCCAGGGCGGGTTTGATCCACCCCGGCACGCGCAGGGCCTCGAAGCCGTCCTCAAAGGCGTAGAGCGTCCTGATGAACAGCAGCGCGGCCAGGGCCGTGAGCACGCCGAGCACGGGATAGAACGCGAACTCCCAGAGGGAGGCGATGGCGTAGTCCGGGATGACGAAGGCGGGCAGATCGCCGAGATAGTAGCGCGAGATGGTCGTGGCCGTGACCGAGGAGAGCACCACCGGCGAAAAAGACATCAGCCCGAAATCGCCCACGATGATCTCCAGGGCGAAAAGCACGCCCGCGATGGGCGCATTGAACGTGGCGGCGATGCCCGCTGCCGCGCCGCAGCCCACCATGGTGCGCATGTCCATGCTCGGGACCTTGAAGAGCTGGCCCACGGAAGAGCCGATGGACGAGCCGATCTGGACCATGGGTCCCTCGCGGCCCACGGAGCCGCCCGAGCCGATGGTGATGGCCGAGGCCACGATCTTGGCCAGGGCCACCCGCTTGCGGATCATCCCGTTGCGCAGGACAATGGCCTCCATCACCTCGGGCACGCCGTGGCCCTTGGCCTCCCGGGCGAAGAAATGCACGATCAGCCCGACCACCAGACCGCCCCCGGCGGGCAGCGCGATCTTCAGCCACCAGGACACCGTGCCGAGCCAGGTCAGGGCGTCCGCGCCGTGCTGATAGAAGAGCCACTGCGAGGACTGGAGCACATAGCGAAACAACAGCGCGCCATAGCCCGCCAGCCCGCCGATGAGAATGGCCAACAGAAGGTTGGCGACCTCGCGGTTCTGCCGCAGCAGGGAGGGCACGGAATTCAGGAATCGTTTCGCAGGCATCCTCTTCAGCCCGGTTGCGGTCTCTGGGGCGCTCCTTTTGAGGGAGACGTTTCATAACTATCAGGAAAACCGGGGGCTGTGAACCTCTTGAGCCGGGCCGCGCGGCTTGAGCCCCGGCGGGAAAGCGGGTATGGGTCCTCAAACATCAGCGGAGGACACGCACGTGAGCGAGTTGAAGATAGAAAACGTGGAAGTGAATCCGGAATTCGACATCTGGATCTATTCCGAGATCAGCAAGGAAACGCGCATCGACCAGGACCTCATGGACGAGTTGGAAGAGCGCTGGAACACGTGGAAGGCGCACCTCAACGCCCGCAAGCTGACCAATGCCAAGAGCGGCAACGCCTATCTCCTGCTCTGGCTGGACAAGGACGTGGACAGCGAGATCGAAGGCATCTGGCAGGACTCCCCCACCGCAGGCATGAGCTTTCACAATCTGGCCATCACCATGGTCATGATCTCGGCGCGCCACCTCATTCCGGAACTGGACCAGGGCCAGTGCGCCCCGCTGCCCAAGCCCGGCCCGGCAGTGCAGGACGCCTTCGAATCCCTGGGCCTCTCCTGGAACGCCGAGGGAACCCTGGACCACCAGTTCGCGGTTTTCACCCACATGCCCTACAAGGGCGGCTGCGCCATCTGTTTTCTCTCGGACACCTGCCCCAACAGCCAGGTCAAACAAAAATAGGCCCGGAGGCCGCGCATGAGCTTCACCGCAAAGGACATCCTGCGTCTGGAAGTGGCTCCGGCCCTGGGCTGCACCGAGCCCGTGGCCGTGGCGCTGGCCGCCGCTGCGGCCGCCTCCCTGCTTGGCGACGGCGACCCGCGCCGCGTGGACCGCGTGGAGGTCTGGACCGACCCCAATGTCTACAAGAACGGGCTGGCCGTCTCCATCCCCGGCGCGCCAGACCTCAAGGGCCTGGACACGGCGGCGGCCCTGGGCGCGCTTGGCGGCGATCCGGGCCGCAGGCTCCAGGTGCTCGGCTCCATTTCAGACGAGGCCCGCAGGACCGCGCTCACGGCCAAGGCTGAAAAACGCGTGGCCGTGCATCTGCTGCGCGAGCGCCAGGGCCTGTTCATCCGTGCGCGGGTCACGGTCGGGGAGCGATCGGCCGAGGCGGAAATCGAACGGCTGCACGACAACATCACGATTCTGCGACGGGACGGCGAGGCCCTGACAGCCCACCCCCTGCTCGCAAGCCGCGCAGCCAACGGCAAGGACCGCGTGGCCGCCCTGGAAGAATGGCTCATGGCCCGCAGCCTGGAGGAAATCATCGCCCTGACCGACGACCTGGACGACGACGATCTGACCTTTCTCATGGAGGGGGTCAAACGCAACGAACTGCTCGCGGCCCACGGCCTCAAGCACGGCTCGGGCCTGGGCATCGGCAAGGCCCTGGACCGCATGGCCCGCCAGGGCCTGATCCAAAAGGACATGATCCTCTCCGCGCGCATTCTGACCGCCGCCGCAGCGGACGCGCGCATGGCCGGGGTCAACCTTCCGGCCATGAGTTCAGCGGGCAGCGGCAACCACGGCCTGACAGCCATCCTGCCCATCCGCGCCGTGGCGGAACACACCTGCGTGAGCGAACGGCAATTGCTCGAAGCCGTGGCCCTCAGCCACATGATCACGGCCTATGTCAAGGCGCACACAGGCCGCCTCTCGGCGGTCTGCGGCTGCTCCGTGGCCGCCGGAGCCGGAGCCGCCGCCGGAGTGGCCTACCTGCTCGGGGGCGACGCCCGGCACGTGGCCGGGGCCATCAAGAACCTCGTGGCCGATCTGGCCGGGGTCATCTGCGACGGAGCCAAGGCCGCCTGCGCCCTGAAGCTGAACACCGCCGCCGGTTCCGCCGTGCAGTCCGCGCTCTTCGCGCTCCAGGGTATCGATGTGGCGGACACGGACGGCATCGTGGGCTGCTCGTCCGAACAGACCATGCGCAACGTGGGCGAACTCTCCACCCAGGGCATGATCGAGACGGACCGCACCATCCTGAACATCATGATTGCCAAGCAGCTCACCGCGGAACGCGGCGAAGACTAGAACGACCGGGACAATACGCGCTGATCGGACGCGCCCGGGGATCAGGCGTAGGCCAGGTCTCCGGGCGCGGTCTTGTTTTCGAAAAATCGTTCGACCCGCTCCCGGTCCTCCGGGCTGACGCGCAGGTCCGAAAAGTCCAGGCCGCGCGCGGCTCCGGCATAGAGCCGCAGGGCGCGGTCGATGAAGTCAGCATCCACGAAGCTGGCGCGCACGCGCACGGTCCTGCCGCCCCAGCTCACGCCCAGGGTCAGCACGTGCTCGCGGTCCGGAGGGTGCGTGATGTAGGCTCCGGTGCGCACCAGAACGTCCGGCGCGCTGCCCGGCATCAGCCCGGCCCAGCGTTCCAGGGCCTCATCGAAGAGCGGCTGCACCGCGAGATAGTACAGCGTGTCCACCTTGCAGGCCAGGGAACGGCCCGGCAGGTTCAGGAGCGTGGGGTCGGCGGAAAAGGCACGGGCCAGCCCGCGCTGCATACGCTCGGCCCGCTCGTGGTAGTCCGGCAAGGGCATGGCGACTCCTCCTTGCGTACAGAAAACCACAAAATTTCCGCCGAAGCAATACACCCC
>JBFWMD010000103.1:0-10756 GCA_050251775.1 Desulfovibrio sp.
TTTCTGACCTGTGCGACGATGGGGGCTCTGGGGGCGATGTTGCGGCCCTTGGATGTGCTGGCCTTCCCCACGGTGTTCCCGCACGGAACGACCATTTATCAACCCGAAAAGTGCTGGAACGGCTTCTCAGTCTTTGGCACGGAAGTGGAGTCCGAGGGCACCGTCCTCATCGATATGAATGGCAACGTGGTCCACCAATGGAAGGAAATCGGCCAGATGGACCACCCGAACAAAATTCTAAAAGGCGGCTATCTGGCTGGGGCCAAGCGACCCAGCCAAGAGAAGAAAGGCCGCATTTGGGGGCTTGAGGATTCGTCTGACCTCGCAGTCGTGGATTTTGACGGCAAAACCGTACGCGATATCCCCAAGGCCGGTATGCACCACGACTTCCAATTCCAGGGAAATTCCGTGGGTTACTACACCCCCCCCATGCCTATGGACAACTACAAAGGCAAGATGTTGGTGCTTTCCAACAAGATCGTCCAGAAGCCGGAAATCACCGACAAGGATCTGTTGGATGACGTCATCTACGAACTGGACGACAAGAACAACATCATCTGGTCCTGGTTGGGCAGCGATCACTGGGAAGAGATGGGCTTCACCCCAGAAATGTTGGCGACCATGCGTGAGTATCCCTCGTATTCCATGACGCGCAACAAAGGCGTGAAGGGGGGAGACTGGATACACGTCAACTCGGCCTCCTACCTCGGGCCCAACAGGTGGTACGACGAGGACCCCAAGAAGTTTGCCGCATTTAATCCCGAAAACATCATTGTCTCCTGCCGTCAGACCAATACGAGTTTCATCATCGCCAAGGCGACCGGCAAGATTGTATGGCGCATCGGACCATTATACTACCCCGAGATTGTTTGGAATTTTGCTGGTGAGGATTTCCCCCGGGCCTACAGAAAGCTGGGCCAGATCATCGGCCAGCACCATACTCATATGATCCCCAGGGGGCTGCCCGGCGAGGGGAATGTCATGATCTACGACAACGGGGGTTTCGCGGGCTATGGTCCGCGTAATCCAGGTGCCCACGTCGGCTGGTCCGATGCCCGGCGGGACTATTCGCGGGTCATTGAAATCGACCCCCGCAATCTCAAAATTGTCTGGGAACATTCGGCTCTTGAAATGGGCCTGCGCAACAAATACCAGTTCTACTCGGACTATGTGAGCTCCGCGCAGCGGCTGCCCAACGGAAATACTCTGATCACCAACGGTGCGATAGGGCAGCTCCAGGAAGTGACGCCGGAGCATGAGATCGTCTGGGAATACATCAGTCCATATTACAACGAAAACGGCAAGTACAACTTGGTCTACCGTGCCTATCGCCTGCCCTACGACTACGTTCCGCAACTCAAGAAACCAAAGGAAAAGGCGGTCATTCCGCCCAACAACAGTGACTTTAGGATTCCGTCGGCTTCCTAGGCCGTCAAAACAAGAGAGGAGGAGTTTAATGCCAGGTAAGTATGCCATGATGTTCCTGATCTTGCTGGCGCTGTTTTTGTTCGGCCTCGGACAGAGCGTGTGCTTCGCCGAAGAGCAGGTTGTCAGCTTCAACAAGGCGACTGCGGAACAGTTGGTCAACATGGAAGATGTGAAGATTCCCCTGGAGCTGGCCAAAGCCATTGTCACGTATCGTGAGGCCAACGGGCCATTCAAAACCCCGGAAGCGCTCCTGAACGTTCCGGGAATGACCAACGACTACTTGGAGATGCTCAATCCCGTCATGAAGGACGGTGACGTGGTCCACGACCCGGACGCAGAGGCCGCGCTAGCTCCATCAAAGTGCTGATGTGACCAGCTGGATGGCTGGTATTTTAAACAGATACAGTGCCCCATAGTGCTACAGGTGTTGATCGTAATCTCTCATAATGGAGGAGAAAATGAATCGCGTTTCAGCTAAAAGCCCGATTATGAATGCTATGCTTTTTGCAGGCGTTCTTTCGGCGATGATGTGCTGTTTTGGCATCTCCAGCGCATTTGCAAGAGCGACAGTGTTCCCTACAGGAACAACAATTTTTAACCCGGAAAAAGCACAGGATGATGTTTACATTCTTGCTGTTCATCCTGACCATGTCGCTGTGATGGATAGAAATGGGCATGAATACAACAGCTGGCCTGTGCAAAAGAACAACGCCAACCTGCGGGCCAGACTCATGAAAAACGGCAACCTGCTGTTGGCCTCCAGCTATATCGATATGTCAGCCAAGGCAGCCCTTACCGAGTCTCACCCGACAACTATCCGCGAGTTTGCTTGGGATGGCAAGGTCGTCTGGGAATACACTGTTCCTGAAGGACTTGATTGGCACAACGAGGTTATCAAGCTGAAGAACGGGAATATCATGTTCCCGGCATATACGACGCTTCCCAAGGAAGCCCTTGCAAAGATCAAGGACGTCGACATTCCGTGGTGGGGCGCTCTCAAGCGGTCACAGACCAATATGCGCGGCGACGTGGTTATGGAAGTGAACCCCAAGACAGGGAAAACTGTCTCTGAATGGAAAACGTGGGAGCATCTTGATGTCAACATGTTTTCTCCGATGTGCCCCATCAATGACTGGACACATATGAACAGCATCCAGGAATTGCCGGAGAACAAGTGGTATGACAGCGGTGACAAGCGGTTCACTCCCGGCAACTTGCTTCTCAATCCTCGCAACCTTGATGAGTTTTACATCATTGACAGGAAAAGCGGTGAGGTTGTCTGGTCTGGCGGGCATGGCTACAAGACTGGCTTGCAGCATTGTCACGAGCCCAATATGGTTGAAAAAGGGTTGCCCGGCGAAGGCAATATCCTGATCTTTGACAATGGATTGTTCCCCAAGACTCGTGACCGCGTCGGACAGTCCGCTGTGGTTGAACTCAATCCCGTCTCTGGAGAGATTGAGTGGATGTATGAGACCAAGGGCTATTCCAACATGCATTTCTTTAGCAAGACCATGGGATCAGAAAGCCGCCTGCCCAATGGCAACACGTTCATTTCGGAAGACAACGCTGGACGTCTTTTCGAAGTGACCCACGATCCGAAGAACCCAGAAGGCGGCGAAATCGTGTGGGAATACGTGATGCCTTCGTTCAGCCAGCGCAGCCGCATTTACGCGGCGGACTATTGCCCCCAGATGAAGGCCATCAAGCGTGTCTCCAAGCCGTATGCCGTGGTTCCGCCTAGCAACACCGACTTCCATGTTCCTGGTTCGGTAAAGTAAAGCACATCCAATCATACCGGGGTCAGTGTCTTTATGCCGCTGACCCCGGTCCATTTTCGGAAGGGAGTATCCGTTCATGAATAAGGCATTGTTCTATGTCGTAATGGCATTTCTCGTGAGTCTGCTTTTGCCGTTGCCTGGTGAAGTACACGCCGAAGATGATGTTGCCTATTTTGTCGCCAACGACGCGCTATTCGATCAGATTACGGGCATTCGCAGCTACTTGACCAACGATGGTGTCAAGATCATTCATATTACGCCATCGGAGCTCGACAAACTCAAAAACATCAAACGGTATGTTGTATTCGGCAGCCCTGACGACACCGATGCGATCGGCAATTTTATTCGGACTTCCTTGAACGAAAAACAACTCAGCAACGCGCGCAGGATGGGCAAGGCCGCACTTGTCTCCACAACCGTTTCTGGGAATGATGTCTTGGTGTTTGCAACATCATTCAGTATGAAATCACTCGTCAAGGCCACCGCAGGATCGTGGAAAGAATATTTTGAGTCGTGGTACGGCGTCACGGTTCCAATCACCCAGATCATTGGATACTGACGCAGAGATTCAATGGCTTCGAAAGGGACACAAGGACTGAAGACCATCCCTGTGGCTTGACAAACTGCACCACTTCTCACCCTTCATGACTGCACATGCGCGCTGGTGCGTCCCTCTCTGGTTGACCATCCGTGAGGGACGCACCAGAAGAATTTTGGCCTGGAGTGTGAGCTCCCAAGTGCTGGTGGTCAGAAAAGTGCTCTGTCTTCACGTTCAATACCATCGCCTTGTGTTCCTTTGAAACTTGACTTTTGAGACGTTATGGATTGGTGCGTGCCCCATCCTAGACCAAGCAGCCCACCAACGGCCCAATAAAAAGGCCCGCTTGCGATAGCAAGCAGGCCTTTTTATTGGGAAATATGGCGGAGAGGGAGGGATTTGAACCCTCGATAGAGTTATTAGCCCCATACCCGCTTAGCAGGCGAGCGCCTTCAGCCTTGCTCGGCCACCTCTCCGTAGTTGTGTGCGCAACGCGCGATAGCAATGAACAGAGGGAGGCTTTTACCTTCTCCGAGTCCGCCTGTCAAGACAAGTGTTTGCCCGTCAGCGGGCCTTTGGGGTCCGGTTCTTCTTGAAGCGCCAGTCGGACTTGGCCACGGCCTTTCCGGGGCGGCGTGTCGGCGCGGCGTCCTCCTCCACCTGCTCCTCCCGGTCCCGGGGGAGATGTTCCTCGACCTTGCGGCCCGGACCGGCCTTGCCCAGAGTGGAAATGCCGCGCTTGAATTCCTTTTCCCGTTTCTCGTGCGTGGAGCGGAACACGAGGTTCATGGGCGCGTACTGGATGCCGAAGAGCTTGCGCAGCTGGTTTTCCAGGTAGCGCGTGTAGGCGTCCTTGAGCAGGGTGTGGTCGTTCATGAAGAACACGAAGGTGGGCACGTCCTCGTCGGCCTGGGCCAGATAGTAGAACTTGGGACGCCGGCGCTTGATCACCGGGGGCTGGTGTTTTTCCAGGGCCTCGGTCATGGAGCGGTTGAGCACACCCGTGGTCACGCGCACGCCGCACTCCTTGTGGATCTGCTGGGCCAGGGGCAGGATTCTGCCGAGGCCCTTGCCCTTGAGCGCGGAAATGTAGAGCACCGGAACGTGCGGCGCAAAGCGCAACTCGTGCTCAAAGGCCGCTTTCAGATCCTTGAGCAGATTCGCGGGCACGAGGTCGGTCTTGTTCACGGCCACCAGGAAGGGGGTCTTCTCCTTGACCAGGAACTCCAGAAGCCGCTTGTCCTGCCGGGTCAGCCCCTCCATGGGGTCCACGACCATCACGGTCACGTCGGCCCGCTTGCTGCTTTTGAGCGCGCGGAACACGGTGAAGCGCTCCAGGCGCTCCACGATGTTGGTGCGTCGGCGCACCCCGGCCGTGTCCACAAAGGTGAAGCGCTTGCCGTCCTTTTCAAAGGTCACGTCCACGCTGTCCCGGGTGGTTCCGGCCACGTCGCTGACAATGAGCCGGTCCTCGCCGATAAGGGCGTTGATGGTCGAGGATTTGCCCGCGTTGGGGCGTCCGAGCATGGCGATTCGCAGGCCGCGTTCCAGGGTGTCCTCGGGCTCCTCCAGGGCGTACTGCTCGGCCATGTCCGCGACCCGGTCACGAAACTCCTGGAGGTTGTAGCCGTGGGAGCCGGAAACCGAGAGCATTTCGAAGCCCAGGACGTGGAATTCGCTCTGGGCGCGGTCCTCCATCTCGGCGCCGTCCACCTTGTTGACCACGAGCAGCACGGGCTTGCCGCTCTGGCGCGCCAACCGGGCCACTTCCTCGTCCAGAAGCGTGAGGCCCTCGCGGCCATCGACCACAAAGAGCACGGCCTGGGATTCGGCCATGCCCTCCAGGGCCTGCTCCACGATCTCGCGCTCAAAGCCCTGGCCGGTCACGCCCAGGCCCGGCTCGGAATCCATGCCGAGGACCATGCCGCCGGTGTCGATGAGGCCGAAAGGCACGCCGCGCATAAGGCCCTCGCCGTAGATGCGGTCGCGCGTGACGCCTGGCGTGTCGTGGGCAATGGCCACGCTCTTGCGCAAGAGCCGGTTGAATAACGTGGACTTGCCCACATTGGGGCGTCCTATGAGTGCAAAGGTCGCTGGCATATGATTCTCTGTATGTTGCTGGGGAGATGCGGGGAAGGCCGCTCCCCGTTACGCACGCCGCGCAGGCCCTGCCCGGTGGCGGAATTATCGATCTTAATGGACGCGGCGCGCAAGCGCAACCTGAAGCGGGGCAGCAGCCATACATGAACGCGGCCCGGCACGCAAGGAATTCCCTGCATGCCGGGTCAATGAACACCGGGCGACCGCGGAATGGCCGCGAACGAATCGCTGACGGTACGGGCCGACGCTAGGCGAACAGCCTGGCGATGGCGTCCTTGTAGGGCGGATAGAGCACGCCCTTTTCCGTGACGATGCCCGTGATCAGCTCGTTGGGGGTCGGGTCAAAGGCCAGGTTGTAGACCTCCACGCCCTCGGGCGTGATCTGGTGGTCGCCGATGTGCGTGACCTCGCGCGGGGTGCGGTCCTCGATGGGCACGTCGTCGCCCGTGGGCGTTTCCGGGTCGATGGTGTAGACCGGGGCCGCCACGTAGAAGGGAATATTGAAATGCTTGGCCAGCAGGGCCACGCCAAAGGTTCCGATCTTGTTCACGGCGTCGCCGTTGGCCGCGATGCGGTCCGCGCCGACCACGACCTTCTGCACGAGGCCCTTTTTCATCAGCAGGGCGCAGGCGTTGTCGCAGGCGACCTTCACGGGAATGCCGTCCTTGTGCAGTTCGTAGGCGGTCAGGCGCGCGCCCTGGAGAAACGGGCGGGTCTCGTTGGCGATGACGCGGATCTTCTTGCCCTGGTCCACGGCCCCGCGAATCACGCCCAAGGCCGTGCCGTACCCGGCGGTGGCCAGCGCGCCCGCGTTGCAGTGGGTCATGACCGTGTCGCCCTCGGCGATGAGTTCGCCGCCGAACTTGCCGATCAGCTCGCACATCTCGATGTCGCCCGCGTGGATCTCCTTGGCCCGGGCCAGCCAGATGCCGCAAAGCGCTTGCAGAGATACTTCGTCCGCCTCGGCCCAGACTCGGCGCATCTCGCGCACGGCCCAACGCAGGTTCACGGCCGTGGGCCGGGCGTTCTCGATCTGGTCCAGTTTGGCGACCAGCGCACCCTTCCAGTTGTCCGCGCCGCTCTTCTGCACTTCCCGGGCAGCCACATAGCAGCCATAGGCGGCGGTGACGCCGATGGCCGGAGCGCCGCGCACGACCATGGTAATCAAAGCATAACAAATTTCATCGGTTGTAGTGCAGTCGAACCAATCCTCCCGGTTGGGGAGATGGCGCTGGTCCAGCAGCACGAGACAATCTTTTTCCGGTGAAAACTGAATATGGTCGGTCACTCGTACTCTCCTCAAAAAAAATTTCCCGCCGCGCAAAGCGCAATGGTACATACTGTGAGAAAAACGTTGAAATCTTCCGGTCTTACCCCTCCCCGCGCCGAAACGCGGGTGCGCAGCACCGGGTTTCGGCGCCAAATGGGATTCCTAAGGGGCATTGCCCCTTAGGCCGCCGGGGGCATTCCTCTGCGCCCGCCCCACGCCGCCGCGACGCACCCGAGGCATTCTTGCCTCTTCCTGCACCGGCCCGCCACCACGGACGCGTTACAAACGCCCGCCCGATCCAACGGCTTGCGGTTACGAAAGTTTCTGGGCCAGCATTTTGCCGACCACGCCAGGGTTGGCCTTGCCCTGGGTCTTCTTCATGATCTGGCCCATGAGGAAGCCCACGACCTTCTTGTCACCCCCGCGCACGCGCTCGGCCTCGGCCGGGTTCTCGGCAATGACCGCGTCCACCACGGCCTCCAGCGCGCCGGAGTCGGACTCCTGGACCAGACCCTTTTGCCTGACCAGGGCCTGGGGGTTCGCGCCGTCGCGGAGCACTTCGGGAAGAATGTCCTTGGCCGAGCGAGCGCTGACCGTGCCGCCCTCCACCAGGGCCACCAGGGCGGCCAGGGAGGCGGGCGTGCCCTGGCAGCGGGTCAGGGTCAGGCCGGTGTCGTTGAGCAGCCGGGCCACATCGGTCATGAGCCAGTTGGCGATCTTTTTCGGCTCCGCGTCCGCGCTCTTCACGGCTTCCTCGAAGAAATCAGCGGTCTCGCGCTCGGCCGTGAGCTGGTCCGCGGCGTCGCCGGGCAGGCCATACTGCTCCAGGAACCGCGCACGGCGCGCCTCGGGCAGCTCGGGCAGTTCCGCGCCCCAACGCTCGATCCAGGCCTCCTCCAGCACCATGGGCACGAGGTCGGGACAGGGGAAATAACGGTAGTCGTGGGCCTCCTCCTTGCCGCGCATGGAGTGGGTCGTGCCCTTGTCCGCGTTGTAGAGCCGGGTTTCCTGAATGACCTGCTCGCCGTCCTCCACCAGATCGATCTGGCGCTGGACCTCGTATTCAATGGCCTTTTGCACGTGGCGGAAGGAGTTCATGTTCTTCAGTTCGGCGCGGGTCCCCAGGGTCTCCTGGCCCATGGGCCGGATGGAGACGTTGGCGTCGCAGCGGAAGGACCCCTCCTCCATGTTTCCGTCGCAGATGTCCAGGTAGCGCAGGATGGAGTGCAGGGACTTGAGGTAGGCCACGGCCTCCTCGGCGGAGCGCATGTCCGGCTCGGAAACGATCTCCAGCAGTGGCACGCAGGAGCGGTTCAGGTCCACAAAGCTGACGTTCTCGGACGCGGAATGGATGGACTTGCCCGCGTCCTCCTCCATGTGAATGCGCGTGATGCCGATGGTCTTGCGGCCCTTGGGGGTCTCGATCTCAATGCGGCCATGCTCGCAGATGGGCAGGTCGAACTGGGAGGTCTGGTAGCCCTTGGGCAGGTCCGGATAGAAATAATTTTTGCGCGCGAAGACCGACTTGCGGTTGATCTCGCAGCCCACGGCCAGCCCCAGTTTCACGGCGTATTCCAACACCCGTTCGTTCATCACCGGAAGCACGCCCGGCATGCCGGAACAGACCGGACAGACGTTCGCGTTGGGCTCGTTGCCGAACTCGGTGGAACAGGCGCAGAAGAGTTTGGACTTGGTCTTGAGCTGGGCATGCACTTCGAGCCCGATCACCACCTCGTACTGGGCCATTTCTCGCTCCTGTAACGTAAGATATTATCCAGAAATTTCCTAACCAGCCGTTGTTACGGCTATTTTCCGGCAAGGCCAAGGGCTTTTTTGCTCAAGAGCAAATAGGCCGTTGCCCGGCTGTAGACATGGCAGGCCACTTCCTCGATGCGCGGGCCCACCCCGATGAAATAGTCAAGGCGCGCGCCCTTGATGGCTCCGCCCGTATCCTGGGCCAGGGCCAGCCCATGCACCCGCCGGGAGCCCGTGCCGTCCGGGCCGGGAATGTCCGCGTCGAGCACGAGCATGGCCCCCAGGGGCAGCAGCTTGGGGTCCACGGCCACGCTGACCATGGGGGTCAGCGGCCTGCCGATGGCTCCCAGGGAGGGCTGGTCGTCAAAACGGAAAAACACGTAGCTCTTGTTTTCGGCCATGAGCTGCGCGACTTTTTCCGGGTTGCGGGCACAAAATTCTCGCACGAACTTCTGGCCGCGCCGCTCTTTGGGCAGGTATCCGTTATGGTAGAGGATATTTCCCAGGCCCTCGAACTCGTGGCCGTTGCGCGCGCCGTAGACCACGTGGCGCACGCTTCCGTCCGGCAGGCGCAGGCTTCCCTGGCCTTCGACCTGAAGATAGAACACATCCACGGAGTCTTTGGCCCAGGCGATCTCCAGGCCCCGGCCCGCAAGCACCTTGCCCAGGTCCACCTCGGCGCGGGTATGGTACGGCAAGACCCGTCCGTTTTCAACACGATAGACCGAGGGGACCCCGGTCTGGCCGTTCTTGCGCGTGCGCAGGTCCGGCGGCACACCGTAGATGGGCCACTGGAAGCCGGGCCGCTGCGTCAGGCTGGCCTCGATTTCCGGGGTGTAGTAGCCGGTCATGAGCGGCTGGGGCGTGAGCGCGAACCACTGGAAATTTTCGGCGAGCAGCTCGGGCCGGCGGTCCAGGTAGGGCAGCAGGCGGATCATCTCGGTGACGCTCTGGGTGATCTGGCCCCAGGTGACCTCCAGGCCGTGGCGGGTCATGGCCACGCTTGCCTGCGGCTTGGCGTGCAGATAGTCCAGGCTGTAGCGCAGGCCCGCGTCCAGCTCCATCCAGGAATGCAGTCCCTGGCTGCGCAGGTCCAGGGTGCGGCTCTCCTCGGTGGTGCGGCCATGGTTGAAGGTGCAGAACCGCGCCGCGTCCGTCAGGGACGGTTGCGCGGGCTGCGGAACCGGCGTCTGCGGCAGCGGGGTCTTGCCCGCGCAGCCGCCCAGCATGGCCAGAACAAGGGTCAGCAACAACGTTGCCAGACGCGGAAAGGGACCGGTTCTCCACGTAACGCCCGCCCGCCAGGGCCGCAATGCAGAGAGGCTTGCAATCATATGGGGCTTGGATCGTTGCAGTCTTCGATGGCCACGTCACAGAACTTGCCCACGCCGTATTCGCGGCGGCGGAAAAATTTTTCCGGGCTGGGGCCGATGATCTGGAGTTCCCGCTGCTGGCGCTGCACCTCCAGGGCGATGTTCATCTCTTTGGTGCAGCCCGTGGAATAGGTGGAATCCTTGCCCGCCCAGACCGGCGGAACCTTGCGGTTCATCAGCTCGAAGCTGCGCTCGATGTCCTGGGTGCTCTGGAAGCGCCAGATGTCGAGGTAGCCGCTGCGCTGGACCTTTTCCCACATGTACATCAGATCGTCCGCGTCCATGCCCTCCTCGAAGTGCTCGGCCGGGTTGATGATGTATACACCGTCCAGCCGGGTGCGCAGGTGGCGGATGAAGACGTTCATGACCTCGATGGCCGCGCTGGTCTGGCCTGGAATGGAGCCGATGATGCCCGAATAGAACATCACGGTGTTGCCCGCTGCCGAGGCCCGGCGCATGTCCCCGATGATCTGCTCGGCCTTGGCCAGAATGTCCGACTCGCGGAACTTGC
>JBFWMD010000104.1:0-10650 GCA_050251775.1 Desulfovibrio sp.
GCTCCACTTTTCCCGGACCTTTTCGTAGGCGAACATGGCCCGATAGCCCAACGCCTCCAGCCCGAGACGCAAGGCATGCAAGTCCTCGATGCCGGTTTCGTATTCCTCCCGCAGCTTGACGGTGGAGGTTTCCGCGCACGGGGCCTTGATCGTGAGCACGCCTCCCCCGGGGGTGCTGCGCAGACGCAAGAGCAGGCCGCGCGCCCGCAGACTGCGGTCCTCGTCGTCAAACACGAGATTCTCCTCGAAGTACCGCCCCTGCCGGATCGCCCCCAGACCTTGGAGCCGGACGCGCAGGGCCGCGTGGTCCACCTCCAGGAACTTGAGTTCCGCCTCAACGCTCATGCGCTCTTTCCTCCCGTGCCAACAATTGCTACTCTGCGGCAGCGACCACAGAATGGAGCATGCCGTGACCAAATTGTTTGTACTTGCCCTGGGCGGCGCCGCCGGGACCCTTTCCCGCTATTGGCTTTCCGGCGCGGCCCAGCGCCTCTTCGACGCGTCCTTCCCCGCCGGAACCTTTGCGGTCAACATGGCGGGCAGTCTCTTTTTCGGCCTGCTCTGGGGCCTTTTCGAAAACCGCATCGGCTTCAGCCCGGAGCTGCGCCTGCTGCTCCTGACCGGTTTCATGGGCGCGTTCACGACCTTCTCGACCTACATGTTCGAGTCCGCCGCCCTGCTGCGCCACGGCCAGCACCTGCTGCTTTTCGCCAACGTGGCCGGACAGAGCCTGCTCGGTCTGGCCCTGGTCCTGGCGGGCATGGCCCTCGGACGGATGATCTGAACCTACAACACGGCCCCGCAACCCGCAAACCGGATGGTGTCCAGATGAATCTTCCCAAGCAAGCGGAACGGCTGCGTATCTTTATCGGCGAAGGCGATCGGAGCGACGGCAGGCCGCTCTACGAAGCCATTGTGCAGGAGGCCCGCAGGGCGGGTCTGGCAGGAGCCACGGTGCTGCGCGCCGTCATGGGCTACGGGGCCAACAGCCGGGTGCATTCCAACAAAATCCTGCGCCTCTCCGAGGACCTCTCCCTGGTGGTGGAAATCGTGGACGAACCCGAAAAAATCCACGCGTTCATTCCGCTGCTCGACACCATGATCAGCGAGGGCCTCGTGACCCGCGAACCCGTGGAGGTCATCGTCTACCGCCACGCTCCCACGGCAAAAGGCGGACCAGGGCGGAGCTAGAACTTGCGGTAGATGGTCGGGGCCACGGGCTCCAGGGGAACGTCCATGCCGGTCAGACTTTCGGAATGCCCCGTGAAGAGAAAGCCGCCCTCCCCGATCTGGTCGGCGAGTTGCTGAAACAGCCGTTCCTGGGTGGGGCGGTCGAAATAAATGACCACATTGCGGCAGAAGACCACGTCACGCGGCCGCTCCAGCCCAAACGGCTCCATGAAGTTGATCCTCCGGAAACTGACCGTCCGGCGCAATTCCGGGGCGATGCGCACCAACCTTTTTTGCGGGTCCTTGCTCCGGAGCAGGTACTTCTTACGCAGCGGCGCGGGAATATCACTGATCTTGTCCATGACGTAGACGGCCCGCTGCGCTGTTTCCAACACGCGGAGCGAGATGTCCGTGGCCAGAATCTCAAAACGGAAACCTTGCGACCGTTCGGCGAATTCGCTGAGAACCATACCCAGCGTGTAGGGTTCCTCCCCGGTGGAACACCCCGCGCTCCAGACCCGCAAGGCCCTGCTCCCGCGCAGCCGGGCATGCAGTTCCGGCAGAATGCGGCGTTCCAGAGCATCGAAGTGATTGGATTCCCGAAAAAAATGCGTGGTGTTCGTGGTCACGGCGTCGTAGAGGTGCGGCAATTCGTCCCGCTGCCCCCGCTCGCTGAAAAGATAGTCCAGGTATTCGGAATAACTGTCCATGTTGAGCTGGCGCAGGCACTTGTGCAGCCGCGCCTCCAGCATGGGTTTCTTGCTCGGCGGCATCTTGATGCCGAGTTGCGCGGTGATGAAGTCGGACAAGGCCCGGAAGTCCCTGTCCAAAAGGGAGGAACCACGATACGGAAAAGTCGGCTTGCGGCCCGGCATGGAAAGTTCTAGGCGGACTCGGCCACGATGCGCCGCATCAGGCCAGGCACGTCGAGGATCAGCGCGATGCTGCCGTCGCCCTTGATGGTCGCCCCGGAAATGCCGTCCACGTCCTTGTAGATTTTACCCAGGCTCTTGATCACGGTCTGGTGCTCGCCGATGACCTTGTCCACCACAATGCCCACCCGGCGTCCCTCCAGCCCGACGATGACCACCTGCTCGATCTCGGGCCGGGGCGCGTTGATCTCAAACCATTCGCGAAGTTGGATGTAGGGAACAATCTCCCCGCGCAGGTAGAGGATCCGCCGGTCACTCCCGGCCTCGTCCTCGGCGCGCAATTCCACGCACTCCTCGACCACAGCCAGGGGAATCACATAGAATTCGTGGCCCACGCGGACCTGGAGGCCGTCGATGATGGCCAGGGTCAGCGGCAAGCGGATGGTGATCTCCGTACCTTCGCCCTTGGTGCTGGTGATTTCGATACGGCCGCGCAAGGAATCAATGGCCCGCTTGACCACGTCCATGCCAACACCGCGCCCGGAAACGCTCGTGACCCGCTGGGCCGTGGAAAAGCCCGGTTCGAAAATGAGATTGAGAACATCCGCACGGGAAAGCTCGGAATCCTGGCCGATCAGCCCGCGCTCCAGCGCCTTGGCCCGGATCACTTCCGGATCGATGCCCTTGCCGTCGTCCAGGATGCTGATGAGCACCTCTCCGCCGGAATGCTCCGCAGTGAGCTTGATCATGGCCTTGCGGGACTTGCCCGCGGTCTCGCGTTCCCCGGGCAGCTCCACGCCGTGGTCGATGCTGTTGCGCAGCAGGTGGACCAGAGGGTCGGCCAGACGCTCGATAACGGTCTTGTCCAGTTCCGTGTCCGCGCCCAGGGTGACCAGCTCGATTTCCTTGCCCAGTTCACCGGAAAGGTCGCGGACCAGCCTCCGGAACTTGCTGAAAGAGGTTCCGATGGGCAACATGCGCACGCCGAGCGCCGTGTCGCGCAATTCGTCCGAAAGGCGTTCCAGGTCCTCGGCCAGCCGCTTGAAGGCGGAATCCTCGCGCTCCAGAGCCAACTGGGTGATCTGGGCCTGGACAATGACCAGTTCGCCCACCAGATCCACCAGGGAATCCAATTTCTCGGCGGCAACGCGGATGCTCGTGACCGCATCCTGCTGGCGGAAGGCCTCGGCCTGGGCCGGAGCCTTGGCCCGCGACCGCGCCTGGGCTGGCTCGGATTTGGTTCCGGAACTGTCGGCCGGGGCGGAGCTGGCCTTGAGCTTGGGTTTCGCTTTCGGCGTGGGCTCCTGTGCGACTTCCATGACGGATTCCGGGACATGCGCGGATGCGATCTCGGAAGCGGCCGGCCGGAGCTGTGAAGTTTCCGCCGGCACGGGCGGCTGCGCCACTGGCTGCGATATTGGCGGCTGCGGAGCGGATTCCGCCTCCCCTTCCTCGCCGGGCGCGGCGTCGAGCTTTTCCCAGCCCTCCTCATCCACCTCGGAGGAGACCCGGCCTCCCGCCCGGCTGTCGGCCGGAGCTTCGCTCACCTCCACATCCAGGGGGGCGTCCGAGAAGAAAAAAACATCCTTGACCGCCTCGGCGTCCTGATCCGTGGTCAGCAGCACGTCCCAGCGGACATAGATGTGCCCGGAAACAAAATCCTTCAGTGGTGGAACGTTGGAATCGTCGGCGCGCACCTCGCAGGAACCGAGCTTGGCCAATTCCTCCAGCAGCGGCTCGACGTGGAAATTCTCGCCGGGTTCCTGCGAGCGGGGCTGAATGCGCACGTGCCAGCGCCGCAGGGCCAGTGCGGAATCATCAGCGGCTTCCGGGGCGTCGGGCAACGGCACGGCAGTGGTCTCCGCCAAAGTCGTCGCGATTGTCTGGTCCGTTTCCAATGCGGGAGCCGTTTCCAGCCGAATTTCCCGGCTACCATCCGGCTCGGCGGTCTCCGGCTCCACCTCGCCCGAGGCGATGCTCCGCAATTGGTTGAGGATGACCTTGGCCTCGTCCGCGTCCACCTCGTCGCCGCCGCCTTCGTCGAGCATGCGCTGGATGTGGTCGCGAACCGCAAACACCTGGTTGAGCAGAGGGCGACTTACCTGGAGAGCCCCGTTGCGCACCATGTCGAACATGGACTCCACTTCATGGGTGAATTCCGCGATGTCGTCAAAGCCGAACATGGAACCCGAACCCTTGATGGTATGCAACGCCCGGAAGACCCGATTGACGATGTCCATGTCGTCGGGGCGGCTTTCGAGTTCGAGCAGGGTCGTTTCCAGCTCGATAAGCAGCTCGTAAGCTTCTTCCCGGAAGATCTGTCTATTGATATCGTCGGACAAAAGTCCCTCTCTCCGGCGCACCGGATGCGCATTCGGGTTCTTCCCGCCAAGGCGGGGCTAGAGGAATTGAATCTCCGCCCTTGCCGTGTTGTCGTCAAGCGGCGTCATCTTGATCCGGACCTTTTCATTCTTGAACACGGCCGCGCCCATCAGAATCCCCTCGAAGTAATCGAAAAGGCCGCGCTTGGAGCGGTAGTTCATGAACAGGCGGTCACCCTTGTCCTCGTAGGTGAAATTCGGCGGCTCGATGCCGGGCTGGGCCTTGGTCAGCTGGGCATGCACCTCGTTCATGCGCAGGTAGAACGCCTTGAGCTTTTCCTCTTTCTTGAAGTAGCGCGGATACATTTCGTAAAACTTGCCGATGGTGAAACGCCCCACTTCCAGGAAGACATCGCGTACGCTCCTGTTCATCTCCCGGGCCAGAGTCTCGCACATCTGGGTAAAAACCTTGTCCGGATAGCTTTCCGTGGGCAGGAACGTGGGGTTGCCCAGGTCGCGCTGAAGAGCGCGATAGATCCGGTCACCCTTGGCTTTGGCGAAATCCTGGACCAGCTTGGGCAGCACCCCGCGCATCGCGTGTTCGGACGAACGCAGCTTGAGCCCCGAGCCCTCCTCCTCCGAGAAGTTCAGGGAAACCCCGAGCAATTCCTGGGAAAGCTGAGCCAGATCGCGTGTTGCCGAAGCGGTCTGCCCGGCGCCCTCGTCGGCCTCGGAAGCCACCTGGGCAATACTTTCGATGCTGTGGTTGATCTCCTCGGCTGCGGAAGACTGCTCCTCGGCAGCTGTGGCGATCTGGGCGGCGCGCTGGACCATGTCGCCGATGCCGGCCATGATCATTTCCAGTGCGCGCCCGGCCTGATTGGCCATTTCCGTGCTCTCGCCCACCTGCACGCCTGTCTCGTCCATGGAGCGCATGGCCAGACGCGAACGCTCCTGAATGGTTTTGATGGCCTGCTCCACTTCCTTGGTGGCGGTCATGGTCTTTTCCGCCAGCTTGCGGACCTCGTCCGCAACCACGGCGAAACCGCGCCCGGCGTCGCCCGCGCGGGCCGCCTCAATGGCCGCGTTCAGCGCCAGCAGGTTGGTCTGGTCCGCGATGTCGTTGATCACGCTGATGATTCTGCCGATTTCTCCGGCCTGGCTGTCGAGTTGATGGATCATGCCGGAAAGCTTGTCCGCGGATTGCGAAACCCCGTGAATGGCGTCCACGGCCTTGCGGACCATCTGCACGCCCTCCTTGGCGGAGTCATTGGCCCCATCTGCGGCGGAGGAAGTGGCGGAGGCGTTGCGTGCCACCTCCAGGACCGTGGCGGTCATCTCCTCCATGGCGGCGGCCACGGTGTCGGTCTGCTCCTTCTGACGCTGCGCTCCCCGGGCCTGCTCGTCCGCAGACGCGGAAAGCTCCTCCGAGGCGGAAGCAACGCGCTGGGCCAACTGGCTGACCTCATGCCCGATACTGAGCATTTCCTCTTTCTGTTTTTCCAGTTCCCGCTGCTTTTCGATCAGCGAATGCAGATCAATGTAGGAACAGACCACGCCCTGCACGTCGCCCTGGCCGTCCACGATGATGTTGGCGTATTGGCGCAGGGTCACTTCCCGGCCGTCCCACATCTTGACCACGCTTTGCTCATCCACAGCCTGACGCGAGCGCAGCGCGCGTCCCGCCACGGATCCGCCCTTCTGGTTCTGGAACACCTGGCCGGGCGTGAAGCCGATGACCTGGGTCACGGGCTTGTTCACCAGTTCCATGACCGCGTTGGTGGCGGCCAGGATGTTGCCTTCCCGGTTGGTGACGAGCACGGGGTTGCGCAACGACTTGAGCGCGTTCCGGAAAAAAAGGGATTCCTCGTGCTGCACGGACATGGCGGCTCCCAGCTGCCGCAGCAGGGGGGTCAGCTCCCCGCCGCCGGTCGCCTGGGTCAGCAGACGCGGGTCTCCGGAAGCGGCGAACTCCGCGGCCACTTCGCGGGCGCCGCGAACCGAAATGGAAACCAACCGGGAGGCCACCACGGTGAGGAACAGGGCGATCAACACGGCAATGCCAAGAACGAAATTGATGTCAAGGCCCAACGCCTGGGACAAAAGCACAGCACCGGCGAAAACCAGCGTCAGCACGGTTCCGAAGATCAAAGTTCTGTTGCCGGTCCCGAGAGCCAGCGGCGTATCCACGCTCATGCAACCTCCCTATCATCCCACTCTATCGGCGGATGCCGAAAAAAACGAGCCCTGACGATTCAGATTATTATGCTTTTCGCTTCAACTTGGCAATGCGACATGGTTATTTCTCTTCCGGAGAATCCCGTTTCCCTTCGATGCGCCGTTGCCGTCGCTCATGGCGCAGCTTACGATAACGCCTAACAGCTTGCAACGAAACGAAATACGTCAACAGCGCCGCCACGATCCCAAAGACCAGGCCTCCTGCCGACATGACCAGAAACGCATCCCAGCCCGTGGCGATGAGTTCCTTCATGGACAGGTGCTTCGGGTCAAAGGTCACCCCCTCGAAGGGCATGACCAGCTTCCCGATCACGAACAGGAAGGAATAAAACGGAACCATGGTGAACACGTTGGAATAACAGGTGGCCAGCCACGCCGAAAACTTGTTCGTGCGCAGCAGAAAGGCCAGGACGACCACGGTGATGGTCTGGAACGGAATGATGGGCAGCGCGCCGACAAACACCCCCAGGGCCAGTCCCAGGGCGATGTTTTGCGCCGATGCGTTCTGGCGGATGATCCGGTAATACCAGTAACGGCTGATCCGCTTGGTCCGCGTCCACCACTGGCGACGCTCCTCCCGAGTCAAAATCTTGTTCATCGTTTTTCGGAGCGGAATTATTGAAGGACATCAAATCGGGCGAACTTCATGACGAAACCAGCCCTGCCCTGCGTTGCCGAGCGCAATTGGGTGGAAAAACCGAACAGGGAAGCAAGCGCGGCCAGAGCCTGCACCGTCTTGACGCCGCCCCGGTCGATCATGTTCTCGATCTTCGCGCCCTTGGAGCCGAGCAGCCCGATCACCTCTCCCACGAAATCGTCTGGCACGTTGATCTCGACCCACATGATCGGTTCGAGCAATTGCGGGCTCGCCGCCTCCAGGGCCTTTTTCAGGGCCATGGCCGCGGCCATGCGGTAGCCGGCGGGCGAGGATTCCCCGTCGCGCCGCTGGAGCTCCAGAACCCGCACGCGCACGTCCTGGACCGGGTAGCCCTTGATCACGCCGCTCTGGAGACCATCGTTCACGCCGTCGGCCACAGCGTCGATCCAGGCAGCGGGCCAGAGCGTGGTGTCCAGTTCGAAGACCACGTCCTGTCCCTTGTCGCGCTCGCGCGGCTCCACACGCAGCCGCACGCAGCCGTAGTGCATGTCCTCGCCCAGTTCACGGTGGAACACGCCCTCGGCCTCGGCCTCGGCGTTGACGGTCTCCTGGTAGACAACCTGGGGATTGCCCGTGCGCGGGGTCAGCCCGTACTCCCGGCGCAACCGTTCCAGAATGACCTCCAGATGCAGTTCGCCCATGCCGGAAAGAATCACCTGCCCGGTGTCGCCGTCGCGCTCCACCTCCAGAGTCGGATCTTCGAGCAGGAACTTCTCCAGCACTTCGTCCAGCTTGTCCCCTTCCTCGGAGTTACGCGGCTCAATGGCCAGGGAGATGACCGGCCTGTACCCGGCAATCTGCTCCAGAATCAGGGGAGCTTCGTGAGTGGCCAGGGTATCGCCCGTTCGGGCGTATTTCATTCCGGCGGCGGCCACGATGTCTCCGGCCACGGCCTCGTCGATCTTTTCCTTGCGCCCGGCGTGCAGCCGGAACAGGCGTGCCACGCGCTCATCCTGGTTCTGGGTCACGTTGAAGACCGCGTCCCCGGCCTTGATCCGACCCGAATAGATCCGCATCAGGGCGAGCTTGCGTCCGGAATCCATGCTGACCTTGAAGACCAGTGCGGAAAGCGGTTCTGCCGGGTGCGCCGGAAATGAAATCCGCTCGTCCCCGCCGGGAACCACGCCGCTGGCCTGGGGCACTTCCGCCGGGCTGGGCAGATAGAAGCAAACCGCGTCCATGACCGGCTGCACGCCGATGTTTTTCAGCGCGGATCCGCAGAGCACGGGCACGAGACGCCCGGCCAGCGTGGCCCGGCGGATGGCCGGATGCAGTTCGTCCGGGCCGCACTCACCGCCGCCAAGGTAGTGATCGCAAAATTCGTCGTCCTCTTCGGCCAGCGTCTCCAGCATGCGCTCGCGCCAGGGCGCGACGCGTTCCAGTTCCGCTTCGCCCAGCGGCACACGCCGGTATTCCAGGACCTTGTTGTCCACGTCGAATTCCAGGCGCTCCCGGGTCACGAGGTCGAAAACACCCTTCAGTTCCTGGCCTTCCCCGTCCGGACACTGCAAGGGCAGCGGATTGATCCGCAAGCGCTTGACCATGGAGTCCAGCACAGCGGCGTAGTCCGCGCCCAGCCGGTCCAGCTTGTTCACAAAGGCCAGCTTGGGCACATGGTAATGCTCGGACTGTCGCCAGACCGTCTCGGACTGCGGCTCCACGCCGCTAACACCGCAAAAGACGCCCACAGCGCCGTCGAGCACCCGCAGGCTGCGCTCCACCTCAATGGTGAAGTCCACATGACCCGGCGTGTCGATGATGTTGATGGTACAGTCCCGCCAGGGTGTGGAGGTCATGGCCGAGGTGATGGTGATACCCCGTTCCTGCTCCTCCGGCATGTAGTCCATGGTGGCCGTGCCCTCGTGGACCTCGCCCATGCGGTGTATCTTCCCGGAATAATAAAGCATCCGCTCCGTAAGCGTGGTCTTGCCCGCATCGATATGGGCAATGACGCCGATATTGCGAATCTTATCCAAATATTTTGCGGCCTTGCCCGTCGCCTTGCTCATTCGTCCTCCGTCTGGCGCTCTTCCGGGGAGCGCCAGGCCAATCCGCGAATCTGGAAAAAACCGGTCCCCAGGTCCGGCAACAGCCAGCAAGCTTCGTGCCCGGCGCTGAAAACCAGTGGGAAACGCTCCAGCGCCTCCTCGGCGCGAGCACGCGGCACAAAACAGGCCGAGGCCGCCGTGGCGAAAAGATCATCAAAATTCGCGCCCAGATATCTGAACCGTTCGTCCGGCAGGGCTATCTTCGATCCCGCCACCCAAAATCGCGCGCCCGGATGGGCGAACGCCAGGGCCGCGAGATCCGCATCCTGGTCCGTGCCGTCCAGCAAAACGGCGATCCCGGCCGGAGCGGCCACGGACCGGACCCGACGCTGGAAGCCGTCCGCGAAGTCCGGAGGAACCCGTTCCGACATGCGCCCCAAGGCCAGAATCGCGCAGGATTCCGTGCCTCGCGCCAATGCGCGACACAATTCGTGCACCTCGCTGCGAGAAAGTTCGGCAACGGCCTCCTGCCCGGCCAGTTCGCAGGCCGCCAGCACGCCGTCCGGCACGACCGGGTCCTGTTCCTCCCGGACATGGACCACCAGCGTGGTTCCTGCCCCAGCGGTGAGCGCGGGAAGCAGCCCGGCCAGCAGCAGAGCCGGCGAGGCGCAGGAGTCGTCGAAAAGCAGAATACGGACGCGGACCGGAGCGGTCCGTTCCAGGGATTCGAACCCCTGGGTCCAGGTCCGGACGCAGTGGAACCCGTCGCAGTCCGCCGGAGCCCACCAAGCATATTGCCGGGCGATGGCGGTTTTCAGCAGCGCGCGCCGCTGCGCGGGAACCGCCTCATACGCGGCCGCGAAGGTTTCGTCGTCCAGGCAGGCGTCAAGCGCCCAGGTGGGAATCGTCATCGGGGCTTTCCTGCGAAAAGCGGTTCTCGGACCGCTCGATACTCGTTACAGCCAATCCCGGACAAACTTGAACCAGCTGTCCTGCAACTGCATTCTCTCCTCCTCGGAGAGGGTCTTCTGGTGCTCGAAGTAGGAATATTCCGCACGCTTGCGTGCATATTCCTGAATGTCCGGCAGGTCGGGAAAACTTTCCACGATGTACTTGTAGCGGCTCCAGGCCGGTCCGTACTTCTCGGTGCGCCAATAGAAGTCCGCGATGAAGACCTCGTGCTCGGCGAGGATGCGGCGGCTCTGCTGAATGTAATCCTTGGCCTGGGCCGCGAAGTCCGTGTCCGGATAAGCGTCCACCACACGCTGGAAATACTCGATTCCCTCGTTGATGTTGTCCTGGCGGCGGTCGATGGATTCGAACTGCTTGAAGTTGGACATGCCCACCTGGAAAAGCACATAGGGGATATCGTCATGTCCGGGGTGCATGGCCTCGAATTCCTT
>JBFWMD010000105.1:0-10367 GCA_050251775.1 Desulfovibrio sp.
GAACTCGTCGGGAAGGTGGCCGCGCGCGATCTTCAGACCGACGAACGCCTGCAGTGGTCCGATTTCATAGTATCATAAGGAGAAACGAGTGAAACCGCTTCTGAACGACCTGATCATTCAGCCTTCGGCCACCATCACGGACGCTATGGGAATTATCCAGAAAACCGGGGCGCGCGGCGTGTTTGTCTGCGAAGACGGCAACGTGCTTCTCGGTATGGTCATGGATTCCGACATCCGCCGTGCGATTCTCAAACATGGCAAGCTGGATGTTTCAGTCCGTACCATCATGAAGACGATGCCGTTCGTTCTGAGACAGGGAATGACCCTGGAAGAGCGCAAGCAGGCGTTTTTGGAATCCGGCAAACTCCTGGCCCCGGTGGTGGACGCCGACGGCAAGGTGGTGGACTATTTGTTTTTGATCGATGCGCTCCAGGCTTCGTTGGCGGACAAGGCCGACGAACAGGGACTCTTCCCCCCCGCTCGAATTCTGGTTGTCGGAGGCGCGGGCTACATCGGCGCACCCCTGGCCGGGCGTCTGCTGCGCATGGGTTACAAGGTCAGGGTCTTCGATCTGATGCTTTATGACAACAAGACCATTGACGAGTTCATCGGCAATGAAAATTTCGAGTTCATGCGCGGGGACTGCCGGGACACCGAGTTGCTGGAAAAGGCCCTGGAAGGTGTGGACGGCGTCGTTCATTTGGGCGAGATCGTGGGCGATCCGGCTTGCAGTGTCGATGAGGATTTTACCATCGACACCAACTATATCTCCACGACCAAACTCGTAGAATGCTGCGTGAAACAGGGGATTCCCCGTTTCGTGTTCACGTCGAGTTGCTCCGTGTACGGGCAGAACGATGAGATCGTGGACGAGACCAGCGCCCTTCACCCCGTGTCGCTGTACGCCCGCTGCAAGATCGAATGCGAGCGGATCATCATGCAGACCCGCTACGAGGGCTTCTGCCCCACGGTGATGCGCCTGTCCACAGTTCATGGTCTTTCGCAGCGACAGCGGTTCGACCTGGTGGTCAACCTGCTGACCATCAAAGGCCTGGCCGAGGGCAAGATCCAGATTTTCGGCGGCGACCAGTGGCGTCCGTTCATTTCGGTCAAGGATATCTGCCGGGGAATCATCACGGTGCTGCAGGCGCCGCGCAACAAGGTCTGCCACGGCGTGTTCAATCTTGGCGACAACCGCGAAAACTTCACCATCAATCAGGTGGGGGACATCCTCAAGAAGCTGTTGCCCGAGGTCGTGGTGGAGCGCCCCGAGGGGGTGGACGACGTGCGCAATTACAGGGTGAGCTTCGACCGCATTCGCACAACTCTTGGTTTCGCATGCGAGTATTCCATTGAGGATACCATCAGGGATCTGATCCGGGCCTACAATGAAGAAGGGCGCTTTCAGGATTACAAAGATTCCAAATACAGCAACGTTATGACGTTGAAGTAGTATGCTGCCGGTAAGGATCATTCCCCGCCTTGATGTCAAGGGGAACAATCTCGTCAAGGGTGTACACCTTGAAGGACTGCGAGTCCTCGGGTTGCCGGAGCACTTTGCCAAGGAGTATTATCAGGCCGGTGCGGACGAGTTGATCTACATGGATGTTGTGGCCAGTCTGTATGGACGCAACAACCTCGAAGATGTGATTCGGCGCACCGCCGAATCCATCTTCATTCCGATCACCGCCGGTGGCGGAGTTCGGTCCATTGAGGATGTGCGTAAGCTGCTGCGGGCCGGAGCGGACAAGGTTGCCATCAATACGGCGGCCACCAAGAATCCGGAACTCATCCGCGAAGTGGCTGAGGTCTTCGGATCCCAATGCATGGTGCTCAGCGTCGAGGCCATTAAGAGTGGACCGGGGCAATACCAAGTCTATACGGACAATGGACGGGAACCCACAGGGCGGGATGTACTCGACTGGGTCCGGCAGGCTGTGGAACTCGGAGCCGGGGAAATTCTGCTTACCAGTGTTGACCAGGAAGGAACCGGCCAGGGCTATGATCTTGATTTGGTCCGCATGGTCACCAACGCGGTGTCGATACCCGTTATCGCGCACGGCGGCGCGGGAAAGCCTGCGCACGTTGCCGATCTGCTCAAAAATACAGATGCCTCGGCCGCCTGCTGCTCCTCGATCATCCACTATCATCTGCTGGAAGATATGGGCATCCACAAGCGCGAAGAAGGCAATGTGGACTACCTCAAGCAGTTCGTGCGTGGGGGGAAGTCTGTGCTGGACATCTTCCAGACGACGGATGTCGGTCGTTTGAAGCGCTTTCTCGTTGGAGAGGAGCTCAAGTGCGTCTGCGAGGATGCCGAAAGCGGCAGCGATGACGGCTTCGTCGCTCCGGCAGTGATCAAGCTGGGCGGGACAGTGGCGCGGCCAAAGGTTCGAGTGGGGATCCCGGAATATGGCCGCGGCAATCTCTTCAGCCTGGAGCAGGCCTTGCGGTATGCTGGCGGGGAGGTGGTCGTCACTTCCGACCCCGATGATCTGGCCCGCTGCGACAAGCTGGTGCTGGCCGGGGTGGGATCATTCAGCGACTGCATGAGCAAATTGAACGCTGATGGCCTTGGGGAGGCAGTGCGGGAGCTGGCAAGCAGCGGCACGCCACTGCTGGGCATCTGCCTGGGGATGCAGCTACTCTTTGAACGCGGACATGAATTCGGCATGCACCAAGGCCTTGGGCTTTTGCCAGGGGACGTGGTGCAGATGCGGGGTGGTGCGGGATCCGACGCCGTGCGCATTCCACACATCGGTTGGAACAGCATTCGTCCCACAGAGGCGCTCTCAGGTCCGGCTTGGGAGTTGCTCAAAAATGTGTCCGCCGGTGACCGGTTTTATTTTGTGCATTCCTTCATGGTTGCGGCTTCCGGACAGGATTTTCAGTCCGCAGTCACCAGCTATGGTCCCAACCGTTTTTGCTCCGTGGTGGTCCGGGAGAATCTTTTCGGCTGCCAGTTCCACCCGGAGCGAAGCGGTCTGCGCGGATTGCACATTTACGAGAACTGGATAAAACTCTGATTTTTATTTTTTCTAACAACACAAATTATGTTGCCTGACGGAGGGTTACATGGCCGGCATCGGTAATTACATATATCTGCCTTCCCTTGGTCACGAGGGCATTCCTGTTGGAGACCACGCCCGTAACTCTCTGGATCGTCAGCTCCCCGACCTGCCCAACGATGTGAAGTTCTGCAAGAAGTGCGTGGTTTCCAACCAGCGCCCGCGCATCGTGTTCGACGATGAAGGTGTGTGCGGTGCTTGCCGCTGGGCAGAGGAAAAGGAAACCGGAGTCGATTGGGAGTCCCGCAAGAAAGAGTTCGAGGCACTGCTGGACGAGCATCGTCGCGATGACGGTCGGTACGATGTGATCGTCCCCTGCTCGGGTGGCAAGGATTCCGGTTCCATCGCCTACAAACTCAAATACGAGTATGGGATGCACCCCCTGACCGTGACATGGTCGCCACTATTGTACACCACCATAGGCTTCCAGAATCTTCAGAACATGATCTCCGCAGGCCTGGCCAACCATTGCTACACCCCGGAGCGCACTCTCCAGCGCAAAATCTCCAAGCTCGGTTTGGTGTTCATCGGAAACCATTTTGAGGCGTTTGGGCGCGGTCAGGTGAACTATGCCTTCCACGTTGCCCTGGAGCAGGACATCAAGCTCGTCATGTTTGGGGAGAACGGCGAACTGGAATACGGGGGAACCCTGCGCAACAAGGACCTCCCGGGACAGCCCATCGAGGACTGGGTGGAGGTCTATCACAAGGGCTCATCCACGAACGAGCTCGTCCGTCGTGGAGTGGAACTTGGCTATATCACTCCCGAGGAGGCTAAGGATCCGAGTCTGCACTATTATTCCATGCCCGACCCGGAGGCCCTGCTAAAGAAAGCTATTAAATTCCGCTGGTTCGGTTATTATCACAAGTGGATTCCCCAGGAGAACTTCTACCACGTCACCGAAAAGTACGGTTTCGCCACCAACCCGGAGGGACGTTCCGAGGGAACCTACAACAAGTACGCCAGCCTGGATGACCTGACCGATCCGGTACATTACTACTTCAGCTACTTGAAGTTCGGATTGGGAAGGGCGACTTCCGACGCCGCCCACGAAATCCGCGACGGCCATCTGACCCGCGAAGAGGGCATCTCCCTGGTGCGCCGTTACGACTCCGAATATCCGAGTCGTTATCTTGATGTTTTCCTGCGTTATCTGGACATGACCCCTGAACAGTTTGAAGAAGTGTGCGACGCGTACCGCACCCCGCATCTTTGGGAAAAGGATTCGAGCGGGGCGTGGAGGCTGAAGTACATGGTCGAGTAGGGGAGCATCAATGAACAAGCCCCTTGCAGTCTACTACGATATCCTTTCGTTCATGCCGTCCTCCCTGGAGATGCTCCGGGAGCGGTTCGAGTTGTACACCTTTGTGGATCCGGACGCAGCCGATCCCGAGGTGCTGGCCCGAGCCCAGGCCGTGTTCGCGCCCAAGGGCTTCGCCATGGACGCCGCCGCCCTGGACAAGCATCCGAGGCTCAGAGCCATCGGCACACCTACCACCGGTGAAGTGCATATTGATGTGGAAGCCGCTCGAGCGCGCGGGGTGAGCGTCTGTTCGCTCAAGAATGAGCGCGATCTGCTGCTGTCCATCACCCCAACGGCGGAGCTTGCCTGGGGCATGGTGATCTGGCTGGTTCGCCATGTCCCGAACGCCCAGGATATGCTGCTCAAAGGACAATGGGACGGTCGCTCCATTGGCGCGCGCACGCCGCGCATGCTCTCCCGCCTGCGTCTCGGGGTCATCGGCCTTGGGCGTCTGGGGGCGCTGGTGGCCGGATACGGCAAGGCTTTGGGCATGGAAGTCTGCTATTTCGATCCCTTTGTGGAGTCCTCTGAATTTGAGCGTTGCGCAGACGTGGTGACGCTGGCGACAAAGTCCGATGTCGTTTCCGTGCATGTGCATCTTACTTCGGAGACGGATCGCTTTCTGAACGCGGACTTCTTTCGGGCCTTGCCCTGTGGGAGTTATTTCGTAAATACCGCCAGAGGTGAGGTTGTGGACGAGCCCGCCCTGCTTGAGGCGCTTCGTTCCGGCCATCTCGCCGGGGCCGCTGTGGATACCCTGACTGGAGAGCATCTGCCCGGTTTTGAGGCAGCTCTTCCCGACAACCCCATGCAACGCTACGCTCAGGAATCGGATTCCCGGCTGCTGCTGTTCCCCCGCTATGGGGGCTGCACAGCGGACGCCTGGGAACTGACGGAACAGCGCGTCGTTGAGAAAATGCACGCGGCCTGCACCGCAGGAGGAAGTATATGAACATCGCCGCCGGTACTGCCTGGGCCTTTGTTACGGCCCGTGGCGGGTCCAAATCCATTCCTCTGAAGAATATTGTTCCCGTGGCGGGTAAGCCTCTGCTGCATTACAGCCTGGACGCCGCGAACAAGGCGGAGACCATTTCCCGGGTCGTCTGTTCCACGGACCATGAAAAGATTGCCGCCGCCGCGCGTGAAAAGGGCGCTCTGGTTATGGATCGTCCGGAGCACCTGGGTGGCGATCTGGTGGCCTCGGTGGATGTGGTGATCCACGCGGCCAAGGAATTTCTCGCTGCGGACGAACCCGCGCCTGAGATCATCGTGCTTGTGCAGCCGACATCCATTTTTTTGCGGGCCGAGCACATCGACGCTGTGGTCAAGGGCATGCTGGCGCACCCCGAGTGCGGTTCCGGCCAGGCGGTCATCAAGGTCCCGCACCAGTTCCATGCGCATAATCAGCGGGCCATGAGTCCTGACGGGAATGATATCTACTTCGTGTATCCGGAGGAGCGTGAGCGCGGATACTCAAAACAAACCAAGCCGGTGCATTACACGTACGGCAACCTCATCGCCACACGGACGAAAGCGCTTTTAGAAACGAGCAACCTTTTCGCCCGTCCAAGCTTCCCCGTGGTGGTTCCTCTGGAATACGCCTACGACCTTGATGGGCCGGAAGACATGGCTATGGCGGAATTGATGCTCCGCGAAAAGATGGTCGAGTTGGACGGGGAGTAGTCGTGCGCAAGCCTGTTCTGGTGTACTACGAGGTCCTAGGATATCTTCCGGAAACACTTGCCTACATTGATGAAAACTTTGAGCGTATCACATTGCCGGACCCCGGGGCCGATGCCGACGAGATTCTTGCAAGGGCCGAAGTGCTCATGGCGCCCCTGGGATTCGCAGTGGACAAGACTCGCCTGGAGCGCTGCCCTGGATTGAGGGTAGTGGCCAGTTCGACGTTGAGTCTGCCGCATGTGGATTTGATCGAGACCGCACGACGTGACATCAAAGTGGTTTCCCTGGCCGACGAGCGTGAATTCATGTGGAAGGTCACTCCCACCGTGGAAGTTGCCTGGGGCTTGATCATCGGGATCACCCGGCACATGGGGCTTGCCCTGAAGCAGGCGCGGACGACCCGGGCCGGGCGTTCCCTGGGGGAGATGACCCCGCGCATGCTGTCGCGCATGCGTCTTGGAATCGTCGGCCTGGGGCGGCTGGGGACGTTGACGGCCGAGAAGGCTCCCGCCTTCGGCATGGAGGTGCTCTACTACAGCCCCCACTCCACGGACAGCCGGTTTACTCGATGCAGATCCTTGATTGAGCTGGCCGGAACGGCTGACGTGGTTTCCCTGCATGCACATCATACGCCGGAAAACTCCGGGATGATCGGTCGAGAATTTTTTTCGGCCATGCGTCCTGGATCGTATTTCATCAACACCGCGCGTGGCGAACTGGTGGATGAGGGAGCTTTGCTCGAAGCACTGGAAAGCGGCCATCTGGCCGGTGCGGGCCTCGATGTCCTGGCTGGGGAGCATTCTCCCGGATTTCGCGAACGTCTGGAAGGAAATCCGCTGTTGCGTTACGCCAGGGAGCACGACAATCTGCTCATCACCCCTCACTACGCAGGGGCAACGAGGGATGCCTGGATCATGACCCAGACCAGGACCGTGGAGCTTGCCGTTGAGGCCATGAGGCGGGGTTGAGATGAGCAAAATCGACTTCGCCATGGTGGAGAACGTGGCTCGGAATCTGGTGTTCGTCGACGGCCTGACCCGGTGCGGCAAGTCGTTGTTCACCAGCATTGTGCCGTCGTTCGAGCGCATGGAGCATACCAAAGTCATGGTGTTGCTCGAGCAGATCATCCCTGCTGTGGCACTGGGCAGGATGGACTTGGATTTTGCCCGGGCCTTGCTGCGCCTCCAACTCAACGAGGAAGTGTACAACACCCTTATTTCCAGAAATGTTAACTTCCGGCTGAACGACACGAGCGGAGTGCATCACTACTGGAACCCCCGTCTGTATTATGATCGGCTGAACAAGCCAGATGGTGATGGTGTGGTCGAGGAGCTTCGCCGTGGCGAACGCATGTTCCCTGTCCGGACCCACGACTTCATGGTCAACCTGGACGTGCTGGACGGATTGGAACTGGATTTCCGCATGCTGGAGATGTTGCGCGATCCTGTCGCCCTTGCGTATTCCTGGTGGAAGCAGCAGTGGGGCGAACGATTCGGCCACGACCCCCGTGCCTTCACCTTGTGCCTGGAATCCAACGGTCAGGTCGTGCCCTGGTACTGCCATGGGCAGGAGCGGGAGTGGCAGGCCATGAATCCCATGGAACGCTGTATTCACACCTCGTTGGACCTGACGGCTCGGGCTGTCGCTCAATACCGCAAGGCGAGCGAGGAAGTGCGCGCGCGTATCCTGGTATGCACCTTTGAGGACTACATTCGCGACCCTCAAACGCAGACGGCGCGCATCTGCGATTTCCTCGGAACGGTTCCCACGTCGTATACCGAGGTGTATATCAAGCGCGATGTCCGTCCCTGGCAACTTGATCCGGCGCTGCGGGCCAAGAAGGTGGCCGCCTTCAAAAATGGGGTATCCGGAGAGATTTTCAAAAAGCTGATGGAATCCGCCGGGGAGTATGAGGCCGGAGTATACGGGATTCAGGGGTAGTCGCGTGGGTATCAGACGGATTGTTTTTTTGATCAAGTATCCCTTCAGTCAACGGGATTTTGACCGTTACGGCATTGAGATCTTCCAGCGCAATGGAATCGCCGCCGAGGTCTGGGACTGCACGCCGTTTATCAATCCGTCGACGCACAAGAACGTCACGGTTCCTGATCCTGTTGACTGGGCAGGGCTTCGGACTTTTGAAACCATGGACCAGGCTCTTGCCGCCCTCTCGGAACTCGGGGAAGACGACCTGATTATGGCCATGATTGTGTTCGAGGGGAAGGCACTCCCTTTGTACAAGGCCATTCGTCGACATGGACTTCTTTATGCCGCCCGCATGGGCAAGGGCCTGCCTGAACCTGGGGATGAGCGTGCCGAAAAGAGCCTGCTCTCCCGGATTCGGCGCTGGACTTCGCTTCGCAAGATCAAGAAAAATTTGTGTATTGCCCCGTGGTTGCCAGCTGAATGGCAGGGCTACCCGTCGGCAGGGCTTATTCTCGCAGGTGGAGAATACATGGTGGGAAATCCTGTGCCCATGGGGCCGAAGACAGAAATTCTTTGGACTCATACCTTTGATTACGATGCCTACCTCGCGGCCCGCCAGCAGCCACACCGTCCGCCACGTGAAGATGGCAGGCTTCGGGGAGTTTTCCTCGGCGGTAACGGCCCGTTATGTCCGGATGTGCACGACGGTAAGGCCGAGAAACGTTATCTGACAGTGGAAGGCTACTTCCCGCCCATCAATCGGTTCCTGGACGAGTTGGAGCGACAGGGAAATGCCGTGGTCACGGTGGCCGCCCATCCCCGATTCCACATGGACAACGCACATTATTTCGCCGGACGCAAGGCCGTCTGGGGCGAAACCGTAAACATGGTGCGTGACGCTGATTTCGTGGTGGCTTTCGCAAGCACCTCCATCTCGTTTCCGATCCTCTTCGGCAAACCCATCATCTTCATCACCACTGACGAGTTCATTGCGGGAGACCGGGGGGAACTCATCGATTACATCGCCGGAATGCTGGGCAAAACGCCGGTGAACGTCAGCCGCGATGAACCGTTTGATTTTCAGGCGGCCATGCGCGTGGACGAGGCCGCCTATGCGCGATACATCAACACCTACATCAAAAAGGCCGGTTCACCCGAACTGCCGTTTTGGCAAATCGTGGCTGATCGCTGCAAAAGCTTGTGACGCACGGGGAAAGCATGTTTCAGTTTGGTACCAAAGCGGAGACCTTGGAGCGCATCGCCGCAATGAACGCCGGAGTCTCGTTTCAGGTTCCAGCCGTGTTTTATTTTTCTGTGGCGCGCTGGCGGGCCGAACGAGAAGCGGTACTGAGCGAGTTGACATCCTTTGCTGGGGGCGAATTCATTGTTGTGCGTTCAAGCTCGCTTGGTGAGGACATGGAGTCCGGCTCCATGGCCGGGGCCTTCGAGTCCTGTCTCAATATTGATCCGGACGATCACAGTCAGGTGGTCCTGTCCGTTGAGAAAGTAATCGCCTCCATGACCGGACATCCAGCCGATCAGGTGTTGATTCAGCCTATGCTTGCGGACATAGATGCCTCCGGCGTGATTATGACTCGCAACCTTGAGGACGGATCTCCCTACTACGTGCTCAATTACGACGACCAGTCCGGTTCCACCGAATCCGTCACCAGTGGCACGGGCATCCACAAGACCGTGTACGTTTACCGTGGGCTGGCGCACGAATACATCGACTCTCAGCGCGTGCGGAGCATGCTGCTGCTGGCCGAGGAACTGGAGCGCTTGTGTGGCGACGTACCTCTGGACATCGAATTCGCCCTGAGCCTGGATGGAACCATTTATCTTTTGCAAGTGCGGCGCATCTGCACCGTGGGCAACTGGCATCCGGACGTGGAGAACCGCGTGCGGCGGATGATGCCCAGCCTGGAAGACTTTCTGAGCCGCAGAAGCGAGCGCAAACCCGGCTTGTTCGGCGGGTACACAGTGTTGGGGAACATGCCGGACTGGAATCCGGCCGAGATCATAGGAACTCGGGCCCGGCCCCTGGCTGCGTCCCTGTATCGTGAGTTGATCACCCGGCGTGTCTGGAGCCAAGCGCGCGAGCTTATGGGCTATCGAAAAATGGTTCCTGAAGAGCTCATGGTCCGTCTGGCCGGGCAGCCATTTATTGACGTGCGCGCCAGTTTCAACTCGTTCCTGCCTCGTTCCGTTGACCCCGTTGCCGGGGAAAAGCTCGTAACCGCATGGCTGGACAGACTCTGCGCCCATCCAGAACTCCACGATAAGGTGGAGTTCGAGGTGGCTTTGACGCTCAGGGACTTCTGCTTTGATGCAACCATGGCCGAGCGATACCCCCGTCTGCTTACGGATTCGGAACTGGCCGGATA
>JBFWMD010000106.1:0-10147 GCA_050251775.1 Desulfovibrio sp.
CCCAATAACCCGGCGATTTTTCCCGCTGAAAGTCGCTGCCGAGCGCGCTTTCCGCACCTGTTGCCTCCTGTGTCATTGTTCCTCCATATTCATGCTATGCCATGAATATGCATGTCTTGGCATACGTTGTCAAACGCCGCATTTGAAAAAAGACCCTCCGGACGACTTTCCATTCGCGGAAAAAGAGGCTAGAATTCGCGATTAAGCAGTCATGAGCACTCGAAACCATTCGATCCTCCGTGCGGCCAGGGTACTGAGTATGGTCCCGGGCCAGGAACCGATACGCGATGCGGCCATCGTTCACGATGGCCGTTTTATTGTGCAAATCGGCCCATGGAACCAAGTGCGCAGGACTCATGACGGCCCGGTCCAGGACCTCGGAAAGGCCACGCTCTGCCCCGGCGTGTTCAACGCCCACACCCATCTGGAAATGTGCCACCTGCTGGACAAGACCGTGCGCGGCCAGGGCTTCACCGCCTGGATCAAAAGCCTCGTGGCCAACCCCATGTACGCCATGGACGACGCGGAGGTGGCCGGGCACTGCGGACGCATCCGCGACCTCGGAACCGTGCATCTGGCCGACATCTCCACCATGCAGGCCCCCCGTATCGCCGGCGTCCTTGACGATACCGGCCTTTTTTTCGTGGCCTTCAGCGAAAAAATTTTTTTTACCCCGCCCACGGACAAGACCGTGTTCGTGCCGGAGGGGACTTTCCAGCGGGGCGTGCTTTCCTGCGCGGGCCACGCCACCTACTCCACCCACCCGGAGACCCTGCGCCGGGCCAAGCGCGCCTGCGCGGCAAAAGGATTGCCCCATTCCATCCACCTCGCGGAAAACGAGGAGGAATCGCGCATTCTCATGGGCGAACGCATTGAGTTCGTGGAGGTGCTGGAACGGGCGAACATTCCCCTGACCGGATTCGTGCCGCCGCGCGTTTCCCCGGTGGCCTATGCCCAAGGCCTCGGACTGCTGGACGAACGCACACTGGCGGTCCACTGTGTGACCGTGGACGATGAAGACATCGAGATTCTCCGCAGGACCGGAGCCAGCGTCTGCCTCTGTCCGCGCAGCAACGAATATATCGGCGAGGGCCGCGCCCCCTGGGAAAAAATCCTGGCTGCGGGCGTGAACGTTTGTCTGGGCACGGACGGGCTCTGTTCCAACGATGATCTGAACGTCTGGAACGAGCTGGCCCATCTCAAGGCAAATTATAATGAGCAACTGAGCCTGGAGCAGGGGCTGGCGCTGCTTACGCGCAACCCGGCCCGATTCTTCGGCCAGGGGGATCGCCTCGGCACGCTGGAGCCCGGCAAGGCCGCGCTCTGGAGCGTGGTTCCGGACGACCTGCTCGCGTTGTTCGAGGGTTGAGGCGCTTTTCCCGGCCTGCGGCGCTGCGATGGTCCTCTCCCGTCCCTGGGCGGGTTCGCGCTTCGGCAGGCACATTGACGGCTCCCGGCCCGCAACCGGACGCTAAAAATACTTTGCGAACGGTGGTCGCGCCGGGAAAAGTACCGATACGCGGAAAACTTCCACCGGATGATCTGGATTTCAGCCACAAGGAAAGAAGACATGCAATGGCGGCATAAGGATTTGTTGGACATTTCGCAGCTCAGCCGGGACGAGGTGCTGCACGTCTTCGAGACCGCGCAGTATTTCCGCGAGATCAACGAGCGCCCAGTCAAAAAGGTCCCGACCCTCAAAGGCCGGAGCGTGGTGCTTTTCTTCGCCGAGCCGAGCACGCGCACCAAGACCTCCTTTGACATGGCGGGCAAGCGCCTCTCCGCGGACACTTTTTCCCTCTCCAAGAGCATGAGCAGCCTGCAAAAGGGCGAAACACTCAAGGACACGGCCCTCACGCTCCAGGCCATGAACCCGGACGCCATCGTGCTGCGCCATTCCGTGAGCGGCGCGGCCAAATTCCTGGCGGACAGGCTGCGCTGCGGCGTGCTCAACGCCGGAGACGGACGCCACGCCCACCCGACCCAGGCCCTGCTCGACGGCTACACCCTCTGGGAACAGTGGAAGGACTTCGGCGGCAAGACCGTGCTGATCCTTGGCGACATCGCCCACAGCCGCGTGGCCCGCTCCAACCTGATCATGCTGAACATGCTCGGGGTCAAGGTCCGCTTCTGCGCGCCGCGCACTCTGCTGCCGCCCGCGGTGCGCTCCTGGCCCTGCGAGGTCTACACGGACCTGAACCAGGCCGTGCGCAGCGTGGACGCGGTCATGTGCCTGCGGCTCCAGCTGGAGCGGCAGGCGGACGGCCTGCTCCCGGACCTGCGCGAATATTCCCGACTCTACTGCCTCGGGCCGCGCCACCTGGAGCTGGCCGCGCCGGACGCGCGCGTGCTGCACCCCGGCCCCATGAACCGGGGCCTGGAAATCAGCTCGGTCATTGCGGACGCGCCCGCAAGCCTCGTGCTCGACCAGGTGGCCAGCGGCGTGGCCGTGCGCATGGCCCTGCTCTTTCTCATCCTGACCCGCAAGGAGGCCTAGCCCATGTCCAAAAACAGCGCTCCTGATCTGATCGTTACAAACGCGCTTTTGCGCGGCGAAAGCGTGGACCTGCTCGTGCGGGACGGCAAAATTCTGGCAGTCGTACCTGTGGGCACAGGGCCGGACAAGGCTTCCGAACCCGCTGTGGAAATCGTGGATGCCGCTGGCCTGACCCTGCTGCCCTCGCTCACGGATGTACATACCCACCTGCGCGAGCCGGGCTACGAGTGGAAGGAAGACATCGCCACAGGCCTTGCCGCAGCAGCCCACGGCGGTTTTTCCAACATCATGTGCATGGCCAACACCGATCCGGTCAACGACAAGGCCGGGATCACGGAAATGATGCTCGACAAGGCAAAACGCGCCTGGCCCAACGGTCCACGACTTTTCCCCATCGGCGCGCTCACCGTGGGGCTCAAGGGCGAGGCCCTGGCGCCCATGGGCGAACTGGTGGACGCGGGCTGCGCGGCCTTTTCCAATGACGGCGTGCCCGTGAAGAACAGCGAGCTTTTCCGCCGGGCCATGGAATATGCCTCGGACTTCGGCAAGGTGGTCATCGACCACTGCGAGGATCCCTATATGGGCGTGGCCGCCGGAGCCAACGAGGGCGAAATCTCCGGCAGACTCGGCATTCCGGCGCAGCCCGACGCGGCTGAAGCCATCCAGGCGGCCCGCGACATTCTTCTGGCCGAATACCTGGGCCTGCCCATCCATCTGGCCCACATCTCCTGCAAGAAATCCGTGGAGCTCATTGCCTGGGCCAAACAGCGCGGGGTGGACGTGACCGCGGAAACCTGTCCGCATTACCTGACCCTGACCGAAAACGAGCTGGCCGACTACGACACCAATGCCAAGGTCAATCCGCCGCTGCGCACCGAAGCGGACCGCCGCGCTGTGCTGGAGGCCCTGGAAAGCGGGGTCATCGACATGCTGGCCACGGACCACGCGCCCCACGCCGCGCACGAAAAGGAAGTGGAGTTCGATTACGCGCCCTGCGGCATCACCGGCCTGGATACGGCCCTGTCTGTAACCTGGGGACTGGTCAGCAAGGGCATGCTCTCGGAACAGGCCTTTGTGCGCGCCTGGACCACGGCGCCTTGCGAACGCTTCGCCCTGCCCGTGAACCGCTTCCAGCCCGGCGACCCTGCGGACTTCCTGCTCTTCGATCCCATGGAGGAGTGGACCGTCACGCCGGAATCCCTGCGCTCCAAGAGCAAGAACACGCCGCTTTTGGGCCGTCCGCTGCGGGGGCGGGTCGTACGGCATTTCCTTGCGGGAAAAAACATTGTATGAGTCCGGGACCACTTCAGGACAACATCCGAGCGAGACACCCGGAGGATAATACATGAGCCAGCCTTTCAAAGACGCCGTGGGTTTCTGCAAAACCATCATGCGCAACGGCTTTGACGCCTATGTCGTCAATGCCCGGTTGCAGCAGCAGACCCTCGGCAGCGAACCCACGGAACAGGAAATCGACATCAGCACGGACATGAGCTTTGATGACCTGCTGCGCCTGTTTCCGGCCACAAAACCCTCTTCCGAGTCCGATGTGCTCGGATTCTTCAAGGAAGGGGAGAGCACTTTCTACTTCTACCATTCCCCGGTGACCACGGACGCCCACCCCGAGGAGTGCGTGGCCAGGTTGACCCCCCGGCTGATGAAGCGGCTGGAGCAGCGCGGCGAGATCCCGCTCTCCTCGGTCTGCCCGTACATCCCCTCGGCCATCGAGACCATGGACGGCTTCGCCGACTTCAGCAAAGGCGAGGTCCGCTTCCTGGGCCTGCCGGATGAGACCCTGCGCCGGGACTACCTGCTGGCCATACGCGCCCTGCGCTTCGCCGCCAACTTCCACCTGCCCATCGAACCCAACTCCTGGCTGGCCATTGTGCGCGGCGCGCGCCGCGTGCTCGACTACGTCTCCATCAGCGACATCATGGACGAGTGGCGCAAGGTGGAAGCCGAAAACATGTGGCAGTTCGCCCAATACCTCTTCGACTCCCAGATTCTGCACGGGCTGGTTCCGGAAGTGGCCGCGCTCTCCCGCGTCACCCAGATCAAGAGTCCGGAAGCGGGCGAGGAAACCGTCTTCGCCCACACCATCGACGTGATGCGCCACTACCCCGAGGAACTGCCCTACGACTGGTACGGAACCCTGGCCTGCTTGTTCCACGACGTGGGCAAGCTCTTCACCGCCGAATACTTCGAAGGGCAGTGGACCTTCTACCAGCACCACTACGTGGGCGCGCGCGTGACCCGCAAGATCCTCAACCGGCTGCGCTTCGAGCCAGCGGACATCGACCTGATCTGCGGACTGATCAAAAACCACATGCGCCCGCACTTCATGCTCACAGACAAGGGCATCCGCCGCTTTAAGGCCGTGGACGAATACCCGCGCATCCTGGAGATGGTCCGCGCGGACATCAAGGCCCGGGGCGGCTCCTACCGCGAGTTCAACCACAACCTGAAGATGCTCGACCGGGCGGACATTCCCGAGGAAGCCCTGGAACCGCTGCTCAACGGCAACGAGATCATGCAATCCACAGAGCTCAAACCCGGCCCCCTGGTGGGACTCATCCGCGACAATCTGCTCAAGGCCCAGATCGCGGGCGAAGTGCTCGACTACGACGACGCCATCCGCTTTGTGCAGGAATACGCCCGCCGCGAACAGCTCAAGTAGCCGCGCCGCGAAACAGCAACGACGATACGAAACCGCCCGCCCTGGATGACCTCCGGGGCGGGCGGTGTTGCATTGCCGGGCGAATCTCCGCCCGCAGCGCCGATGGGGTCCTGGGCGGTGCAGCGTCCGGTGTCGGTGATTGTCATCGGATGAGGGGATCGAGCCAGCCGAAGTGCCCTTGCGGTCAATAGGAGCCGGTATCCCAGGCGTGCAGGCCTCCCGCAAAACCGATCGAACTCGTTCTCGGGGGCGATCACTCAATTGTGCTAACGAAGCAGAGAAGCAAAACATAGCCGATTAGTAGCATCCACGAGAACATCCTCAGGAAAACATGCTTATTTGAAAAGTAAAATGCCATCACTCCGAACAGGAGCCCGTTAAGCAAGCATGACAGAACAGACCCAAATATATATTTTAGACTACTCCCGAACGCAAAATACGCTGACACAATCATTAGAGGATTTATTACGGTAAGGATAATTTCAGGCGGAATGTTTAATATCTCGATTGCGTTATGATATATAACAAAAGATGTTACTCCGAAGAGCACGCCAATACCAAAAAAAAATATAGAATCTATTCATAAGTATTGCTGTCGGCAGCGGGAGTTCCCGCTGCCGAGTTGTTTATTTCATCTGTTCAAGTTTGTTAGCATAGTTAACTAGATATGTTATTCCATTCGAACCTGGAGTCTTCACACCGCCAACCTTCAGCACTGTATCGGCAGCATCAACACAATCGTCCGTACCTAATCCATAGTGAACACTGCTGCTTTTTTGAGCTCTTCGCTGGTATTCTTGCATATCGCGCTCCTGCTCAGCCGTGGTTTCGACCCGAACCACCTTCGCTGGCTTTCGAGACTCAGACCGATATTCGCCTGGACCTCCCAATATATCATCATCAGTCATGGGGTACTTTCCTATTGGGTCGCCATTGCCGCCAGGATCGACTGCGATGTGTCCCTTATTCTCATCGTAATAGTACACATCAGTCCACAGCCCCTCCGGATCCCGTCCATTGATAGGGTCATCTAAACAATACCCATACCAGTCCGGGTCGCCGCCCGCCGCGCCGATGGGGTCTTGGGCAGTGAAGCGTCCGGTATCCGTGATGGTCATCGAATGTGGGGTCCCGCCAGCCGAAGCGCCCTTGCGGTCAATAGGAGCCGGTGTCCCAGTCGTGCAGGCCACCTGCGAATCCCAGCGGCGAGCGCAGATACGGGTTGCCGTCGCGCACCACGTTGCCGAAAGCGTCGTACAGGATCTCCTTTACCATGCCTTCGGTGGGGAACTCAACCACCCGCACGCTGCCAATCTGGTCCGTATGCAAAAGGATTTCCGCGTGTTGACCCTGGCTGTGCCCGTGATCTTTTGTAACCAGTCCCATGGGGCGACCTTCCTGGCATTGCTCACTTCCCGCCATTCATTGTCTGCCGCGCAGTGTTGGCGTTTATTGCAGCGGAATTTTCGCAGGCACGCCCTCGGTTTGGATGTCAGGATAAAATGGAGGGAAAACGGAAAGAAAAAAGGGGTGATTTCCCTATTGGCATGAGAGTGGATACGAACTGTGTGTGCTGTGTTGAAATATACCTGAATGATAATGAACGTCCTTCACCATGTTTTTGCTCTGTTTTTATTTATATGTTAAACGGGGAGCCCTGGCGGACTCCCCGTTTCGTTGACCGTCGAGGCGACGTTCACAGGTCAAAGTTCTCTCGGTGCAGCTTGATCCTCGCCTTTGAGCATTTCAACAGGCAACATTATCGCGTCCACAAGTTGGTGCTTGGCTTTCGAGGAAAAGCAACTAACAGTCAATGGGTGATTTGTTACCTGATATAAGATGGATACACATCAAAAAGAATCCAGTGTAGCAATATGCTGATAACAATATAACTCTAGAATATACATAAGGATTCTGTGTACCGTCTCCAAAGCTCAAGTATAGGTATAATCCAGTAAACACAGCTATGTACACAGGATATAAGAAACTAACAAATCTGATCTTTAGAAAGAACAATACACTCAAAGTTAAAAGCAAAATAAAATCTAAGAGAACAAGCCCACCAGTTTTCGTCGACATTCCTCCGCAAGAGTTCAGCTTTAGCAAAACCTCATTAGATTTCATAAACAAAAAACATTGTGGAACATACAGCTCATATTTTAAAACATCCGTCAGCATTAGTTTTTGTCCTCGCCTTTATCTTTTTTGTTTTTCCATGGCCATTCAAATAGTGTCTCTATGCCAGGGAAAGATCGTATCATATTTACATCATCCCGCGTGATTGGTTCATAGTCTCCGCACAGAAAACAATCTTCGGTACACGTATTGTGGTTGCAATATATATTCTTGTCTCCACATTTTTCGGAGTTGTCTTTACATTCATAAAGCCCCTCCGGATCCCGCCCGTTGACCGGGTCATCCAGGCAATACCCATACCAGTCCGAATCTCCGCCCGAAGCGCCGATGGGGTCCTGGGCGGTGAAGCGTCCGGTGTCGGTGATTGTCATCGAATGTGGGATCGCGCCAGCCGAAGCGCCCTTACGGTCGTCACGAGCCGGTGTCCCAGTCATGCAGGCCGCCCGCGAAACCGGGGGGGGAGCGCAGATACGGATTGCCGTCGCGCACCACATTGCCGAAGGCGTCGTACAGGATTTACTTTACCATGTCTTTGATTGGAAATTCAACCATGCGCACGCTGCCAATCTGGCCTGTTACCTTCAGAATCGCGTTCCGCGATTCCTGTTGCGCAAAATCAAAGCCCCTTTCCCAACACGGACAGGGGCTGGATCGGGACAGTACTGGAAAAAACAACATTCAGTCATCCGACAGGGTAGGTGCGGCTACGAAAGAGCTTTAACTTCCTCCTCCTTTGGAATGCATTGCAGGCTTTGCCTGGACCGTATTCGCTGAAACCAGTCCCAAAAGAGAGAGCCTGCTGCCAACGTCGGCACACTCAGCCTGAAGATCAGGTGTGGCCAGTTGGAAATGAGGACACTGTCCACGATAAGTAGCGCAGTCAGGTTAACTGCCGTCCCAAGAATGGCCATGGCACTGAACAGCTTACAGATCCGCACGTGGGCGAACGCCCCGAGCATCAAAAAGCCAATGAGCACCACGGGCCACAATCCATACGCAGGCAGCTGGTATTTGATAAAAAGCCCTCGCCAGCCGTGCATTTCCAGAAGATACGCCAGGGGAAGCAACAGCACCCAGGATTTCCGGAGGCTGAAAACAAGCCAGGAATCGCGCCCCCGCTCCAGTCGCACGCCCCAGGAACGTTGTCGGATCAGAGAGAGAATCTCCCGCGCCAACAGCGCGAACAGAACAAAAAAGAAGCACAGGATCAGCGCGGAGAGAAGTGGCTTGAACTCCGGTTGCCACAGCGTGGTCAGATAGGGATAGTCCGGGGTGTACCGTAGCGTGTACCAAAGGCTGAACCGGAGCAAATAGAGGAAGTAGAGGATCAGCGCCACAACGTGGCCGGAAAAGGCGAAGGACAGCACAATGAAGTCACGGATCAGATCCGCGTAGAGCGCGGCCACGATTTCCGGGCCAAAGCGTTGGAAATGGTAATCCAGGACAAAGGCGTGGATTCCGAGCACAAGCCAAAGAAGAGCGACGTATTTCCACAGTTTCATGATCTGTATTTCTCTTTCTTGAATTTGCTCGACGTATTGTGCAGCTTTTCTGGTGGCCTACTGTTCACCACGGGTTTTCCTTTTTCGTTTGGCAATGTTGTCCCCGATCTCGCCGATCTTTTCGCCCAGCTTGCCCCCGAGTTCTTTCACAGAACTCATTGCGCCGGTTACTATTTCATTCCCTTTCTCGTAACCGGTCCACCCAGTCATGAGATTGATCGTCTCACCGGCCACACTGACGTTGTCCGCAAGTTTCTTGTAGGCTTCTTTTTCCCAAAGAGACTCACTTTCAGCGGCGTTCTCCCGATATTGCTTCTTCCTTGCCATGGTATTGACGGCAATCTGCCCGACAATCCCCACGGGGTTTTCTGGGATGCCTTTGGTAAACACCTCAAATGCCCGAAGATCATCTCCGATCTGATCTGATATTTCCGCCCCACGCTCCTCCATGGGCTTATCCCAGATCGTTCCCCGCAACGACATAAGTCCCTCCGGATCCCTGCCATTGACCGGGTCATCCAAACAGTAGCCATACCAGTCCGGATCTCCGCCCGCAGCGCCGATGGGGTCCTGGGCGGTGAATCGCCCGGTATCCGGGTCGTAGTCCCGCCAGCCGAAGCGGACAAGTCCGGTGTCCCAGTCGTGCAGGCCGCCCGCGAATCCAAGCGGCGTCCGCAGATACGGGTTGCCGTTGCTTGCTGCTGCCATAGAGCCGCTGTTTTCCGCCCGATGAATGTTGGCGCGGAACCAGCCCCAGCCAAGTCGCCAAGTGCCTGCCGTTCTGGAACTCGAGCGCTTCGCCCACCGCCTTATGTGCTGCAAAACGTAATCACTGTGATGATATCATGTTACGCAGTTATTTGTGCTCTGTTTCCTCTTGCAAAGGAACGAGCGCAACCAGAAATATAATTACATACTCGCCGCGCTCTAGATTGTAGAATTACTATCGCTTCAGACAAGCTACTCCTTTTTCTCGTCCGACAAAAAAACAAATGATAACAATGGCAATGACACAAATAGCAATTCAAGAAGCAGGCTGATTGTACTTTTTAGCAGCACCCAGTCTATAATAGGAGCAGCCACTGCCACCCATAGTAATTTTTTGTAGCGCATATTATTTCACCTGCCTGTTACTTTGTCCCATGTCGGAAGTTTAAAGTCTTTACGTGTTGACGGAGCATCTGTATCGCCAAGCGGGTCGTCACCTGGGAGCGCTTCCATAATGGTTCCCTTGAGCAGTCCCGTTGATAATCCGACTATTCCACCTACGGTAGCCCCTGGCACAGCTCCAACGCCTAGAACAGGGATACCTGTAAGAGCCCCAGTCGCCGCCCC
>JBFWMD010000107.1:0-9811 GCA_050251775.1 Desulfovibrio sp.
TTTCCGAAATGAACGGACCGGGTGTGGCCTTTGAATGTACCGAACAGAGCGGCATGCACGTCTGGGAGGACGCCTTCCTCATCGAAATCATCAATCCCGAAACCGGAGAGGACGTGGCCGAAGGCGAAGTGGGCGAGGTGGTCATGACCAACCTGACTCGCAAAGGCATGCCCCTGATCCGCTACCGCACCCGGGACCTGACCCGCTTCATTCCCGGCGACTGCGCCTGCGGCCGGACCCATCGCCGCATCGACCGCATCCAGGGCCGGGCCGACGACATGCTGATCATCAAGGGCGTGAACATCTATCCGATGCAGATTGAGCAGACGCTGATGTCCCTGCCCGAAGTGGGCCAGAACTACCTCATCGAACTGTTCCACGAAGGAACCATGGACCAAATTCGCGTCAAGGTGGAAATCCGCGAGGAATACTTCGTGGAGGACATGCGCGAACTCCAGGCCCTGCAAAAGCGCATTGCCACGCGCCTGCGCGATGAAATCCTTGTGACCCCGCGCGTGGAGCTGGTCCAGTCCGAGTCGATCCCCAAAACCGAAGGCAAGGCCCAGCGGGTCAAGGACCTGCGGAATACGTAATGGAATACTTCTGGGCGACGCTCTTCCTGCTGCTGCTCTTCGCGGCGCAGATGCTGAACATCTTCAGCCTGCCGGGAAACTGGCTCCTGGCCCTGTTCGCCGGAGCCTGGGTCTATCTGCGCCCGGACCACGGCCTGGGCTGGATCTTTGTGGGCGTGCTCGCAGGCATCGCCCTGGCCGGAGAAGCCGTGGAATGGGCGGCCCAGTCCTGGGGCGCGAAGAAATACGGCGCATCCGGGCGGGGCAATTTCGGCGGTATCGTGGGCGCGCTTGTGGGCGCGATCCTCGGCGCCCCGTTCCTCCTGGGCGTGGGCGCGCTCATCGGCGCGCTCATGGGCGCGTATGCGGGCTGTTTCGTCTTGGAACTGACCAAGGGCCGCCCCGCTTCCGAGGCCAACCGCGCCTCCATGGGCGCTTTTTTCGGCAAATCCCTCGGCATGACCGTGAAACTCGCTCTGGGCCTGACCATGTTTCTGCTTTGCGTGCCCAGAGTCTGGCCATAACCCAACCGCATTGAAAAGGGACCGTGATGATCGACGCCAATGCCTTTCCTGCATACCGTGGCCGGATGGAATACGCCTGCCTGGGTTGCGGCAGACGCTTTCCCATTGACGAACTGCTGTACACCTGCCCGGACTGCGGCGGGGTCTTCCTGCTGGAAAACCTGGACTTCGACAAGCTCAAGGCCACGTCGGGCCAGGAATGGCGCGCCCTTTTCGACGCCCGCGCCGCATCCAAAAACACGGCCCTGCGCGGCATCTTTCGGTTCTATGAACTGATGGCCCCCGTGCTGGAGGAAGAGGACATCCTCTACCTCGGCGAGGGCAACACGCCCATCGTGGCCTCCAGCCCGGCCCTTTGCGCCGAAATCGGCCTGCGGACCGCCTTCAAGAACGACGGGCAAAACCCCTCGGCCTCCTTCAAGGACCGGGGCATGGCCTGCGCGTTCAGCTATCTCAAGGCCTTGATCCGCAAAAACGGCTGGGACCAGGTGCTCACGGTCTGCGCCTCCACGGGCGACACCTCCGCTGCCTCGGCCCTGTATGCCTCCTATCTTGCCGGCCCGGTCAAGAGCGTGGTCATCCTGCCCCACGGCAAGGTCACGCCCCAGCAACTGGCCCAGCCCCTGGGCAGCGGCGCCACCGTGCTGGAAGTTCCCGGCGTGTTCGACGACTGCATGAAGGTCGTGGAGCATCTCGCGGACAACTACCGCGTGGCTCTGCTGAACTCCAAGAACGCCTGGCGCATTCTCGGCCAGGAGTCCTATGCCTTTGAAATCGCCCAGTGGTACGACTGGGATCTCGCGGGCAAGTGCGTGTTCGTGCCCATTGGCAACGCGGGCAACGTCACCGCCATCATGGCCGGTTTCCTCAAACTGCTCGATCTCGGAATCATCGAGGCCCTGCCGCGCATTTTCGGCGTGCAGTCGCACCACGCGGACCCGGTCTACCGCTATTACGCGGTGGAAGATCCCAAGGAGCGCGCGTTCCACCCCGTCAGCGTGGAACCTTCCGTGGCCCAGGCGGCCATGATCGGCAACCCGGTCTCCTTCCCGCGCGTCCGCCACTTCGCTGCGCGCTTCGAGGAGCTCGGCGGCAAAGGCGCGTTCCAGGTGGTCCAGGTCACGGAGCAGCAGATCATGGACAACATGATCCGCGCCAACCGCAACGGCCACATCGCATGTACGCAGGGCGGCGAGTGCCTGGCCGGAGCCGTCCGCGCCGGGGAACTGGGGCTTGTGAGCCCGGAGGAACTCGCGGTCCTGGACGCCACCGCCCATCAGCTCAAGTTCGTCGATTTCCAGAACATGTACTTCCAGAACGCTTTCCCCGCCGCTTTTGGCGTCCATCCCGACCCGGCCATGGCCAATGCGCCGGAACTGGTCATAGCGCCGGAAAAACGCGAGACGCTCTCTCCACAGGAATACGCCGTGGAAGCGGCGGAAAACGTGGTCCGCCGTCTGGGCCTGGAAAAGAAGTAAGCCATGGCCAAACGAATTCGCGCCGACCAGTTGCTTTTCAGCCTCGGTTTGGCGGAAAGCCGGGAAAAGGCCAAGCGGCTGATCATGGCCCGGCAGGTTCTGCTCGTCCAGCACGGGACCGCCGTGCCCGTGGACAAACCCGGACAGCAGCTCCTGGAAAACGACCTGCTGGAACTCAAGGAGGCCGAACGCTTTGTCAGCCGGGGCGGCTATAAGCTGCTCACGGCCATCGAGCATTTCGATCTGGATTTTCAGGGCAAGGTCTGCCTGGACGCGGGCGCGTCCACGGGTGGATTCACGGACTGCCTGCTGCAGCACGGCGCAAGCCGGGTCTACGCTGTGGACGTGGGCACGGCCCAGCTGCACGAAAAGCTGCGCAACGACCCGCGCGTGGTGAGCATGGAGAACACCAACTTGCGCCACGCGCCGGAAAGCCTGCTCCCGGAGGCCGTTGACGCCGTGGTCATGGATCTCTCCTTCATTTCCCTGACCCTGGTTTTGCCGCCCTGCCTCACGCTGCTCAAGCCGTCCGGGTTTCTCGTGGCGCTGATCAAGCCTCAGTTCGAACTCGGCCCGGAAAAAAATCACAAGGGGGTGGTCCGGGAGGAGAAGCACCGGCAGGAAGCCATCCGCAACGTGACGGTTTTTGCGCAAGAAGAGCTGGGCCTGCACGCGGTCGGAGTGATCCCCTCGGCCATCAAGGGGCCCAAGGGCAACCAGGAATACCTGGCGCAATTCACCCGCTAGAAACCCGCACCCAATTCGTACATCCTGTTCAGCAACACCTGCGTTTCCGAGAGGAAAGCCGCCAGATCGACGGGCAGGACAAGATCTTCCGCACCGAAACGCAGGCTCGCGGTGCGCGTGGTCCGATAGCCTTCCAGTGAGGCCACTTCGGCCCGGAAGGCCAGGGCCTCGGAGTTCGGCGGACGAAATTGTCCCCGCACCCGGCTGCCCTTGCGCAGGTTCGGCGGGGGCGGCCCGGCCTGGTCATCGAAAAAGAACCGACAGCCCCCGGTGCTGAGATCCAGCAGTAACCCTTTATACTCCCTGTCGATGAAATTCAGTACCGCTGGAAAGTTGCAGGTAAAACGCTGTTCACGACGCAGGTCGTGTTGCTCGAACCGTTTCGGGTAGGTGACGAAGAGCAGGGAATACGGCGTTGCCGTGTAATACTTGACCACGCTCCGGAAGGAGACCAGTCTGCCGCGTTGCAGATACCGGAAGGTCAGCATGGCCCCCTCGGGCACGCGGGAGCGGATGCCGGGCACAAGCGGAAGCTTGAGCACCACGAATTCATCCTTCAAGTATCCGACCATATGGCATTTTATGCGGTCCAGTGCACCACTGGACTCCATCATCACACCTGTGCCGATTGTTACATCCATCGTCCTTCCCGAAAAAAACACTCGTTTCACAGCTGTGCAAAGACTACTAAGATCACTTGGAAAATCAAGCCATGCGGTCAAAGAGTTCGGTAAGCATCCGCAGGTGGCCCTGTTCCTCGCGCGCAAGGCGGCGGAAGGTCTCCGCCCCGGGTCCGGAGCCGGAACGCCGCGAACAGCGCATGTAGAAATCCAGAGCTTGAGCCTCGATGGACATGGCCAGTTCAAACGCTTCCAGCGGGTCGGAAAAGAGCTGCTCACGGTCCGAGACGTAGGATTCGGGATCGAGCCCCCCTTCTGCGAATTCACTTTGGGCCAAAGCGTCAAACGCCTCCCTGGAAAGCGGTTCCTCCGCGACCTGCGCATACAGGGCATACAGCTGGCGCACGTGCTTGCCCTCGAAGCCCGCCAGCATCCTGAACAACCGCTCGCTCTCCCCGGCCGGGGCCTTGCCCGCCAGGGCCGTGTAGAAACCCTCAAGGCTGCGCTCCATGCCGTATCCGAACCGGTAGATATCCGCGATCTCCTCTATGTCCGGGAAATGGATCATGCCGCTGTCGGCGTCCCCTTCGGCCACGACGCCCTGCCAGCCCATGAGCCCGCCATCAAGGTTGATGACTTCGGAGAAGCCCTGACCGTCGAGGAATTTTCCTGCCGCGTTGCTGCGCGCTCCCGTCCGACAATAGACGAGCACGGGTCTGTCCGGGTCCAGTTCGCCCAGGCGGTCCAGCAGATCGCCCAGGGGGATCAATCGCGCACCCGGGAGATGCATTTCGGAATATTCCCACGCCTGACGCACATCCAACACCTCGACCACACCGGGTCGGGCTTTGTTGAGAAGTTGTTGCGCGCCCGACGGTTCCAACCGCTTGATCATGCTCACCTCCGGTCCCCGCATTGCCAAGCGCAATTTGCAGGTGTAGTGTCGCCACGGATCGTAACCTGAAACATACCAGAATGGCTATGCGAAAGAAAAACGTCTGGAAAACATTTTTTTGGGAAGGCCTGGGCCTGATGGTTCTTTCCATCTTCGTGGCTCTGGGAGCCAACCATCTTCGCACCGACGGACTGCTCCTTGGTGGCGCTCCGGCTCCTGCGCCCGCGCCCCCGGGATTGACTCAGCTCACTCCCGCGCAGGCCATGCAGGCCGCCATGGATGGGAACGCGATCTTCGTGGACGCCCGCAACCCGCTGGAATACGCCGATGGCCACGTGAGCGGGGCGGTGAACCTTTCCTACGCGGAAGCCAAATTACGTGAAGAGCCGCTGAAACTTGTGCTCTACTGCGACAGCGAAGAGTGCGGCATGGCCGCAAATCTTGGTGTATTGCTGCAACAGCGCGGTGTGGAAATCGCCGTAATGCCCAAGGGCATCGCGGGCTGGTTCGCCGCCGGCGGTCTTGTGGAGGCGGGCAAATGAAGAGTCTTCTGCACTTCCTGCGCCCCCTGGTGGGCGTAATCTTCGTGCTGGCCAGCTTCGACAAGCTCCAGCATCCCGGCGCATTCGCAGCCATTGTTGAAAACTATCGCATCCTGCCCGCCCTGTTCGTCAATCCCGTGGCCGTTGTCCTGCCCTGGGTCGAATTCCTTTGCGGCCTCGGCCTGATCCTCAACGTCATGGCCCGTGGCGCGTCACTGGTCGCCGCCGTGCTCATGGCGATTTTCCTGTGCGCGCTCGGGTTCAATCTTTATCGGGGGTTGGACGTGGCCTGCGGCTGCTTCAGCACCGATCCGACCGCCACGGGCAACGCGCTCTGGTATCTGCTGCGCGACGCCGCCATCGGCCTCTTGAGCCTGATTGTTTTCCTGATGTCGGTATCAGAGCAGCGCCACACCCGCTGAAATGACCACAAAGAGCAGCCCGCCCCCCCACTGCCAGGGAAAAAACGGCAAATCCGTCCGCCAGGCCTCGGCTCTGTCCAGATTGCGACCGGCCAGCGCCAGGGACTGATCCCAGGTCAACCTGCCGAGGTTGCGCAAAATGGCCTGCACCATGAGCGGAAGGCGCTTGTGGAGCTTCAGCTTCGGGCAACGCTGCCTGACCGTGACCTTGACCTGTTCCACGGTGCGCCAAGTCATGGGCAGAAAATGGGCCATGAGCGCGAAAGAAAGCGCCAGTTTCCAGGCGCGCTCGCGCCCAAGCAGCGGGCCTAGCAGCGCACTCAGGCCCAGGCCCATGGCCCGGGTGGTGGTGGTCATGGTCAGGGCCGCGCCGAGCAGCAAAAGGCAAGAGACGCGCACCGCGATCAGCAATGCGTCGATACCCGCCTGCTGCCAGCTGATCGGCCCGAAAAGGCCGAGCGCAAATTTCGCGACACTCCAGAAGAGCACGAAGAAAACATACGTCCGCAGCAGCCGGACATTGCCCGGCCAGGCATGCCGGTGCTCGCACGCCACGGCCAACAGAAACAGTCCGTAGCAGAGCAGTCCAGGCCAGGACGCCCGCCAGATCAGGCCGCCAAGCGCCAGCGCAGCCAGCAGTTTGACCCTCGAGTCAACGACCGAAAGGGACGCCAACCCCAAGCTGGGTTTCCTATCCATCTTCCCTGTCCCACGGAAGGATGCCGAGTCCGGCCTGCCAGGTGGCGGGGGGCCGCACGTGATGCGCCCGAACGCCGTCCAGCACCTCGGCGGGTCGTCCATGCAGAGCCACTCTGCCCTGCGTGAGCACCGTCAGGGTGTCCGCCAGGTCGATGACCGGCTCCAGGTCATGCACGGCCACCACCTGGGTCATGCCCTGGGCCGCGTTGGCCACGAGAATGGCGCGGAGTTCCAGCATGGCCGGATAATCCAGCCCGTTCATGGGTTCGTCCAGCAGCAGCACGGCGGGTTCGTCCAGAAGCGCCGCCGCAAGACAGAGCTTGCGCTTCATTCCGCCCGAGAGCGTATGCACGGCGCGGTCCCAGAGTTCGGCCATGGCGAAGCGCTCCAGAATGGCCCGCGCGCACAGCTCCGCGCCCTCCGTGCCTTCATGGCCGAGCAGAACATCCTCGCCCACGCTGCCACCGAGGATTTGCAGATCCGCGTCCTGCATCACCAGCCTCGCCATCTCGCGGATATCCTCACCTTTTTTGCCCCCCAGCGAGAGCACCCCGCCGGACGGCAAATACAGCCCGGCCAGCAACGCCAGAAGCGTGGATTTGCCACTGCCGTTGGCTCCAGCCAGAACATGCAGCCCGCCCCGGCACAGCTCCAATGACACGCCGCACAGGGCCGCGCGGCCATCTGGATAGCCGTATTCCATATCTCTCAGGTGAATCATTTTTCCCCACAAGTCGGAGCGCAGGTGTCGTGTACCACGGAACAGGTGCGGTTGTTTCACAGCACGGGCCGGGTGGTCAAGCCGCGAAACCGGACACGAAAAAGGGCGGCCCCCGAAGAGGCCGCCCAAATTGACTCGAAAAGAGCCAGCCTAGAACTTGTAGCCCACGGACAAACCGCCGAGCCACGTCGTACAGTTGGTAATGTCCGTTGCCGAAACACCGGCCACGTCGTTGTCTATCTCCTTGTCGCTGGCCCAGAGGTACATCAACGAGAGGTCCGTGGTCCAGTTGCCCCAGGAATAGCCGAAGCCGCTGCTGATGATCTGCCGGTCGTTGGACGGCAGCATGTAATCGGCGTATTCGGGATTTTGCGGGCTTTCGTCAAACACATAGCCCATACGCAGAGCCATGTTCTCCTGCACCAGCCATTCCACGCCGAGCTGTATGCGGCTCGTGTCCGAGTAATGCTTGGGGGAAGTAATGTGAGACGAGGCTTCCAGCGGATTCAGGCCAGCAACGGTTTTGTCGCTGAATTCATAGACCATGCTCTTCAAGGAGCTCCACTCGGTCCAGATGTAGTCGAATTCAACGGTCAGATTGTCCAGCGGCTTTACCGCGACGCCCAGGCTGAGCATACCAGGAAAGTTGGCCTTCATGGTGATTTCGTCATCCGCCGCCGAATTGGTGAACTCACCGTCGCCCTTGCCCACGAATTCATACCAGTCGCGGTAGGTCGCACCGAAAGAGAGCCAATCCGTGGGCGCGTAATGCACGGCCGCGTCCCAAGTCCAGGCGTCGCCCTCGGGGAAGAGCTTCCATTCGTTAAAGGCAGGAGCAATCTTGCGGTTGTCCCTGCGCAGGTCCATCTTTCCGTAAATGTACTCGACGCCGACGGCCACGGAAAGATCATCCGTAATTTTCGCGGCAAGGTTCGGGTTGACGGAGAACGTCTCCACGCTGGCTTTGTACATATTGCCAGCGCCCTGCCAGTCATGGTCGTAGTTGGTTCCGAGGCCGAAACGGGAGAACTCGCCCACGCCGAACCAGAGCCAGTCATTGATCTGGAAGGTTCCGTAGGCATGCGGCACGGCATAGACCTTGCCCTTTGTGGTCACATGGTCGCCGCCCCGGATGTTCACATCCGCACTGGGGGCGATGAGGGTCGCACCGAAAAGAACGGATGTGCCTTCGATGCGGGTCATGGCGGCCGGGTTGTAGGCCACTGTGGAGGCGTTGGGGTCCTGCGTCGCGATTACGGCCCCGCCCATGCCGTTGGCCCGGTTGTCATACTCGTACAAGGCAAAACCCGATGCATCAGCCTGGTGCGGCACGATCATCAAGAAAGTGAGCGCCCACATTCCAAGAAACACACAAAGACTCAAAATTACCTTTTTCATCTGCGCACTCGTCTAAGCCCTGAAGAGGTAACGCTTCAGGGGTTGCAGGTCCTCGATTGCCGCATAGGCCGATTCAAAGAAATGTTTGTGACTAACTGCGCTAAGTGCTTATCCAAAAATTAACACGATGTAAACATAAACAATTGTCTGAAACGGTCGATCAGAGGGCGTGGGAGTCGGACGATACTCTCGGAAATCAGCATCAGGCAGGTTTTCCCCGTTTTCCGCAAAGCGCAATTTTTTCATCAGGTCCAGGAGGAACAGTGAACACGCTCGGAAAGATTCGCCAAAAGTGCTTCTTCGGATTGATGCTGACAGGCGGCATCGCAGGGATTTGCGAACACCACTGGTCGCACCAGGCCATGGTATTCAATTTTTTCAGTGGGTTGATCTTATTGGGGACAGCGGCCTTCCTAGGCAGTTTCGTGGGGTTCTTCATTAAAAACATGTTTCGGGTCCTGCGTGGACGAAACCCCTACATGGGTCAGAGCAACGACGGCGTGCTCATCGGTTCGCTCATCGGTGCGCTGCTCGGCATCCTCGGGCAGGCGCTTGTGGGGGATCAACTGCATACCGCTACCAGCGCCTGCGTCGGAGCGGGTATCGGCGGCTTTATCGGCGCATTTCCCGACGAAATGGTCCCGGACATTCTGCGCATGCTCTACGAACAGGAACAAACCCAGGAATTTCTGGAGCCGTTGCCCGAATCCCTAGAGTCCTGAATTCCGAACTAAAGAAAAGCCCGGCCATGGCCGGGCTTTTCTTAGTAACACCGACAGATTGGAGCTATTTCATTTCCATCCAAAGCACTGCTCCCAGTTCCACATCCTTGCCTTCAATCTTGTAATCCGCATCGTTCAGAGCGGCGAATCCCCACCAGCCCTTCCACGGACAGCAGAATGTGAATACGCCGTTGCTGTCGGCCAGAACTTCCTGCGTGATCATCCGCCCATTGGGAGCTTCCCGCTTGCCGTCCTTATTGTAGAATTCCACTTCCACACGGGTGTAGGGCGCAGGCTTGCCGTCCAAAAGCACCACGCCCTGGAAGACATTGCCCGCATAGTTGCCAAAGGGGCGAGTCAAAGGCACGATCTCGGTCTTCACGCCCACGGGCTGATTCCATTCCTCGCCGCCTTCAAAGGCGTCCACCACGGTCTTGGTGTAATGGATGATGTAGTTGTCCTCGGCGGGTT
>JBFWMD010000108.1:0-9795 GCA_050251775.1 Desulfovibrio sp.
TCAAGAACGCCAGCCCCAACGGCTGGCTGCTGGACGGCTTCCCCCGCTCCATCGTCCAGGCCGAGAAGCTTTGGGACGCCCTGCAGAAGGACGGCGTGAAGCTGGACTATGTCATCGAGATCCTGCTGCCGCGCAAAGTGGCCGCTGCCCGTATCATGGGCCGCCGCCTCTGTGCCAATGACCCCAACCATCCCAACAACGTTGGCATTCCGGCCATCGCTCCCAAGGACGGCAAGTGCCGCGTTTGCGGCGGCGCCCTTTCCGAGCGCGCGGACGACGTGGACGAAGGCGCCATCAACAAGCGCCACGACATTTACTATGATGCCAAGACCGGAACCCTGGCCGCTTCCTATTTCTACAAGGACAAGGCTGCCACCGGCGGCTTCAAGTACATTGAGCTTGATGGTGAAGGCACCATTACCGCGATCAAGGAAACCCTGCTCGCCCAGCTCGACTAATTCATTCCGGCATCGGTTGCTCAAGGCCCGTGGGTTTGCGCCCATGGGCCTTTTTTCTGATCTGCACGCCTGGTTATGCCGGATTCGCTGTGCCAGCTAGAACTTCCAGACATATTTCCCGGTGCTCCGCCTCTGTTTTCTGTGAGAATTCGTCAAAAACGCGTTTGGTAAGACTGGAGCAATGGCTGAGCTGACCTATCCCCCTTAACGAGGCAAAATTTCGAATTTTCATATCCAATGACCCCGCGCTCATCCCGCGTGCTTCTGCGACCTTGGATCGGTTCAACTCAGCAGATTCAGGAGATTCAGGAGATTTAGGATATAAGGAGAGATATAAAGCGAGGATCTCATCCTCTCGATTCCAACGGTGTTGTTCCATGATCAACTCCTCAAGGTGTGCTTGCCTGAGCATTTGCTTTGTTATAGCTGGTAGTTAATTCCGATATCAAGTTTTCTGGCGAGATGAGCAAAGAAAGGGCCTCCACGGAATGATCCGCAGAGGCCCTCTGTGAGCGTTGGGAAAACGAAGCGGACGGTTTTAGGCCTTGGCTCCGTTCTTGGGGGCTTCCTCTTCCAGAGGCAGGGACGGTCCGAATCCGAGCAGGATCGGGCTGGCCACGAAAATGGAAGAGTATGTACCGACCACGATGCCGATGAGCATGGCCAGGGCGAAGTCGTGGATGGCTCCGCCGCCGAAGATGAACAGGGCCGCCACGACCAGCACTGTTGTGCCCGAGGTGAGAATGGTCCGGGAGAGGGTCTGGTTCACGCTGATGTTGATAATCCTCTTGAGCTTGCTCTTTTCGGAAGCGCCTTTGATCTCAGAAGCACCCTTGATGTTCTCGCGGATGCGGTCGAAGACGATGATCGTGTCGTTCAGCGAATAACCGATGATGGTCAACAGCGCCGCAATGATGGTCAGGTCGAACTCCTTGTCCAGCAGGGAGAAGACGCCCACCGTGATCATCACGTCATGCACCAGTGCGGCCACGGCCCCCAGCGCATAGTTGAGTTTCAGATACCAGCACAGCGCAAGAGTGATGCCGAGCGCCCCGAGAATCAGCACGGACATGGACATGCCCAGGAACTGGAGCGCGGTGATGCCCGCGAAGAGTCCCGCGGCCATGATCCCCGCTGCCATCCAGCGTTGCTCGAAGCGGCCCGAGATGTAAATGGCGATGAGCAGCACGGCGTAGAACATGGCTTCCAGAGCCTTGGAACGCAGATCGTCCGAGACCTTGGGGCCGACCATTTCCGTGCGCCGCACATCCACGCTCGCGCCGTTGAAGGCTGTGGAGAGGGTCTGGACGATCTCGGCCTTGACTACATCCGTGTCCACATCCGAAGCCGAAGTCCGGATCAGGTATTCATTTTTTTCGTCCAGGATTTCCTGGACCACCAGTCCGGGAAGCTTGACGCTTTTCACGGCGTCTTGCACTTCGCGGATGTCCAGATCGTGGTCTGTCTGGATCTTGGCCTGGATGATAATGCCGCCCGCGAAATCGATACCGAAGCGCGGTCCGCCCTTCATGACCAGGGAGGCGACGCCCACGAGAATGAGCAGCGCGGAGATGGCGAAGGCGATGCGGCGATAACCGATGAAGTCGAGCCTGGTATCAGGCTTGATGATTTGCAATCCCATTTGACCCTTCCCCCTAGATGCTGATCTTGGCCTGGGAGTCTTTGTTCCGCGTGTAGATCTCGAAGAACACGCGCGAGACAAAGATGGCCGTGAACATGGAGGTGATGATACCGAGCGTCAGGGTCACGGCAAAGCCGCGCACCGGGCCGGTGCCGAATTGATAGAGAATCATGGCTGCAATGACCGTGGTCACGTTGGCGTCCATGATGGTCAGCGTGGCGCGTCCGTAGCCTTCCTGCACGGCGGCTTTGGGGGTCAGCCCGCGCCGGAGTTCCTCTCGGATGCGCTCGAAGATGATCACGTTGGCGTCCACCGCCATACCCATGGTCAGGATGATGCCCGCGATGCCCGGCAGGGTCAGGGTCGCGCCAAAGGCGCCCAGGCCGGCCAGGATCAGGATGATGTTCAGCACCAGGACGATGTCCGCGAAGAAACCGGCAACGCCGTAATAGACGACCATGAAGCCCACGACCAGCACCAGGCCGATGATGGCCGCGTTGATGCCCTTGTCGATGGATTCCTGCCCCAGGGAGGGACCGATGGTGGATTCGGCGGCCTTTTCCACAGGAGCGGGCAGCGCGTCCTTGAGCACGGTGACCAGGTCCTTGGCCTTCTGCACGGTGAAGTTGCCGGTGATGCTCGCCCTGCCGCCACCGATGCGCTCGTTGATCACGGGCGCGGAGTAGACGCGGCCGTCCAGGATGATGGCCAGGCGCTTGTTCACGTTGGCTGCGGTGACCTGCTCAAAGATGGTCGCGCCGCGACCATCCAGTTCCAGCATGACGTAGGCGCGGTTGTTGCGGTCGAACTGCGGAGCGGCGTCGGCGATGTATTCGCCGGTGAGCACCGGGTTCTTGCGCAGCACAAGGGGCGCGCCCGGGTCGTCCTGCACAAAGGCGACCTCGTATTCGAGCGGATTCTGGCGGGCCTGCTCCACGCTGACGCCGGAGGCTTCGAGCTTGAACTCAAGCTGACCCATCTGGGTGATGACCTTGATGGCCTGCTCGGCGTCTTCCATGCCGGGCAGCTGGATCTGGATGCGGTTGCCTTCCTGCTGGCGGATGTCGGGTTCGACCACGCCGCGACGGTCGATGCGGTTGCGCACGATTTCCACGGTCTGGCGCATGGTCTCTTTCTCGAACCGTTCGATGTAGTCCGGGGAAACCATCAGCACGTAGTGCAATCCGCCGTTGGGCAGCGTTTCCACTTGCGAGGAGAAAATGGAGAAATGGTCGGAAATCACATTGTCCAGGGTGTCCTGGTGCGAAGTGTCGTGGAGGTTGACTTCAATGGAGCCGTCTTCGAGAACCTTGGGGTTCAGGAAGCCCACGCCCCGTTCCTCGGCGTAGTCCTTGAGTTCCTGTGCCAGCCTGCGGAGCTTGGTGTCCACGGCCTTGTCCATGTTCACCTCAAGGGTCAGGAAGATGCCGCCCTTGAGGTCCAGGCCGAGGTTGATGGCGTCATTGGGCAGAATCTTGTCCAGGGCGGAACCCCTGACCCCCGGCAGCGAGGGCAGGGCAAGATAGATGCCCAGGAGTACGACCACCACGGTCAGGATGATTTTCCAGCGCAGAATCGTATTCATTTAGAGTATCCTTGGCGAGGTTTCGCACATGCGTACAGACGCACGAAAGGCAAGTGCGGCCGGAGGACGGTAAGCCCGACACAGCCGCATGCTTGCCCTTTCGTCAAAACTTGGAGGCAAACGCCTATTTGGCGTTGGCAACCTTCACGGAAGCGTCGGCCGGGCCGGCGATGTATCCTCTGTTGATCTTGACACGGACATTCTCCGCGATCTCGACGGTCAGGATGTCCTGGTCGATCTCCGTGATTCGGCCGTAGAAGCCGCCGCCGGTCATGACTTTGTCGCCGACCTTCATGGCCGCCAGCATTTCCTTGTGCTGCTTGGCCTTTTTCTGCTGCGGGCGGATGAGCAGAAAGTAGAAGATGGCGAACATGAGAACGAGCATGGGCAGCGGGCCGGCGAGCAGTCCGGCGAGACCCTCGGGAGCGCCGGCTCCGCCCTGCGGGGCAGCGCCCAAGGCGTAAGCAGTGGAAGTGAACATGGATTCCTCCTGAAGTCGATTCGTCTTAGGTCGGCACGTACATGTTGCCGTACGGACGATGGGAGAAGGGCCGGACTTTGGTGAAGGATTCGGAGAGAATCTCCTCCGCGTCCAGGCCTAGTTCTTCCGCATAGTCCCTGATGATTTCCTCAAGAACCTTCATGTCGGCGGTGTCCACGGGCCGGGAGCGCAGTCCGGGTCCGAGCTGGTGCTCGGGAACTTCGCCCCGAATGTAAATCACGCCGCCATGCATGCCGGTCCCCAGGCTTCGTCCCGTAATCGGCGCATCTTGCTTATCAGAAAACATACCGAGAAGCAAAATAATTCCACCGGCCATATATTCGCCCAGGAAATCCCCGGCCTTGCCGCCAATGACGATGATCGGCTGCTTGTCCAGGTAGGATTTCATGTGAATTCCCACGCGGTAGCCCACATCCGTGCGGATGTAGATGCGGCCGCCGCGCATGGCGTAGCCGACCACGTCGCCGCCCATGCCGTTGATGACGATTTTGCCGTCGTCCATGGTGTTGCCCACGCCGTCCTGGGCGTTGCCGTTGACGCGGATGTTCGACCCCCGCATGAACGCGGCCAGATCCTGGCCGGGCACGCCGTTGATCTCGAACTTGTAGTCGCCTTCAAGGCCGGTGGCGATGTAGCGCTGGCCGTTGACGTTGTTCAGGACGAACTCGGTCTTGCCCTCGCGCACGAGCGCGCGGATCTGCTCGTTGAACTGCTTGTAGTAGATGTCGGTCGCGTCCAGGACCGCCTGGTTGTTCTTGGTCATGCGTTATGCCTCCAGATCGACGATGACGGGCTCGCCCGCCTTGGGCATCCAGACCCGGTCGAGTTCCGGGCAAACCTTGCGCACCGCGGATTCCTCGCTGGACATGAAGACCATGTCGTCCTTCTCGGCCACGAGCAGCGGGCGCAATTTGATGCGGTCGTTGAGACCCCAGAGCCCCTGGCGGTTGCCCACCAGAATGGCGAAGGGACCGTTGAGCATTCCCGGACCGTAGGTCATGCGCAGGGCGGTGTAGACCTGCTTTTCCCGCTCGGGCATGCGTTCGATCTCGTCCCAGAACGGAGGCGCGAAGACCTTGCTGCACATTTCCCGGGTCAGGCCGTGCTTGCGCACCAGCAGGTCCAGCTCATAGGCCACGACCTCGGTGTCGGTCATCATGGTGCAGAGATAATCATTTTCGCAGAGCCAGCGGCGGTTGATGCCGTAGGAACTGATCTCGCCGTTGTGGACAATGGACCAGTCGAGCAGCGTGAACGGGTGCGCTCCGCCCCACCAGCCCGGCGTGTTGGTCGGAAAGCGGTTGTGCGCGGTCCAGAGGTAGGCCTTGTACTCGTCCACGCGGAAGAACTCCGCGATGTCCTCGGGATAGCCCACACCCTTGAACGCGCCCATGTTTTTGCCGCTGGAAAAGACAAAGGCTCCGGGCACGGTGGTGTTGATCTTCATCACCAGGGCCACCACGAAATCCTCTTCGGCCAGTCCTTTGCAATCCTTGGGGCAATTCGCCTTGGGGGTGGCGAAGTAGCGCCAGACCAGGGGCGGATTCTTGATCACCGGGGTCTTGCGGGTGGGAATGGGCTCGTCATGTTCCACGTCGAAGTACTTGAGAATCACCTCGCGCGCGGCAGCCAGGGAAGGCTCGTCGTCGCACATCAGATGCAGGGCGTACTTGTCCGCGTGGTCCGGATAGATGCCGTAGGCCGCGAATCCGCCGCCCAGGCCGTTGCCCCGGTCGTGCATGCAGGCCATGCCTTCAATGGGCACTTGGCCGGAAATCAAAGCACGCTTGGTGTCAATGACTCCGAAGATGCCGCAGCCGGAGATGTCTTTCTGAAAATCGTAATATCTTTCAGGCGCTTTCATCCCTTCTCCTCATACGCCGCCGCACGGCTAATCCTTTTCCTGCCAGTTGGGGTTCCAGGTCTCGTCGAAGAACCGGTCCGGCCACATCAAGACATCCGGCTGTCCCAGGGACAGCTTGTGCCGCATTTCAGGCGTCAGGCTCATCTTGAATTTGATGAAGGACGTGTACAGTCCGGCCTGGTCGATGTCGCCCACGAGCACGTAGCCCACCAGACAATTATTCCGGAACACGAGCTTGCGGTAAGTCTGCTTGCGTTCGTCCAGCGCGGCCTCGATATCATAGCCCTTCTCGCCCTCGGGCGGGTTGACCGTGCCCACGGAAATGGTCGGCAGGCCGTAGAAGCTGATGGAGTTCATGGCCAGTCCGCCGATGTACGGCGTTTCACTGGATGCCATGTTCTTGCCGGCGCAGTAGCCCTGGTTGTAGGCGTTTGTCCAGATGGGAACCACGCGGTTTTCGCCGTGCAGCAGGTCCCTGGCCTGGGCCACGTCGCCCGCCGCGAAGATGCTTTCGTCGCTGGTGCGCATCAGGTCGTCCACCACGATGCCCCGGTCCACCTTGAGTCCGGCGGCATTGGCTAGATCCGTGTTGGGCACGACGCCGATGGCGATGACCACGATTTCCGTGTCGATGTAGGTTCCGTCCGTACACTTGACGCCCAGGATCTTTCCGGACGCGTCGCGGTCGATCTGTTTGGCGGAGACGCCACAATGCACGGCCAGGCCCACTTCATCCAGCCGCCGAGCCGCGAGGCGCGCGGCATTGGCGTCAAAGGCCAGGGAAAGGATGCGCGGGGACAGCTCCAGAATCGCCACTTCCACGCCCCGGTCGAACAGGGATTCCGCGGCCTTGAGGCCGATGAGTCCGCCGCCGATGACCACGGCCTTTTTCACGTCCTTGGCCAGGGTGATCATGGTCTGGGCATGGTCCAGGTTCGTGAAGTTGTAGACGCCCTCGCCGTCCCCGCCGGGAATGGGCGGAGTAAAGGGCTTGCCGCCCGTGGCGATGAGCAGCCGGTCAAAGGCGATCTCCTCGTCCGAACTGGTCTTCACGATCTTGCGCTCGCGGTCGATGCCCGTGACCGTGGTCCCGAGCCGAAGCTGAACGTTGCTTTTGCGGTAGAATTCCTCGGGACGCAGCGCGAGCTGATCGGGGCTGATCTTGCCCGCCAGCAGATAGGAAATCAGCGGTCGTCCGTAGGGAGCGGCGATTTCGCTGCCGATGGCGATGATCTCGCTGGTCTTGTCGTGCTTGCGGATGCCCTCGATGGCTCCGATGGTAGCCACGCCGTTGCCGATGAGTACGTATTTCATGTCGCCCTCTTGGGTCTCTGTCGCGGTCGAATTGGCGACCTAGTCGTCGCGGTCCTCGAATTTCAGCGCCTTGTTCGGGCAGGCCTCGACGCAGGCGGGGCCACCCTCGCGGCCATGGCACAGGTCGCACTTGACGATCTTGTTCATCTTGGGATGACGCCGGATCGCGCCATACGGGCAGGCCATCAGGCAGGACCAGCAGCCCACGCACTTCTCGCGGTCGTAGACGGTCTCGCCGGTCTCGGGGTCCTTGTGCAGCGCGCCCGAAATGCAGGCCGCAACACAGGAGGGATCGTCGCAGTGGCGGCAGCTGATGGCCACACACTCCGAGCCCTTCTGGAAGATCTTCTTGCAGGGGGAAAGTCCGTCATCCTCCCGCTCTTTGGTATAGGCGATGATCAGGTCGCCGGATTTGGAATGGGCCGTCATGCAGGCCAGTTCGCAAATATGGCAGCCGATGCAGTATTCCCTGTTCGGATAAACGCGTTTCATGTGCGGCCTCCCCTACCTTCCGGCGTGTTTGACGCCGAGGATGTCCAGTTCGGTGTCGTTCAGGCCCACTCCGCGCAGCTTGTCGCGGTTTCCGCGCAGGCTTTCAATGGAGTTGAGGCCCATGCCGCCGAGCATCTCCTGGATTTCGTGGCTCCAGGCCTTGACCAGATTGACCATCTTGACCGAGGCCACGTCCGGGTTCTGGCGCTTGGAGAGCCGGGGGTCGTTGGTGGCGATGCCCCAGGGACACTTGCCCGTGTAGCAGCGACCACAGAGCGTACAGCCCACGGAAAGCAGCGTGGCCGTGCCGATGTACACGGCGTCCGCGCCAAGGGCGATGGCCTTGACCACGTCCGCGGAGCAGCGGATGCCGCCCGCGGCCACCACCGAGGCCTTGTGGCGGATGCCCTCGTCGCGCAGACGCTGGTCCACGGCGGCCAGGGCCAGCTCAATGGGAATGCCCACGTTGTCGCGGATCATGGCCGGGGCCGCGCCCGTGCCGCCCCGCATGCCGTCCACAGTGACGATGTCCGCGCCCGCGCGGACCACGCCCGAGGCGATGGCCGCCACGTTGTGGACCGCCGCGATCTTGACCGAAACGGGCACGCGGTACTCGCTGGCTTCCTTGAGCGCGAAGATCAGCTGGAGCAGGTCCTCGATGGAATAGATGTCGTGATGCGGGGCCGGGCTGATGGCGTCGGACCCGATGGGGATCATGCGGGTCTCGGAGACCTTGTCGTTGATCTTTTCACCGGGCAGGTGGCCGCCGATGCCGGGCTTGGCGCCCTGGCCGACCTTGATCTCAATGCCACAACCCGCGTTGAGATAGTCGCGGTGGACGCCGAAACGGCCCGAAGCCACCTGGACGATGGTATTGGCGCCGTACTTGAACAGCGAGCGGTGCAGACCGCCCTCACCCGTGTTGTAGGCCGTCCCCAGTTCCGTGGCGGCTCGCGCCATGGCCCGGTGCAGGTTGAAGTTGATGGCGCCGAAGCTCATGGCCGCGAACATGATCGGCGTGGAAAGCTGGATCTGCGGCGTCAGCTCGGTTTTCAGGCTGGGATTGCCGTCCGCGTCGGTTTTCAGCTCGATGCGGTCGGGCTTGGCGCCGAGAAAGGTCTTCAGCTCCATGGGCTCGCGCAGGGGGTCGATGGAGGGGTTGGTGACCTGGCTGGCATCGAGCAGCATGCGGTCCCAGTAGATGGGAATATCCACGGGACTGCCCATGCCCGCCAGCAGGACGCCGCCGGTGTCCGCCTGTTTGTAGATGTTCTGGATGAACACCGGTCGCCAGTTGGCGTTGGGTCGGAATTCAGAGGGGGTCCGACGAATCGTCAGGGCCGCTGTGGGACAGAGTGCCTCACAACGGTGGCAGCCAATGCACTTGGTGTTGTCGTGCATGACTTTTTGCCGGTTTTCGTCCCAGTAGTGCGCCTCATAGGAGCACTGTCGAACGCAGACCTGGCAGTTAATGCACCGGTCCTTGTCGCGTTCGATCTGAAATTCGTAGTAGTTTTTGTTGATCGGCTGAAACAGCACTGTGGACACCTCTCACGCGATGTTGGGTGGTTGCTCTGGGTGACGAATCCCCCATCATATCTTGAATAAGGAGGGACAAAAAACCACAAAGAATGGCAAGGTGTCAATAGACAAAAAAATTACAATTATGTAATTCAAAAATCCAGCCGAAGAAAATTAGGGGGAATGTAATGCGAAATATGAAAAAGGGCCCCTTGAGGAGCCCTTTCGCGTAATTTATCACTCGGTTTGCGCCCAATGAATCAATCCAAGACTGTGTGGATCCGGCAGATAGGGGTGGTTGGGCGTGATTCGGACGGTAAAACCGAACCTTCCGGGGTCGCGCGGCTTGATTTCGCAACGATATAGCTTCCATCCGTCCTGTAAATCCTCTTCCGCGTGCATCGGCGTGGTGGATCG
>JBFWMD010000109.1:0-9675 GCA_050251775.1 Desulfovibrio sp.
GAGCTCATTTCCCAATACGGCGGCTACGTGGAAATCCATGTCTCCACCTCGCTTGCGGTCTGCGAGCGGCGCGACCGCAAGGGGCTTTATGCCAAGGCCCGCGCGGGCGTGATAATAGGCGTCACCGGGGTGGACGATCCCTTTGAACCGCCGCAGCACGCGGACCTCAGTCTGGACACGTCGGATATGAGTCCGGAGAACGCTGTGCGCCGCGTGTTGCTGTTGCTGGAAAAGATGGGTTACGTGCGTTGATGGTCGCAAAGCTGGTACTGAATCGGAAAATCGGATAGACAAGCTGCATGGAAACATCTCGTGACTACCGGCCATTGGTCGCGGCCCTGGTGTTCTGGCTGGCTTGCGCCGCAGTGCTTTTCGGTCCGCATGTGTCCGGACTCCTCGGGCGCTGGGATGCGGAGGACAATTCCTATTGCTATCTCGTGCCCCTGGTCTTCGCCTATATGGTCTACCAGGGCCGCGCCGCGTATTTTCCGGTCTGCCCCCGGGGCAGGGTTTCCGCCTCGCTGCTGATCTCGATGTTTCTGGGTTTTTCCTTCCTCGCCGGACTGCTGGGCTCTCTGGAAACCCTGGTCTACGGCGCGATCTGGCTCGCGGTGGTGGGACTCGTCGCGGCCTTCAGGAGCTGGGCCGGAGTTCGCCGGCTCTGGTTCCCGCTGCTGATCCTCTTGTTCGCCGTGCCTTTGCCTCCGTTTATCAACCGCCTGCTGACCTTCCGACTGCGCCTGCTTTCCACGGGGCTTTCCGTGCGCCTGCTGGAGCTGCTCGGCATCCCGGCCTTTGCCGACGGCAACATCATCGACATGGGCGTGACCAAGCTCCAGGTGGTGGATGCGTGCAGCGGCCTGCGCTATCTGATGCCCTCGCTGCTCATGGGGTTGCTCCTCGGCTGGTTCTTCCACACCCGCGCCTGGAAGCGCATCACGCTCACCGTGCTCAGCGTTCCCGTGACCATCGTGGCCAACGCCTTCCGCATCGCCATGACCGGCGTGCTCGTGGCCTTTGTTTCTCCGGAATTCGGCCAGGGATTCCTGCACGATTTTTCGGGCTGGCTGGTCTACATGGTCTCGATCCTGCTTCTGGGGCTGGCCAGCTGGCTGCTGAAGCGGGTGCGGCCCGCGCCTCCGGCGGCGGAGCCGGAGCAGAGGAAATGCCACCTGGAGCCGCGCGTCTGGCCGCGCATCGTGGCGATGGGGCTGATCATGCTGCTGACCGCCGGCGTCGGCCACCTGCTGCTGCACACCCAGGCCGCGCCCCAGCGGGAGACTTTCGAGGGCTTCCCCCTGCGTCTGGGCGACTGGCAGGGCAAGCGCTTCTACCTGAGCCAGGAGATTCTCGACGAGCTCTGGGCGGACGACTACGTCACCGGAAATTTCCACAACGAAGCCACGGGAAACGTGCTGCATCTGCTCGTGTCCTACTATGAGCGCCAGACCACGGAGCACACGGCCCACGCCCCCACCTCCTGCCTGCTCGGCGGCGGCTGGGACCTCGCGGCCAAGCGGGAGATTCCACCCGCTCCGGAAAACGGCCGAGGATTTCCGGTGGTCCAGCTTCAGCTCCAGAAGCCCGGGCTGGTGGTGCTTTCCAACTTCTGGTTCCAGCAGCGCGGCCGGATCATCACCAGCGAGTGGATGAACAAGGTCTGGCTGGTGTCGGATTCACTGACCATGGGGCGCTCGGATGGCGCCCTGGTGCGGGTGGAGCTGTATCTCAACCCGGGACAGAGTCCGGCCGAGGGCCAGGCGCTGCTCGACCGGTTCGACGGGATGCTTGAGGATCATCTCGGGCAGTACATACCCGGCCGTTGATCCGGAGCGTTTCAAATGTTCGCACAGCAGGTCCACATCGCCATCACCTTCATGATCCTCGTCGAGGGGCTGATCGTGATCGGCTGCGGCTATCTGGCCGCCTATCTGCGCTGGGTCGTCAGCGGCTACATCTGGCGGGCCGACCCCACGGCCCTGGTGGGCATCATCCTCTTCCTGATGTTCCTGAACTCCTTTGCCATGGGGCGTATGGACCTCTACAGCGACCGACGGCCCGGTTCGCTGCTGAACGTGGCCTGGCGGCTGGCCGTGGTCGTGGCCATTGACTTCGGCCTGTTGTTCGTGGGACTTTTTTCCCTGAAGTATTACGATATCGGCCGTCTGTTCATGTTCATCTACGGAGGTCTGTTGTATGTGGCGTTGTTTTTGGGCCGCGCCGTGTTGGACATCTATATGGATCGCCGCAGCAACCGGAGCTACAACCGCCGTCAGGTGCTCATCGTAGGCGCGGACGAGCGGGCCGCCCGAGTGGTTCGCGCACTGAACAAGCAGCGCAGCTGGGGCCATGCCGTTGTGGGCTGCCTGCGCACCAGTCGGCAGGATCAGAACTGCTGCGAGGGCGTGCCTGATCTGGGGCAGGTCGCGAATTTCAATGAGGTGCTCCGCACCCACAGCGTGGACGAAGTCGTCTTCGTGCTCCCGCGCGACGGGGACATCGAACCCATGATCAAGGAATGCCGCCGCCTGGGGCTTTCCTACCGCGTGGTTCCCACGATGTATGATCCAGACGAGCCGGGTCCCATGTCCGTGGAGCGCATCCAGGACATCCCCACCCTGGCCTGGAACTCGGTGCGCATCAACGCCAGCGGCCTGCTCTACAAGACGATCCTGGATTATCTGGCGGGCTTTGTGGGCTTCTGCCTCTTTCTGGTCGTGTATCCCTTCGTGGCCGTGGCCATTAAGCTCGACTCCCCCGGCCCGGTGCTCTTCCACCAACCCCGCGTGGGTCAGAATCGCCGCCTGTTCCACATCTACAAGTTCCGGAGCATGACCATGGGCGCGGAGGCCCGAAAACAGGAGCTGATGGCCGGGAACCTCATGGGAGGTGAAGACGGGAAAATGTTCAAGATGGAGAACGACCCCCGGGTGACGCGGGTGGGAGCCTTCCTGCGCCGGACATCCCTGGACGAACTGCCCCAGTTCATCAACGTGCTCAAGGGCGAAATGAGTCTCGTGGGAACGCGGCCACCCACTGTGGACGAGGTGAAACGCTACGAGGACTGGCATTTGCGGCGCATGAGCATGAAGCCGGGCATCACCGGCCTCTGGCAGATTTCCGGTCGGAACAAGATCAGTGATTTTGACGAAGTGGTGAAGCTTGATTTGAGCTACATTGACAATTGGCGTTTTTTCGATGATCTGGTCATTATCTGGAAGACAATATTCGTGGTGCTCAAGCGCAAGGGCGCGCTCTGAGACTGCGAAAAATTTTGCAACTTCAAGAACTGCATGGAAGGCGAAATGCGAAAGCTCACAGTATTCACGGTCATGGCCATGCTGCTGATCGTCCTTGCCGGCTGCGGAAGCCCCGAGGAGCGGCGGGACGAGTTCTACAAAAGCGCCCAGAGCCTTTATGATGAAGGGCGCTATGCCGAAGCCAAGGTCCAGGTCCGGAACGCGATCAAGGTTGATCCGGAATACGGGCAGGCAGAACTGCTGCTCGGCAAGATCAACGTCAAGCTGGAGGACTGGCGCAGCGCCTTCGGTAACTTCACGCACGCCCTGGAAAAGGACAAGACCCTGCACGAGGCGCGACTTGGCCTGGTCCGGCTGCAACTGATGAACAACAACATGGAGGAGGCCCGCAAGCTCGTGAGCGAGGTCCTGGCGGACCAGCCCGAAAATACGGACGCGGCCCTGCTCTCCGCCGTCATCCGCTCCCGCGAGGGCGACATGGACGCGGCCCAGCGCGAGACCGAAGCCCTGCTGGCCAAAAAACCCGAGCTTGAAGAGGGCTGGGCTTTTTCCGCCCTGCTGAAGATGCAGGCCGGTGGCGACGCGGGCGCGGTCGAGGTCCTGCGCAAGGGACTGACCCATTTGCCCAAGAGCCGCAATCTGCGGCTCCAGCTCGCCGGAACCCTGACCCGCATGGAGCGTTGGGACGAGGCTGCGGAGGTCTACAAGGCCCTGGCCGCCGAGGACAAGGACTCCCCGGACATGCGCCGTCTGCTGGGCGATTTTTATCTCAAGGCGGGCCGTGTGGACGAGGCCGTGGCCGTGGCCGAGGATCTGGTGCGCTCCTTCCCGGATGACCCCAAACATCGCCTGACCCTGGCTTCCGTGGAGCACGCCCGCAAGGATTCGGCGGCCCAGGAAAAAGCCCTGCGTGACGGCATCGCCCAGGTCAAGGACAACGGGATCATCAAGATGGCTCTGATCGCCTTCCTGCGGGGCGAGGGCCGCCTGGACGAGGCCGTGTCCCTGGCCGAGGAGGCCGCCAACGCCGATCCCGAAGGGGAGACCGGGCTGGCCGGACGCCGCGCCCTGGCCGAGATCTATTTCTCCCGGATGGACTACGACAAGGCCGTGGCCGAACTGGACAAGGTCTTCAAGGCGCAGCCCAAGGACATGGAGGGCAAGGTGCTCCTGGGCCGCATCCATATGGCCCAGGGCAAACCCGATCTGGCCGTGATCCTCTACCGCGAAGTGCTCCGCGAGCAGCCGGAAATGCTGGCGGTCTACGGTTTCCTGGCCCAGGCGCACCTCGCGGCGAACCAGTCCGGTCTGGCCAAGCAGGCTCTGGAACAGGCCCTGGAAAAGGATCCGACCTATGTTCCGGCCCGGCGCGCCCTGGTAAGCATGTATCTTGCGGAGAAACGCTATTCCGAGGCCATGGCCCAGCTGCGCAACGCGCTCAAACACGAGCCCAACAACCCCGCCATTCAGGCCGCCATCGGCGATGTCTATACCCTGGAGGGCAAGCAGGATGTGGCCGAGCTGGAATATCGCAAGCTGCTGGACAACCCGCGCACCGCTGGCTTCGGAGCGTTCAAGCTCGGACAGCTGGAGATGTCCCGGAAGAATTACGACACGGCCCTGAGGTACTTCATGGCCCTGCACGACGCCAATCCCGCGAACTTCACGGCGGCCGAGTCCGTGGTGGCCGCGCGTCTGGCCAAGGGCGACACGGCGGGAGCTCTGTCCTTTGCCCACGGGCTTAAGGACGTGCTGCCCAATGCGGGCGCGTACCAGCTTCTGGGGCGCATCGAGGCCTCCCGTGGCGATTTCGCCAAAGCCGAGGAATACTTCCTGGCCGGAGGCGAAGTGGCTCCCGAGTTCAACGCCTACCAGCGCATCGGCGGCATGTATCTGGCCGCCGGGCGTTCCGATCTGGCCAAGACCCGGTTCGAGGAAGCCCTGCAAAAGAACCCGGAGGACCTGGGCAGCGCCTTTGTCCTGGGCATGATGCTCCAGGAACGCAACGACGCGGTCGGGGCCGAAGAGATGTATCTGAAGGTGCTCAAGGCGAATCCAGGATTCATTCCGGCTCAGAACAACCTGGCCTACCTCTACGCCGAGAACACCACGGATCCGACCAAGCTGGCCATGGGCTTGGACCTGGCCCTCAAGGCCGCGGGCCGGGGCGCTCCCGAGGCCCTGGACACCCTGGGCTGGGTCTACCACAAGAGCGGCAACGACCAGATGGCCCTGTCCACGCTGATGCAGGCCGTGGAAAAGAAGGACAACGACGCCACGCTGCTCTATCATCTGGCCGAGGTGCACCGCTCCCTGGGCAACGCGGACCAGGCCAGGGGTTATGCCGGCCGCGTGCTGGAGCTGGACCCCAAGGGCGAGATGGGCAAGAAGGCCCAGGCCCTGATCGACGCGCTCTAGAACCGCGCAGCAACAACGAATCGGGCGCGTTCGGGAAACCGGGCGCGTCCTTTTTTCATTGTCCGCAATCGGAGCGGACCGCAGACGCCTTGCAGCGCCAAAGCAAAAGGCCCTCCGCCCGGAAGGGCCGAAGGTCAGGGGAGAGCTGGCTCACTCCCACCCGCAGAGCTGGTACACATCTTTCCACGAAAACCAAATTGCACGAAGCGGAAACCCCCAACCCAACCCCAGTCGCCCCATCCCAAGGTTGGCATCTCCGTTTGGCAAGGCAAAAAAAAGGGCTGGCCTCAAAATTGAGACGAGCCCTTTGTGATCTCGGAAAATGGTGACATCGGCGGGAATTCGACCCGCGTCACCGGGATGGGGAATTCAGGGGGCTAGTCGCCGTCCTGGCTCCCGCCCCGGTTGCCGCCCTGATCGCCGTTGGAATTTCCCTCGGAAGTGCCGCCCTGATCGCCGCCAGAGGGCTTTCTGCGTCTGCGGCGTTTCTTTTTGGGCCGGGGGGGCTGTTCCCCCTCCTGCCGCTCGGACGCTGACTCGCTCCTGGGGCTGGCGGACTCCGCGCGCGGTTCCGCTGGAGCCTCGTCGCGAGCGCTTCTGGGGCTGCGCGGTCCGGGCTTGCGGCGTTCCGCTCCTCGGCCGAGGCGTGCGGTGTCCTGCTTGTCCGGCAGATCCACGCCCTTGGTATGCACGTTGTCGTGGTAAAATTCGTCCAGGAGCGTGGCAATGAGCGTGGCCCCGTCTTCGGACGCGGCCAGTTCCTTGGCCAGCGGCAAAAAGCGGCTCATGCGCTCGCGCGAGATGGGCAGCAGCGTCCGGACCTTGGATTCCAGCAAGGCAGTGGCCCGCTGGGCCAGGACGCCGCGCAGGGTTTCGTCGTCGGGCAGGGGGCGCGGCTCCATGTTGATGCTGTACTGGGTGGCGATGCGCTTCAGCTCCAGCTTCTGGATCACGTCCACCAGGGAGAGCACTTCCCCTGCGGCTCCGGCGCGTCCGGTCCTGCCGGCGCGGTGGATGTAGGACTCGTGATCCTCGGGCGGTTCATAGAGAAAAACGTGGGACAGGGCCGGGATGTCGATGCCGCGGGCGGCCACGTCCGTTGCGGCCAGAAAGCGCAGCGAGCCCGCCCGGATGCGTGCCAGGATCTGCTCGCGCCGGGACTGGGAGAGGTCCGAGGACAGGGCGTCCGCATCGTACCCGAACTGCTTGAGCACCTCGGCCACATAGTGGCAGTTGGCTTTGGTGTTGCAGAAGATGATGGCCGAGGTGGGGTTCTCCACCTCGATGATGCGCATCAGGGCGCGGTCCTTGCCCATGGCCGGAACTTCGTAATAGGCGTGGGTCACCTCGGCCACGTGGACCTGCTTGCCCGAGAGGCTGATGAACAGCGGGGAGTTGAGGAACTCCTCGGAGAGCCGGAGCACCAGAGGGGGGAAGGTGGCCGAGAACATCAGGGAGTTGATGCGGCGTTTGGGCAGGTAGCGCTGGACCTGCTTCATGTCCGGATAGAAGCCGATGGAGAGCATCCGGTCGGCTTCGTCAAAGATCAGGGTTTCGAGCTTGTCCAGGGAGAGCGAGCCCTTGAGCAGGTGGTCGAGCACGCGACCGGGTGTGCCCACCACGAGGTGCGCCCCCTGCTTGAAGGCTTCGATCTGCGGGCCGTAGCTCGTGCCGCCGTAGACCGCGATGGTGCGGATTTTTCCGCCGGAAAGCATTTCCGCCTCGTGGGCGACCTGCTTGGCCAGTTCGCGGGTGGGCAGGAGCACCAGGGCCTGACAATGGTTCTTGTTCGGGTCGATGCGTTCGATGAGTGGGAGCACGAACGCGCCGGTCTTCCCGCTGCCCGTGCGGGCCTGGACCATGATGTCCTGGCGTTTGAGCATGTAGGGCATGGACTTGGCCTGAACAGGCATGAGTCCGGACCAGCCGGCTCGGACGCAGGCCTCGCGCAGGGCTTCGGGAAGTTCAGCGTAGCTGATTTCGGGCAGGGCGTCCTCGGGGGACACCTCGGCCGGGCCGTCGGATTCTCTTTGGATATATTTTGATTCTGTCATGTCGGTGTGGGTGTTGAAGGGGAGCGCCGAACAAGGGGAGCGCCAAACAGGGCCGCGCCGGGCGCAATGCGCCTGAACCAGACGCTAGCAATGGATACAGGGCATTGAAGCCCAGGTCAACCTGCACTTGACAGCGACCGCCGTGCAGGGCAGGCAGAGATGATGACCGTACTTCACCCCGCTGAAAATGTTCGCGTTCGGTGCGCAGTGTTTCTTTTTCTGTTCTGCTGCATGTCTTTGCCCGCCCGCGCCGACGAAAATAAGACCATCATCTGGCCGTACTTTTCCTTTCCTCCCCTGATGATCGTCAATGCGGACGGGACGCTCGGCGGCATCAACGTCCGCTTGCAGGAACTGCTGGCCCGCTCCTTGCCCGGTTATCGCCACGAGCGAATCAATTCTCCGGTGAACCGCAGCTTTCTGGGCGCGCGGGAGGGCAACCCCTATTGCATGATCGGACTGCTCAACCGGCCCGACAGGGAGCGGTTTTTGCGTTATTCCAGTGTGCCGTGCCGCCTGGTTCCGCCCCAGGTGGTCGTGACCCGGAAGGGGCTGCTCGACGCGTATAAAAATGTGGTCGGTCAGGTCTCCCTGCGGGAACTGCTCGCGGAGGGCAGACTGGTCAACGGGCACATCAAGGGCTTCAGCCACGGCGAGGTGCTGGACAAGATCATCGAAGAAAATTCGTGGCGGGAGAATCTGTTTGAAATCGTGGACATGAAGAGTCTGGGGCGGCAGTTGGGACTGCTTCTCTCCGGGCGTATTCAGTATTTCATCACCACGCCGGACCAGGGCTGGTATGCGCTGCAAGAGCAGGGGTTGTCCGATCAGTTGGAAGTGATCCGCGTGTCCGAGGCCCGCAAGTGGGAGTACGGCTATGTGGCCTGTGCCCGCAGCGGATTGGATGCCGGGGTTATTTCGAGAATCGATGCGGCCCTGGCCGAGGTGTTGCGCGGCGACGAACTGCGGGAGGCATACAGAGACCGCCTGCCGCCGACACTCTGGCCGGAGTTCGATGCCGAGTGGGAGCGGCTGATGGTCCCGTACATCAAGGGGACCATGCCTTCCGAGTGAAGGCGGGTCGGAGCTCCCGGATCAGTTTTTCCCCGCGAAACAGCGGGCGATGCTCTCCTGGAGTTCCTCCTGGATCAGCGGCTTGGCCAGAAAACGGGAAGCCCCCAGCTCCAGAAGCGTGGAAATGTCGCTGACCCCCACCACGGCGGACATGATGATCACCGGCAGGTTTTTGAGTTGCGTGTCGCCCCGCAGGGTCTGGATGAGCTGGCGTCCGTCCATCTCGGGCATCATGATGTCCGTGAGCAGCAGGTCGAAGGAGTTCTCCGCCTTGAGCGCCTCATAGGCATGCTTGCCGTTGGGACTGACAAAGGCGGCATGTCCGAAGGATTCGACGAGCGTTCTCGCGAGCCGTTGTGATATGCGGTCATCTTCGGCGATCAGTATCCGTTTCATCGAGAAGTCCTCCCCGGAGATTCCCGCATATCACAATTCGGCTGCGTTCCACAATGCTAGCACGCGGTCTGCATGGATTCCAAAAGCTGCCGGAGCAACTCGGGCTTTTCCGTGAGATCCGAGCTTTCCAGGAAGGCCTTGCGCTGTTCGACGCGGTCGCGCAAGGTCGCCAGGTATTGCTCGTGGTTTTGGACCTTGGTGTGGTCGTAGCGTTCGTAGAATCCGGGCAGCAGCTTTTCCACACTGTTTCTGGTGGGGATCTGCGCGCCCGCGAGCAGGGGCCAGTCCTCCCATTCCAGCTGGTCCGTGAGGATGGCGGTCTGGAGGGTCAGGGAGGTCTGGAGCGGGATGCCGGTCAACTCGTCGGCCGAGGTTTTCCAGAACCCGCTGGAGTTGAACATGTATCCGCTGGCGCCATTTTCAAAGACCTTGATGAAGGCTTCCACGTCCTTCCAGAGCTCGTAGACCCGGAA
>JBFWMD010000110.1:0-9449 GCA_050251775.1 Desulfovibrio sp.
GTCACCAGAAACCGCGCCGGGATGATCGCGTCCGTGTCGATGTGGTCGCCGACCACGTGCGCCTTGCCCTGTACTTTCATAGGATATCGCTCCTTTGGGAAGTAGAGGCTGCCGGGGGGAGACCTTAATACAAAAGGTCCTCCCCCCGGACCCCCCTCCCAAAATCTTTCACCTGCGCCACGCCTGCGGCGTGTCGCGGATTATCGCTTCAACGCCTACGACCATTTCCCCATTGCCCGACAGGGCAATGGGAGAATGGGATTGCAAAGGGGCATTGCCCCTTTGCCCGCCGGAGGCATTCTTCCTCTTCGCCTTTTCGCCTTTTCGCCTTTTCGCTCCGCCTTCCGCTGCTAGACGTGCGCGGGGTGGGCGATTTCTCCGGCGATGGCCGAGGCTGCCGCCACAGCCGGGCCGGACAAGTACACTTCGCTTTCCAGGCTGCCCATGCGGCCCTTGAAGTTGCGGTTGGTGGTGGCGATGGCGCGTTCCCCGCCCGCGAGGATGCCCATGTGGCCGCCCAGACAGGGACCGCAGGTGGCCGGTCCCACGATGCAGCCCGCGTTCATGAAGATTTCCAGGAGTCCCTCGCGCAGGGCCTGGGACCAGATTTTCGGGGTTGCGGGCAGCACGATGCAGCGCACGTGCCTGGCAACCTTCTTGCCATGCAGCACGGCGGCGGCCTCGCGCAGGTCCTCGATGCGCCCGTTGGTGCAGGAGCCGATCACGGACTGGTCCACGCGCAGACCCGCGACCTCGTCCACGGAGCGGACGTTGTCCGGCAGGTGGGGGCAGGCGATCTGCGGGGACATGTCGTTGACGTTGATCTCAACCACACGTTCGTAGACGGCGTTCTTGTCCGGGAAGAGCACCACGTCTCCCTTGCGCCCGGCTTCGGCGGCGTACTCCAGGGTCTTGCCGTCCACGGCGAAGAGCCCGACCTTGCCGCCCGCCTCAATGGCCATGTTGGCCATGGTCATACGGCCTTCCACGGTGAGCGCCTCCACGGCAGTGCCGCTGAATTCGAGCGCCTTGTAGAGCGCTCCGGCCACACCGATTTCGCCGATGAGCCGGAGCATGTAATCCTTGGCGCCGACATAGGGTTCGGCCTTGCCCGTGATCTCGACCTTGATGCTCGGCGGGACCTTGAACCATGTTTCGCCCAGGGCCATGGCTCCTGCGATGTCTGTGGAGCCCATGCCTGTGGCGAACGCGCCCAGGCCGCCGTAGGTGCAGGTGTGGCTGTCCGCGCCGACCACCACGTCGCCGGGACCCACGAGGCCCAGCTCAGGCAGCAGTGCGTGTTCCACGCCGACATTGCCGCCCTCGTAGTAGTGGGTCACGCCCATTTTCATGGCGAAGTCGCGCACGACCTTGACCTGCTCGGCGGAATCAATGTCCTTGTTCGGGGTGAAATGGTCGCAGACCAGGGCCACGCGGTCTTTGTCAAAGACCTGTTCCGCCCCCATGGCGGTGAAGGACTTGATGGCCAGCGGCGCGGTGATGTCGTTGGCCAGGACCATGTCCACCCGGCAACGGACAATCCGGCCCGCAACAGCCTCCTCGGCAGTATGCCGTTGCAAAATCTTTTCTGCTAACGTCTGGGGCATCTATCGGTTCTCCTCTTTGATCTTCACCAGCCGGTTCAAGGCATTGACCAACGCCATGGCCGAGGCGCGGATGACATCGGAGTCGGCGGCACGACCCACGGCCCGGATGCCGTCTTCTTCGATGCGAATACTGACCTGGCCCAGGGCATCCGTCCCCTCGGTCACGGCGTTGACGGAATAGCGCTCCAGTTTGGGATGCACGTTGACCACGCCGCAGATGCTGCGGAAGACCGCGTCCACGCAGCCCTTGCCAAAGACCACGTTGGTCTTCTCCTCCACAAACTCGCCGTCGCGCAGGAATTCCATGACCACTGCGGCCTGGGGGGGCACGCTGCCGGAACTGGAGGACACGCTCATGTCCTTGATACGGAAGAGGTCGCGCTTGCGGAAGACCTTTTCCATGATCATGGCCTGCACATCTTCGTCGTAAATCTTTTCCTTCTTGTCCGCCAGATCCTTGACCGCCTGGAAAACCACGGCCAGTTGGGCGTCGTCCAGGTCGTAGCCCAATTCCTTGACCTTGGCCTTGATGGCATGGGAGCCGGAGTGCTTGCCGATGACCATTTCCGTTCCGGAACGGCCGACGGCTTCGGGCGTCATGATCTCGTAGGTCATGCGGTTCTTGAGCATGCCGTCCTGATGCACACCGGATTCATGGGCAAAGGCATTGGGGCCGACCACGGCCTTGTACGGCGGGATGGGCTGGCCGAGAATCTGGGCCAGGCGGCGGCAGGAGGGAAAGAGCTGGGTGGTGTCCACGCCGGTTTTCACCTCGTAGGCCTCTTTGCGGGTGTTCAAAGCCATGATGACTTCTTCCAGCGCCGCGTTGCCCGCGCGTTCGCCGATGCCCGAGATGGTGCATTCCACCTGCCGCGCTCCGGCGCGGATGGCGGCCAGGGTGTTGGCCACGGCCAGCCCCAGGTCATTGTGGCAATGCACGGAGAAGATGGCCTTGTGGCTGTTGGGCACGGTCTCGATGAGGTACTTGATCAGATCGTGGAATTCGAAAGGCTGGATGTAGCCCACAGTATCCGGGATGTTCACGGTGGTGGCGCCACAATCGATGGCGCGCTCGCAGACCTTGGCCAGGAAGGCCCAGTCGGAACGAGAGGCGTCCTCGGCGGAGAATTCCACGTTGGAGGTCAGGGTGGCGGCGTGGCGAACCGCTGCCTCGGCCATTTCCAGGACCTGCTCCGGCGTGCGCTGGAGCTTGTATTTCATATGGATGTCGCTGGTGGCCAGAAAGGTGTGAATGCGCGGATTCCTGGCGTCCTTGATGGCTTCCCAGGCGCGGTCAATGTCTTTGGTCACGGCGCGGCACAGGCCGGCCACCTGGACCCCGTCCCCCACGGCGCGGGAAATCTCGCGCACGGCCTCGAAGTCGCCCTGGCTGGCAATGGGGAAGCCGGCCTCGATGATGTCCACGCCCAGGGTTTCCAACTGCCGGGCCATGCTGATCTTTTCCTGCAGGTTCATGGTCGCGCCAGGGGATTGTTCGCCGTCACGCAGGGTGGTGTCGAAAACGTATACGCGGTCAGTCATGACTGCCTCCATCGGTTTTGAAAGGTAAACGTTCAGCGCCAAGCCCGCAACAGGATACACCAGCGCTGGGGACAATACCGGCTCTCCGGGGGCTCGGGAGAGAAAAGCTATGGTTTGAAGCAACGCGCGATGCGCGCGTGATTACGCCCCCCTATAGGGATAGGGGACGTAGGGAGAGGGAGAGAAGCTGAGCCGTGGCGGCTCGAAAGCGGATCGTGTTCATTTGTCTGCAAGGTAGTCGCGGAGCCGGCGGGCTGTCAACCCCAAAGATGGACAAAACAATGGGGCGGGTCCGGACGAAAACGGGCCGGACGGCAGTTCACCGCTCCGGCCCAAAAGCAAACAATATGCACAGACGGCAACGGACGTTACCGACCGTTTTCGTTTTCGCGCGGTTCGGGTTCCTCGTGCGGCGGCTGGGTGAGCTTGGCCCCCCGGCGGGAAAGAACGAAGAGCGTATAGCCGAGGCCCGAGGCGATGTAGGCCAGGAAGATCAGGAAACCGAGCACCCGGGGTTTGGTGGCCACGAGCACGAAAAGCAGAATGGCCACGACCATGGTGCTGAAGGAGTGGGCACGGAAAAAGCCCAATTCCTTGAAGGAGGCGAAGCGCACCGTACTGACCATCAGGAAGGAGAGCAGGTAGACCAGCACCAGCAGGGCAGGGGCCAGGGAGGACTCGGCCAGGGTCTGGGGCAGGAACGGCGTGAAGAGCACCAGAGTGGCCAGGGTGCAGGCGGCGGCCGGAATGGGCAGGCCCGTGAAGAACCGCTTGTCCGTGACCTTGACCTGAACGTTGAACCGGGCCAGACGCAATGCGCCGCAGGCCACGAGCAGGAACGAGGCCATCAGGCCCAGGCGACCGAACTGGGAAAGCTGCCACATGTAAACCAGAATCGCCGGAGAGACGCCAAAGGCCACGAGGTCGGCCAGGGAATCGTACTGGACGCCAAACTCGCTGGTGGTATTGGTCATGCGCGCCACCCTGCCGTCCAGGGCGTCGAACACCGCGCTGCCCAGAATCGCCAGCGCGCAGGACTCGAAGTCGCCGCGAATGGCCCAGACCATGCCCATGAAGCCCAGGAAAAGGCTGGCCGTGGTCAAGAGGTTGGGCAGGATGTAGACGGCCTTGCTGCGCGGCAGTCGTTTGCGAACAGCCATATTTCAGAACTCCTAGGACGCCTTGCGCTTGGCAAGGCTGGTTTCTCCGGCAAACACGCGGTCCCCCACAGAGACTTCCAGTTCGAAGCCATCCGGCAGGTAGAGATCGACCCGGGAGCCGAAGCGGATCATGCCGAACCGGTCGCCGCGTTTGAGCTTGTCGCCCTTTTCGGACCAGCAGACAATGCGCCGGGCAATGAGGCCCGCGATCTGGACCACGGTAAAGCGCTGGTTGCCCTTGCCCACGATTTCCAGAATGTTGCGCTCGTTGTCCGTGCTGGCCTTGTCCAGGGAGGCGTTGAAGAATTTGCCGGGAATGTAGCGGATGGTCTCGATTTTCCCGGAAACCGGCATGCGGTTCACATGCACGTCAAAGACGTTCATGAACACGCAGACGGCCTGCTTCTCCTCACCGGAGAGCGGATCCTTTTCGCGGGCGATCTTGACCACGCGGCCATCGGCGGGAGAGATCACGGCCTCGGCGTCCTCCGGCGGCACACGTTCCGGGTCGCGGAAGAAATGCCCCACAAAGGCGGTCAGGGCCAGACTCAGCAGGGTGAAGAACCACCAGCCGAGCACAGCGAAAATCACGGTGGCGAAGGCCGCCAGGATCAAAAAGGGATAGCCTTCAGGACAAACGCCGACGGACCTCTGCTGCATCGTTCACCTCCGCTTCCGGGCACAACGGTATCATTGACGTAAAAAAACAAGCTACCCGGCCTGGGTTCCCAGGTCAACCTCGCTCACACCCCTTGTGCGCTTCGGCCCCATCCAGTATGAATCCGCGCATGGATCCCGTCACCCATCTTTCCGCTGGCGCTGTCATTTTCCAGGCCGTGCGCCACCGGCTGCCCCAGGCCCGGCTGCTGCTCCCGCTCTGCCTGCTGCTCTCGGTCCTGCCGGACGCCGACGTGCTCTTCTTTCCCTCGGACCCGGCCTTCTACCTGCTGCACCACCGGGGTTTCACCCATTCGGTCTTCTTCGTGGCACTGGCCTCGCCGCTCTTCGCCCTGTGCTATGCGCGCCCGGCGGGCAGGCCCGGCTTCGGCATCCTGGCCGGACTCTGCGCCGCCCTGCTGACCACGCACATCTACCAGGATCTGGCCACCAGCTACGGAACCCAGATCTTCGCACCCCTGTCCCATGCACGGCTGTCCTTCGACGCCGTGTTCATCATCGACCCCGTTTACACAGGCCTGACCATCGCCGCGGTGCTCATCGCCGCGTTCTGGAAACCCAGAAGACAGAGCATCGCCCTGATCACCCTGGTCTGGATATTCCTCTATCCCCAGGCCTGCGCCGGACTGCGCAACGTGGCGGAAAACCGCTATTCGGAATCCCTGGCCGCGCAAAACGCCCCCTACCAATGCCTGACCGTGACCACAGATATTCTTTCCCCGCTGTTCTGGAAGGCCATTCTCGTCAACGACGACCGCTACGCTCTGGAGAGCATCGACATGCTCGACTATGCCACGGATGCCCCTGACTTCGCCTATCTACGGCCCTCCCGCGAACTGCTCACGCTCCTGAAAGCGGCCGACCCCTTCCTGGAAACCTATTTCTGGTTCACGGCCTATCCCTATTATATGGAACGTCTCACTGAGGACGGAGGCCGGGAACTGGTTTTCGGGGACCTGCGCTTTCAGTCGCCGGGGCCGCTGCTGCGCAAGCTCTTTGAGAACGGACGCTCGCCTTTTGCCCTGACGGTCCGGCTCAAGGCCTCGGGCCAAGTCTCGGATTTCGTCTTCCACCGGGGCGGCAAGACCTTTGCGCGCACCCTCATGGAATAGCCTTGCTCTGGTTCAGCCTCGCGCTGCTCACGGCAATTTTTTCAGCCACGGAAGCGGCCTGGCTGAAAAAGCGTTTTTCCGACCTCGGCTTTCTGGAAATGGCGGCGTTCCCTTTCCCCTATGCCCTGCCGCTGCTGGGGCTGGGCTGTCTGCTGCTGCCCAGGCCTGCCCTTGGCCTGGAATTCTGGCTCTGGCTGGCGCTGCTCCTCCCGCTGAACGGTGCGGGATTCCTGCTTCAAATCCGGGCGATCCATCTTTCGCCGCTTTCCCTGACCATGCCCTTTCTCGCCTTCACGCCCGTGTTTGTTATTCTGACGGGCTGGCTGCTGCTCGGCGAGCAGCTCAATCTGCCCGGCATCGCCGGTGTCGCGGCCATCACTGCCGGAGGCTTTGTGCTCGGGCGGGAACGGGCAGACGACCCGATCCTCGCTCCGCTCCGGCGTCTGGTCCGAGAACGCGGACCGCTCTATATGCTCGGCGCGGCCCTGGTTTTCTCCCTGACCTCGGTCATCGGCAAGAAACTGATCCTGCTTTCCTCGCCGCTTTTCTTCGCCTGCCTGTTCTTCTTTTGTTTCGGATGCCTGTTGCTCACGGGGCTGACGGCCATGAAACGTATCCGCCTGCGCAAACTGCTCTCCCGTCCACGTGACGGAGTCGTGGCCGCGCTGCTGCTCTGCGGACACATCGCATGCCACCAACTCGCCCTGTCCATGACCAAGACAGCCTACATGATGGCCATAAAACGGCTCAACGGCCTGTTTTCCGTGGGATTGGGCTGGATCTGGTTCAAGGAGACGGGGATACGCTTCCGGCTCACCGGGGCCGCGCTGATGACAGCGGGGGCCGCGATCATCGCTCTCTGGGGCTGAGGTCCCTGCGTCGCTCTCAGTCGCCTGCGCTGCGCTGCCCCCGCGAAAGCCGGTGCAAGGGCAGAACTTCGCCGTTCACAATCCAGGCCTGGGGATGCAGGACCGCTCCTTCGAACTCCGCAGGCCGCTGGAAGCCGGTCTCATGGCTGAGGATCAGGGAAGCGTTGGTCTCCCGGCTGTAGACGATCAGTCCCTCGGGGAAGAATTCCGCCCGGTCCAGGGCCGGACCGCAGGCCTCGAAGAGTGCTGCGTAGGCGCCGAAAAAGCGTTCGTCGCAGAGATCGGCGCAAGTGCCCGCCGTGCCCGCCGCCGTGACCAGGGCCAGATTCCGCCCCCCCACCAACTCATAGGAGGCAACCCGCGACGGACTGGCGTACGCGGCATTGCCCGCGCCCAGATTGCGCAGGAGTGCGCCTGCCCGCTCAGCGATTTCCCCGTCTTCTTCCAGGCCCCAGACCTCGACGGCCCCGATCCCGGCCCGGCGGGCCAGGAGGTACTGCCCCAGTACCAGCAGGCCCGACCCCGTGTAGAGATCAAGTCCCAAAAAACGCCCGGTTTCCGGAACGCGCTGGCCGAGCAGGGCCTGGAGCATCCGTGCGGCGGTTTCCGGATCCCCGGCCAGGGAAAGCGCCGGTGCGAATCGGCGCAAAAAATTCATGATTTCGATATCGTCGCCAGGCTCGTTGAGACTGTGGCAACGCGCAAACAGACCGAGCAGCGCACCGACTTCCGAGGGCGGCACAGGATTGGCCTGGGCACCGGGATGGACAAAGGCGAAGAAATATTTCGCCGCGACATTCATCAGGGCCTGGGTGGAAAGGGGCACGGCCGGATCGCCGAGCAAACGGAGATCGTCCACCAACGGAGCCTGATCCAGCCAGCGCGGGGCCGGACCTGTCAGGCCGAAAGCCTCTTCGGGAGAGTTTTGACAAGGAGCGGCGGCCTTGCTCATGGCGATTCCTCCAATGGCCGCTCCAGGCGGCGGGCATTTTTTGCAGTCTCCCCTTCCAGTGCAGGGGCTGTGCCGGGACGCCCTTCCCGTTCCCCCTAATGTCAATATTTAATCAATCTTGTTCTATTCCTGTAGGTTATAAGACTTGCCACACAGCCGGATGGCGAAAAGCTTTTCGTGGACGCCCGGAAGGGGCCTTGATACAACCTCGGCAGAAGCGAGGAGATGAATATGGTCAAACACGCTGAAGACCTGATCCTGGTGGACCGGGAAAAATGCAACCGCGACTGCATCTGTGAGCTGGAATGTCCGTTCGACCTGATCTACTACGGGGACGACGGATATCCGCGACTGCGACGCGCGGCCAAAAAGCACTGCATCGCCTGCGGGCACTGCGTCTCGGTCTGCCCGGCCCAGGCCCTGGACCTGAAAATGCTGCGCCTGGAGAACTGCACACCCATCGACCACGCGCTGCAACCCACGCCGGAACAGGTTGCCCAGTTTCTCAAGTCGCGCCGCTCCATACGGACCTTCAAGAAAAAGCCGGTTTCACGCGAGGACCTCCAATGGATGCTCGACGTGGCCCGCTACGCCCCCTCGGCCCACAACGCCCAGCCCGTGCGCTGGGTCATCGTCAACCGCCCGGAGACCATCGAGCAACTCACCGACTGCGTGGTGGACTGGATGGAAAAAATGAGGCTCTTCCCCGGCGTGATCCGGGCTTGGCGCGAAAACCACGACGACAAAGTGCTGCGGCACGCTCCGCATCTGGCAGTGGCCCACGCGCCCGTGGATGGCGAAAGCCCTGCTGCGGACTGTTCCATTGCCTGCACCTACTTCGAACTGGCCGGGCACTCCAAGGGCGTCGGCGCCTGCTGGGCCGGATTTCTGATGAACGCCGTGGAATACACGGACCAGATCGACAAGCTCCTGAATATTCCCCAGGGAAATCGCATCTACGGGGCGCTCATGCTCGGATACACGAAGTTCCGGTATCACATGATTCCGGATCGCAACGCCATTCAGGCGGACTGGATCGACTAGCCCCCCGAAAAGAGCAAAGGCCCCGCTTCGGCGGGGCCTTTTTGCTGCGCTCCTTTCTGGCGGCGCTCCCGATTCCGGGGCAGGCAGGTTCTGCCATGCGGATGCGAAAACAGCGCAACGGGCACAAAAAAGGCCGACTCAAAAGCCGGCCTGAAACATGGAGCGGGAAACGGGATTTGAACCCGCGACTTCAACCTTGGCAAGGTTGCACTCTACCACTGAGTTATTCCCGCACATGGTACGAAAAAAAGGGCGTTGAACCTCTGGGTCCGAATGAAGAAAGAGCTGGAGCGGGAAACGGGATTTGAACCCGCGACTTCAACCTTGGCAAGGTTGCACTCTACCACTGAGTTATTCCCGCTCGAAATATGGAGGCGGCATCCGGAGTTCAACCGGAGAATGTCGGAAATGCAGACCTCAGCCTTACCACTAGGCTATGCCGCCGAAACTGTCAAAGAGTGGAGCGGGAAACGGGATATGAACCC
>JBFWMD010000111.1:0-9303 GCA_050251775.1 Desulfovibrio sp.
CGAGAGGCGCAAAGTCGCCGTAGGGACGGGCCTCGATGGCACCCTGGGGGCAAATCTTGACGCAGCTGTAACATTCCCAACAAGCATCAGGCTCCTGGTTGTAGGCCTTCATTTCGGCCGGATCCAGAATCATGAGGTCGTTCGGGCAAATGTACATGCAAGCGGTCTTTTCGCCACCCTTGCAGCCGTCACATTTTTCCGGGTTGACAAAGGTCGGCATAGCATATCCTCCTAAGGTGTTAAAGTAACTTACACATCTACCGACAAAACCTTCAACCAATGTATATTATTCGCCTATTGCCAAGGCTATGAAATGCGGAGATAACAAGCCCGGCAAGAGGTGTCAAGATGAAAGTGAATTTTTGAACAAGCTAGGATGGAACTGAAGATTCCAGCCTTCTCAAAGACATCGGCACTGGGCAACCGAGCCGAATCCACCTCCAACCTGCACATCCATATTTCAAGCCCACAGGGCTTGCAAGTGTTTTTTTTCTCAAGGTCGAGCCGTGAAAAATACTTTTCAACGCTCTAAAATTGCACATATAATTTGCGGCACATTTTTGATTTTCTCTCTAGAAAACATCTTGACCATCTCTTGAACTAAAATTCCGTGCCAGGCGTTTGCAACTCGCGTCACCCTTGAGAAATTTTGCCCTTGACACAAGATTCACAATCGGGACATAACCATTTCACGTTTGATCGTAGAGCATATTCGCAGCGGCAGGAGCATGGAGTTTCTGCCGCGTATTGCCCTGGCTAAGGTGAATGGCTAACACCACTTATATGGAGGATCACATGTCCAAACTGGTACCCCCTCATGGAGGCAAAGGCCTCGTCTGCTGCCTGCTGGAAGGCGCTGCTCTTGCTGCTGAACAGAAGAAGGCCGAAGGCCTGAAGAAAATCCAGATCTCCAACCGCGCCAAAGGCGACCTGATCATGATGGGCATCGGCGGCTTCTCTCCGCTGAGCGGCTTCATGACCAAGGCCGACTGGAAGGGCGTGTGTGAGAAGTTCCTGATGGCCGACGGCACGTTCTGGCCCGTCCCCGTCACCCTGGACACCGATGACGAGGCCGTAAAGGTCGGTGACGAAGTCGCCCTGGTCGCCCCGGACGGCGTGACCTACGCCACCATGCAGATCACTGAAAAGTACGAGATGACCGAAGCCGACAAGCTGTGGGAATCCGAGCTGGTCTACAAGGGCCAGGGCGAAGATTCCACCGGCGGCAAGTTCATGGAAGTCGCTCTCAAGGATCACCCGGGCGTCCAGATGGTCATGGCCCAGGGCAAGTTCAACCTGGCCGGCCCGGTCAAGGTCCTCTCCGAGGGTGACTACTCCACCCGCTACCCCGGCGTGTACCAGACCCCGGCCCAGATCCGCGCCGAGATGGAAAAACGCGGCTGGTCCAACGTCGCCGCTCTCCAGCTGCGCAACCCCATGCACCGTTCCCACGAGTTCCTGGCCAAGATCGCTGTGGAAGTCTGCGACGGCGTCGTGATCCACTCCCTGATCGGCAACCTGAAGCCCGGCGACATCCCGGGTTCCGTGCGCATCAAGTGCATCCAGACCCTGATCGACAAGTACTTCGTGCCCGCCAATGTCATCAACGCTGGTTACCCCCTGGACATGCGTTACGCCGGCCCGCGCGAAGCTCTGCTGCACGCCACCTTCCGTCAGAACTACGGCATCAACAACATGCTCATCGGTCGTGACCACGCCGGCGTCGGCGACTTCTACGGCCTGTTCGAGGCTCAGGAAATCTTCGACCGTATCCCCTACGCCACCGAAGCCTGCCCCGAACCCGGCAAGGCCCTGATCACCAAGCCCATGAAGATTGACTGGACCTTCTACTGCTACAAGTGCGACGGCATGGCCTCCATGCGCACCTGCCCGCACACCAAGGAAGACCGCGTCATCCTCTCCGGCACCAAGCTGCGCAAGGCTCTGTCCGAGGGCGCCGAGGTCGTGGACCACTTTGGTCGCGACGAAGTCCTCGACATCCTTCGCGAGTACTACTCCGGCCTGACCGAGAAGGTCGAAGTCAAGATGCAGAAAGCCGCCTCCGGCGCCGACATGAAGTAAGCACCGCTTACAATGCATCGATTCGGGGGGAGAGGCCACGGCCTCTCCCCCTTTTTTCCTGCCGGACGCCCACTCGCCTTTCATATTGTATATGTATTCCGGCCCGCTGCGGATGCCCCTCGAAGTGCTTGAAGATCGCGACTTTTCAGGCTAGAAAGGCCCCTCTTATTTCAATCCCCCAGGGAGCCTTATGACAACCGAATATGGAAAGAACAACCCCGCCGGCCAGGACATCCGCAAAGAGCGTCTCGACGAACTTCTGGATGTGGACACCCGGATTCTCAAGCTTCTCGTTCGCCGCAGCCGTCTGCTCGGCAAGGAATCCACCTGGCGTCGGTCCCAGGGCAAGCAGCGCATCGACACCGCGCTGGAAAAGTCCCTCTGGGCCGAGTGGGAAAACGCCGGACGTTCCGGAGATCTTCCTCCTCGCCTGCTCCGCCAGCTTTTCAACATCGTGAACCTTTTCGGCCAGGACGACGCCAAGGGCCGCCGACGCGCGGATGCCTATATGCTCGCGCCCCAGCGCACGCCCGTGGCCGTGGAGATGACCGCGCCCCGCTGCCTGCGCCGCACCCGGCTTTGGATGGTGCTGGCCACGGCCTGCGGCAGACCGCTTGCCCTGGACTCCATCATTCTCAATGATCCTTTCATCGAGCTGGTCAAGAGTCTGAACCAGGCCGGGGGCAGCGTTTCCTGGATTGGCGACGACCGCGCCGAAACCCAGGCCTCCGAAGGACTGCTCTTCGAAGACAAACTCATCTTCGCCGGGGACGACCCCCTCAACTTCCACCTGCTGCTCGGCATGGCCCTGGGCGGAGCAGGCCGCATGAAGTTTTCCGGCGGTTCCGGACTCAAGCTTCTGGACCTTTCCGTCGTGAACAACGTTCTGCCCCGGCTGGGAGCGCGGCTTGTGCCCCTGAACCCCCACGGCGACGGTCTGCCCGCGCGGCTGGAATGCGGCGGCGACATGGCCGCCCGCGTTTCCCTGCCCGCTTCCGCGTCCCCGGAACTGGCCGTTGGTCTGGCTCTGGCCGCCTGGTCCTATCCGCAGGGCCTTGTGCTGGACTTCTCCGCGTGTCCGGCTTTGCGCCAGGCCCTGGTAGAGGTGGTGGAGGTTCTGCAAAACGCGGGTATCGACGCTGCGCTGGAAGACGCCGTGTGCCGCGTGGCTCCCGGCAAGCCGGTGTTTCCCGAGTCTCCGGTCCTGCCGCCCGACCCGGTTCTGGCCGCCCATCTGCTGGCCCTGCCTGTGTTTGCGGACGGCAGAATCATTCTTGACGGGTTCACCCCTGCGGACGCGGCCCACCCTGTGCTTGCGGCCCTCGGCGAACTGGGCGCGGACATCCAGCTCGATGGCCACCGGCTGATCTGCTCGGCCCTGAAGGTCCCGGACAAGGACATCCAACTGGGCGATGCTCCGGAACTGCTGCCGCTTGGTGTGGCCCTGGCCCTGCGGTCGCGGCGCGAATTGTTGGTGCATGCGCCCCTGAACGCAGACCTGGACGATGCCGTGCAGTTCCTGGACCACCTCGGCGCGAGCTACGCCACCCAGGAGGACGGTCTGCGCATCTCCCCGTCGGACCTGCGCTGGGAGGGATCCTGGGCCAGTCCTTCGCCCTACTTCTGCATCGCGGCCGCGCTGGTTTCCTTCCTGCGCCCCGGCATCGCCCTGGAGAATCCCGGCATGCTCACCGCGCTCTGGCCCCAATTCTGGAACCTGTTCAACACGCTGCCTTCCGGGCGCATGAAACCCAAAGCCCAGGAACCTGAGAATGACGCACCCAAACGGCGCAGAATCAAGATCGGTCGATGAACGCATCGCCGAACTGAATGTCGAGCTGGAGACCATCCTGAGGGCCAAGGCGGCCAAGGCCGTCGAGGAAAAGAAATATCGTGCCAAGGAAGATGCAAAAAAGCGCATCTCCTTTGCGCGCGAAATTTTTGCATTGCAGCACGACCAACTGCGCCTGAACGTGGAAGCGGAATTCGTGCGCAAAAAAATCATGCGCCTGCAACTGGGCTATGCCGAAGACGCCGTGCCCATGGGCGACACCCCGAAAGGCTTTGTGCTCTAAGGCGATTCGGATTCCGTGGTCAACGACGTGCCCTACGAATGGATCGATATTCAAGCCCTGCCGCGCCTCGAACAGCGCCAGCCCATCGTGCTGTTCGGGGCGGGCAACGGCTCCCGCGAACTGCTGCGATATTTCCAGGAGCAGGGCCTTTCCCCGCGTATTCTCGCCGTGCTCGACAACGACCCCACGCTGCACGGCAAATATTTTCTCAACATCCCCGTGCTTTCTCCCGCTGCATTGCCCTCTCTGGCTCCCTGCTTTGTGCTTGTGACCACGGTTTCCGGCCGTGAGGCCGTATCGCAACAACTCGCGGCCCAGGGCTTGCGACGCGGCCGCAATTTCGAACTGGTGGGCACTTTCCCCGCCGCAAGGTCCACAGGAAACCTGCGCCTGCTGCTGCATTGCCTCCGCAGGCAGGGCCTGTCCGCCCAGGGATGGCTGCTGCACGTGGGGCCGGGCGGATTCCTCGGACTGGAATGCGGCCTGCTTTCCCTTTTGGGACCACACGGCCCCACAGGCTGCGTTTCCGTGGATGCCTACGACTTCAGCATGCAGTGGCCTGACGTGACGGTTTCTCTTCCAGCCTATCTGCGCGCCCGGACCGAAACGCTCACGCTGGCAACGGAATTCGAACATGATCAGAACGTGGTTGCGGGCCGCTGGGACGCACTGTTTCAAAACCACCAGGGGCAATGTCGGCTGGATGCCCAGCGGATAGAGCTGCGCTCTCCTTTCCGCTTTTCCGCTCTTCCGCTTTCAGACGCCTCCGTGGCCCTGGCCTGTTCCTTTGCCGTGCTGGAGCACGTGCGTTCCCCGCAGCGCGCTGTCGAAGAGCTCTGGCGCGTTCTGCGGTCCGGCGGCGCAGCCGTGCTGACCATCATCACCCGCGACCACCGCTCCTTTGGCGTGGTGGACGGATATTCCCCCATTTCCTACCGGAAGCACTCTCCGGAGGAATGGGCGGAGATCAATAATTCCAAATTTCATCAAAACAGGCTCGCTCCGTTTCAGTGGCGCGAGCTCTTTGAACAACGCGGTTTCCGGCTGGCGGAATACCGCGTTTTGCACCACTATGACGCTCCGGAGCAGGAGCTTGCGGAACTGCACCCCGACTTCCGCCACTGGGCTCCCGAGCGGCAGCGGGAAGTGGATTGTTGCATCGTGGCGGTCAAGCCCTGAACCGCCCAAACCCCGACCAGGGACTCCCGAGGACTGACATGGGCCAGAACATCACGCAAAAAATCATCGGCGCTCATCTGCTCAGCGGCGAAATGACCCCCGGCAGCGAAATCGGTCTGCGCATCGACCAGACGCTGACCCAGGACGCCACCGGAACCATGGCCTATCTCCAGTTCGAGGCCATTGGCCTGAATCGCGTGCGCACTGAACTTTCCGTGAGCTATGTGGACCACAACACGCTCCAGATGGGCTTCCGCAATCCGGACGACCACCGCTACCTGCGCACCGTGGCCGCGCACTACGGCGTGGTCTTTTCCCCGGCCGGAACCGGCATCTGCCACCAACTGCACCTGGAGAATTTCGCGCGCCCCGGCAAAACCCTGATCGGCTCCGACTCCCACACCCCCACAGCGGGCGGCGTGGGCAGCCTGGCCATGGGGGCCGGCGGCCTCTCCGTGGCCCTGGGCATGGCCGGAGAACCTTATTTCATCTCCATGCCCAAGGTGGTCCGCGTGCTGCTCACTGGCCAGCTCACCGGCTGGGCCGCTGGCAAGGACGTGATCCTAGAACTGCTCCGCCGACTCACGGTCAAGGGCGGCGTGGGCAAAGTCTTTGAATTCTCCGGTCCGGGCGTAGCCACCCTGACCGTGCCCGAACGCGCCACCATCACGAACATGGGCGCGGAACTGGGCGCCACCACTTCCATCTTCCCCTCGGACGAGCGCACCCGCGAGTTCTTCAAGCTCATGGGCCGCGAAGAGGAATGGACCGAACTGCTGGCGGACGCGGACGCCGAATACGACGAAACCATTGAGATTGATCTCTCCGCTCTGGAACCCCTGGTGGCCCAGCCCCACATGCCGGACCGCGTGGTCCCGGTGCGCGAACTGGCCGGATTGCCCGTGAGCCAGGTGGCCATAGGCTCCTGCACCAACTCCTCCTACGCGGACATGAAGACCACGGCCCAGGTGCTGGCCGGTCGGCAACTTCCGCCCGGAACCGATCTGCTCATTTCCCCCGGCTCCAAGCAGGTGCTCAAGATGCTCGCGGCCGAAGGACTCGTGGAACCGCTGCTCGACGCGGGCGCGCGGCTGCTCGAATGTTCCTGCGGCCCCTGTATCGGCATGGGCGGCTCCCCGGTCAGTGCGGGCGTGAGCGTGCGGACCTTCAACCGCAACTTCGAAGGCCGCTCGGGAACCAAGGACGCCCAGGTCTACCTCGCCAGCGCCCAGACCGCCGTGAACCTGGCCCTGGCCGGAAAGTTCACCGACCCGGCGGAGTGGGGTCCGGCCCCGGAGCGGGTCGAACTTCCCGCCAGCGCGCCAAGCATCCGCCATCTCTTCCTCTTCCCGCCGGACAACGGCGCGGACGTGGACATCGTGCGCGGCCCGAACATCGTTGCCCTGGAGCGCTTCGAGCCGCTGCCCGAGACCCTGTGCGCGGAAATCAAGCTCAAGGTCGGCGACGACATCACCACGGACCACATTCTGCCCGCAGGCGCGCAAATCACTGCGCTGCGTTCCAACATCCCGGCCATCAGCGAATACATCTTCAGCCGTGTGGACGAAGGCTTTGTCGCCCGCATGCGCGAGGCCGGCGCCGGCTTCATCCTCGGCGGCGAAAACTACGGCCAGGGCTCCAGCCGTGAACACGCCGCTCTCGGCCCGCGCCACCTTGGCGTGCGCGCTGTGATCGTCAAGTCCCTGGCGCGCATCCACCGCGCCAACCTGGTCAACTTCGGCATCCTGCCCCTGCTGCTCGTGAATCCCGCCGATTACGACCGCCTGGACCAAAGCACCTCCATTGCCATCGAGACCACCGCCATTACCGCCGGCGGCGTGTCCGAACTGGCTGTCCAGGGGGCCGAGCCGGTTGAAGTGACAAATGATTTGACGGAAAAGGAACTGGATATTATCAAGGCAGGCGGCCTTCTCAACTATGTTCGCGCCACCAGCAAGGTGTAGCAGGGCAACGAAAAACACTCACCGAGGTTCTCACCCATGCTCGACATAATGCGTCAAAATGCCCAGAGCTGGGGCATCAAGATACTCTTCGGCATCATTATTCTCGCTTTTATCTTTACGTTCGGTTCGCCGCAAAGCAATAACGATACCGTGATCGCCTATGTCAACGGCGATCCCATCGCCGTTGACGATTTCCAGCGCCAGCTGCCGCGCACGGCCAACCAGGAGCCGGACGCCAAACGCTCCGTGCTCTTCCAGATGGTCAACGCCCTGCTCATGGAACAGGTCGCCCAAAAAAGCGGCATCACCGTCTCCGACGCGGAACTGGTCCGGGCTATCAATGCCAATCCCCAGTTCCGGACCAACGGTTCCTTTGACATGGACCGCTACACCGCCTCCGTGGGCGGCAAGCCCGAACGCTTTGAAGAAAGAGAACGCCTGAACCTGCTTATCGGCAAGTTCACCCGCTTTGCCGCACTGCCCGCACAGCCCGGTGAATCCGAAATCCGTTCCCTCTTCCTTTGGCAGAACGAACAGGCCGTAGTGGAATACACCGTGATCAAACCCGGCGACTTCTACGCGCTGACCGTCTCCCACGACGACGAGGCCAAGGAATACTACGAAAAGAACAAGGCCCTGTTCACCGAGCCGGCCAAGGCCAACTTCGAATACGTGGCCTTCACACCCGCTGCCCTTGCTCCGGGACAGGAAGTCTCAGATCAGGAAATCCAGGACTATTTTAACGCTGCGGGCGCCACGCTCGTGACCCAGAAGCGCTTCCAGTTCCGGCATATCCTCCTGCCCGTGGGCGAGACCCCCACCCAGGAAGACGTGGGCGTCATCCAGAAGAAGATGGGCGAGATCCAGAAACGCCTGGCCCAGGGCGAAGACTTTGCCAGTCTGGCCAAACGCTTTGCCCTTCCCGGCGACATCGCACCCGGCGAACCCATCTGGATGGCTCCCGCCGAAATGCCCGAGGAACTGGCCCAAGCCCTGTCCGGGCTTGACAACAACGCTGTCAGCCGCCCGATCATCACCCAGGCGGGCCTGAATATTGTCCAACTCGTGGATACCGAAACTCCCCGGCCCATGACCCTGGAAGAGGCCAAGCCCGTGATCGTCGAACGCCTGGCTCAGGAAAAGGCCTCCAAAATCCTCGGCGACAAGCTCGATGAAACCATCTCGCAGATGAACCAGGGCGTTAAACTGCCGCAGATCGCCGAAAATCTGGAACTTGCGGTCAAGGAAACCGGGCCCATGACCCGACAGCAGCTGGTGGAGGAATTCGGACTCAATGCCGAAGCAGCCGACACGCTGATGACCCTCATGGATGGCAACACCACCATGACCCCCCTGAAAATCGGCAACGGCGGCTATCTCGTTGCCAGCAAGATCGATGACCTCCCCGAAACTGTCATGCCCCTGGAACAGGTCCGCCAGCAGATCGACGTGGATATCCGCCGCTCCAAGGCACAGGAACTCGCCCTGGAAAAAGCCCAGGAAATCCTCGTGCAGAGCACCAAGGGCGAGGGCGACGCACTGGCCAAGTACGCCGCTCGCCTCCATGACTCCGAACCCTTTGTCCGCTCCGGACAAATTCCCGGGCTTCAGGTCGATCCGAAGCTCTCCAGCGACGCCTTCTCCGTCCAGACCGGGCAGTGGCTGCCCACGCCCTACTCCTCGGCTTTCGGCTACGTGGTCGCCCGGCTCAAGGAAACCCTGCCCGCCTCCGAAGAACTCTGGCAGCAGCAGAAACAGGGCTGGGCGCAGGCCGCCATGGAAATCTATCGACGCGAGCTGTACCAGGCCATGACCAACTCCCTGTTCGAACGCGCCAACACCCAGGGCGGCATCGAACTGGTTCGATCCGACCTGCTCAACTAACAGGAATATAAGATTACTTGAAATGGCGCCCCTGATTTCAGGGACGCCTTTTTTTTGGCCTTCGGCGACCAGGGGGAAACCCCATTTTGAAAAATGGGGTTTCCCCCTGGCCCCCCTTT
>JBFWMD010000112.1:0-9260 GCA_050251775.1 Desulfovibrio sp.
CTCCAGCCCCAAATTTTCCAGCGCCCAAAGCACCTGGGCCTCGTTCTCGGCCTCATTGGTGGTGCAGGTGGAATAGACCAGCCTGCCGCCGGGCCGAAGCAAGGCCGCGGCACGCTCCAGCAGAGCCCGTTGCAGCCTGATCAGCGGCTCGGTTTTTTCCCCGGACCAGAGGCTGCGGGCGTGCGGATTCTTGTCCTCCGTGCCCCAGCCGCTGCACGGCGGATCGAGCAGGACGTAGTCCAAGGCCGGGCCGCCCAGCTCCAGCCGTTCGGACGCCGCATGCAGGGTCGCGGTCTGGACCGCTCCGGCCCGGCGCAGGGTGGCCCGCAGGGTGGCCATGCGCGCGGTGGAGGGCTCGCAGCCGAGCACAAAGCCCTGCGGACCCACAAGCCGCGCCAGCAGTCCGGTCTTACTGCCCGGAGCCGCGCACATGTCCAACACGCTCGAACCCCGAGGCGGAGCCAGGGACAGCGCCGGGAGCATGGACGAGCGGTCCTGAATGTAGATACGCCCAAAGCGCGCTGCCGCACTCGTGCCCAGGGGCGAAGGTTCGTGGGTCAACACGCGCGCCAGGGGAGCGAAGGATTCCGGCTCAAAGCAGAAACCCTGGGCCGAGAGCAGTGCCTCCACCGCAGCGGCATGCTTCTCGTCGCAGACGAGACGGAAATTTCGACGGTGTCCGTTGACCATTGCAGAACCTTGTTATTTCCCTTTCCTGGGCGTATGAAAACGTACCCGCATTCAGCCTTATGCGGCCCGCATAGTGCGTTTTCCCGGAATGAGCAACCGGAATGCCGTTACGGTCCGCATCATGTATGTTTTGCAACCCGGCCCACATCTTGGTAAGAGAGCTCGACCGCGCTCCAGGAGCGCGCCCACGTTGAACACGCGCCATGCGCGATGCTACCGGAGGAATCGAATGCGATCCAGAAGGCTTATCGCCCTGCAAACTTTGGCCTGCCTGCTGCTGACCTGGGCCTTGCTCCCTGGTCTGGCCGTGGCCCAGGTGAAGACCTTTGTGGTTTTCCCCTTCAACTATATGGGGCCTGAAAAATACCAGCATTACGGCAAAGGCGCGAGTTCGCGCATCCAGCGCAAACTGACCGTGCCCGGAACGCTGGAACCCGCCGCGGACGCCACGGCCCTTTCCCTGGGCCGGACAGCGCCGGTCAATGCCAGCGCAGCCCGCGGCATGCTTTCCGGCGCGGGAACCGATTATCTGGTCTGGGGCAGCATCGGTATCGCCGGGGACACGGTTTCCCTGGAAGTGACCCTCCAGAGCCTGACCGGCGATCCCATGGTCAAAAGCGCCGAGGTCCCGCTGGACGAAGTGACCATGGAACTGGACCGCATGGCCACCGAAATGACCAACGATCTCTTCAACACTCAGCAGCAAACCGAGGCCGCGCAGAAGAGCGCCAACGCCGCCAATGCCAACCCCTCGTTCCTCAGCGCCCAGGCCGTGGACGCCGACCAGTACACGGCGGCTGCCGTGAACCCGCAGTTCCGCTATGAGGGCGGCGCTCAGAACACGGGCCGCTGGCAGAGCCAGGGCCTGCGGTTCGCCTCCCGGGGCATGATCGTCTGCGACGCCACGGGCAACGGCAAAAACGAAATCTTCCTGCTCAAGGACCATTCCCTGGAGGCCTACCGCTTCGAACAGGAGCGGCTCATGCCCCTGGGCGAAGTCACCTTCGCGCCCAAAGCGGACCTGATCTCAATCCAGGCCATCGACCTGGACAAGGACGGCGCGAGCGAACTGGTGGTTTCCACCTATCGCGACGAGGCTCCGCTTTCGTACATTTACCGGTTCAACGGCTCGGCCTTCAGCCCGATCGTGGACAACATCCGCCTGTTCCTGAACGTGGTCCGCATGCCCCCGACCTACACGCCCACGCTCATCGGCCAGCCCAAGGGACACCAGCTGCTGATGGATTCCTCTGACGTGCGCGAAGTCTACGTCTCCGGCAAGTCGGTCGTGGACGGCAAGAAGATCGCCATGCCACCCTTCGGCAACATCTACAACTTCACGTACCTGCCCGAAGAAAACGGCTACAAGGTGATCATGCTCAACAAGATTGGGCAGATTTCCGTTTTTACGCAGGAGCTCAAGCCCGACACGGTCTCCCAGGAGACCTACAACAACTCGGCCATTCCCCTGGAACTGCCCATGGCCGTGGTCGCGGGCCTCGGCTCCCGACGCGATGTCATGGAACAGCAGTATTACTACGTTCCGCTGCCCATGCTCGTCACGAACATGATGACCGGCTCGGACAAGTATGAGCTGATGATGAACAAGGACATCACCGTGGCGGCCCAGGTCTTCAAGCGCTTCCGGACCTTCACCCAGGGCGAGATCCACGCGCTGTTCTGGGACGGCACGGGCATGAACCTCTCCTGGAAGACCCGGCGCATCAAGGGAACCGTGGTGGGCTACGACATCGCCGACTTCGACAACGACGGCCAGCCCGAGCTGCTCGTGCTCGTGAACACCTATCCCGGCGCGATCCAGTTGGAGTATCGAAAGACCGTGCTCTTCGCCTACGATCTCAACCTGCAATAGCTCGACATGGCCCGGCGGTTCTCCGTCGGGCCTTTTTTTACATCACAAGGGGAGGGACATGAAACGCATTTTTCTTTTCGTCACGCTGCTCGGCGCGCTGCTGCTCGCCGGATGCGGCGGCTCGGGCGACCAGAAGGCCGACCAGACATCCGAGCAGAAGGCCGCGACTCCGGCTGAGACCGCACCGGCCAAACCGGAATCCGTCAAGCTGACCTACGCCAACTTCCCGCCGGCCTTCACCGTGCCCTGCGTGCAGATGGAGCGCTGGAAAAAGGAAGTGGAGGCCCGCAGCGACAACGCCGTGGCCGTGGAAACCTTCCCCGGCGGCACGCTGCTCAACGCCAAAAACATGCTCCGCGGGGTCATCGAGGGTCAGGCCGACATCGGCTGCGTGCCCATGTCCTACATGCCGGGCGTGTTCCCGCTTTCCTCTGTGGTGGAAATGCCCGTGGCCTTCCACTCCGGCAAGACTTCCTCTCAGGTCTTCTGGGCGCTCTTCGAAAAATACCACCCCGCCGAGCTCAACGACGTGAAGGTGCTGACCCTCTTCGCCACCCCTCCGAGCAACATCATGTCCCGCAAGCCCGTGAAATCCATCGCGGACATGCAGGGCCTGGAGCTGCGCGGCAACGGCACGTCCGGCAAGTTCCTCGACGCCCTGGGCGCGGTGACCGTGAGCATGCCCATGCCCGAGATTCCGGACGCGCTGCAGAAAAACATCATCCAGGGACTCTACACCTCCCTCGAAGTGCTCCAGGACATGAAGTTCGCGGAATTCTGCCCCTACGTGACCATCACCGACGGCCCGGTCTACATCTTCGCCGTGGTCATGAACACGGCCAAGTGGGAAGCCCTGCCCGAGGCGGCCAAGCAGGCCATGGACGGTCTTTCCGCAGAGCAGTCCGCCTGGACCGGCGAATACTGGGATACACACACCGCCGAGGCCATTGAGTGGGCCAAGCAGAACCACAACCTGGAAGTCTTCGAGTTCTCGGACGAGGACAAGGCCCTGGCCCTGCAGAAATCCGCAGCCATCATCGAAGCCTGGAAGCAGTCCGCGGACGCTGCCGGTCTCCCTGCGGAACAGATCATGGCCGACGTGCTCGCCCTCAAGGCGCAGTTCGCCAACTAGCCGCTAACAATACCGCCGCGCCCCTGTTCTTTTCCGGAAGGGGGGCGCGGCGCTTCACCGGACGCGCCCATGCACATGCTTCTCCGTCGCCTCGACGCCGTTGCCGCAATTGTGGCCAATGCCCTGGCCGTGCTTGCCGGCATCTTTCTTGTGGCCGCCATGGTTCTGGCCTGCGCCAACATGATCCTGCGCGCCGTGGCCGTGCCCATACAGGGAACCGTGGAGTTGGTGGGCTTTTTCGGCGCGGTGCTCACGGCCTTCTCCCTGGGATTTGCCCAGCGCAAGCGCGGGCACATTTTCGTGGGCCTGCTCACTGACAAAATGCCCGCCAGGATGCAGCGGGCTTTGGACGCGCTCCAGTATCTTATCTCCAGCGTCTTTTTCGCCCTGGCCGCCGAGGAGACCACCAACTGGGGCCTGGACCTGATCCGCACCGGCGAACTCTCGCAGACCCTGCGCCTGCCCTACCACCCCTTTGTATTCGCCGCGGCCTTCGGCTGCCTGGCCATGGCCTTCGTGCTCTTCGTGGACTTCCTCAACACCCTGCTCCGGCAGGACTCCCGGGGCTGACATGGATCCGACCAGCATCGGCATCGCAGGCATCGTCCTGCTCCTGGCCGTCATCTTTCTCTTCCGCCTCCCCGTGGGCTTCGCCATGGGGATTCTCGGCTTCGCGGGCTACGCCCTGATCCTGAACATGGGCGCGGCCCGGGCCATGCTCGGAACCGTGGTCTGGGACACCTTTTCCAGCTACGGCCTGACCGTGATCCCGCTGTTCATCCTCATGGGCCAGATCTGTTTCTACTCCGGCGTGAACGAGCGCCTCTACAAGACGGCCTACGTCTGGATGGGCCAGATCCGGGGCGGCATGGCCATGGCCACGGTGCTGGCCTGCGGCGGGTTCGCGGCCATCTGCGGCTCCAACACGGCCACGGCCGCGACCATGAGCTCCGTGGCCCTGCCGGAGATGAAGAAGTACGGCTACAGTCCGGTGCTCTCCACCGGCGTGGTGGCCGCCGGGTCCACCCTGGGCGTGGTCATTCCCCCGTCCGTGGTTCTGATCATCTACGGCCTCCAGGTGGGCGAAAGCATCGGCAAGCTCTTTTGGGGCGGCATGGTTCCGGGCATCCTGCTCCTCTTGCTCTTTCTCGGCACGGTCGCGGCGCTCTGCCTGCGCCACCCGGCCTGGGGTCCGGCCGGACCCCGCACCACCCTTCTGGACAAGCTGCGCTCCCTGCCCGGCTCCCTGGAAATGATCGTCCTGTTCGGTCTGGTCATGGGCGGTCTCTTTGCCGGCCTTTTCTCGCCCACGGAGGTGGGCGCGGCTGGCTCGGCCCTGGCCCTGCTCCTCTCCGTGCTCACGGGCAAGATGAGCGTGAAGAAGTTCATCCAGGCCCTCAACGACACCCTGAAAATCTCCTGCATGATCCTGGTGATCATGATGGGCGCGGTGATCTTCGCCAAGTTCCTGACCATCGCCCGGCTGCCCTCGGAAATCGCAGCCTTTGTGACCTCCCTTTCCGTGCCCGGCTGGACCGTGATCGTGCTCATCTGCCTGATCTACGCCGTGGGCGGCATGGTCATGGACGCCCTGGCCCTGCTCCTGGTGACCATCCCCATCTTCCAGCCCGTGGTCCAGGCCATGGGCTACGACCTGATCTGGTTCGGCGTGCTGATCACCGTGGTCACCACCATGGGCGCCATCACCCCGCCCGTGGGCGTGAACACCTACATCGTGGCCTCCATGGCCAAGGACGTGCCCATGCGCCACGTCTTCGCGGGCGTGACCTACTTCCTGGTCTGTTACGCCGTGGTCGTGGCCCTGCTGATGCTCTTCCCCGGTCTCGTGCTCTATCTGCCCGGACTGATGTAGCCTGCGGGCGGGTTGCAAGGCCCGCCCGGCAAGGATTTCCGCCGCCTCCAAAAAACACTTGCAACCCCACCCGCCCCCTGATAGACCGCCTCTGTCCGGTTGGGGTGTCCCGCTCATCTGCGGGGCTGAGAGCACACCCATCGAACCTGCTCCAGTTCACACTGGCGAAGGGAACTCGGATTCCAAAAGGGGGCCATTGGCCCCTCATCCATCCCCTCCTTTGTCAGCACGCTGGGTCGCGAATGTTCGCGACCTTTTTTGCGTACCCCATCGGCGTCTTGCCCTGCGCCGGCAGGGCCAACCTTATTCCTGTTAAGGAGGACGCTCATGAACCCGAATCAACCCAAACCCCTGGACGAGCGCGTCATCACCGAGGCCATTGCCGACCGCTACTTCGCCAAGTTCAAATCCTGCCTGGATCTGGACGTGGCCATTGTGGGCGGAGGTCCCTCGGGCCTGACCGCCGCCTGGAAACTCGCCTCCGAAGGCTTCAACGTGGCCCTGTTCGAGCGCAAGCTTTCCCTGGGCGGCGGCATGTGGGGCGGCGGCATGACCTGGAACATGGTCGTGGTCCAGGAGGCCAGCCGCCACATCCTCGAAGAGGCGGGCGTGCCCGTGGAGCACTACCGCGACGGCTACTACACCGCCGACGCCGTGGCCTGCACCACGACCCTGGCCTCCCGCGCCTGCCTGGCCGGGGCCAAGGTCTTCAACTGCATCAGCGTGGAGGATGTCTGCATCCGCGAGGAGGAGGACGGCAAGCGCGTCACCGGACTGGTGATCAACTCCTCCCCCGTGGAAATGGCGGGCCTGCACATCGACCCGGTGGTGCTCGGCTCCCGCTGCCTGGTGGAGGCCACGGGCCACGCCACCGAAGTGCTCAAGACCCTGGTGCGCAAGAACGACGTGCGCCTGAACACGCCCTCGGGCGGCATCGAGGGCGAGCAGTCCATGTGGGCCGAGCGCGCGGAAACCACCACCGTGGACAACACCCGCGAGGTCTTCCCCGGCATGTGGGTGGCGGGCATGGCGGCCAACGCCACCTTCGGATCCTACCGCATGGGTCCCATCTTCGGGGGCATGCTCCTCTCCGGCCTCAAAGTCGCGGAGGCCATTGCCGCGCAACTGCGCGGCTAAGCGGAGCTCCGCACGCGGTCGCGACGGACAGAACGCTTCCATCCTGGCCGTCGCGGCCCTTTCCCCAGGGGATGCGAATCTCTCCGGGGCCTGGAACTCCTTTTCGCTTTCCCTTGCGTCCGGATTTCCCTTGCGCTACGTTGCCCCCTGTTCCGATGCCCTTCAGGTGGCCCCGTCCCGAACAGGGAATCCGGTGTGAATCCGGAGCGGTCCCGCCGCTGTGATCCCCCGCGAAACAGGTCGCTTCCTGCGCCACTGTCCTTTGGGATGGGAAGGTGAAGCGGCCGGGGAAAGCCAGAAGACCTGCCTGAAGCGATCTCTCCCGATGCGGTGCGTGGACCCCGCAAACGGATACGAGCCACTACTCAATACAACGCTGCCTGACGTCCGGCGGTTCCGCCGCCCGCATGTCGCAAAGGCAGTTGCAGAACAGCCGGAGTCCCCTCCAGCGGCTGACGCCGTTGCTTTCCGCGAAGCGCTGTTCCCGCGAGAGACACATGCCCCAGCAAATCCTGAAACGCGACGGATGCGTGGAGACCTGGTCTACCAAACGCATCGCCCTGGCTATTTTCAAGGCCCTGAAAAACAGTTCCATCAAAGACCCCCTCCTGGCGGACCGGCTGGCCCGAAAAGTCGAGGCCAAGCTGGAAGGAGTGGACACTCCGGAACAGGAACTGGTCCAGGACATGGTCCAGCAGGTGCTCATGGAAGCCCGGCTTTACAAAGTGGCCGAGCGCTACATCATCTACCGGGAAAAACGCCGCGAACTGCGGACCCAAAACCAGGCCTTCCTGGACATTTCCGCAGTCACCGAGGGCTACCTCGACAACGTGGACTGGCGCGTGAACGAGAACTCGAACATGGTCCATTCCTTCCAGGGACTGATCCTGCACATGGCCGGTGCTGTCCAGGCGCGCTACGTGCTTGAAAAATATCCCGAGGAAGTGCGCATGGCGCACAACCACGGCTATTTCCATCTCCATGACCTTTCCTTCGGCCTGGCCGGTTACTGCTCGGGCTGGAGCCTGCGCGATCTGCTGCTCGAAGGCTTCAACCTCCGCGACCGCTGCTCCTCCACCCCGGCCAAGCACTTCGACGCGGCCTGCGGACAGATTGTCAACTTCCTCGGCACGCTGCAAAACGAATGGGCAGGAGCCCAAGCCTTCAACAATGTGGACACCTATCTCGCGCCCTTCATCCGCAACGACGGCCTGGACTACGCCACGGTAAAGCAGCAGATTCAAAAATTGCTGCACAACCTCAACGCCACCTCCCGGTGGGGCGGGCAGAGCCCCTTCACCAACTTTACCTTCGACTTCGTGCCCCCGGCCCATATCGCCAAGGAACCCGTGATCATCGGCGGCGCTTTCCAGGATTCCACGTATGGCGAATACGCTGCGGAAATGGCCATGCTCAACCGGGCCTACCTGGAGGTCATGCTCGAAGGCGACGCGGACGGACGCATCTTCTCCTTCCCCATCCCGACCTACAACGTGACCCAGGACTTTCCGTGGGATTCCGAGGAGGGACAGCTGCTGCTGCGGCTCACAGCCAAATACGGAGCGCCCTACTTCCAGAACTTCATCAACTCGGACCTGAATCCCGAGGATGTGCGCTCCATGTGCTGCCGGCTGCAGATGGACTTGCGGGAAATCCGCAAAAAAACGGGAGGGCTTTTCGGTTCCGGCGACCTCACCGGCTCCATCGGCGTGGTCACCCTGAATCTGCCCAAGCTGGCCTACCTCGCCCACAACGAGGATGATTTTCTGGCGCTGGTCACGGAATACGCCGAGCTGGCCCGCGACTCCCTGGAATTCAAACGCAAGATCGTGGAAAAGAACCTTGAGGCGGGCATGTTCCCCTATTCCCGCCGCTACCTGAAAAACGGCTTTGCCGGCCACTTCTCCACCATCGGGCTCATCGGCGGCCACGAGGCCTGCCTGAACCTGCTGGACAAGGGCATTGAAACGGACGCGGGCACGCACCTGATGGGGCGGGTGCTGACGCACCTGCGCGAACTGGTGGTCCGTTTCCAGGAGGAGACCGGCCACCTCTACAATCTGGAGGCCACGCCCGGCGAGGGAACCTGCTACCGGCTGGCAAAAATCGACAAATCCCTCTACCACGACATCCGCACTTCGGGCGGCGACGTGCCCTATTACACCAACTCCACGCTTCTGCCCGTCAGCGCGACAAGCGACGTGTTTTTCGCCTTGGAGCACCAGGACAAGCTGCAAACCCTCTACAACGGGGGGACCGTGTTCCATTCGTTTCTGGGCGAAGCGGCCCCGGATGAGCAGAGCGTCAAGGCCTTCCTGCTCAAGGCCATGAGCCTGACCAAAATTCCCTACATCTCCGTGACCCCGACCTTCTCGGTCTGCCAGGACCACGGCTACCTCTACGGCGAGCACTTCCAATGCCCCCAGTGCGGACAGCCCGCCGAAGTCTATACCCGCGTGGTGGGCTATTGCCGCCCCGTGTCGCGCTGGAACAAAGGCAAGCAGGAAGAATACCGCGAACGGCAGGAATACTCCCAGCAGAGTTTCTGCCCGGCG
>JBFWMD010000113.1:0-8830 GCA_050251775.1 Desulfovibrio sp.
GCAGGCGCGTGAACAACCCGCCCCGCAGAATGGGATTCCAAAGGGGCATTGCCCCTTTGGCCGCCGGAGGCATGCCTTTCTTATTTTCCCAGCAATTCCAATGTGGCGGGCCAAAGAGCCTCGGGCGATGCGCCTGGAGCGAGATTCAGTTCGCGGTCGGGTTTCAACCCGCTGCGGTGGTAGTACTGACCGTTTGGCGTACGCAGGGCTCCGTTGGTCAGGAAGAGCGCGGAGCCATCCGAGAGTTCGCTGACGGTCTGGGTCACGCCTTTTCCAAAGGTGGTCTGGCCCACGCTTTTGCCCCGGTGGTTTTCCACCAGGGCCGCGATGAAGACTTCGGCGGCGCTGGCCGTGAGTCCATCCTGCCAAAGCACGAGGGGTGCGCGGTCCATGGGGTCGGTTTCCACGGAGTAGCGCTTGATTCCTGCGCGTGAGCGAATGTCCACAACGGTTGCGCCCTGGGGCAGGAACAGAGCGGCCGCGTCGATGGCCGCGAAGAGGTCGCCACCGGTATTGCCGCGCAGGTCGATGACCCTGGGGGTTCCGGCGGGCAGGGAGGCCAGGGCCTTGCGCAGGCGCTTTGCCGTGTCCGCCCCGAAGCTGAAGAGCCGGATGCGCGGCCAGGGGCCGTCCCTTTCCACGGCCAGTTCCTTCAGTTCCATGTCGCGGCGCACCAGGGAGAGGCTTTGCACGCTGCCGTCGAACTTTTTTACGACGAGGCTCACGGATTCGCCGCTGCGGCCCCGAATCCAAGAGCCGACCACGCGTACCGGAACGCCCTGCACGGCGTCGCGTCCCACAAAGGTCAGTTCGTCACCGTAGCGAATGCCCGCCCCATAGGCCGGGCTGCCGGGATACGGCAGGCAGAGCACGCGTCCGGTGCGATCCGCGAAGATGTCCATGCCCACGCCCGCATAGCCGCCCTGCCGCGCCGCGCGCCAGGCCGCGTATTCCTCCGGGGAGAGATAGTCGGAAAAGTCGTCGATCTGGTGCAAATACCCCTGGATGGCCTTGCGGACCATCTCGCGCGGGGCGTCTTCCTGGAGAGACTGCTCCTGAATCCGCACCAGGGCTTCATAGAAAAGCAGCATGTCGTCGTTGTTGGTCCAGGTCGTGGCCGGACCGCCCCAAGCCGGTGCAGGGGCCGCCAGGGGAGCCGCCACGGGCAGCACGCAGAGCAGCAACAAAAACGGCGCGGCCCGGAAGCGGAAGAAGGATGCGGACATGGGCTGGCTCCCGACCGGGCAAGGCCCGGCGACTTTCCGACGGGTGAATCGGGCGGCCCTTCGTTTCCCGAGGACCGCCCGATTACCGTCGAAGATTCAGGCAAAGGCCATCAGAGCGTGCTCAGAGCCTCGGCTTCCTGAAGCAGGCGGTCGATCTCGGCTTCCAGCCGCTTGACCTCGGCCTGCTTGGCCTGCACGTCCGGGGTGCTGGCCGCGTCGGTCCGGGCCTTGTCCAGACTGGTCTGAAGAGCCTTGGCCTGGGTGGAGAGCTCCCACTGGCGGCGCTTGGCCTCGTCCGTGCTGGTCTTGGCCGAGCTGATCTTCTGGCGCAGGGCGGTCAGTTCCTTGTCCAGACTCGCGGCCTGGGCCACCAGAGCGTCGCGCTGGGCGCGTTTGGTCGCGCTTTCGGACTCCAGGGCCGTGGTGCGCACGGTCTCGGCCTGTTGCTCCTGCTCCAGCGAGGTCTTACGCGCCTCGCGTTCGTCGATGCGTTGCTGCGCCTTTTCCTCGCTCCACCCCCACAAGCCGCCCTGGTTCGGGTCGCCCGTGGTTTCGCAGCCCGCAACGGCGAGCAGGGAGCAGACCAGCATCCAAAGGCATATTTTCCTGGCCATCGTTCCTCCTCTGCGGCTCGGCTAAACAGCCATGCGGCTGGACATGGAGGCCAACTGCTCGGTCTGGCTTTCCAGCTTGGCGATTTCCGCCTTGAGCGTGGCGATGCGGCTGTCCAACTCCTTGGCCTGGGTGGTGGCGCCGGACGCATTGGCATCGGCCAGGACCGTCTGCTGATTGTCCAGCTCCCACTTGGCCTTGCCCAGGGCCTCATTGGCCTCGGCGAGCTTCTTGTCCACCACTTCCTTCTCGGCCAGCAGGGCGTCCTTGTCAGTGTTCTTCTTGTTGTAGTCCGCCAGCAGCGTGGTGCTCTGGGCGTCCAGCTCCTTGATTTCCGTGGCGAGCTGGGCGTTGTAGGCCTTGGTTTCCGCGTTGGTCTGCTCCAGGCTGGCCACGCAGGCGTCGAGCCAGTCCTCCTGCTTGGCGTATTCGGCCTTTTTGTCGGCCACATGCGTGCCGTAGGCGTATCCGGCAACGCCGCCCGCAGCCGCGCCAATGGCCGCGCCCCAGGCCGCGCTCTCCGCGTCGCCGCCGATGATGGCGCCCAGGATCGCGCCCAGAATCGCACCGCCGGCCGCACCCGTGGTCGCGCCTTCCTGCTGGGTCTGGCCCCGGTCGGTCTTGGCGCAGCCGCCCAAAGTGGACAGGCCGCCCACCGTGAGACAAAGAATCAGAACAAGGCTCAAAAACTTCTTCATGGTGTCCTCCCCCATGCCTTCTTATTGTTCACTCTCGTTTTCGCCAATATTGTCGTTAAGCTGCATCATTGCGCGGAAAGCGCCTCCAACTGCCTGCGCCAACCCTCGGCATCCGCGCGTTTGGTCTGGCCGAAATCCTTGTACTGCGCCCGCACGGTCTTAAGCACCCGGACCTGATCCGCGGCCCCGCGTTCCATCAGGAACGAGGTGTAGCGTTCAAAGGCCTTGTCCACAGCCCAGTCCGGGGTCGCGGCCAACTGCCGGAACGAGTCGGAATAGGCGTTCAGGGCCGCGTCGATGTTGCCCTTAACCTCGTCCCTGCGCTGCGTGAGGCTCTCGATCATGGCCGTACGGCCCGCATTCTGGGCGCTGTCCAGCACGGCCTGCACCTTGGGCAGCTTGATGAGTTCACGGTACAGGAAAAAGCCCTGCTCCGCAGCAATCTTGGCCCAGGCATAAGAGGAATCCTCGTCCGCCTGCCGCCGGATCAATTTCATATCGTTGAGGGATGCCTCGATGAAGCCCAGCTCCCGCGACACGGCCTCGCCCCCGCCGAGCCGGGCCAGCTCGGACTTGAGCCGGGTTAGATGCTCGAAGGCCTCCTGGGTCTTGATGTCCGCCTGGAAGCTGGTGGGGCTCACGGACACGGCTGCGGGCATGTCCGCTCCCTGGCCGCCGCGATAGGCGTCCCAGGCGAATTCCAGGTCTTTGAGCGCGGCGCGGTCCGTGTAGATCACCGAGGAAAGGGTCAGCCGGAAGCCCATGGTGGGCTTGGCATTGGGCTTGAAGCCCTTGGCCCGGCTGCCGATGTAGAACGGCTCCTCCGTGCGCAACGAGGAGCGCAACATGTTCTCGGAGGTCAGAAAATGGCCGCCGCGCGCTACAAAGCCGCCGGGCCGACCCTGATAATATTCGATACGGTACAGGGACTGGGTCATTTCCGAGACGTTGCCGAGCATGTCGTGCAGGCCGAGCACGTTGGGTTCGAGCAGGCCCGAGGCCTTGAGCTTGTTGTGCGAGGAGGTGGGGCCGGAAAACCACTCGTACTGCGGCAGAACCCCGTCGTAGGGCAGCTTGCGGTCGAACTGGTCCGGGGTGACCTTGACACCGCCGCGCGCGGCGAATTCCCATTCCGCCTCGGTGGGCAGACGCACGAAGCCCGGAGCCTCGCCATTGGCGGGCAGCGCGTCCTGCGCGTTCTCCAGCAGCCAGCGGTTGTAGCGGTCCGCAAAGACCAGGGCATCGAAATAGGTCACGCCGGTCACGGGCATGACCGACTTGAGCAGGGCCGGGTCGCCGCCCTGGGGCAGACCCATGAGCGCGTAGTACTGGGCCTCGGTGATCTCGTATTTACCGAGGTAGTAGCACCAGTCGCGCTTGCCCTTGTCCTCAGCCACAAAGGAGCCGCCCAGGGCCACGCTGGTGGGATATTCGCGAAAGCCGCCGCCCGGATCGCCCATCTTGAACTTGCGCAATGCAAACGGACCGTCGCCCTGGCCCAGAAACACGGGCCGGAAGACCATTTCCTCACCGCCCGGCATGGGCAGTTTGAGGTCACCCGGTGCAGGCTTGGGATTGTGCGCGTGGCAGGGCATGGCCCAGAGCAGCAAAAGCACGGCGGCAAGGGTTGCGAGCATGCAGACGCGGACAGGGTCCACGGCAGCGAGGGCGCAGGTACGGCAGGCGGGTCGTCGATGCATGGGATTCCTCACTCGTCCCGAAGGGCCTCGGCTGGCTCGATGCGCGTGACGCGCCAGGCCGCGACGCTTCCGGCGGCAACGGCGATGAGCACCGTTCCGGCCAGGGCCGCGCCCAGATGCCACGGTTCCAGACGGCAGAGACTCTCCTCGGCTTGGAGATGTTCGTGGAAAAGGGTGTTGATCACCACGGCCATGATCTCGAAAAAGCTGAAGGCCACCCCGAATCCGGCCACGGCGATGAGCGCACCCTGGTACACGGGGAAGCGGAACAGAGTCGGACCGGAAAGGCCGAGCAGCCGCAGCACTGAAAGGTCGCGGCGCTTGCGCTCCACCGAGGCGTAGAGGCTCGCCGTGAGCGAGGCCGCGCCGCCCACCAGGGCCACCCCGGCAATGAGCAGAAAAATCAGGGTCAGGTAGCCGTCCAGCTCCATCACGTCACGGATGCGCTCGGCCTCGGTGCTCACGGTCACGCCCTGGGCCTCCAGCTCTCGGCGCAGGCCGTCCACGTCGTCGATGGTCGCGGCGTAGAGCCGGAAGCCCGCATAACCGCGCCGCGCCAGGGTGAACTCGCCCGTGAGCGCGTCGAAGCCCACGTTGCGCTCGCCAAAGAGATTGAGCACGCCGGCCAGCCGCGCCGGAACCAGGGCGCGCGCGGAACCGGGCACGCGGACCGGGTCCACGGCCACGGGGAATTCCAGCGCGGTTCCGTCCTCGCGGGTCACGCGCAGGGAAAGCCCCTGGTTCGGCACGTACGGCTCACCCGCGAGGCTGAATTCCTGGGAAAGATTCAGCGCCGCGGGCAAGGCCACCCGACGCCAGTCCGCCGAGGAAGCGGACTCCCCGGCCACGCCCCAGCCAGGCCGCACGGACGGGTGCAGCCTCTCGGTATTTTCCGACGACAGGGAAAAAGCGTCCAGTCCCAGCTCGGCCAGCACCACCCGGCCCGGATTTTCCTTGCCGCCAGCATCTTCGGCCAGAGTTCCGTTCCCGGACGAGGCGGGATCCGGCCCGAGCAACTCCGCGCGCAGATCGCGCACCCAGGGCACAAGCACGGGGTTCCTGCCCCGCAGGGCGTACTCCACGGCCAGCAGGCTCTCCCGGTCCACGGGCTTGCGCTTGGACGAGGCCAGATACACGCTCTCTTCCGCCTCCATGCTCCAGCCAAGCCTTCCGGCCAGGGCATCCGGCGCGAGCAGCTCCTTCTGCGAAAAGCCCGTGTTGTTCACCAGCCGGAACTCGTCCACCTTGGAGAGCGGCTCGGGAAGCACCACGGTCAGTCCGTCGTAAACCGGATAGGCCAGGGCCTGATCGCCGGGCCAGCCGTATTCGGGAACGGCCTGTCCGTCCTTGAAGCGTTCCACCGCCTCCAGAAACGGCAGGGGCACGTACAGGGATTTGAGCACGGTGGCCCGGGATCGGGCCACGCCCGCCACCCGCAGTTCGGTTTCGGCCTTTTCGTAACGCGACCCCTTGAGCCGCTTGGCCGCAACCACAAGCACCGAGCCGGGCTGGGCTCCCAAAGCTTCGGCAGCGGACGCCGAAAGCACGCATTCGCCCTCGCCGGGCACGGGCGCGCCGTTTTGTTGCAGCAACGGGTCGTCCTGGGCCGTGGGCAGGATGTCCAGGGCAAGATGTTCGGTTCCGCCCTGGAGCAGCGCGTCCACCTGGGCGGAAATCTGCCGGGTGAAGGGCACGACGAAATCCACGTCGGGCCGGGAGGCCATGCCCTCGAACCAGTCGCGCTCAAAGCTGCGCGAGATCATGGGCCGGATCTCGCGGTTGCGCGGGTCCTCGATGAGCCGTTCGCGCATAATCTCGATGGTTCCGAACTTGATGCCAAAGAGGATCAGCAGCGGGGAGAGCACCGCGGCCACGGCCATGATCAGGCAGACCGAAAGAATCCACTCGTGCCAGAGGTCGGCCAGGGAAAGCCGCAAAACCATGCCGCGCGCGCCCTTCATGCGCATCTCCCCGTTGCCCGCTCTCCGGCGGTCACGCCCTTCTCCACCAGGGTGGACACGGTGCGCTCCGGGCCGTCGCGCCGGATGCGGAAGCTGAAGATGCGGTCCGCGCCGGAGCGGGCCAACCCCAGATCGTGGGTCACGAGCACCAGGGTCACTCCGAGTTGGCGGGAAATTTCCTTGAACTGCTTCTGGATCTCCTCGGCGGTGAGCTTGTCCACGGCGGCCGTGGGTTCGTCCGCGAGCACAAAGGGTGGCCTGTGGGCCAGGGCGCGAGCAATGGCCACGCGCTGCCGCTGGCCGCCGGAAAGGTGCTGGGGCTTCTTGCCGAGCTGATCCGCGATGCCCAGGCGCGCGGCCAGAGCGGCCACGGTCTCGGCCCCACGCTGGTCGTTCAGGCGGCAGGGCAGGAGGATGTTCTCGCGCACGCTCAGAAACGGCAGCAGCCCGCCGCTCTGGAGCACGTAGCCGATGCAGCTCCGGCGCACCTCGGCCAAACGGCGCTCCTTGAGCCCGGCCAGGCTCACGAGTTCGTTCTCTCCGCCGCATCGGAAGGCGAATTCCCGGGCCTCGCTCGGCTTGAGCACCAGACCGAGCATGTCCAGCAACGTGGATTTTCCGCAGCCGGACGGGCCGACCACGGCGATGAACTCGCCCCGCCGCACCGTGAACTCGGGAATCCGAAGCTCGAAGCTCACGCCGCCTTTCTCGCGCAGCTTGCACACGTCGAGCAGGCGGTAGACGACAGCGTCGTCGCCGGAAAAGGGTTCGCCGGAAAGGGTCATGCGGTCCTCGCGCCTGTGCGCCCGCCCCGACGTTTGCCGGGGCGGGCGCGATTCATTCCTTTAAGGAAGCAGTTCCAGGCTGATGGGGTAGACGTACTCGTCCGGGTCGTCCCCCTTGTTCAGTTCCACCCAGAGGGCCGGACTGTCGTGGATTTCCTGGTAGGTCTTCACGCGGGCGTCAAGCTGGTCCAGGAAGGCCTCCTGGCCGTCCACGCCCATGGCGTCCCAAAGTTCGTTGCTCATGTCCATGAGCTGGCTCTTGTACGGCAGGCCGTCCAGGAACTCGGGAACCAGCCCGGTGTCCGCAAGGCGCGAGGCGTTCTTGATCTTTTCGGGGTCACGGGCCGCAGCCGCGGACGTGGCCTGAAGCGCGTCGAAAAACTTCTCGGAGCTGATCTGCCCGCGCAGGCCCGCGGCCATGATCTCGTCGAGCACGGTCTTCAGGGAGTCGAGCTGGTTCTTGCTCACCAGCAGGCGCACTTCCATGGACTGCATGGCCGGGTTGATCAAATCCTTGTCCGTGGCCCAGGCCACGATGTCACGCGGGGCCTGCGCTCCGGTCTTGGAGCCGATCCATTCCACCAGGGCCGCACGGACCACCTCGTCCATGACCTGGCTGTTGGGCGTGGCCGCAGCGGCCGGAGCAGCGGCGGCCGGAGCCGCAACAGACGCCGCAGAAGCCGGAGCCGAGGCCAGTCCGGCCATTTCGCCACCGGAAGCGGTCGCTACCGACCCCTTCATAGCCGAGCTCATCAGGCCCGTAATCCGGGTGGCCACGTCCATGGAGACCTTGGTGAAGCCGTCCATATCGTCGGAGAACACGCTCCAGTAGGCGGACTGCCCGCTGGTTCCCTTGTTCCGCGAAAGCTCCTTGAACTGCCGTTCCGCCGAGTCGTGGTACTCCTGCTTGGCCTTGGGGTTCTTGACGTGGACCGAGAAGATGTACGCGGACTGGTCGTTGGCGAAGTTGCGGATGGTCAGCTCGTCCTGGCCCGAGGCGTTGAACTTGTGGCCCAGTTCGTGGCCGGGCGCGTCGCCCACCAGGATGATGAAACGGATGGCTCCGGGGGTCCACTGCGTGTTCTGGATGGCATCGGCCATGCCCGAGAAGACATCCTCGGCGTAGTCTTCGGAGTCCACCTGGGTCACATCCACGCCCGCCAGGGTCTGCATGAAGTCGGCCACGCCCTGCAACTGCGGAGTGTAGTTATTGGTGGTGTAGCCGATGCCGGGAATCTTGTCCGCCGGATCGCGGTAGCCCCAGATGCCGAACTTCATGCCCTTGGCCACGTTGGTGTCCAGGGTGATCTGTTCGGAAACGTCGCGCACCACCTGCATGGTCCGCTGGATGTAGGGGCGCATGGAGACCGTGGTGTCCATGACCCAGACGATGTCGATGGTCAGATCCTTGAGATCGGCGGCGCTGACCTGAGTGGCCCCGGTGGTGGCCTCCTGAAGGTAGTTCTGGTTGGTGCGGATGTCGGACTTCTCACGCGCGCCCGGACCGGACTTGGTCACGGCGGCGAGCTGCACCACGCGGCCCTCGCGACCGTCCAGCTCCACCGTGCCGAAATTCAGGATCGGCAGCAGGTAGAACTGGTCGGACATGTCGATATATTTCCGCGGCTCCACCGAGACCACGGGAAAATCCGCGCTGGGGTTGCCCGAGGCGATGGTCTGGTAGAGTTTTTCCGCATCGCCGGTGCGCTCGGCCTGCGGCTTGGCCAGCAGTGCGTCCAGCGGAGCGCGCCCGTCGAACATCAGCACGGGCTTGCGGTCCTGCGGGTGGGTGTAGGCCAGACACATGGTCTGCTTCCACTCGAACACGTCGCCGGACTTCATCCAGCC
>JBFWMD010000114.1:0-8796 GCA_050251775.1 Desulfovibrio sp.
CGTTCTTGAGCTGGACGTGCTGGAGCTGGAACACGAAGACGCGGTCCGCCGTGGCGAGCTGGAGCAGGTTGGGCGGGCCGGGAGTGTGTCCTTTTTTGAAGACCGGGCGGGTTTCCGTGTCGAACCCGATCAGGGTTTCGCCTTCCATGCGCGCGAGCGCCCATTCGAGCTGCTTTTTGTTGCGGATGACGCGGGTTTCACCTTCCCATTTGCGGATGGGCAGTTCATTGATTTCTTCGTTGGGATACGGCCGCAGATGTTCTTCGGAGATCTCGACGGCTTCGTTGATCTGTATTTTCATGCGCTGTTGATCGTAATCCTATTTCAGCCCCCAGGCCCGCCAGATATCGTCGCGCCAGGCGTTGAAGTTGTTGAGAAAATCGTCGAGCGGCAGTTCGATGCGTTCGCCCGACTGGCGGTCCTTGGCCTCGATGATGCCGTTTTTCAGGCCTTTGCCGCCGAGCACCAGTTGCATGGGGTAGCCGATGAGGTCGGCGTCGTTGAATTTTACGCCAGGGCGTTCGTCGCGGTCGTCGTAGAGCACTTCGATGCCAGCCTCCTGGAGCTGGGCGTAGAGCTCCTCGGCCTTGTCCGTGACGCTCTGGTCCTTGCCGCCCAGGGCGATGAGACAGACTTCAAAGGGGGCGATGGAGGGCGGAAAGACCGCACCGTTTTCGTCGTTGTTCTGCTCGATGGCCGAGGCCACGATGCGCGAGACCCCGATGCCGTAGCAGCCCATGACCATGAGCTGTTCGCGTCCGTTCTCGTCCAGGAAGGAAGCGTTCATGGTCTTGGAGTATTTCAGGCCGAGCTTGAAGACGTGGCCCACCTCGATGCCCTTCCAGAAGTCGATGCGGCCGCCGCATTCGGGGCAGCGGTCGCCGGGGGTGATCACGCGCAGGTCCGCGAAGGCTTCGATTTTTGCGTCGCGGCCCAGGTGGACGTTTTTCAGGTGCGTGTCGGCCTTGTTTGCGCCGGTGAGCCAGCCCTGGTCCTGGCGCAGTTCGAAGTCGGCCACAATGCGTTTGACATTGAGGCCCACGGGACCGGCAAAGCCCACGGGCGCGTTGGACCAGGCCTGGACCTGTTCCGGGGTGGCCAGGTTCAGTTCGTTGGCGCCGAGCAGGTTGCGCAGCTTCACTTCGTTGAGTTCGCGGTCGCCGCGCACAAGCGCGGCCACGGGTTCGCCGTCCGCGTCAAAGAGCAGGGTTTTGGCCAGTTCCGAGGGGTGCGCGCCCAGGAAGGCGCAGACCTCTTCCACGGTGTGCTGGTCCGGGGTGTCCAGTTTCTCCATGGCCGGGACCGCCGTGTTGGCCGGACACTGGCCGCCGGGGTCCACGGTGGCGGCTTTTTCGAGGTTGGCGGCGTAGCCGCAGCTCTCGTCCAGGCAGACCGCGATGGTGTCCTCGCCTGTGTCGGCCAGGACCATGAACTCGTGGGAGAAGTCGCCGCCGATGGCTCCGGAGTCGGCGCGCACCGCGCGGAACTTCAGGCCGATGCGCCGGAAGGCCCGAGAATAGGCCTCGTACATGGCGCGGTAGCTCTCTTCGGCTCCGGCCTCGTCCTTATCAAAGGAATAGGCGTCCTTCATGATGAATTCGCGGCCGCGCATCAGGCCGAAGCGCGGGCGGATTTCGTCGCGGAACTTGGTCTGGATCTGGTAGAGGTTCAGGGGCAGCTGCTTGTAGGAGCGCACCTCGCCGCGCACGAGGTCGGTGATGACCTCCTCGTGGGTGGGGCCGAGGCAGTAGTCGCGGTCGTGGCGGTCCTTGAGGCGCAGGAGTTCCTTGCCGTAGAAGTCCCAGCGTCCGGTCTCCTTCCAGAGGTCGCCGGGCTGGACCATGGGCAGGAGCACTTCCACGGCTCCGGCACGGTTCATTTCCTCGCGCACGATGTTGGCGACCTTGTTCACGCTGCGCAGGCCGAGCGGCAGGTAGCTGTAGATGCCGCTGGTGAGCTTGCGGATCATGCCGGCGCGCAGCAGAATTTTGTGGGAGATCACTTCGGCTTCGGCCGGGGTCTCCTTGAGGGTCGGGATGTAGTAGCGGCTCAGGCGCATTTATTTTCCTCTCCGTTCTTCGAGAAATGATTCCAGTTCGTTCATGAATTCGGGCAGCAGGTTTTCCTCGCCGCGCACCTTGCGTACGACCTCGCCCTTGCGGAAGATGATGCCCAGGCCGCGCCCTCCGGCGATGCCGATGTCGGCCTCGCGGGCTTCGCCCGGCCCGTTGACCACGCAGCCCATGACCGCGCAGGTGAAAACCTCCTCCACGCCGCGCAGCCGCTCCTCCACCTGGCCGGCCAGGCCGATGAGGTCGATTTCGGTGCGTCCGCAGGTGGGGCAGGAGATGATTTCCGGGCCGCGTTCGCGCAGGCCCAGGGCGCGCAGAATTTCCCAGGCCACGCCGATCTCGTCCACGGGATCGTGGGTCAGGGAGACGCGCAGGGTGTCGCCGAGGCCTTCCCAGAGCAGGATGCCGAGGCCCACGGAGCTTTTGATGGCGCCGCGCACCAGGGTTCCGGCCTCGGTGACGCCGATGTGCAGGGGGTAGTCCACGCGCTCGGCCAGCAGCCGGTAGGCCGCGATGGTGTTCCGCACGGACGAGGACTTCAGGGAAATCTTGATGGCGTCGAAGCCTCGTTTTTCCAGCAGGGCCACGTGGGCCAGGGCGCTCTCGACCATGGCTTCGGGCGTGGGCCCGCCGAAGCGCTCCAGGAGGTGTTTTTCCACGGAGCCGGAGTTCACGCCGATGCGGATGGGCAGGCCCTTGTCCCGGGCCGCGTCCACCACGGCGTCCACCTTGTCCGGGCCGCCGATGTTGCCGGGGTTGATGCGCAGGGCGTCCACGCCCGCCTTGGCCGCCAGGAGCGCCAGGCGGTGGTCGAAGTGGATGTCCGCCACCAGGGGCACGTCGGTGTTGCGCCGGATGGCGGTCAGCGCGTTGGCCGCGATCTCGTCGGGCACGGCGAGGCGCACGATTTCGCAGCCGGCTTCGGCGAGATGGGCGATCTGCGCCAGGGTGGCGTTCACGTCGCGGGTGTCTGTGTTGCACATGGACTGGACGCGGATGGGGTTGTTTCCGCCCACACCCAGGCCACGAATGCGCACTTCGCGGGTCTTGTGACGTTGCTTCATGGGGTTTCGACCGTACCTGAATTCAGGGTGCAAGCCAAGAGCGGCGGACCATGCCAGGCCGGGCGCATCAGGGCAGCCAGGCCCTGGCAATGAGATGCACGTCCTCGTAGCTGAGTTTTTCACGCACGGCCAGGGCCATTTCCGTGGCCATGTCCATCTTGCGCGTGGCCTGGTCCAGGATTTCGTCGCGCAGCAGTTGCAGGTGGCGCTCCAGGAAACGGGGGTCAAAGCCATCCACCACCAGGGAGAGGCCGTCCGCGAAGAAGGGTGTGCGCGCGTAGGGCAGGAAGCGCTCCAGGCCGAGGCGTTTGTGGTGGCGGGCATACATGGCGTAGAAGAGCAGCTTGACCAGCAGGCGGTCCGGCGGGGTCTTGTGGTCCACCTCCAGGAGGGTCGGCAGGTCGCCTTCCTTGGCCTGGACGCTCTGGGCCAGGGCGCCGGCCATGTCGATGGCACGTTTTTCCTCCATGGGTGGCACGGGGAAGAGGCCGTTCATGCGCACGAGGGTCACGCGGGGGTTTTCCCGCGCGGGCACGGCCACGAGGGTCACGCGCATCATGTCCAGCTTGCGGCGGTAATCGCGCAGGAGCTTGTCGCGCCGGGCCTCGGCCAGGCGTCGCACCGTGGGCGAATCGAGGCCGGAGAAGACCGCCTCCAGCAGAAAGCGCACAAAGGGTTCGCCCGTGTGCGCCAGCTCCTCTTCGAGGATGGGCCGGATCTTTTTGGCGTCGGTGAGTTTCTTGATGGACAGCCAATAGGCGGCGAGGCCTTCGAAGGGCATGTCCAGAATGTCAATCTGCCGCGGTTTTTCCATCGGGTTGCTGTCCGTTGCCGTTTGTGTCGGGCGTGCGTTGCCTGGTGACGGATTCGGGTCGGGGGTTGACGCCGGGAGCGTCCTGGCGCACCCTGCGCCCCAGGCGAGGTGCATGGTAGCGCAATTCGGCGCGGAAACAAAGCATTGTGGCGTAATGCCCCCGCATTCCCAGGAGGAAGCGTGATCATACTTCCCGAGTTCGACCCCGTGGCCCTGCGCATCGGCCCCCTGGCCCTGCGCTGGTATGGCATGGCCTATGCCGTCGGCTTTCTCACGGCCTGGTTCTGGGGCAACCGCCGGGCGCGGGAACCCTGGCGGGGCATGCAGCCGCGCCCGTTCGACGACCTGATCACCTGGCTGATCCTCGGCCTGGTGCTCGGGGGGCGTCTCGGGTACGTACTCTTTTACAATCTTTCCTATTTTGTGGAACACCCCGTGGACATCCTCAAGGTCTGGCAGGGTGGCATGTCCTTCCACGGCGGCGCGCTCGGCGTGATCCTCGTGCTCTTTTTCTTTGCCCGGCGTCACGGCATTCCCTTCCTGACCGTGGGCGATTTCCTTGTGCCGCTCGTTCCGGCGGGGCTGTTCTTCGGCAGGCTGGCCAATTTCGTCAATGGCGAACTTTGGGGACGGCCCACGGACCTGCCCTTCGGCATGGTCTTTCCCGATCCCCTGGCGGGCGGCGTGCCCCGCCATCCCTCGCAGCTCTACGAAGCCGGGCTGGAGGGCGCCTGCCTCTTCGTGCTGCTCTGGCTCTACTCGCGCAAACCCCGGCGGATCGGCTCCACCTCGGGGCTGTTCCTTATGGGCTACGGTTGTTTTCGGTTTCTGGTGGAATTCGCGCGGCAGCCGGATTCCCAGCTGGGCTACCTCGCCCTTGGTTGGCTGACCATGGGGCAACTGCTCTCCGTGCCCATGCTGCTGGTGGGACTCTGGCTCTTTCTGCGGTCGTCGCCCGTGCAGGGGGAGTGAACCCCGCGTCCGAACGTCACGGGGTCAGTGGGGCGCGGGGGTCCAGGGCGCGTCCGGAACTTCGATCTCAAAGACCTTGTCCCAGTTCTTGCCCGTGACAAAGAGGCGTTCGCCGTCCCAGGCGATGCCGTTGGCAACGCCCGAATCCGGGCCAAGGCTTCGGCGCAGCGGAGTGAGATCGATCCAGGCGGCCACGCGGCCCGATTCCGGATCGATGACCGCAATCTGATCCTCGAACCAGATATTGGCGAGCAGAAAGCCCTGCACGAACTCCAACTCGTTGAGCTGGCGCACGGGCCGGTCTCCTTCGTATACGGTCAGGCTGCCGGTTTCGGCCATGCTCACGGGCGAAAGCCTGGCGATGCGTTCCGTGCCGTCGCTGAGATAGAGCACGCCGGGGCCGGCGGCCAGCCCCCAGGCCTCGCGTCCCAGGGGGGCCTCGCCCGCCCGCCCCAGGGTGCGGGCATCCCAGAGCAGAGCGCGTCCGGACTTCCAGGTCAGCTGGATGATGCGGGCTCCTGCCGGAGCCAGACCCTCGCCAAAGAGATCGTCAGGCAGGGCGCGACTGCGCAGAACCCTGCCGCTCTCCGGATCGACCACGCGCAGTTCGGATTGGCCGTAGCGCCCCAGGGATTCGTAGAACAGGCCGTTGCGGATGAAGAATCCCTGGGTAAAGGCGGCAGGGTCGTGGGGCAGGGCCCGGACCACGCGGACCCGGAGCAGGGGGGGGGAGGCGGCGGACGGAGGAGACGCGGCAAGGCCGCGCGCCGAGACCGCAGAAGCGGAGAGCCACAGGGAACCGAGCAGGAAAACAAGCAAGCAGGCGAGCGGGCGGTTGTGCTGGACAGCGAAGAAACGCGCCGCGCGTTCTAAAAGACGCCGGATGGACCAGCAGGGCGGTCCGGGCAGGCTTTCCAGCTTCGTAAGCGGGCGGGCCCGAGATACGTCGGAGCGAGGTGCGGGCATGACCATGCCCTAATCCATCGGTATCATGGAGGCAAATTCTTTCTTTCAGGGGAGTTCCAAAGTACCTTAAGAATGCGTACGATAACGGCGTGAATGGACAGGAATGAACCACAACTCCAGCCAGGAAAACACACCGGGAACACGTTGACGCAACAGAGGACGGACAAGGAAAACGACGGACGGCTTTGTCGCATCTATCGGGAAATATTCGAAAGTTCTCCCATCGGAATTTTTACATCCACGTCCGTGGGTGAGTTTCTGATGGTCAACCCGGCTCTGGTGCGCATGTTCGGCTGCGAAAGCGGGGCCGGGATGACCTGCGGAAACGGGGAATCCCGCCTGGAGTTCTACTGCGGGGAGGTCTGCACCGAACATATCCACGAGGCGGTGAGCAATCCTGGGCGGGTCGTGATTTTCGAGGCGCATCCCCGGCGCATGGACGGCTCGTCGTTCCCAACGCGCATTTCCCTGCGTTACGTCCGGCGCGACGGGGAAGACGGCGTTTTCCTGGAGGGCATGGTCGAGGACGTAACCGCCCAGCGCCAGGCCGAGGAGGCGCTCTCCCGCAACCTCGCCTCGGTGGAGCGGCTGGTTTCCGAGCGCACGGCGGAACTGAGCAACTCCAACGCCCTGCTTCGCGCCGAGGTGGAGGAGCGCCGCAGGGTGGAGCAGGAACTCCGACGCTCGCGCAACAATCTGCGCGTGGTGCTCGACGGTTCCTATGACGCCATTTTTGTCCACGACAGCGCGGGCCGGATTCTGGACGTGAACCGGAAAATGCTGGAAATGTACGGCGTTGGCCGGGAACGGGCCCTGCGGCTTTCCATCATCCACGACTATTCTGCGCCGGATGCGCCTGTGGAGGAACTGCCCGGACGCTGGGAACGGGTCATTGCCGGGGAGCCGCAATTCTTCGAGTGGATGGCCCGCAGGCCTCTTGACGGTACGATTTTTCAGGCGGAAGTCTACCTGCGCCGCGCTGAAATGGATGGCCAGCCCGCCATTATCGCCAACGTGCGCGACATTTCCGACCGCGCCGCTACGTACCGGCGCATCCGCACGCTTTCCCGGGCCGTGGAGCAGAGTCCGGTCTCGGTCGTGATCACAGACCCGGCAGGCCGTGTGGAGTACGTGAATCCCAAGTTCACGGAGGTGACGGGCTATTCCCTGGCCGAGGTCATCGGCAAGACTCCGAGTCTGCTCAAATCCGGGGCGCACCCCGACGAATTCTACCGCGAGCTCTGGGCCGCACTGGCCTCCGGGCGTGAATGGCGCGGCGAGTTTTTGAACCTGACCAAGGACGGCCGCCGCATTTGGGAGTCCGCGTCCATCTCGCCTGTGCTCGGGCCGGACGGGACGGTGCTCCACTACGTGGCCGTCAAGGAAGACATCACCGCCCGCAAGGAGCAGGAGGAGCGTATCCGACACCTCGCACTCTACGACCCGCTGACGGGTCTTCCCAACCGCACGCTCTGCATGGATCGCATCGCCCAGGCCTCGGCCCGCGTAGGCCGTTACGGGGGCCGCGCCGCGCTGCTCTATCTGGACCTGAACAAGTTCAAGCCTGTGAACGATACCTTCGGCCATGAGGCCGGGGACGAGGTGCTCCGCGAAGTGGCCGTGCGCATCAGGGCCTGTCTGCGTGAAATGGACACGGCCGCACGCATCGGCGGCGACGAGTTCGTGGTCATCCTCCAGGAGATCGAGAACATCGACGAGGCCGTGAACGTGGCCGAGCGGGTGCGCCGCTCCCTGGATCAACCCTTCGCGCCTTGCGGGCGACACTGCGGCGATCTTGGAGTGAGCATCGGCATGAGCGTCTGCCCGGACCACGGCCAGAGCGTGGACAGTCTGCTGAAGAAAGCGGATCAGGCCATGTATCGGGTCAAGGCCACGGGGAAGAGCGGCGTTTCCGTCTGGAAGGACCTCAGCGAGGAATGAGCATGGCCTGAGGCCCCCGGCACGTCCTTGGCGTTGCGTCGGCCCTGGTCGTCGTGCGCGTTCCGCGATCCGAACCCTGTCGCAGGCTGGCGAATTCAAGTGTCCTGATGACGATTCCGCGCTAAAGTAACCCAGCGCGTAATCGTCATGGTAGTTGAAGTCTCGCTGTTTATTTTATTCTAATCACCATATCGCGTGCAATCGCAGCCAGTTTGCGTCCTCCTCCGTTCCTGCTGCAAAAGTGGTCGCCCATTTTACACAGGAATAGTATTCCTCTCGCCATCGCCCTAGTTCCATTTTTTGACAGTTACGATACGCGATTTACAGTGGGCAGATGCGCATATGGAGAAACTTTCAGTCCAAGCCAGGCGATCACTAGCCCGTAGATTGAGTATCCAACGGCGTAAAAATACCCGCCAGCAAATACAGCGATTACGGCATATAGAATAAAAAACGTTGCAATAAACAATATAAGGGCTTTGCATACTCTGCTGTAGCGTTTACTTGGGGGACTTGATGGCAATATGAGCAAAAAAATTGTGATCAATTGAACGACGAACATCGTGTGGTTCGCTTCGATTGGACGCGGTTTGTGAACAGCAAGCAATGCAAGATATCCAATTGGTATTAGTGAATAAGTATATTTAATGCTGCTGCTTGGTCGGTTAGCGAATCTATTTGTCACGATAAGGATGCCGAGAATGATCTGCAGCAGTCCAAATATAAACGCAAGATATACAAAGTCTTCACTCTCGAGATACATATAAATTACAGCGAATGTATAATAAATTCCGATTAATAAACTTATCATCGCAAACAAGTTTGTGCTTAAACGCGAGGAACGAAGAGCAGAAAATGCCAGAGCTACAATGAGTACTACAATGGCAAATTCTATGCAGACACTGAGAGATGGCACTCGAGGGGCAAAGCTGAGAATGCACTCCATCAGTACTAAACAGAGCGCAAC
>JBFWMD010000115.1:0-8715 GCA_050251775.1 Desulfovibrio sp.
CCGATGGTCCGGCAAGGAGAATGGAATGCCACGGAAATGGAATGGGGAGCGGGTCTGGAGCCGGGCGGTTTTCGCGTTCGTCCTGTTTCTGGCCCTGGCCGGGCTGGCGGGATGCGGCGAGGACGAGCCCTCGGTGCGCGTGCATCTCGACCACCGCGAGGAACTGGCCGCGCGGCCCAGACAGGACGCCGTGACCTATGCCTACCTGCCGCAGTATTCCCACGCGGTTTCCTACGAGCGGCATCGCCAGCTTCTGGAATATCTCCGGCGCGAGACCGGCCTGCCCCTGCGCCAGATTTTTCCGGACACTTTTGACGAGCACATCGAAATGGTTCGGCGCGGAGAGATCGACATTTCCTTTTCCAATCCCTTCGTCTACATCCAGCTCGCCCAGGACGGCGCGCGCGCCTTTGCCCGCATCGTGGAACCGGACGGGCGTCCCTATTTTCGCGGCCAGATCATCTGTCGCGCGGACAACCGTTCCATCAAGGGGCTCAAGGATTGCCGAGGCAAGCGCTGGATCGCCGTGGACCCCAATTCCGCGGGGGGCTACCTCTTTCCGCTGGGACTGTTCCTGCACAACGGCATCCGCCGGGGCGACTTCGCCCAGCTGGCCTTTGCGCCCGGTCCGGGTGGCAAGCAGGAAAAAGTCGTGCTTTCGGTCCATTCCGGGGCCTATGACCTCGGCTCCATCCGCAAGGGAACTCTGGATATTCTCGCGGGCAAGGTGGACCTTTCCAAGATCCGCGTGCTGGCCGAGACCCAGGACTACCCCGGCTGGGTCTACTGCGCGCGCGCGGGCCTGGACCCGGCCATCGTCAACAAGGTGGCGCAGGCCATGTTCGCCCTGAATCCGAACAGACCCGACGACGCGCGGATTCTCTCCGCCGCGGGAGTGCGCGGCATTGTTCCCGCCACGGACGATGACTATGAGGCTGTGCGCGTTCTGGCCAGCAAGCTGGCCGCGGACGGGGCCTTGCCCAGCGTGGTGACGGAATGAGGCTGGTCTCGCGGCTGCGTTTCCGCTCCAAGCTGGTTCTCGGCATCACGGCCATCGTGGTTTGCACGACCCTTATCCTGACCCCGCTGGTGGCGCGTATGACCGCCGAGGCTCTGTTGGACGAGAGCAAGAAGCGCGGTTCGGCAGTGGCCGAGAGCCTGGCTGCCCGGGCCGTGGACCCGCTGCTCTCCGGCGACCTTCTGCGGCTTAAGAACATGGTGGACGAGGCCGAGAAGCTCGGGGACGAGGTCCTCTACGCCTTCATCCTCGACCAGACCGGGTACGTGCTGGCCCAGACCTTCAAGGGTGGTTTTCCCGTGGAACTGCTCGGCGCGAACCGCGCCGGGGCCGATCCCAAGGCGCGCATTCAGCTGTTGGAAACCGAGCAGGGGCGCATTGACGATTTCGCGGCCCCGGTGCGCGTGGGCGGGGCCAATTTCGGCGAAGTCCGCCTCGGCCTTTCCCGCAAGCCCATCCAGGCCCGCGTCAAGGACCTCGTCCTGACCATGAGCGCCCTTTCCGCCGGAGCCCTGGCCCTGGCCATTGCCCTGTCCACCATCTTCGCCAACAAGGTCACCAGCCGCATCGGCCGACTGCGCGAGCATGCCGAGAACATGGTCAAGGGCGACCTGGATTTGCATTCGGCTCCGGCCGCCAATCGCAACTGCTGGGAGATCATGGACTGCGGGCTGAAGGCCTGCCCCGCCTACAAAGACAAGGATCGTCGCTGCTGGTATCTCGCCGGGACACTCTGTCCGGACTGCGTCCGGGAGGGCGCGGCGGACTACCGCGATTCCTGCCGCCACTGTCCCGTGTACCACGAAAACGCGGGTGACGAGATCCAGGATCTGGCCGAGACCTTCGATGTCATGGCTCTGAGCCTGAAGACCTACATCAGTGAACTTAAAGATGCGGAGCGCGTGCTCTCCAACCAGGAGCGGCTGATGCGCACGATCCTCAACGTCACCCCGGACCTGGTCTCCCTGGTGGACACGCGGATGATCTATCAGGCCGCGAACACGGCCTTTGCCTCCTTCGTGGGCTGCGACGTGCGCGACATCCGGGGCAAGACCGATTTCGACCTTTTTCCTGAGGAGATGGCCGAGCAGCGCCACCTGGAAAGCCGTGATATCCTCCAGACGGGCCGCCGGCTCGACCGCCAGGACTGGATCGTCTCCACCAAGGGCAGCCGCTGGTTCCACACCGTGAGCATCCCCGTGCGCGACCAGGAAGGACGCATCACGGGCCTCTTGCGCACGGACCGGGACCTTACGGACCTGAAACGCTACCAGGAACAGCTCATCCAGTCCCAGAAGATGGAGTCCGTGGGCAAGCTCGCCGGAGGCGTGGCCCACGAGATCAACACTCCCCTGGGCGTGATCCTCGGCTATTCCCAACTGCTCATGGAGGACGTGGAAGAGGAGTCCCAGATGCACCAGGACCTGGCCACCATCGCCAAGCAGGCCAAGGTCTGCCGCAAGATCGTCTCCGACCTGCTCGGGTTTTCCCGCCAGGCCGAGAGCGTCAAGCGGGAGATGTGCTTCAACAACTCGGTCATGGAGGCCGTGAGCCTGGTTCGCCATACCTTTGAAATGGACAAGGTGGAGATCGAGGAACGGCTCGACGATCGCATGCCGATCATTTACGGTGACCCTGAAAAGCTCAAACAGGTCTGGATCAACCTGCTGAACAACGCCCGGGACGCCATGCCCGGAGGCGGGCGGATTGTGGTCAAGACCAAGCTGGACACGCCCGCCCAAAAGGTGACACTCTGGCTGGCGGACACGGGAACGGGCATCGGCGAGGAGGACATGCGGCTGGTCTTCGACCCGTTTTTCACCACCAAACCGGTGGGCAAGGGCACGGGGTTGGGGCTTTCCGTATCTTTCGGCATTATTGAGGACCACGGAGGCGAAATCCGGGCCGAGAGTCCGGCTCCGGAGGAGTTCGCGGCCCCCTCGCTGCCCGGAGCCGGGCCGGGAACCCTGTTTGTGGTGGATCTGCCTCTGGATCACGCCAGCATGGTGGAAGCGGGCAGTCCCGCGGTTCGGCAGGCAACACGAGAAGCGTTGTCCGCCGCCATCCGGGCAGGGGCCGATCATTCGCAAGCCGCGCAAGGGACAGAGGAGAAGAGGGGAGTAAATGGCTGAAATCATAGTGGTAGACGATATTTCCGACGCTGGGATTCTGGTCAAGCGCATTCTGGAACGCAAGGGGCACACGGTGCATGCCTTCACCGAGGAGGAGGAGGCCATTGCCCACGCCGCCGCCCATGCGCCCGATCTCGCCATTCTGGACATCAAGCTCAAAAAGATGACCGGGGTGGAGGTGCTTGAGGAACTGAAGAAGGTCAATCCCGCGATCAAGGCCATCATGCTTACGGGGTATCCCACGCTGGAAACGGCGCGGGAGTCCCTGCGCCTGGGCGCGAGCGAATACTGTGTCAAGCCCATCGACAAGGACGAACTGGAGGCCAAGGTGGCCGAAGTTCTGGAAGGCTGACCGGAGCCGGGTAGGCGCGCGTGATCATCGCCGAACTGTTCAAGCACTGGACCTACCAGGTCTTTGCGCCCGGGGCGCTGCTGCGAAGCAAGTACAACGCCTTCAAGGAGTTGCTTGAATACGACGACCGTTGCCTGGAGGGCATCGCCGACCTGGAGGAAATCGCCTACGGTCGGGAAAAGGCGGATTGGGCGCGCATGAGCCGCCTGTCCCGGCAGTTGACCCGCGATGTGGGCGAAATGGTCCGGCGGCTGAGGATCATGGGGCCGTCCCACTACGTGGAGCTGCCCGACTACTACAACAAGTTCCGTTTTTACGTGAGCATGGGCATGGACATGCCCGACCCGGCCATTGCGCCGCCCCACGTCATCAGTCTGGAAGAGGCGGCGGAAGTGCCCCTGCTCGCGGGCGGCAAGGCCCGCAACGCCGGCCTCATGGCCGCAGAAACCTACCTGAACGTGCCGCCGGGGTTCGTGGTTACGGCCAACGCCTTCAACTATTTTCTGGAAGCCAACGGGCTGCGCCCGGAGCTGGACGAACTGCTGGGCCGGATCGAACTCTCCCGCCCGGCGCAGATGGAACGGCTCTGCGCCGAGATGCGTTCGCTGGTCATCTCCGGTGTGGTTCCGCTGCCCATTGCTGCGGAGATCGAAGCGCGCGCGCAGGCACTCGCCGGGGAGGGCGGCTCCCTGGCCGTGCGCTCCAGCGCGGTGGCCGAGGACGGCGAGCTTTCCTTTGCCGGACAGTACGAAAGCCTTTTGCCCGTGGACCCGGCCCTGGCCCTGGAGGCCTACAAGCACGTGCTGGCCGGGAAGTATACCAGCCGGGCCGTGACCTATCGAATCCTCAACGGGCTCAGCGACGTGGAAACGCCCATGGCCGTGCTGATCATGCCTGTTGTGGAAGCCCAGTCCGCGGGCGTGGTCTATACCCTGGACATGGACCGCTCCCAGGCGGTCTGCGGCATGCTCTCCATCTACGCCGTGCCCGGGGTGGGCGAAAATCTCGTGGGCGGCAAGTCCGTTCCGCAAATTTACTGCCTGACCCGGGAGGCGGATCCGCTGCTCGTGCAGGAACCTGCCCAGGGCAACGTGCTGACCCCGGAACAGGCCGCCGAGGTGGCTGTGGCCGCCCTGGAGCTGGAGCAGATGTTCGGCGAGCCCCAGGACGTGGAATGGGCCATGGACCAGGAAGGGCGGCTGCACATCCTGCAATCGCGGCCTCTGGGCGGCAGCCACAAGGCCACTTCCACGCCCGAGCGGCAAGTCCCGCCCGAGGCCAGGGCGCTGCTTTCCGACGCCAGCCGCGCCTCGGGCGGGACGGCCCACGGACGTATTTTCCACTTCGATCCGCCCCGGCACGGACTGGAGGACATCCAACGCGACTCCATCCTCGTGGTGGGGGCGCTCGATCCGGCCCTGGCCGGAGCAGTGGGCAAGATTCGCGGCGTCATTGCCGAGGCGGGCAGCCGCGCCAGCCACTTCGCCTCGGTGGCGCGCGAGTTCGGCCTGCCCGTGCTCGTGGGCGTGGAAGACGCGTTCGAGCGGTTCCCCGCCGGGAGCGAGGTCACGGTGGATGCGGACACGGGGTCGGTCTACGCCGGCATCGTGGAGGAGCTCACGGGCACTGCGGAAAAGGACCCACGACCCTGCCCGGCCCTGGACCGGCTCCGGCAGGTCATGCCGCACGTCGCGCGGCTCACGCTCACCGACCCGGAATCCCCTTCTTTTTCGCCGGAACACTGTCATTCCCTGCACGACATCGTGCGTTTTTGCCACGAGAAGGCCGTTTCCGAGATGTTCCTGCTCGTGGGCCGGGGCGGGCGCGGCCTGGGCGCGGCGCGCAAGCTGGAATCCGGTCTGCCCCTGGTCATGTACCTGCTGGACGTGGGCGGCGGCCTCTTTGACCAGGCCAAGGACAAGGACACGGTCACCCCGGACGACATCAAGAGTCCGCCCATGTGGTCGCTCTGGCAGGGGCTTTCGGACAAGGAAGTGGTCTGGCACGAAGGCCTGACGCACATGGACTGGCAGGAGTTCGACCGGGTCAGCGCGGGTATTTTCCAGCACGACTCGGCGCTGCTGGCCAGCTATGCCGTGGTGGCCGAGGACTATGTCCATCTCATGGTCCGGTTCGGGTATCATTTTTCCCAGGTTGACGCGCTCTGCGGACCGGACGCGCGCAAGAATTACGCGAATTTCCGGTTCAAGGGCGGCGGGGGGCTGATGCACCAGCGCGAGCTGCGGCTGCTCTTCCTGCAACGCGTGCTGGAAGCCGAAGGCTGGAAAGTGCGCGTGCGCGGCGACCTGCTGGACGCGTCCACGGGAGGGCGGGGCGAGGCCGCGATCCAGAAGCAGCTCTTCCTGCTCGGCCGGATTCTCGGCCGCACCCGGCTCATGGACATGGGCCTGGAGGACGAGCGCCACGTGGACCGGCTGGTGGAGGAATTCATGCACCTACCGGCGGCGGACGTGTATTAGGCGTGCCCATGGCCGACAGCAAACCCGCATACAAGCTCGACTGGGTCACGGACCACCTTGCCGTGGGCCACGCGCCCATGTCCGAGGCCCAGCTTGACTCCCTGCGCGCGCAGGGGGTGGACGCCATTCTGAATCTCTGCGGCGAGTTCTGCGACCTGCACGACATCGAAGCCGAGCACGGATTTGAAGTCTACTACATGCCTCTGCACGACGAAGAAGCGCCGGACCTGACCGAGCTGGAAAAAGCCCTGGAATGGCTGGATGAATCAATATATCTGGATAAACGGGTATTGATTCATTGCCGTCATGGGATTGGCCGCACCGGGACCGTGCTCAACGCCTACCTGCTGCGCCGGGGCCTGGGCCACAAGCTTGCGGGCCGCACCCTGCGGGGGCTGCGCTCCAAGCCCGCCAACTTTGACCAGTGGTGGGCCATCCGCAAATACGGCCGCAAGAGCGGTAAGCTGACCGTGCGCGAGCCGTCTCTGGAATTCAAGCACCTCGTGGACCTCGCGCCCTATTTCCAGGACTACGAAGCCCTGGTGCGCCGGGCCGAGGACCTCTTCGACTACGAGGCTTCGGAATCAACCGAGCGCAAGGCCCAGGGCCGCTGCGGCCTGAACCACGACCGCTGCTGCCACACGCCGGTGCGGCTGAGTCTGGTGGAGGCGGTCTATGTGGCCCATAAGATCAATGCCCAGATGACCCGCCAGGAGCGGCTCGACGCCATTGGCCGGGCCGTGGCCACGGCGGGCAAGGAACGGGAGGAACAGGCCCGCCACGAGGGCCGCGAGGTCTGTCTGGCCGAGGCCGGGGCGCTCTGTCCCCTGTCCGTGGACGGGCAGTGTCGGCTGTTTCCCTACCGCCCGCTGCAATGCCGCGCCTACGAGCTGTCCGAGGAGGTCGCCAGCGAGCTGTGGGAAGACCTGCTCGCGCCGGAGCTGGACAAGGGCTCCCGGGACCTGTTTTTTTCCTTCACCTCGGAATTCCCGGCGGAGGAGTCCATGTTGTTCGCGCTGGCGGACGTGGTCTCGGGCCGCTACGTGCAGACCTTCTTTCATTACATGCTCCAGAAGAGCAAACAGCCCGCTGCCTGACCACGCCATGACCATTGTCCCTCTTTCGGAAAAGATCGCCGCGAGCCGCGAGCTGCTGTCCGGGTTGCTTTGTGTGCACGGCCCGGCACGGGTGGCTGTGGCCTGGACCGGGGGCAAGGATTCCACCGTGGCCCTGGATCTCTGGCGCGGCGTGCTCGCCGGGGAGGAGGGGGCGGCCCGTGGGTCCGGTCCGGTGCACGTGCTCAGCGTGGATACCGGGCTGAAATTTCCGGAAGTGGTGGCCTTTCGCGACCGCTGGGCACGGGAGTGGGGCCTTAAGCTGACCGTGGCCCGGCCCGCCGTGGAATTGCGCGGCTATCCCGTGGCCGTGGACAAGGTAGCCTGCTGCCGCGACCTCAAGGTCGTTCCGCTGCAACGGGCCATTGGGGAGATGCGCTTGAGCGCGCTCATTTCCGGGCTGCGCCGCGACGAACACGAAAGCCGCGCGGATCGGGAATATCTGGAGCCGCGCCCGGAGACGGCGGACGCGCCCGCCTATGTGCAGTGCAATCCCCTGCTGGACTGGAGCGAAATGGACATCTGGGCCTATCTCACGGGCCGGGACCTGCCCTTCTGCGAGCTCTACGCCCAGGGCTACCGCTCCCTGGGCTGCGTGCCCTGCACCGCGCAATCGGGCCGGGGAGAGCGGTCGGGTCGCTCCGCGGACAAGGAAGCCAAGCTCGATGTCCTGCGTTCGCTGGGGTATTTTTAGCGCACTGGAGCGCTACGTTTCCGTTAATCCACTCGCTTTCGAGAATTGAGCAAACGGTAGGGCGGGCTATTTCGCCGCGCCTGGTCCGGCAAAGAGCAGCCGCAAGGCCTGGCTGCGCTCCTCCAGCGGAAGTGTCATGATTTCCTCGTAGAAACGGATGGCCACGTCCGCGACCACGGCGTGGTCCGATGCGGGCAGGCGGCTCGGGTTGGACATGGCCGCAAAGGCGGCCACCACGGGTTCGCGGCCATGGTAGCGTTTTTCGAGACTGGGGATGAGGGATCCCAGCACCTTGGAAAGGGCGGCATTGGCCCTGGCCGCCGTGGGCGGAGCCTGGGGCGCGTGCAGGGCGCTGTCCAGGATCTGGGCCAGCACGTCGAGCATGCGTTGGCTGTCCGCGCTCAGGGCGCTGGCCGGGATGCGCTCCCCGGAAAAGGCACGGGGAAAGAGATAGATCAGGCAGTATTTCGGGTCCAGGTCGCGCAGGGCGTGCATTTGTCGCAGGGCCGCAGCGGCGAAGTCGTTTACGGCGCTGTCCGAGGCGCGGGCGATGCGGGACATGGCCGCTTCCGCCGCGAGGTCGCCGATGTCGGCCAGATCGGCGGCAAGGAATTCGCCCTTGGTTTGCAGGGCGTGCCGGGCCATTGCGACAAGCCGGGCGCGGACCTGGTCCGCAGCCTCGGGGTCGGCCTCCTTGAGCAGGGCGAAAAAGCGGTGTCCGGCCCAGGCCTTGTCCACCTCGGCCAGAATCCTGGCCTCCAGTACGTTGTCCAGGACTGGGGAGGCGGGCGATTTTGTGCCGAACGATTCCATGCCTGACGGACCGTTGGAAGAGCTGTCGCCGCCAAAGCGCGGAACCGCGTACTTGAGCACGGCAATGGCCACGACGACCCCGAGCAGGAGGCAGAGGGCGTTGATGCCCAG
>JBFWMD010000116.1:0-8339 GCA_050251775.1 Desulfovibrio sp.
GGCGGGAAGTGGCTGATTATCCAGGGCGCGAGTTTCCACTTGCCACCGTGGTAGCGCAGGACGGGACGGGCAGGGGCGGAGGTCATTCCCCGCCCCCGGTCATTTCCGTGGCATCAGGATAATGTGACTCTCCCCCTTCCTCGTCCCGACACTCCATCACGCCTTCCCAGCCCTTGCGCACGTAGTTGAACAGGTCGGCAAGGTGTTCGGCCATCTCGTCCGGGTCGCCAGCATCACAGGCGGCGAGGAGCTTGTCCGCGTGGTGGTGTATCTCGGCAACCAAGTCCTCGGGGGCCGGGTTCCACTCCTCCCAATGCCCTTTGTGGGTATTGGCTTCCAGTTCGGCGTTGGCGCGAGAGATCAAGTCTTGCAGCCCCCAAAGCTCCGCCCGCAGCTCCGCGTTTTCGTCTTGCAACTCGAAATTGATCTGTTCCTGCGCGGCCAGGGTTCGCTTGGTGTCCTGCCACAGGGTTTTGAAGGCCTTTTTGCCGCTACTCCTGCGCTCAAATTCTTCGGCCAGCAGCCGGACTTCTCCTGCTGTCACATTGCCCAGAAGACGCGCCTCCCTAGCCCACGAGTAGGCGCACTTTTTCACGTCCATGACGATTTCGTCTATTTCGCGTGTTTCTTCATGTCCCATGTTCACTCCTCCGTCTTATCGTTCGTGGTCGGGGCGAGAGGATTTGAACCTCCGGCATCCAGTTCCCAAAACTGGCGCGCTACCGGGCTGCGCCACGCCCCGATCCAGTTATTCGGAAATTCCGAATAACTACCCCTCGCAGGCTCTCCGGGCGGGGCGAGGTGACGAACCACCACTGTACTCGCCCCGGAGTTCATCATTCTCGACAAGCAAGACCTTCACCAGGGCCTCGTAAAGTTCGGCATTACGGTGCGCGAGGATCCCGCGCACCCCGATCACATTTCCACGCCACCCCGTGCCACAGTAATCACCGTGGACGCACTGCCAGCAGTACGCATGAGAGCGTCCGTCGTGGCTGTCCCTCGAAAGCGGAAGCCGAGTCCCGAAGCAGGGGGGTGTGGGCGTGTCTTTTTTCAGTATAATGGTGTTCATTGGCGTTTCCGTGGTAGTTGCTTAGGGTTCCTCAACAACTGGTTGCGGCTCATTTCCTGACAATTGTGACTCACAACGCCTGTTGTTGGTCATCCGTTGACGGCTGTTCATTTCCTCGCGGAGTAAATCCGGTCATTTCCCAATATTCCTGCATAGCATCGCGCATGTCGTCGGCTGGAGAGAGGCAAAACCCGGCTGCGACGAGATTCAGGTAAATCTCCCCGCACCTCTCGCAGTGCCACCACGGAGCGAGCGACACCTCGAATCCGTGGATTCGCTCTTCGATCTCGGACCTCGGTGCGCGCGCCCTCAAAAAACGAATCGCCTCCGCCCCGATCTCGATGAACGCTCCGCACGACGCACAGCGCTCTCGGCGCACTCCATGGAATTTTTCAAAATCTTTGGGTTCAATAAACCACCAGGAATCCTGATCTCCGTCATATTCCGGGCATGTGCATGTCAGCATTTCCTGCCTCCAGTTATCAAATAAGTTTTTATAGCTGCGGTCTTGGCCTGCGCCTAGCATGTGTTCCCAGGGACGACGCCTCGTACCTCCAGCACCTCGCCGAGCGAGATCACGAACACGCGCTTTTTCTGGAATGTGAACCGGGCACGGCGGATGCCCCGGCAGGCAACGCGCATGAAAGGCGCGTCCGGGCCATACCCGTTCCTGAAGTGGATTTCGTCGTACTCCCGAGCATCCAGCCGCGCGATCCAATGCGGCTTTATCTCGCGGTACTCTTCCGTCTTCTCTCCGCTGGCGATGAGGTCAAACCAACGGCGAGTCAGGGTCAGGTGAAGAATTCTGGAGGGGGTGAGGGTCACGGCCTGGCCTCCTGAATTTTGTACGACATTCTGCCTATGCATACCGCGACGACCAGCCGCGCCTCACACTCCGGACAATCCAACGCGTAGCGCCTGATTATTTCGCCACCGGAGATGATGTCTCCTTCATCAATGATTCCATCCAGGTATCCTACCAGCCGCTTGCCGCATTTCGGGCATTCAGGGTATCCCATCTCATCCTCCATAGTTTTCTGGTCGGGGCGGGGGGATTCGAACCCCCGGCATCCAGTTCCCAAAACTGGCGCGCTACCGCTGCGCCACGCCCCGTGCATCACACCGTGCTCGCTCGTCCCGGGAGGGGCCGGAGGCCGATCCTCCGGCCCCGTCAACAAGGCGTTGCGAGGGGACTACCAACCCCTCCCGGGCCGAACGAGCCGCCAGCCTGTGCGGGCAGGCGCGGATCCGCGCGAGCAGTTCCGGGCCAATGAGCAGCCGCGCGGCTTCGTCGAGGTGCTGCTGGTCGGCCACGGCGAGGCGGCGGAGCATCTCGCGCACGCGCTTGGGGATGGCCTGGCTCACCTAGGCCTCCATGCCCCCACCTCCCGGCCGTTGAGCGCCATGGCGCAGGCCAGGGCCCGCAGGCGGTCCGGCTTGGTGTCCAGCCCGGCGTCGAGCCGGTTCAGCACGTCGCGCAATTCCGCGCGCACGGCCGCCTCGGTCCGCCCCGCGAAATCGAGCATCTGGTCGTACCCCTCGGCCATGGCCGAGAGCACGCGCACCGTGTCGCAGCGCACCAAGGCGGCCCCGGCCGCCACCTCCGCGAGGTGCCCCTCCTGGGCCGCCGGGGCCATGGGCCTGTGCCAGCCCCCAGTTTGGCGCACCTCGCCCCGGGCCATGAGCCTGAGCTCCAGGTCCTCGTCCGGCGTGGGCGCAGGAGCTGTGCCAGCCTCACGCCGCTGCTCGTGCTGCTCCTCGTCAGTTCCAGCGATGCCGGCCTCGGGCACCCATGCCCGGCCAACGTATTCGCGGATGGAATCCAGCGGCACGCAGACCAGCCGGAGGTCCCCGCGATACACTTTGGAGCGCTGCAGCCCGACAGCCGAGAGCAGGGGCCCAACCACATGCGCCGACCCTCCACGCAGCGCAGGGGGTGCGGCCCTGTCGTACCGCAGGCCGATCTCGGCCACGGGCACATGGTCGCCGGGCCACTGTTCCGAAACGACGCCCTCCAGCACGGAGCGCAGGGCGAGCACCGCCCCCCTGCAGCGCAGCCGCCGGGAAACGTTGCTGACCCACTCGCGCCCCGGGAATCCCGGCACGTGCTCCGTGGGCTCCATGTCATCATCGGGATCATCGGGATCATCGGCACCGCCAGCGTCATCGACAGCCAGCTGCTCAATAACGAACCGCTCGGCCTCGCCGTCCAGCAGGAGCGTGCTCACCGTTTTGCCGTCGTAGCTGAGTTTTTCCCGCCGCAGGTTCAGCCTGCCGAGGAATGTGGAGAACGCAGCAATGCTGTTGAGCATCACATCCTCCCCGGCCAATTCGTCGTACATGTCCTGCACGGAGGCCACGGCCACGGCCTGCTCCCCGTTTTTCAGCAGGGGGTCGAGCACCCGGGCCAGGGCCCGGAGCGCCGCCGAAGACAAGGAAGCGTCGCGCGGGCCGATCATGAGCGCCTCCCTGTCAGCCTGCGGAACAACGGCGGAACAACCCGCCCCAGGAATTCGATGACCCCGCCCAGCACGACCAGCGCGCCGACGAGCAGGGCAAATCCTGCTGCCACTTCAGGAAGCGCATGCATGAATTGCATCTCACTGCCCTGCATGGTCGCCTCCGGGGGCACGGGATTCGCGCGCCGCGGCCGTGGTCGCCGCGAGGGCGGAGCCGGTCACCATGTGCTGGCCGGGCGCTACAAGTCCGTCCTCAAACGCCTTGAGCCCCAGGCCGTCTATGGTGATGCGCACGCCGGGCACGCGGCAGCGCAATTCGGCTATGAGCTCCGCCGTTTCCAGCGGACGCTCCAGCTCGGCGCGCACCTCCGCCTCGATGGCCGCGCGGCTCACGAGCTCGCCGCAATCGTCCGCCGGCACGAGCCAACGGGGCTCCTCCCCGTAGAGTATCCAGCCCGGCGAGGCGTTCTTGAGCGAGAGGGCCGAGACGAGCCAGCCATCCGGGATGGACCGCCTGCGTTTGGCGTCCGAGATGGAGCTCTGGCGCACCCCGAGCGCCTCGGCCAGCTCCACCTGGGTGCGCGTGCCGTACAGCTCGTGCATGCGCATCAGGGCCCCCTCGAAATCTTCTATCTTCCTCGGCTTCTGCATCTGATCCTCCTGTGTTTCAGTCTGCGGGACATCCGCGTTCATGTTCGAGCGGCCTGAAATTGCCATGGCCACGGGGTACGAACCTCCGAGCGGCCTCCTCCAATGTCCAGCCAAGCCACAGCTCGGCAAGGGCGGCGTAGCGGTCCGCCTTGGGGCGCAGCCCGGCCTGCTGCGCGAGGCGCAGTTCGGCCAGGGCCCTCTCCAGATGGTCCTGCGCGGGTTCAGGCATGGTCAGTCCTCCTTGTAGGTTCCCAGGCTCCTGGAAAAGGTCAGCAGCTGTTCGACGGCCTCGTGCACCTGCCTGTCGATCTCACGACGTTCGGAGGCGTCCACCCTGCCGTCATTGTCAAGTGCCCCTTCGTACGCCTCCATCACGTCGCCCATCTCCTTCACGGCCTTGAGCGCCTCGCGGCAGCTGGCCCCGGCTCCGGGCCCGGCCTTGGGCAGCTTGATGCAGGCCAGGTTGCGACGACGGGCGAGGTAGAGGACGGGCTCGTCGCTGTCGGCCAGCTCCATGAGCAGTTCCAGATGGTCCGCGCCGAACTTGTTCAGCTCCACGCTGTCGTTGAGTTCGTTGGCCAGCGTGGAGTAGGGCTTGCCCATGAGCGCGGCGATCTCGCCGAACTTGCGCCTGTTCGGCGCGTTGTGCGCGACGTGGTGCAGCACCTGAACAAGGCTGTCGAAGTGGCGGGGCATAGTAACATTCCTCCGAATTACTGTTGTGTTGGATCAAAAAAACCGTTCCCATGCGCGTGGAACGGGAGCGCCCTTGCTTTTTTTTGTTCAGGGATGGGCCGCGCCGGATGCTGCATCCTGCGGCAACGGGCCGGGCTTCTCCCGGCTCGGTTCAGGAAGCAGTTCCTCGGGCATCCCGAACTCGTCTCGCAGGATGTCGATGTATGCCCGCGGGCAGCGCCCGGTCTTCATGATCACGCATACCCGCGAGCTGGACAGTCCCAGCCGCTTGCCGATGCCGGCCCAACTCCGCCCGGCTTCGTCGGCCCAGGCCTTGCGATGGTAAAAAAGGGGCAGTTGATTGCTCATTGGTGCTCCAGAATTCAGTCAATCATTGTTTCAACAATTCTTAACCCCTGCTTGAAAAATTAGTCAACCATAATTTGAAAAAAATATAAGCATAAGTTAAATCTTTGGTTTAGTTTGACAAACGTATTTTAAAATTAGATTAAAATGTATGTTTGACGAATTTCTAGAGCGTCTGAAAACATGGACGAGCATTAAAAATCAGTCGATTCTGGCTCGCGAACTCGGCATCAGCGATGCTGCGGTTTCCTCTGCGAAACGAAAAAACCAGATTCCCGACAAATGGCTCACGAAACTCACGTACAAGCTGGACGTCTCAGCGCACTGGCTCCTGACGGGCGAAGGCGAGCCCCCGAAAAGGGAAGAAAAATCATTCGCACAAACGCATATCGCCCAATCAACCGCTGTCCTGAATCAGGGCCCGGACTCTACAGACTCGATCAAGAATACAGTTATTCAGGCTCTTGTATTCCTGATGGATTTACGAAAAAATTCTTCGCGTGATTATTTTGAACCAAGCCAAGAGCGGCTCTTGATGGCGAGGAATCACCTTGTGCACGGAGCTGAAATCGTGGACAACGATTCAATAGCTGCGCTGGTTTGGAGGCAAGAGCGCAGTTTACGCGAACTGGACATGCCCGAGAGCCAGATATGCTCGCACCTGCGGTCTATACTCGGCGCAAGAGGCGAGCAGGCAAGGAAGAGGGAAGCGGACGAGGGGTAATACAACGCCAGGCTGCGCGAGGAGCCCAGCAACGGCTACGGAAACAAAATTCAGGAGCAGCCCAACCCCTACCCTGTCGAGCGCAGCAGAAGCACGGACCGGGACCGACGATAGCAGACGGCAACGTCAGGAGGATGAGCGATGAGTGAAATATTCGAGACCTGTTTTCTGTGCGGCAGTAAATTCCAGATGGGGCCGCATCGGTATGATGGTACCTGGAACAAGACCTACAGGATGTCGACCTGCGGGAGCTGCCACAAGATGAGCAGCGACGGCTGGAGCCCGCGGCACGAAACGGCCATCATCGAACACCTCGAAGAACACGGCCTGCCCATCCCCGCGAGAAACGCAAATGGGCTCTTGCCCCGAGAATGACTGGTCCACAAAAAACAACCCCCGGCAGCACATTGCTGCCGGGGGAACGAAACGGCCCCCGAGGAGACCACCCCCACAGGTGGGGGAAATAAAATCAACGTTACGACCCTAGCACACGCCACGCCTGCCAGCAACCGCGCTAGCCACGGCTCCCAGGAGGCCGCCCAGGTGCGCGCACGTCGTCAACCAGCGCGCGCAACCCGTCTTCGGTTACAGTCCATCCACCGTTTATTTTCTGTGCACCAGGAACGCGCCCATCCGCGCACAGCCTCCGCAGCCTGGCTGCGTTCATGGGCCTGCCCAGCAACGCTAGTTCCAGGATGCCCTCGGAAATGGAGAAGCGCTTGGGCACCAATGTGAGTTTCGCAACGCGCTCGGGTTCATCGTCCAGAAAATTCGGCAGAAAGTCCAAAAATTCATGGAGCCTGATCGGTCCAAGCGCCGCGTTAAATTTTTTATTCATCTCCCCAGCGTCTTGGAACAGGGATTCAGTGATAATCGAAGTTTGGGCGCATGACGCCCACTCATCCCCTGTCCAGGTGTGCAGCTGTGGGGAGTCGAAGGGGCGTAGATTCTGAAACATGCGCCATGCTCTCTCCAGCATGACCTCGAACTGCCAGTCGGTATCAAACCCGAACTCGACGGAACAATTTTGGGCATTGCTGAGTCGCAACATCTGGCGTGCGGAGTTGAGGCGTACGGAGATCGGCCAGGTGGTCAGCTCCACCCTGCGCATGGTGAGCCTAGCTGTTTTGTCCATTTGTTCCGCAAGGATTTGGTCGCGCCTGGGCAGATGGTGACCATGGCGCTCGGCCCAGTTGTCCAGCCCGCCCACATGCAAATATGCATGCAGCCCAAGAAGCGCCGTTATGGACTGGTTCAGGTTTTGGCGATGGTTTTCCGAACGAGCCATAACCGACCGACGACGCAATGCCATCACGGTGTTCGGCACGAGTTCAACTGCGAGTGCTAGACCGTCCTTCCAGTTTGTTGGCATGATTCCCTCTTATCCTCTGACGGTTCTCGAAATTGTGAGGAGGCTATCGTCGCCAGATGATGAAGAAGGCCCGGTGGTGTGCCGGGCCTCCTTCGTGTTTTAGTCGATGTCCAGGCCGAGTGCTGCAACCTGTTCGGCGTCGAGGTAGATGCCCTCGGGGTGTTCGTGACCGCCACTCAATCCGGAGGGTTCTCCGGTGCTGGTATAGGGCCAGACGGTGGATTCGGTGTACCTGGTCACGCTGGTGCCGTCCTCGTCGAGCAGGGCATAGAAGCCGATCACGTCGTCGGTGGGGGCATTGTTGGGGGTCATCAGGCGGACAAACATTTCGATCTCCTTGGTTGGGGTTGTTCCGTTTCGTTGATTAATATATAGCGCAATCGCTCCATATTGTAAAGCGCATTCGCCATAGTTTTTGAAAAATATTTTCACCATGATTTCAATGAGATAAAGAAAAACCCCTGGACAGCCAGGGGCTTTGTGTTTCCCACCACGTACTGCGGGTGCGCATCTACAGCTACCGAGCGCTGAAATTCCCGACGCCAGCATCGAACCTAGGTGTCAATCTCCTCCTGGCAGCGCACGCAACGCGAGCAGCCGGGCAGTGCAGCAAGGCGGGCCGGGTCGATGGGCAGCTCGCAGTCGATGCAGCAAGCCACGCCGCCGATCATCACCGGGCCGGGGCCGTTGTCCGTGGCCACGCGCGAGAGCGCGGCGCAGAGCTCCAGCGCCTCGGAGGCCTGCGCCATATCGCAGACGTCTGCCACGGCTACACCCCTTCCGGCAACGTATACGCCGGGACCACGGCCAGGATGTCCTCCAGGGTCTCGGCCGCGTCGAGCTGGTCCTGGTAGGCCAGGCGCTGGCCCACCACGTGGCCCGAGACGGCCACCCAGGCGGAGCGGTTGGCCAGAACCCGCCCGGCCAGCTCGGCCACGGCCATGCCGCGCGCCGCCGCGATGGCGTTGAGCAGGGGCACGTCGGCCCCGGCGTCCGCCTGGTAGGCCAGCGCCTCGGCGT
>JBFWMD010000117.1:0-8240 GCA_050251775.1 Desulfovibrio sp.
CTGGTTCTCGCTCTGGGGCCACGCGTGCTTTTTTTCTGCGGCGGCTCGGCCCTGCGCGTCTCCAGCGCCGAGTTGGTCCGCTATTCCCTTAATTCCGTCCACATCATCACGCCGTTTGACTCGGGCGGCAGCTCCGCGATTCTGCGTAAGGCCTTTGATATGCCCGCCGTGGGGGATATCCGCAACCGACTCATGGCCCTGGCCGACACGAGCCTGCAAGGAAACCCGGAAATCTTCGATCTTTTTGCCTTCCGGTTTTCCAAGACGGATTCCCCGGAGCAGTTGGCAAGGGAGCTGGAGTCCCTGGCCAGGGGTAAGCATCGTTTGATAACCTGCATCCACGATCCTATGCGCAAGATTATTCGAAATCATTTCGCTGAGTTCATCGCGCGAATGCCCAAGGGTTTCGATCTGCGGGGAGCCAGCCTCGGGAATTTGGTCCTCACGGCTGGCTTTCTGGCCAACCGAAAGCACCTCGACCCGGTGATCTTCATTTTTTCCAAACTGGTCCGGGTACTTGGCTTGGTGCGCCCGGTGGTCAACAAGGACCTGCATCTGGCGGTCCGGCTCGCGGACGGCACGGAAATCATCGGCCAGCACATGATTACGGGCAAAGAGGCCGCTCCGCTCCGGCAATGCATCGAGGATATCTGGACCGTGCGGGGATTGCAGGATCCGACTCCGGTCCAAGCCGTTGCCCGCCGCAAGATGAAGCGCCTTCTGGACGAGGCGGAGCTGATCTGTTTTCCCATCGGCAGTTTTTTTACAAGCGTGGCGGCCAACCTGCTGGTCACAGGGGTGGGCACGGCTGTGGCGGCCAATGGCTGTCCCAAGATTTTCGTGCCGAATACATTGCCGGATCCGGAATGTGTGGGTCTGGGCGTCGCCGACCTTGTGGAGCGACTGCTGGAGTTGCTGCGGCGGGATGCCGGGGCGGAGGCGCCAACGGAGTCGCTGCTCAGTGCAGTGCTTGTTGACTCAAAGAACGTTAGTTATCCAGGTGGATTAGATAAGAAAAAAATTCAGTCGCTCGGAGTCGGGATCATCGACTGTCCGCTGGTTCATGAAGACGGTTCCGGAAAAATTGACGCGGCCAGGCTCGTTCCGGCTCTTTTGTCTTTGACGTGATGGTTATCATTGGTTTCCACCTTTAATTTGGAGGACATATGGATAAGGGTAAGATTGAAGTCAAACAGATGCTGGCATATGACGATGCGCTCGGTTACCTTGAAGACTTGGTGGCAAGCTTCCGGGAAGGCCGGATCGTTGTTCGCAAGGGTGAGGAGTTCGTGACGCTGACTCCTCTCGAGACCGTTGAGATTGAGGTCTCTGCGAAGCACAAGAAGGACAAGCAGAAATTTTCTCTGGAGCTTTCCTGGGCTGCCCTTGCAGAAGACGACGAGCCGCTGAGCATCAGCGACAAGCTTCCTGAAATCAAGGAAGAGATTTTGGAAGGCTGTGAAAAGGTGGAGGCGGCTGTCGAGGGCGCTCAAGACACAGGCAATGCCGCTGGCGCCGCAGGAAAATCCGCTCCGGAAAAGACACCCGCGCCCACCGAGGACGCCGCCAAGAAAGGTCCGGCCAAACCGACCGCCAAGGCCGGTTCCGCAAAATAGCCACTTCGGGTGGCAGATCGGTGGCCATTTTGCCGATTTTCGAAGAAGCGAGGCATCCATGTCCGAAAAAACGACCGAGTGCCGATTCACCTGGAACGAGTTGGTTTCCGCCTTCGGCATCGTCAACTCCGACGAACTGACGGAACGAGAGAAAGCGTATTTGCTGAGCAATATGAATTCCTGGGTCTGCCAGTTCGGAAGAGCGTACGTGACGGAGCGTCGTTCCCTGTTCCTGTCCAATATCTGCGGGCCAAACCCCAAGGTGCGGATGCAGTAAAGGAAGCAGACGGCCCCGTGTATGCGGGGCCGTCTTTTTTTGTCAGTGCGGGGAGGGAATGCGGCTTGGCCCCGGTCCGGATTTGTGCCATGCTTCGCCGTCATGAAAGTCCTCCTGATATATCCTTATTTTCTGCACGAACGGGCCGAGGCTGAAAACGTGGCGGCCATGCCCATCGGAATTTACTACCTTGCCGCCACACTCATCGAAGCCGGGCACGAAGTCGTTGTGGCCAACTGGCACGGACTGCACGGCAAGCCCGAGGTCATGGAACGGGAGCTGGCGGAGATCGCACCCGACGTGCTGGCCGTTTCCGTGTTCGCGGCCAACCGCTGGGGCGCACTGGAGGCGGCCCGTGCGGCCAAACGGGTCTTGCCTGGCGTGCGCGTGGTCTTCGGCGGCATTGGCGCGACCTTCCTGGTCCGTTTTTTTCTGGAGCGCTTTCCCGAGGTGGACTTCATCCTGCGCGGGGAAGGGGAGATCGCCTTTCCGCTGCTGCTGACCGCCCTGGAACGGGGTGATCCCTTGGCGGATGTTCCGAACCTCTCCCAACGCGAATCCGGCGAAATCGTTGAGAACACCTGCGCGCCGCTGGTGGAGGAACTGGACAGTCTGCCCGATCCTTCGAAATACTTCACGTTTCAGCATGTGATTCTTTCGCGGGGCTGCCCTGGCAATTGCAGCTTCTGCGGCTCTCCCCGCTTCTGGGGCCCACGGGTGCGTTTTCATTCCCCCGCCTACCTCGTCCGGCAGATCGAACGCCTTGCCGCGCGGGGCGTCCGTTTTTTCTTTGTTTCGGACGACACCTTCACGCTGCGCCGCGAATCCGTGTTGGAATTTTGCCGTCTGTTGCGGGAGCGGGTTCCGGGGGTGGCCTGGCAGGCCATTTCCCGTGTGGACCGCGTGGACGAGGAACTGCTGGAAGCCATGCGCACGGCGGGGTGCGTGCAGATCAGCTATGGCGTGGAGAGCGGCTCGCCGGCTATTCGCAAAACTCTGCGCAAGAAGACCAGCAACGAGCAGATTCGCCGCGCCTTTGCCCTGACCACCCGCTACGGCATGCTGGCCCGCGCCTACATCATCTACGGCAATCCCGGGGAAACGGACGAGACCATCCGCGAGAGTAGGGAATTGCTGGCGGAAATCCGACCGTTGGTCACGCTCTTTCACGTGCTCACGGTGCTGCCGGGCACGGAACTTTACGAGCAGGCAAAAGCGCGCTTTGGGCTGAGCGACGAGGCCTGGATGGCGCAAGTGGAGGACCTGCTCTGGTTCGACCTGGATCCCGGCCTGGACTTCGAGCAGGTCCATGCCTGGGGCCGGTCCCTCAAAGAGGCCTACAAGAACGGCCTGTCAGGCTATGCGGCGGACATTGAACTGGCGGATGCTCCGCATCTGGCGACGGATTTTTCTGATTTTCTGGCCCGGCTGGGCATGACCTTTGACCAGGGCGACTATGCTTTGTCCTATCCGCCGGAACAGCGCGAGCCCCTGGCCGAAAAACTGTTCCGCCGCGCCCTGGACCTCGCTCCCGATTCCAAGGCCAGCCTTGGGCTGGGCATGCTTTTGCACCGCTCCGGGCGTGGGGCCGAAGCGGTGGAGGTTCTGGCAGATGGGGTGGAGCATTTCCCGCGGGAACCCAATTTGCAACTTTGCCTGGGCATCGGGCTGATGAATCTGGGACGTTTCCGGGAAGCCCTTGCCCACCTGGAACGGGTCGAGGAATATCCCCAGGCCGCACCGCATCTGGCAGAGTGCCGGAGAATCCTTAAGCGGCAGGACCGCCGCCGTTGATCCGGCAGTGCATCATTCAGCTACATTTCTGTATTTGATCAGCCACAATTTTGTGGCAGACTACAAAAATGTGGCCCTTGTCTGCGCATAACAATCCGTAATCAAAGAATATTATTTTGGTATCCGCTTTGCTGGTCTTTCGGCATACACCGGAGGACAATCACAGATGCAGACGCTGCACACCCGCTATGGTCTGATTCCTGTCCAGGGAATCCAGGAGTGGTATCCGGACGGCAGCCCTCGCAGTTGCATTCCCGCCGGACCCGTGGAGCTGAGCACGCCCCTCGGCGGGTTCATTCCCCAGCATTCCACGGATGATCTGCGGCGCAAGGAAGTCCAGCCGCTCTGTTTTTACGCCAACGGGCAACTGCAATACCTTCCGCTGGAAACCGCCACGCCGGTCACAACCCCGGCAGGGCGGATCAAAGCGGAGTTGCTCACCTTCCACAAGCAGGGTGCGCTCAAGCGTGCCTTTCCGCTCAATGGTCGCCTGTCCGGGTACTGGTCGCAGGAGGATGAACAGAGTCTTGCGGAGTCGGTGGAGCTGGAATTGCCCTGGGGGCGGGAGAGCCTCAAGCCGTTGAGTGTTTGTTTCGACGCCCAGGGCCGTTGGCGCAGCCTGACCCTCTGGCCAGGCGAAATTCTGAACGTGCCCACGCGGCTCGGTCAGTTCGCGGCGCGGGTCGGCGTGTCCTTTTGGGATCACGGCGCGGTCCGCAGCCTGGAACCGGCCACGCCGCAACCCCTGGCAACTCCTGTTGGAGATATCTGGGCCTTTGACCCCGACGCCGTGGGTATCAGCGGCGACCGGAATTCGCTGGAATTCGACCGCAAAGGCCGGGTCGTCCGCTTGCGGACCACCCAGTCCATTCTCGGCGTTGATTTCGCGGATGGTTCCGGTATGGGTTTCGCCCCGCGCGAGCGGGAGAGCCTTTGCGGCAACAGTGAACGCGAAATCATCCCCATGGAGCTGGAATTTCTGGAACGTGAAGTGCTGATCCGGCAGACGCCCGAGGGGAGCGCCGAGCGCGTGCCGTACGCGGGCAGCGTGTTCCGTGTCCACAGGACCCTGCCCAAACTCCAGCCCCTGGAATTGCGGATGGGCTGCACACTCTAAGCGTCCGGCATTGACCGGCGGACCTTCGCTCATGGCGGCATTCGGCGGAATTTCGATTTCGATTTTCCGCTATGCCGTTTTCTTGTTTGGTTTTTCTCTATCCTCGCGCCATTTTGGACCATTCTGGTCTTGACCCGAACCGGACTATGTTCTACGCAGAGAATTCAGCCGACGCGGCCTACGGCCCCAATCTTTTCCCGCTGTAATCCACGCGGGCCATGGCGCAATCAAGATAAGACAAGGAACTACGAGACAATGGAAAGCATCCCTATTTCTGTTGAAGGCTACGAAATGGTCAAACGCGAACTGGCAGCCCTCAAGGCGGAACGTCCGGGCGTGATTCAGGCCATCAAGGAAGCGCGCGAAGAAGGCGACTTGAGCGAAAACGCAGGCTACGATGCCGCACGTGAGCGGCAGGGCATGTTGGAGGCCAAGATCACCTTCATCGAATCCCGCATCCCCAAGTTCAACGTCATCGACATGACCACGCAGGGCGGAGAGAAAATTTCCTTCGGCGCCACTGTGGAGATCGAGGACACGGACACGGAAGAGGTCAAGCGCTATCTGCTGCTCGGCCCGGACGAAACCTCCTACTGCAAGGGCAGCATCTCCATCCTTTCGCCTGTGGGCAGGGCCCTGCTTGGCAAACAGGTCGGGGACGAGGCCGTGGTGGATGCCCCGCGCGGCAAAATCTACTATGAAGTCTTGTCCATCGATTTTTTCGGACCGGCCATCACTCTGTAGGCCCCTTGCAACAAGCATGATCTAAAAGGAAACACACCATGCCGTCTTTCGACATCGTGAACCAGATCGACTTGCAGGAAGTGGACAACGCCGTGAACAACGTCAAAAAGGAGTTGGCCACGCGCTTTGACTTCCGCAACGTTGCCACGGAGTTGGACCTGAACAAGAAGGACAAGAAAATCGATCTGGTCACGGGCGACGATATGAAGGTCCAGGCCATTCGTGATCTTTTGATCAGCCATTTCACCCGCCGCAAGGTCGATCATCGCGTCATGGAATTCGGAGAGACCGAACCCACGTCCAAGGGCCAGTTGAAGCAGTCCATCAAGCTGGTGGAAGGCATTGACAAGGACACGGCCAAGATGATCGTGAAAATGATCAAGGACAGCAAGCTCAAGGTCCAGGCCTCCATCCAGGACGAACAGGTCCGCGTCAACGGCAAGAAAATCGATGAGTTGCAGGCCGTGATCCAGCTGCTGCGCGACGCCAAGCTGGAACTGCCGTTGCAGTACGTGAACATGAAGAGCTAGAAGCGGGCGTCCAGGGATCCCGGAAAGGGGACCATCGTCGGATGGTCCCCTTTTGGTTTTCGCTCACAACAAAATGGGCCGGCCTTCCGCGGAAGACCGACCGAATGTTCAAGGAGTGGAATCGCTGCGTCAGCGCTTGGAGTCGAACTGCGCGGCAAGGACCCGTTCGCGAATGTCGTCGGGGACATCCGCTCCCGGAGTGTAATAGTAATTGATGTAGAAGCGGCCGCGCGCCGAACAGGGTTTGAACTTGGCGGCGAAGACATGCACTCGCCAGCCGCTGTAATCCAGCATCTTCTGCTTTGCGGCTCCGTCATTCTGGCTGTTCTGGTTCGCGGTTCGCTTGGACGAGACGTATACGTCCAGATTCGCATCGACCGGCAGCTTGTTCATGGCGAAGCTGAAGACAAACCAGCGCTGGATGTCGGCCTCCTGGCCAGCCTTGTAAGCATTGGACGTGACGAATTTGTACAGTGTCGTCCAATCATCGAAGGCCGTGGACAGGTTGGCCTCCACCAACTCGGCGGAAACAAGATAGGTCTGGATAACGATCCTGGGAGGCGACGCTGTCACCGTCATGCTCTCCTTGATCATGATGTCACGGAACATGACCTTGTAATCTGCAAAAAAGCGCAGGGCCGCAGTTCTTCCGAACTTGTCGCTGATGTTGAACAGTCCAAGCACTTCCGCATTGTAGGTCTTCCCTGCCGCGTCATTGGCGTAGTGCATGAAAAACGTGTTGCCGTCATCAAACCCTGCAAAGCCCCCGGAAGTTCCGCCTTCGATTTCCTGCGATCCCTTCGGGTCGAAATGAACATTGCCCGAGCCGTCGTACTTCCCGATCATACGTTGGTAAAGGGTCGCGGATACGTCGCGGGCATCCTGAGGCCAGATATTTTTCTTGCCCGCTTCCGCGGTGTCGAACAACAGGACGCAGACCAGGAACGCAGCGGAGAGCATGAAGATGTATTTTCGCATGGTGTTGCTCCTACCAAAGTCCATGGTCGTTTTGGTCCACTTCCGCACCGCCTCCGCCCGTTGTCGAGCCGAGTTTCGCGTAGTCGCCGTATCCCTGATTGGTGTCGATGCTCATGTTGGAATTGGCAACCATGACAGCGGCCTTGGTATAATCCTTTTTGGCTTTGGCCAGTTTCTCGGAAAAGGTTACCACGGTGGAAAAAACGTCATCAATCGTGTCGGCGACTTCCAGAGCCGTGCCAAGGGCAGGATGCGCCACCTTGACCAGCTTGATGAGTTTGTTGACCAGAACTTTTGTTGCCAGGTCATTGATCTTGCTACTTGTTGAAGACTTGGACTCCATGTCGCCGGATTTTTTTTTGCCCACGTTGACCCTGCCAGAAGGGAAAGGCTCTCCGGTCAGCGGGTTCATGGTCATGACGGGCATGCCCTCGATTCCCGTGTTCTCAACGGGAACGGAGGTATCCATCCCGCCTCCACCACCGCCGCCGCCTCCGCCGCCTCCGCCATAGCCGAACGCGAATCCGGCCCCTGCGAGCAAACAGAAGAGAAGAAGGCAGGACGCAAAAAGGTGCTTTACAGGCCGCATCAAGTTGCTTGAACTGGATTTTGTCACTGATTTGAATTGAAACATCCTGTTCCCCCTGGCTGCCCTGGCAGCCCCTATTCTTGAGATAGCAATTGTTACGCCGAATGCATGTTCGACCACAGAAATCGCTTCAACGAACCGTTTCACAGAACAATGTTAAAAGACGCCTTCCTTCACACGCAAAAGAGATTCCAGTTCACTGACCCTGAGTCCTGACGTGATCAGAACAATATAATCGCCCGGTTCCACCGGCAGGTCGTCAGCGGGAAGCTTGTACAAGGTGCGATTCCCGTTGATCAGCTTGCTCAGGCCGATGGGAACGACGTTCAAACGCCGCTTGAGATCCTCAAAGACCTGCGCAAACGGTGTATTCGCATAGGGACATTCCGGAACAACCTGGTATTGCTGGATATCGAAATCTTCCTTGCAGGAGGCCGAGGCCAGAAGGTCTTCATTGAACCGGGCCACGTCCGGTTCGAAGATATAACTTGCAAGCATCTTCGATGATACGTCGTTCTTGGAGATGGTGTAGTTGACTCCGGCGTTTTCGAACGTTTCCTGAAGGTCATAGTTGTCCAGCGTCATGACGATCTGG
>JBFWMD010000118.1:0-7992 GCA_050251775.1 Desulfovibrio sp.
ACTTCGTGCACACGGGCGTCGGGCCCATACCCACGCTGGCGCAGGAACGGGTCGTGCCCGAGTACCAGCACAAGGGCATGCGCGTGCGTTGGCACATCCCCAATGTGCAGCCGTCCGAGGTTCCGGTGAAGGCACGGCTGGAGCGTTTCGCCCTGGAAGTGCGGCGTGGCATCGGTGACCGCGAGGCCGTCAAGGAGGCCAGTCGTTGCCTGCGCTGCGGTTTCACCTGCTACGACTCGGAAGCGGGTTCGGAGTTCGCCGAGGACCGGGACGTGACCCCCTTTGAACAGGCAGCCGAGTAGCAAGGCTGCGCGAGGACGGATATGAAGACCAACAGCAACAATCGCAACGCGGGAAGCGCCTTTTGTCGAAACGGCGGGCGGCGCATCAGCCGCCGCAGCTTTCTGCAATACGGCGCCCTGCTCGGGGCGGGCCTGACCCTGACCCCGCTGCTGGGAAACACGGCGCATGCCACCCTGGCGGGCAGCGATTCCCGGCAGCATCGGACCGAGGCGACCCGCTTCCTGCTCGGAACTTTCGTGACCATCACGGCCGTGGATGCGAGCCGGAACAGGGCCGAGACCGCCACAGAGGCGGCCTATGCCGAGATATTGCGGCTGTCCGCCATCCTCAACCGCCATGATGCGGGCACGCCTCTGTCCTATCTGAACCGCTTTGGCAGCCTGCAAGGGGCGGAGCCGGAGCTGCTTTCCGTGGTGGACCGCGCCCTGGCCATATATCGGCTCACGGACGGAGTTTTCGACCCCAGCGTGGCGCCGCTTGTGGATCTGTTGCACGTGGCCGGGCCGCATGAGCCGGATGTTGCCGCCATGCGCGAGGTTCTGGAACTGGTGGGCGCGCAGCATGTGCGCCTGTCCGGCAGCGATCTGCGTCTTGACCGCGCGGGTATGTCCCTGACCCTGGACGGCATCGGCAAGGGCTACATCGTGGACCGGGCCTCCGAGGTCATGACCCGGCTGGGCGTGCGCAACCATCTGATCAACGCGGGCGGCGACATCCGCGCCTCGGGCAGACCCCGCGATGAACGCGGCTGGCGTATCGCCCTGGAGGATCCGCACGGCAGGGGCATTGCGCCGAGCGTAATCGAGTTGCGCGACATGGCTGTGGCCACGTCCGGTGCGTATGAGCAGACCTGGGGGCCGGGGCGGCATCATATCGTGCGGCCTGATTCCGGCATCTGTCCCGGGCAGGCCCTGAGCGTGTCTGTGGCCGCGCCCACGGTCATGGGAGCGGACGCGCTGGCCACGGCGCTGTTCGCCTCGCCCGTGCATACGGGACTGGCCCTGGTGGACAGCCTTCCGGGTCGCGAGTGCCTGATTCTTGGCCAGTCCGGGGCGGCGGCACGCTCCGGCCGCTGGGCCGCGCTGGAAAGCGCAAGCTGATTTCGACGATCGACTCCCCTCCCCCCCATGGGGCTCCGGACCCTGCACCCGGAGCCCCTCTTTTTTCGGTCTATCGGAAAAACGACGACTACGTCGTCAAAAAGAAAAACCACCGGCCGTAAAGGCCGTTGCACAGACTGGTGCGGGGAGCCTGGATTTTGTGCGGACTGCTTCCGGGCAACGTGACACACAGACAGCGGAGAAGCCTGGGGAAGGACGGCGAGTCGGACCGGGCGCATCCGTTGGAAAGCTTGCATCGCGTCGGGGTGGGCCGTGAAGTTCACGTACACCGGGGAGGCAAAAGAGTGCCCCGGCAGAAGAGGGCGCTTCTGCCGGGACTGGGGGGGAGGAGGTTTGAAGCCTTGGCCTGTTCCTTGTCCGAGGGCTTCTATTCGTCGAAAAGACGCGGGGAGGTGGTTGAGTCCCCGTGCCTGATGCTCATATTGCGCAATGTCACTTGCTGGACTTGGCGATGCGGTCAATCTCGGCGTAAAGTTCATGGTCGCGGATGATGCCGACGACCTTGCCTTCATCCTCCACCAGGAGGCGTTGAAGGTTATGGGAGAACATCCGTTCGGCCACTTCGATGAGCGTGGCGTTGGATGCCACGCGCTCGGTGTGCGCGCTCATGACATCCTTGATCTGCACGTCCAGCAGGTCCTCGACCTGGCGGGTGAACACGCCGTCCCAGAAGAAGCGGGAGAACCGCGTGGTTTCCTTGGATTCGGGTTGAGCGTTCATGTGGGCCTTGTAGAGCGCGGTGATCAGGTCGCGGATGGTCAGGTAGCCCACGGGTTCCCCTGCGGCGTTGAGCACGATGATGGAGCGGTGTCCCTTGTCCGAGGTGGCGTCCGTGGGGGCGACGCGCTCGTTGTGCTCACGCAGCTTCTGGATGGCGCGCAGCACAGTCTCGTCCTCGCGCACTGTGGTGTATTGGTTGAGGGGGATCATCAGGTCTTCGGCGCTGATTTCCGCGTGCCAGCCTTCATATGCGGACTTGTAAGCGTCCGTGATGCGGGATGCGAGATAGTTGATGTCGCAGGGCTTGGTCAGGTAGTCAAAGGCGCCGTCGCAGTAAGCTTCAATGGCGCTCTTGATGGAGCCGTAGCCCGTGAGCATGATTACCTGAGTGGTGGGGCGGCGCTCCTTGAAGGCTTCCACGAATTCGTTGCCATTCATGTTTGGCATCTGGAAATCGCTGACCACCACGTCCGGATCCTGATCCGTCATCTCCAGAGCCTTGATCGCGCTCTCTGCGGAGATGATTTCGAATCCCTTCATTTCAAGCAGACGGGCCATGTTGCTGCGGAAGCGGTCATCGTCATCCACCAGCAGTACGCGAATCTTCATCATGGTAGTTCTCCTTGGAGCCGCTGTTGCCGCTTCTGTCGTGACACGCTCCGGCTGTGAAGCCGGTCCGTTGAGCGTCCTGGGATGGGGAGGCATCCCGCCATCCTTTCTCTTCAGCGCGGCGAAAGTTTGTTTTCTGCCGTTTTGCCGGAAAAACTCATCCGGCCTTGCCCAAAAGCAAAAGCAATCGGTGTGCCATTCTATAAAATCTATGTTTTTAGCTAGATGTGTGACTTTATGCGTGAAAAAAAATCTTAAAAACACGCAGATATCGCGCAAAAAACAGGGCGGCGAAAAACAGCCGGGTCCGTGCTGAAACGCCCGGCGCGTGGGTTTCCGCAATGCGGCGGGAAAGGAAACGCGCGCTTTACGCGGGTCGGCGCAGCAACAGCGCGGCTGCGGAGGCAGGAATGTCTTTTGCGATCAAAACAGGGAGAAACTGGTCGCTGGAGTTTGATCTCAGAGTGGGGAGCTGCATCAGGGTGCAGTTCGTGTGGCCGGGGCGGAACTGGAAAAGTTGATCCAGGGACAGGCCAAGGGCACGGCAGAGCAGCACGCGGATCACCCCGGCGTGGGTAATGGCGGCACAGGGTTGCGGCCCTGATGCCATGCGCTGCAGGGCCATATCAGCGCGGCGGGCAACGTCCAGAAAGTTTTCACCGCCGGGTGGACGGAAGCCCGCGAAGTCGCGCCCGCGTGCGGCGTATTCCTCGGGACGGGTCCGGCGCAGTTCCGCCACAAGCAGTCCTTCCCATTGGCCGAGGTGGATTTCCCTGAGGTCGTCGAGGACCACGGGTACGAGTCCCGATCGTTCGGCCAGGGGGGCAGCGGTTCGCAGGGCGCGTTGCAGCGGGGAAACGTAGATCGCGGCCAGCAACGGAGCTTCTTTGGTCGATCCAGGAGTCCAGTCGGGGTCGGAAACAGCCAGGGCAGGATTGTTGCCCGCAAGCGGAGACAGGTCTGGGGCATGGTCCGGGACAAAGTCCGAAGCGGGAGCCGGCGAGCGAGCTAGTGCCTCGGCCAGCGCCAAAGCCTGGGCCTGGCCCAGGCTTGAGAGCGGAAGGTCCGTACTGCCGATGTAACGCCCTTCGCCGCCCTCGGCTTCCGCGTGGCGGATGAGCAGGATCACTCCGGATTCTCCAGCAGTTCCGGGAGCCGGGCTTGCGATTCGTCGCAATAGCGACGCAGGACGGTTTCCGCGCGCTGAAGGCGCTGGCGAATGGCCGTTGTCGCTTGTGTGTCGTCGCGGTATCGGTCCAGCTTGGCGAGATAACGATCTCTGATTGGCACGATGCGCGTTCCTTGCACGAATTTGTCTGCGAGGAAAACGATTTCCCGTTCAGTCAACGGGGCATGGTCCGCCAGGGCAAGATCGGGATGATCGATGACGATCTTGGCTGTTCTGTCGAATCCCTGTTGGTTCAGCAGTTCGGCCCCGGCCAGAGCGTGGCAGGGGCGGCCTTTGGCCAGGTCATGCACCAGGGCCGCGCTGTGGGCCAGAGCGGCATCAAGCTGATTTTCTTCTGTGCGCTTTTGGTTCAGGGCTTGGACCATGCGCCGGGTCGCTTCGGCCACGGCCCGACAGTGCTCCCGGACAGGCAGGGGCGTTTGCGCCAGTTCGAAGAGCGCTTCGCATTCCGCGTCCAGAGGGTAGTCGATGTCGGCGCGGGCCTGGAGCAGGGCGTGGTCCTGGGGGGTGTCCATGTCCAGGAGGATGCCCTGGTCGGCCACGGCCACATCGCGGGCCTCGGATTCATATTGTTCCAGCACTGCGCGAAGCCCGCCTTGTCCGGAAAAAGTAAGAATCGCCGAAATCAGTTCCCGCGCCAGGAGCGGAGGGTGGCCGCGTTCCCCGGCAAATGTCGGGTGGGTGATCCCGGTGCGGTGTTGCGTGAAATCCTCGGCCAGACGGTGCAAAGTGGCCGTTCGCACCAGGGGGATGTCCACCGGAAGCAGGAAGAAGCCCTCCGCGTCGTGGGGCAGGGTGCGGATTCCGACTTGCACCGAAGTGAACATGCCGCTGGCATAGTCGGGGTTTTCCGTGGAGCGGACGCCCAGCTCCCGGCACAGGGAGGCGACCTCGTCCGCTCGGTGGCCCACGACCACATTAACATCCGCCACTCCGGCCTTGCGGAAATTCCGCACGATGCGGGCCAGGGCGGGTTCGTGGCCCAGCGGCAGGAGCGGCTTGAACTCGCCCATGCGCGAGGAGAACCCGGCAGCGAGGATCACGGCGGCAAGGCGGATCATGATGCGGGACGCTCCTTGACCGGCTTGGGGGCGCTTTCCGCCCGCGCAGCCACCAGTTCGGTCACGATGCTCAGGGCGATTTCTTCGGGCGTCTGCGCGCCGATGGAGAGGCCGATGGGGCAGTGGCAGCGGGCGATGTCCGCATCCGTGAAGCCCTCCTTGCGCAACGCCGCATAGATGTCGTCCCGTTTCTTGCGGCTGCCGATCATGCCGATGTAGCGCGCGGACGTGCGCAGGGCCTGGGCCAGCACGGTCTTGTCGTGCAGGTGACCCCTGGTGAGGATGACCAGAAAGGCATCCTGGTCCGGCACTTCCAGCGGGCCCTGGGCATCGGCTTCGGGCATGGCGTTTTCAAAGGAATCGAGCACCACGATGCGATCCGCATCCGGAAAGCGTTCGGTATTGGCGAAGTCGGCCCTGTCGTCCAGGACCACGGTGCGGAATCCCGCGAATGAGGCGATGTGCGCGGTGCAGCGCGAAACATGGCCCGCGCCATAGAGGTACACCGGAGCTGGCGGCAGGGCCGGTTCCACCACCACGCGCCCGAGGCTCGTTTCGAAGAGTCCGGAAACTTGCCGGGTCTGCGCGGCAAGCCGCAATTGCGCGGTTTCCTCGGGCGAAAGCGTAAGGCCGGATGCCGTTGTGGCGGTTTCGGCAGACCAAAGGGGCAAAACCGCATGTTCTGTGGCGCGGCTCGGTTTCCCTTCCTCCAGGCGGAAGAGCAGCAGGCAGGCCCGGCCTTTGCGAAGCTCCGTGTCCATGCGCGCCAGGGCGAGCGCGCCGGGGCAGCCTGGGGCCAAGTATTCGAGCAGCAGGGTGAACTGGCCGCCGCAGATCATGTCCGTGCCTGCGGCCAGGTCGCGGTTCAGGTTCAGCTCGCGCAGCAGCGCCGTGCCGGGTGCGGCGTCGAACAGGGCTTCGGCGTCGCGAATGGCCATGGCTTCGGTCAGTCCGCCGCCCACCGTGCCGACAATGCGTTCGCCGGGCAGTCCGGGACGGCGCACGGCCATTTTCGCGCCGGAGGAGCGGGGCGTGGAGCCGGAGGAGGCCACGATGGTGGCGAGCACGAGATCTTCGCCCTGTTCGAGCAGGGCGTGAACGTTGCGCAGGAATCGTTTCATGAGGGATCACCTTGTCTTTGTTCCGCGGGTTGGCGCAGAACGCGTTTGCCGAGGCCGGGTCTGGCCGGGCCGTGGTGGCCGGTTGTGCGCACTTCGAGACGCAGCCCCTGCTCCAGGGCGCGGGCCAGCGCGGGCAGACTTCCCACTGCCTGCGTTGCGGCGTGCAGCACGGCAACGCAGCGTGCTTTGTTTTCCGGGGCGAGGGTGCTGATTTCAACGAAGAGCACGTCTGCGGTTATGCCTTCCCCGGTCTGTTCCGGGGAAGCATTGACCAGTCGGGCATGAAAATCCACCAGTTCCGGCACGGCGTAGAGCGCTTCGGCCAGTTCCGCCATGCTGATGCGGACTGCTCCAGGCAGATGCAAAGCATCATGCAACCGCCGGACCCGTGTGTCCAGCCGTCGCAGAGGACTGGCGCAGGCGCAGGGTTCCGGCAGGATGCGGCCCCGGTCTCCGGTGCGATAGCGGATCAGGGGCATGGCCCGCCGGTTCAGCGTGGTCACCACGATTTCGCCCCATTGTCCGTCCGGGAGCGGAGTTCCGCTGTCCGGGTCTGTGATTTCCACGAAAATCTCCGCTTCACGCAGATGCATTCCTTGCGCATGGCCGCAGCTTACCGCGCCGCCCAGCCCGGTTTCGACCATACCCCAGTGCTGGAAGACCCGGCAACCCAGGGAGAATTCCACATTTCGGGCCAACTGCTCCGGAACCGCGTCCCAGCAGAGCAGGATTGTGCGGATCTGGTCGCGCGGGAGCCTTTTGGCGGCCCAGTGCGCAGCGAGAACGTGCAGATGCGCGGGCGTGCCCACGATGCAGCGGACCTGCTCGCGTTGTATTCTGGTCAAGATCGCATCCGGACCGTCTTGCGGATTGTTCCAATTGTATTCCCGCGCTTCCGGAATCACGGCCCGCGCGCCAAAGGAGGCCAGGGCCTCACTCATGAGCAGGCCCACGCTGCCGGGCCGTTCGCCGGGGAGCAAAATCAGGGCGGACTCACCGGAACGCAAGAGGTTGCGCATGCCGAGACCGAAAAAACGGATGATCCGTTCCAGATCGCCGGGAGCGTAGAAGACGCGCTTGCCCGGTCCGCTGGTCCCGGAGCTGGGTACGCTGACCACGCGGGCCACCTCGTCCTGAGACACGGCCAGAAAGGCTTCGGGCCGGGTGCGCAGGTCCTGGGAGCGGGTCCGGGGCAGGCGGGCCAGATCGTCTGGCTGGCGGATCCCCTCAGGCTGGATATGCCGGAGCCGCTCGCGGTAAAAGGGACTGTTGGCGGCGGCATGGACCAGAGTGCGGCGCAGGCGGTCCATTTGCAGCCCGCGCAGTTCCTCCGGCCGGGGCGTGTGGTCCAGCCCCAGATTTTCCCGAAGCCAGAGATCTAGCCAGAGCTGCTGGTGGGGTCGGGATTCAGACAAGGGGGCGTTCCTGTCCGGTTGTCCGGTAGAGTGGCGTGCCGTCCGCCGCCGTGAGGTTGTAGGCGCAGAACGGAATCAGGCGGACGCTCTGGTCCGCGCCCAGCACGGCCTCGTGGATGCAACAGCCCCGCAGCCGTTCCAGGTCCAAGGTCCAGGCGTCCTGGAAGGCCATGCCGGAAACCGCGAGGATGTGCGTGGCCGCGCGGGCCAGAAAACGGTCCAAATCGTCCTGCGGACAATCGGGAGCGCCGGGCCGGGGCCGGGGCGCGGCCCATTGCCTGCCCACAAAGGCCTTGGCCTGGTCCGCGCCGATGCGGGCCAGGAGGGGGGGCTGTGTGGGGGGGGACAGTGGGATTGCGACCAAGGGTTTTCCGGATTCGGGCGCGTCTTGGGCACTGTCTCCGCAGCAGCAGGAAGGCATGGCCGAAAGCAGTCGCAGGCCGCCGCCCACCT
>JBFWMD010000119.1:0-7342 GCA_050251775.1 Desulfovibrio sp.
CTGTGCCTTCGGACGTGCTCCGCGACTACGAGCTTTTTCTGAACGGAAGAAATCCGCTGGAACTGAAAGATTATTCCGGCCCGCACGCGCGCCGGGACGTGGCCGAGCTGGTGCTCGTGCAGCAGGCCCTGGCGGCGGGCGGCATGCGGGAGGAGGTGGAGTTTCTGCCCACGCCGAGCTACGGGCGGCTGCTGGCGGAAGTCGAACGGGGAGCCGCCTTGCTCACGGGCAATACCGTCTGGCTGGAAGATATCCGGGAGCAGGGAAACGCCATGCTGGCGAGCTCGGCATTGATCCCGGAAGGACGTTTCGAGGCGGGCTTTTACGCTCCGGAACACGAAGCACGCCCCTTGGCCGCGCGCTCATCGGACCAACTTCGGGCGCTGCGCGCGGTTTCCTGCGCCTCCTGGCGGCCGGACTGGCGCGCGCTCGAAGCCTTGCACCCGGCCTCCCTGCTGCGCATGAACGACTGGGAGGCCATCTTGCGGGTACTGGCCTTGGGCCGGGCGGATTACACCCTGGCCCCCTTTTCCAACGCGCCCGGACTGGCGCTGGAAACGCCGGAGCTGCGCCTGCTGCCCATCCCCGGATTCAAGATCGCCCTGAGCGGCAGTCGCCACATCGCGGTTTCCGCGCTCCTCCCTCGGGGCCGGACCGTGCTCCAGGCCCTGGACCGGGGGCTGGAAGTGCTCCGCGAACAGGGCGTGCTTGAACAGGCTTACCGGGAATGCGGATTCTATAACCCCGCCGTGCGGAACTGGACGCTGCTGCCGTAGCCGGAAGATCCGGCCTTGCGGCCCCGGCGTTACTCCACGGCGGCGAAGCGCTCGGGCACGGCTCGGCAGACCGGGCAGCGCTCCGGTGCGCTTCCGGAAGCCACAAAGCCGCAGACCGTACAGACGTGGTACGCAGCGGGTTTTTCCTCATCCAGCTGGCGCACAAGACCCGCGTGGTTCAGGGCCGTGCGCCGGAACTGGTCCAGAAAGCCCGAGGCCGGTCCGGGACACTCCTTGAGGCAGTCCAGGGCGTCCTGATAATGGGCTGCGCTCTTCTCCAGAGCCTCCAGCAGCTCCGCGAGATTCTCGCCCGTGCCCTCGACCCTGCCGCGCAGGATCATCAGGGCCTTTTCCGCGTGGACCTTCTGGGCCACGGCCAGGGCCTTGAACAACCGTTCCGCCTGGGGCCGCGCCTCGGCGCGCGCCTTGAGCGCGGCGATTTCCGAGCGGGCCGCGGCTACGGATTCATTCACGAACGCTTCAGCCAAACGCTGAATTCCGTTTCCTTGCATTTCATCTCCATGTGCGCTTGCGTTCCAACCCCTGCCGTGGCACTGCGAACCGCAACCTACGCCTGGAGCGTGGCCTTGCCAAGCCGGGCAAAGGACCGCCGCGCCGCGTTGCCCGGCTCCCTGAATTCTGGTATCGGGAAGTTCCGGGTCCAGCCCGGTCCGCAAGGAGAATCATGTACACACCATCCCCATACGCCTGCCCGACCCCGACGCCCGGACTCGGACTCTGCCTCGGACTCTGCCTGGGTCTGCTGCTGGCCGCCCAGGCCTCGGCCATGGGCCCCCGGCCGGACGAACTGCCCCGCTTCGCGGGCGATACGCACCAGACCGTGTACGAGCACTATTCCTCGGCCCAGGACGGACGCCTGCTGAGCTATACCCTGGTGGCCCAGTTCAGCGGCTGCCCGGACCAGGCCGGGTTTGACCTGGAAGTGGACGGAGACCGTCCCGTGGTCCTGCTGCCCGGCGTGGAACAGGTGGACAGGGGCGAAACCTGCCTGCACATCGCGGAAATCCGGCGGGGAGAAGACACCGGGACCCTGCACGGGCGGCTGGCCGGCTGCGAGCGCGGCGACCTCACCGCCACCATTCCCGTGGACTGCCCTGAGGGCTGCTCCCCCCCGGAAATCCTGCTGCGCCACGACTGCGCCTACGCCGAGACCTGGGTCGCGGGCCAGCCCGAAATCATGGACAACCGCACGGCCCCGCGCGAACTCGGCTGGATCGACGGCCCCCGGCAGACCCTGGCGGGGTTCCATTTCCTCGCGCTCAAGCCCGGCACGTTCCAGATCATCTTCAGCCGCGACCAGGACGCGGACCTGGAAGTGCTGGCCGTGCATTTTGTCAGCAATCCCGAAGACGAACACACCGCCCGTATCGAATCCCTGGGCGCCGAGGAAAACGTCTATTCCGCCGTGGTCTACACGCCCGGCGAATACGAACTGCTCGTGCTGCTCGCCAGCGAGGATCCCCTGGAACACGTGGAGGGCCGGGTGGTTCCGGCAACGCCCGTGGCCCCCACGGCAGTGCGCACGGACTACGCCGCCGCCACCGTGCCGGAAGAGGCACGGACCGGGAACGATGGCTTTTTCTCCTTTGCCGTGGATCAGTGCGCCGGGGCCTGGGCCAGACGGCACGGCCTCTGCCCGCCGGAACTGCGGCCTGAGGGTGTCGATAAGTGACCGGTCTTCTGCTGGGCGCGCACATGTCTGTGGCCGGGGGACTGCACAAGGCCATTGAGCGCATCCGCTCCGTGGACGGCACAGCCCTGCAGATCTTCACCCGCAACCAGCGCCAGTGGAACGCCACGCCCGTGTCCGACGCCGAAGCCCAGGCCTGGCGCGCGGCCTGGAGCCAATGGGGGCCATATCCCGTGGCCTCTCACGCCTCCTATCTCATCAATCTGGCCAATCCGGACCCGGACAAGGCCGAGCGCTCCATTGCGGCCACGGCGGACGAGTTGCTCCGTTGCGCCCTGCTGGAAATTCCCTTCGTGGTCATGCACCCCGGCTCGCACCTGGGCCTGGGCGAAGCAGCCGGGCTTTCGACCTTTACCGCCAATCTCGACCGCGCATTTGTCCGGGCCGAACCCACGGGCCGCGACGTGGGCGTGCTCCTGGAAACCACCTCGGGCCAAGGCACGAACCTGGGCGCGGATTTCGCGCATTTCTCCGCGATCATGGAGCGCTCGGCACATGCGGACCGCCTTGGGGTCTGCCTGGATACCTGCCACATCTTCGCCGCCGGGTACGACCTGCGCACGCCTGCGGCCCTGGACGCGACCCTGGCGGACCTGGACCGGCACGCGGGACTGGACCGGCTGCGCTTCGTGCACCTCAACGACAGCAAAACCCCACTCGGCTCGCGCAAGGACCGCCACGCGCACATCGGCCAGGGAGAAATCGGACTCTCCGGATTCGCCGCGCTGATGAATGATCCGCGCATGGCGCGGCTGCCCCTGGTCCTGGAGACGGACAAGGAGGACGATCTGGCCGACGACGTGCGGAACATGAACGTGCTCCGCTCCCTTGTCCGCTGATTCGCCGCATTTTTCCCGTGACGAAATCCCGGATCATGAGGTAGATTAAAAGGGAGAGCTTCAAACCAAAGGAATTTCCGTTGCATATTCTTCTGGTGGAAGACAATCAGCTCAACGCACTGTCCATGTCCCGCATGCTCGAACGGCGGGGGCATACGGTCGCGCATGTGAACGGCGGGCGCAAGGCCCTGGAGATGCTCTCCACAAGGTGCTTCGACCTGATCCTCATGGACCTGATGATGCCGGACATGGACGGCTTTGAAACCGCGAAGCGCATCCGGGGCCTGAGCGGCCCTGTCTCCCGCGTGCCCATCGTGGCGGTCACGGCCCTGCTGGCTTCCCAGGCTCTGGAGCGCTGCCTCCAGGTCGGCATGAACTCCTTCCTGACCAAGCCGGTGGATGGCGAACGCTTCCGGGAAGTGGCCGAACGCCTCGGCCCGCCCCCCTGCCCGGCTTAAGGCTCCGGCCCTTTGGCTGCTGCCTTTCAATTCGGGCATCCGCCCGGACTGTGCCGGAAGCCGACTCCGGCGCGTGGCCCTGTGGGCAAGGCATAAGAAAGGCCCTCCGTCGTGGTGACGGAGGGCCTTTGCTTTTCTGCTATGCGTTGGTCGGCGCTATGCGCGGTTGCGCCTGCGGCGCAGACCCACCAGACCGAGCAGGCCCGAACCGAGCAGCCAGACCGCGCCCGGAATGGGCGTCGCCGTGGTGGGCAGGTCGCCCTGGAAGGGCACATGGTCCTGCTGCACCGGGCCGCTCCAGGAAGAGGCGATGGTCGTTCCGTAGATCACGCCGTTCTGCGCGTCCACATGGGCCAGGGGAGCCAGGATGCTGCCTTCCACGGCCACGCCGGAGATGGTCAGATCCGTGGCTTCGTAGAAGTTGAAGAGCACGTTCTCGTTCATGTTCGCAAGGGCCTGCAGGCCCATGTTCGTGAAGCCCGAAGACTCGCCGGAAACATTGATGATCACGGTGGCGCCGTCCGCGATGCCCGCGATGGCCAGGTTGTTGGCGTCGAGCAACTGCTGACCGTCCAGGCTGAAGACCTCGGTGGTGGCGCCCGTGCCGGTCAGGGTGATGGTCCCCCACTGGTAGCTGGAAGAGCCGGTATCCGCGACCTGGGAAAGGGTCTGGGAAAGGGTCGTGAGCCGCGCCTGCTCCGAGGCGAAGCTGAAGGGCAGGCCCGCTCCCACATAGGTCTCGCCGCCGCTGCTCAGGTCGTAGCTCGGCAGGGAGGCGCTTCCGCCCACGCGGATGTCGCCGTTGTAAACCTGTCCACCCGTGTAGGTCAGGTCGCCGCCGACCACGAGCACGTCTCCGGAACCCGCGGAGAGCTTGTCGCCCACGCTGTAGTGCTCCAGGTAGGCATTGCCGCCCACGGCCAGCTTGCCCTCGGTGTCCGAGGAACCGCTGAAGTCGTTGAAGATGAAGGTATTGAAATCGCCGGCAACGCCCAGGCCATAGCTGTCCGCAAGGGCCGGGGAAGCGGCCAGAAGCAGCAGCGCGCCGAGCAGCAACGTTCTCAAAAACGCGGTGGGGGAAATATTCGTGCTCATGTCGTCCTCCGAAGGCTTATGGCGGGATCGCCTCGGGTTCTTTTGTTGTTTAGAAAATACGTGCTCCACTCCAGAGAAACCATCGGTACAAAGTATGAATTCTCACGCGGAAAAACTCTCGGTTTCCTTCGGAAGGGGTCGGTTGCAAATTCCGATCCGTTGGAAATTTTGTCCCAACTTCGCCGGGGCGGACGCAAAGCACGCGCAACAACATTGCAACGAAGCGGAGCAACGTTGCATCGAAGCGCGCAACCTGCGATACTGCGATCAGGGGATTCACACGGGCGAGTGAAACAGGGAGGGACGCAATGAAAAAGTTCTTGATTCTCTTGTTGTTGCTGGCGGCGGTCGCCGTCTACTTCGGAGTGGTCAGCGTGCGTACCGGCGACGGAGAGTTCTCGGTCAAACTCAATGAGCAAAAGGCCGGAGAGGTCGTGGACACGATCAAACAGAAGGCCGGGGAACTCCAGGAAATGGTCAAAGACAAAAAATAGGCGCTGTTTTGTCTAGCGGGCCAGCGGCAATTCCTGCCAGTGCGTGGTGTAGCGCCGGGAAAGCCGTTCCTGGCGCATGTGCCATTCCCTGTTTCCCACACCCGAAGCCGCAAGGCGCAGGGCGTCCCGGCTGTAGCGGGCATTGACCGCGTCCAGGGTGCGCATCAGCGCCCGCTGTCGCGCGCTCTCGGTCTGGTCCGGCCCCAGAAGCGAGCACTGCCGCCCCTGCTCCGGCACAAGGTCGAGCAGCAGCACGCCGGTTTTCTGGTATTTGTATCCCTCGCGGTGGATCCCGCGCAGAATCCGCAGGGCTGTTGCGACCAGCAGCGGCGTGTAGGCCGTGGCCGCCTCCAGGGGCAGGCAGGCCGAGGCCGTGTATTGCGGCTCCTGAACAAAACGGTTCGTCTCCACATAGACCTGCACTGCGCGGGCCAGCAGGCCCCGCCGCCGGAGCTTTTCCGCTGCCCGCTGCACAAAGGCGGCCAGGGCCTCCTCCAGGCTCTCCAGCCGGGAAATGCGCACGCCAAAGGAACGCGAGCAGGTCACGCTCCGGGCCGGGGGCGGGGCCAGCTCCAGGGGAATGCAGGGAATGCCCCGCAATTCCAACACAGTGCGCAACCCGCAGACCGTGAGCAGTTTGCGTGCCCGGTCCTCGTCCATGCCGCGCAGGTCCAGGGCCGTGCGCACGCCCAGGGCCGCGAGTTTGCGCGCGTTGCGCCGGCCAATGCCCCAGACATCGCCCGCCTCCACCCCGGCCAGGGCCGCGTCCAGTTCCCGCCCGGCCTCCAGCAGCAGCACTCCGCCGCCCCCGGGCCGCTTTTTGGCCAGCCGGTTGGCCACCTTGGCCAGGGTCTTGGTCCGCGCCAGACCCACGCAGACCGGGATTCCGGTCCAGCGATGCACGGTTGCGCGGATTTCCCGCGCCAGGGCGAGCAGCCGCCCAACATCGTTGGAAAGATGTAGAAACGACTCGTCAATGGAGTAGTGTTCGATCCGGGCGGCATACCCGGCGAGAACGCGCTGCACCCGCGCGGACATGTCGCCGTAGAGCGCATAGTTGGACGAAAACACCCGCACGCCGTTGTCCCGGAAAAAGCGCTCGCGCTTGTACGCGGGCTCGCCCATGCCGATGCCCAGGGCCTTGGCTTCGTTGGACCGGGCAATGACACAGCCGTCGTTGTTGGAGAGCACCACCACGGGTCGCCTCTCCAGTCGGGGGTCAAAGGCCCGCTCACAGGAGACGTAAAAATTGTTGCAGTCCACCATGGCATAAAAGCGCGGGGGCATCAGTACCTCCGGACCACGCCCGCCACCACGCCCCAGACATGGAGCTCCTGCTCCGGCCCCACCACGATGGGACTGTACGCCGGATTTTCCGGCGCAAGGACATAACTCCCCGCGCGGAACAGCAGGCGCTTCACGGTCAACTCACCGTCGAGCACGGCCACCACGATGCGGCCCGGCACAGGGTCCCGGGAGCGGTCCACCACGAGCACGTCGCCGTCGAGGATGCCCGCGTCGCGCATGGAATCCCCGCCCACCCGGACCATGAACGTGGCCGCGGGATTGCCCACCAGGTATTCGTTGAGATCCAGACTCTTTTCCACATAGTCGTCCGCCGGGGAGGGAAACCCGGCGGCCACGCGCGCGCCATACATCGGAACGCCCAGACGCGCGGCGTCCTCGCACACGGACCGGCCCAGCCATTGCGCCCGGTCCAAAGGGGCGTTGCCCGAGCCGCAAGCGCTCCGGTCCCGAGTCGCCTTTTCCTTGATCATCACCATGCCGCTTCCACCTCGCTTTGCCCGGGTCGAATTTCGCCCTGTCGGGAGCGCGAGTCTACCAAACCAAAACAAATGTGCAACATAAGTTGACACGTTTAAGCTGATATCTTGAAATCAATGGGAAAACAGCTGCGGGTCGGCAGTGTGGTCAGGACGCGGCAACGCGGGGCAGGCGCCGGAAGCGG
>JBFWMD010000120.1:0-7245 GCA_050251775.1 Desulfovibrio sp.
CATGTACACGTCCAGTTTTGGGCGATCCATGGTGGTTCCGAAGGCCGCGGCCTGGCGGTTCATGTCCGGGGGATCGAAAACGCCGTTCTCCGCCAGCCTGAAATGGCCCAGGCCGCAACGGACAAGGGCCAGGAACGCCCCGCCGCCCACGCCGCCCAGCCCGGCGAAGGCGATGGTTTTGTCCCGAAGAACGGCAAGTCCGTCCTCCCCCAGGAGCGGGGCGGCTCTATCCAGAAAATGCATGGTCACCTCCCGGCTTCGGCCACGAGCCCACCGCAGAGTGAAAAACGCATTTCCCCGCGTTCAGCCACCGTCTTATGCAGGATGCCGAGGTCGTGGAGCAGCGGGGCCAAGGACTCGGGCTCTCCATAATAGCCGAGATGCTTCAATTCGGCCAAAGCGTCCTCGCGGGAAATCAGGCCGAAATAGACCCCGGCTCCGATCTCGACGATGGACTGCGGGAAAAACGTGCTGCGCATATTCCGGAAACGCATGAACTGGCAGTAATCCTTGACGGTCTCAATGCGGCAGCTGGTGTGGAGCAGGCCTTTGTGTCCGGGAGGAATTTTCCAGGCCATCTCCTTTTTGATGAGTTCGCCGACCTCCTTCCATGTGCCGTACGTCTTGTTGGTCTTCAGCCGACGCAACTCGGGCACATGCATGTCCGGATTTCGACGCGCCTCGTCCAGGATCCGGTCAAGCGGACCGTAAAGCGGATCCAGATGCTGCCGAATGGATCGCTGGAAGTGAAGAAACTCTGCGTTGATGGCATACGGCGAAAAAGGCTCCGGAGGGTTGGCGACCATGCCGAAAAAATTCAAACTCATGTCCCTTTGAGAGAGGACAGGAGCCTGTGCGGTTGTCTGCGGGGATTTCAATTCGCTCATGACGTAGCTGGCCACGGCGAGTTGGACCTCCTCGACACCCTGCATGACAAAGGGAATTCTCTCCTCCACGGCGAGGGGAAAGAAGAGGACATGCGCTACGGTGGGACAGAGACACGGGATGCCGATAGCGGCGAACTGCTCCTCCATGGCTTGCCTGGCCACGTCCCAGGGCAGGGCCCGCTCGATGAGTTCCACGGAGGGCAAGAGCTCGATGGACCGGCGGAGGTTCGCCCGGCAGGTGTCATTGGTGTAGGGCATGTTCCAGGACGCAGCCAGCACGCGCAGACCAAGCTTCTTCGCCAGCAGCCACAACAGATATGTGGAATCCTTTCCGCCCGTGCACAGCACCATGACATCAAAACGGGATTGGGTGTTGTTTCGCGCTGCCTCAAGGAGTTCCTCTTCGGTGATGTAATTCTGAGGTCCGGCCGATGCTCCGATCTTTTCCGCCCGTTCGTAGCATTGGCAGAAGGCGCACAGGCCATTCTCATCAAACTCCAAGCCGGGAAGAAGGTAGTCGTCGTTGACGCAACGGACGCATTGCCGGCAATCCTGTCGCGTCGCTGGCCGCCGTACGTCTGAGGCATCCACGATAACGCCTTCCTGAGCCAGTCGGGCGAATTGCGGATGACTGGTCAGCGCATCAGGCAGATCTGTCAGACCGCGGCCACCATCCAAGGAAGCTACGGCCTCGGCTATCTCCGGAGCGATTTCCAGGACCATTTGCAGGTGCTGGGGGGGATTGCGCAGGCCATAATAGACCAGAACGGGCTTGCTTTGGGACTCGCCGAGTTGCCAGCGGTATTGAAGAGCCGGATGGAGAGGAAGGTTCATCGCAACTCCTTGAAGAGCCTATACCGAATTAACCATTATTCCACAGTCGAAGCCGAGACCAAGGAATCCACCGCATGTCTACCGCAAGTTCAATTTCCAATCAACGCAGAGGAAAGCGAGAAGCGTAGTGTCTATTGGAGGAGAGGTGGTTCACTTCGTTGGGACATTCGGGCATGGGGCTATTCAATGAAATCCTCTTAGAAATATTGACGAGGTTAACAAAAATACAAGAGTTTTACAGAATGCCTTTACAAGAAGCCTGTCAGGCGGTACTCGCAATAACGCCAAACCATGTTCCCGGACACTTTGGAACCGTCAACGCCCACGAGAACACGCCGCAATCATGCATTCTTCTTCCTCGAATGACACCTCCCTGCTGACTCCGGAGTTCTGCATCCTCATGGGCATTGCCTTTCTCGCCTTCTGCAACATCTCCCTGTTCTACGGACTCAACGCCTACCTCGAATCGCAACAGGTGTCGCCCCTCTGGCGCGGGATACTGCTCGGACTCGAACCATGCACCGCCCTGATCCTCCGGCCGCTGGTGAGTCCGTTCCTGACGGTGCGAAACAGCCTATGGGTGACGGGAGCGGCGCTTTTCCTGTTGATGGCCGCCCTGTGTTCCTACGCGCATGCCCATGAAATCTGGACGCTGGCGTTGGTTCGAATCGCCCACGGTCTGGGATTCGTGCTGCTCGTCTCCGCCCTGGTCACCATCCTGGTCGCCTATATCCCGCCGGAGCGCAGCGGGCAGGGGTTCGGGATATTCGCTATCGCAAGCCTGCTCCCCTATGCCGTCCTGCCGCCGGTGGTGGAACGGCTGCTCCCCCTGGTCGGCAGCGAACCACGCGTTTACGCCTTGTTCACGCCCGCACTGGCCCTGGCGCTGCTGCCCCTGCCCTACCTCGGTCGCCGGACGCGGCTGCTTGCCCAAAACGCGGCCGCCACGCACCGCCGTCCCCAATGCTCCGATATCCGAAAGAACCTGCACGCACCAGGAATCCGGCAGATCCTGGTCGCCAACGGACTGGTCTTCACCGCCACAACGGTTGTCGTTTTCTTCATGAAAGACAGGCTGATGGAAATCGACATGCACAACGTGGGCCTGTTTTTCAGCGTCTCCACCGCCGCCACCATCGGCGTTCGCATTTTCTGCGGTAAATGGATGGATCGTGTGAACCGGGGCGTCATGCTGGCCGTGATGCTGACCGCCCTGGCCGGAATTTTGGCGCTCTTCAGCGTGGCCGGAACCGCTGGACAGCTCTACATGCTGGCCGGACTCTACGGTATTTGCCTCGGCTTTGCTCTGCCCCAGCTCAATGCGGTCATGTTCGTCATTTCCCCTCCGCACCTTCGCGGGCTCAACACCAACCTGATGATGTTCACCATGGACGCCGGATATGTCCTGGGCCCCCTGCTGGCGGGCGAGCTCCTGCACGCAGGAATCCCGACGAAAGACCTCTTCGCCTGTTTCGCGGCAGCCCCGCTGCTAAGCGCCTTCCTGGCCTATGGACTGGTTGGGCTCATGCGCCCTCACGCCCCTGAAACGCCCCGCGCAGCCGACTGAGCATTTCCCCGGCCCGCGTGCTCCGCGCCCTGCGCCGCCTGTCCCTGGGACGCCTCAAGGCCCTGGACACTCCCCCGCCACCGCGCCGCTATCAGTGGGAAAAACCTGGTGATTTATTGCCCGTCGGCATCAAGAAGCTGGGCCGGTTCTCGCGGCCCGGCCACCGGGTGCACGGGGATCTCCGCAAGGGCCGGACGCGCGGCGCGGGCTGGGATTTCGTACACGTGGCCATTGACGACGCCAGCCGCGTGGCCTTTGCCCGCATCCTGCCCGACGAGCGGCAGGAAAGCGTCGTGGCGTTTCTGTCCGCGGCCTTGGCGTTCCACAAGGCGCTCGGGATCACCGTCCGCCGCGTCATGACGGACAACGGAAGTGGATATGTCTCCAAGATATTTTGAAAAGCGTGCGCCAGGTTCGGAATCCGGCATATCCGCACCCGGCCCTATACGCCACGCACCAACGGCAAGGCCGAGCGGTTCATCCAGGCGGCGTTGCGGGAGTGGGCCTACGCCGCCGGCTCTGCGAATTCGAACGAAAGAGCCAGCGAGTTGCCCCGCTGGCTCCTGGAATACAATTGTTACAGGAATCACTCAGCGTTGCAGGACAAGCCACCCATCACTCGGATCGATTTGGCTGTGAACGACGTCTTGCAACTCCACCGCTCGCGCCGTCCCCGGCGTCGCCCCAACGCAAAAAGGGTCGCACCTGACGGCGCAACCCTTTGAAGTCACTTGGCGTCCCCAAGGGGATTTGAACCCCTGTTATCGGCGTGAAAGGCCGACGTCCTGGGCCAGGCTAGACGATGGGGACGCAGGGTGGTGATGGCTGGGGGACAAGGACTCGAACCTTGATTAACGGAGCCAGAATCCGTCGTCCTGCCAATTGAACGATCCCCCAGCAGGGAAGGGCCTTCCTATAGCTTTACCCCGGGGTTGTCAAGACCACCGGGGCGGAGGGCCCGCAAAAACGCGTCCGTCGCTAGCTGGCGTTGGCCAGGCGGCGGGTGCGCTTCTTCAGCTTGTTGATGCGCCGACGCATGGCGTCCTTCTCCTTGCGGGAGGACAGCTCAGGCTTCTTGGCGCGCATCTCGCGGATCTGGCGCTTCAGGCCCAGAACCTGGTCCTTGTAGGGGGAGACCCCGCCCGCCTCGTCGGAGATGCCGAAGATCTCCTTGACGCGGGACACCAGGTCCTCCTTGGTCATGCCGGAGGCGCCCACGATGGCCGGGATCTTGTCCATGGCAAGCTGCCGCAGTTCCTTGGCGGTCATCTTGTCCAGGGGTTTGGTCAGACCCAGGTCCTCGAAGGCGACCTCATAGGTGCGGCTCTCCTTGGCCGGGGCCTCGGTCTCCTGCACGTCCTTGATCTCGTCGCTCATCTGGTCCTCCTTGCAGGCCCCGCGGGGCCGGAAATGTCGTTGCGCTCCTCGAACATGCGCACATAGGCCCGGTACAAGCGCCCGATGGGCGAGTCCGGCGGGATTCTGCTTCCCAACATGCCGAGTTTTTTCGGCTTGTTCAGCGGCAGTCCGGGCCGCTCCCCGGTTCCGGCGTCTTGCCGGTCCAAAGGAACCCGACCGTCTAGCATCTCGAACCGCACTTTGTCAAAGACTTCCTCACCCAGGAAGTCGTTGACCCGCTCCAGGATCTCCGGGGCGAAATAGGCCAGCTCCTGCACGGCCACCGGGTCCTCGGAGGCCAGCAGCAGGGTGGCGCCGCGGCGGCCCAGGGGGCGGGCCAGTTCGGCCAGGTCCGGGCCGAGCACCCGGGGCCAGCCGCGCCAGAGCCGCACGAGCTTGAGCCCGCCGTGCTCGTCCAGGCCGGGCAGCAGGCGCTCCAGCACCTCCTGCACCCGGCTCGGCCCGAGGCCGAAGCGTGATCCGCTGCGTCCGGCGCGCATGGCGGCCCTCCCTGCGCCCTCATAGCGGGTCCCCCGGCCGCGCGCAAGGGGCGGCCGCAGGGCGCATCGGTGCATTTGGCCGCCGCGTTCCGGTTTAGTCCGCGGCGTTTCGTTCGGCCTTCCGCGCTCCGGCCCGCTCCCCCTTCCTTATTATCCGGCCCGCCGTCCCCTTCACCTCTTCGTCCCCCCTCGTCCCTCCCTCATTTCCCCCGCGCCCGGTCTTACGTCCGGCCCCGGACCGGCCGAAAAGGCGGCGGGCCCGCCCTCTTTTCCCCTTTTGGCTTTCTCTCTCCCACCCGGCGTCACCCTCGCCTTGACGCCGCTTCGGGTTTGGCCTAAGGAGGGGACAGGCGACTATATCAATGTATTTTGATATGAGCATAAAGACCCCGACACCCCGGACACACGCATGCGGATAGTCCAGTATTGCAAGGCCCTTGGCGACGAGACCCGCTGGCGGCTGGTGCGCCTGCTGGCCCGCCACGAACTCAACGTGGGCGAGCTGGTGGAGGTGCTGGGCATGGGCCAGTCGCGCATCTCGCGCCACCTGCGCATCCTGGCCGAGGCCGGGCTGGTGCGGGTGCGGCGCGAGGGGCTCTGGGCCTTTTATCGGGCCGGGGAGGACGAGCCCGCCCAGGGGTTCCTGGCCGCGGCCGAGGCCGTGGCCGTGGCCGACGCCCCGGACGGGGCTCTGGAGGGGAGTGGGGCCGCCCGCGACCTGGAGCGCGCCGAGGCCGTGCTGCGCCGTCGCGTCCAGGCCACGCGGACCTTTTTCGACGCCGTGGCCCCGGAGTGGGAGCGGCTGCGCACCGAGGTGCTGGGCGGGTTCGACCTGGCCGGGGCCATCCTGGCGGCGGCCGCGCCCCAGGGCGTGGGCCCGGACGTGGCCGCGGACCTGGGCTGCGGCACCGGCGACCTGCTCCAGGCCCTGGCGGGAGCGGCCCGGCTGGCCATCGGCGTGGACAACAGCCCGGGCATGATCGAGACCGCCCGGACCCGCTTCGGGGCGGACCCGCGCGTCAGCCTGCGCATCGGCGAGCTGGACCACCTGCCCCTGCGCGACGGCGAGGCGGACTTCGCCGTGCTCTCGCTGGTGCTGCACCATTTTTCCGACCCGGCCGCCGTGCTGGCCGAGGCCGGGCGCGTCCTGCGCCCGGGCGGGCGGCTGGTGGTGGCCGAGTTCGACCGCCACGAGCTGGAGCGCATGCGCACCGAGTATGGCGACCACCGCCTGGGCATCGCCCGGGCGGACATGCGACGTTTTTTCGACCAAAGCGGCTTCCGGCTCGACCGCGAAGACGAAACCGTGGTAAACCAGGGGCTCCGTGTGGTGCTCTACCAGGGCGCCCGCGTGCAGGCCGTCACCCCCCAAGGAGGAACCCGATGAAATCCGTGAAAAAGCTTGATCCCACCCTGGCGTACAAGGTGGCCGACATGGCCCTGGCCGAGTGGGGCCGCAAGGAGCTCCAGCTCTCCGAGAACGAGATGCCCGGCCTCATGGCCCTGCGCGCCCAGTACGGGCCGGAGCAGCCCCTCAAGGGCATGCGCATCACCGGCTCCCTGCACATGACCATCCAGACCGCCATGCTCATCGAGACCCTGTACGCCCTGGGCGCGGACCTGCGCTGGGCCTCGTGCAACATCTTCTCCACCCAGGACCACGCCGCCGCGGCCATCGCCCAGTCCGGGGCGGCCGCGGTCTTCGCCTGGAAGGGCGAGAACCTGGAGGACTACTGGTGGTGCACCGAGATGGCCCTCACCTGGCCCGACGGCGGCGGGCCCGACCTCATCGTGGACGACGGCGGCGACGCCACCCTCATGGTCCACCAGGGCGTCAAGTGCGAGAAGGACCCGTCGCTGTTCGACAAGGCCTACGACAATAAGGAATTCCAGATCATCATGGACCGGCTGGCCGCCGGGTACGAGGCGGACAAGGGCAAATGGACCCGCTTCGCCGCCAAGATCCGCGGCGTGTCCGAGGAGACCACCACCGGCGTGCATCGGCTCTACCACATGCAGGAGAAGGGCGAGCTGCTCTTCCCGGCCTTCAACGTCAACG
>JBFWMD010000121.1:0-7162 GCA_050251775.1 Desulfovibrio sp.
GAGCGCGGTAAGGATTGACGACCACCTGAACCTTCATCTTTGGCACCAGTCCGTTGATCCACCGCAGATCGTACTGGTTGCGCCCGTAGCCCTTGACCGCGTGGCTGATGCTCATGTCCGCGCCCACCGTGGCGGCCACGGGCCGCGTGGTCACCAACTCGCGGCAGAGGTCCAGGTCCGGCGCCAGGCGCAGCTGCGCCTCGGTGATGGACATCCAGACATGGTTCCGGCTCTTGCCCGTGCGGCTGTGGATGGCCCTGGCATTCCAGTGCGCGCGCCACTCGTCCGCACGCAGTTGCAGCTCTTCCAGGCTCTGCACGTGCAGGAACGTCAACCGTCCCTCGAACTGCGTTTCCACGAGGTTGTTGGCATTCTCGACGCTGCCCTTGGCGCGCGCGTTGCCCGGCATGTGCGTGATGTGCTCCACGCCGAGCCGGTCCAGCAGGTTCAGGAAAAGGTGCGACGTGTTGGCGCTGCCCGCGTCCATCATCAGGATGTTCGGTACGCCGTGCATGGGGTCGCGGTCGTTTCGGTAGGAAATGGCGTCCAGGAAGACATCCACCAGACCCTGGCTGGTCTCACCAGCGCTCTGCACATAGCGGACGTAGATCGTGCCGCTGTAGTGGTCGGTGATGACGTAGCGCCAGACCCGCTCGCGTTCGATCTTCCGGAAATTCTGGTCCTTGTTTTTGTAGAACTTGGACTCTTCCATCACGGCCAGCCCGCCCTTGGGCAGGTAGAAAATCACGCAGATGGACGGGTCCACCTGCCAGACGTGGTTCGGATGCAGCGACCGCAGACGCACTGCGGGCTTGCCCTGGGCCAGCTGGGCCGGGTGGCAGCCGTAGCGGCGCATGGCGCGGGAAAGAGTGCAGGGCGATACATCCGCGTCCGCGAATCCGGACTCGGCCAAGACTTCTTGTGCCACGGTGCATGGCAGGGTTCGCTTGCCGTTCGCGCGTGTGGCCAGGTGCATCAGGTGCGCGGCGTTTCGGGCCGTCTCCTCGGATACGGTCATGCGTCCGGCGTCCGTGCGCCGCTTGCGCCCGCTGTCCCAGCCGATCTCGCGCAGCTTCCGGTAGACCTGCTGCCGCGAGCACCGCAGCAGTCCGGCCACCTCGTCCACGAGTTCGGCCCGCCGCCCGTGGGCGGCCTGCTCCAGCCGTTCGGCCAGCCCGCGCAGGGTGTCCGCCTCGGCCAGCTTGAGAGAGGGCGCGAAGCTGGCCATTACAGCACTCCGCTCTCGCCGGTGTTGCCACGATCCAGATCGTCCTTAGCTGCGGAGCGGAGCCACTGCGGGTTGACGATCTCCTCAAAATTCACGGGGATGTTGTATTCAAGCAGCTGCCCGCTGATGTCCTCACAGATCACCTGCGCGATCTGCACGGCGTAACCGTCAGTGTGGGTCGAAACGCCCGCGTTGCGTATGGTCTGGATGTAGCCGAAGAACTTGTTCAACTCGACCAAGGCGGCCACGTGCAGCTCGTTCAGCTTCTTGACCGCGTTGCCTTCGATCTCCAGCCGACTCTGGACGCTGTCTTCCATGCCCAGGCTCTTGAGCTTCTCCAGCTCCAGCTCGGCCTTGTCCAGCCGCTGTTGCTTGGCCTGGAGCACCTTGTCCTTGGCCTCCATGTCCGCCTTGAGGTCGGCGGTTTCTTTCTTGCTGGCCGCCTTTTCTGAGGCGTGACGCGCCGCCATGTCCTGGAGGATGTCGAGCACCTGCTCCTTGCTCTCGCTGGCGATGGCCTGCTTGACCACCTCCTGCTCTTCGGGCGGCAGGGCCTTGAGGACGCGGTAGTCCTTGGCCCGGAAGCCGATGCGCTCGGCGGATTCGTAGAGGTCGGAGCCGAGGGTGTGGAGGTTTTGGGACAGCTCGTGACAACGCTTATAGGACTTGCCGAAAGCGGTCTGACAAAACTCCTCAAAGTTCTGACAGCGTCGGATAATCCCATCTTCGCCCTTGATAGGATAGTCCTTGTATTTTTTGGAGTTGCGCAAATCGCTGAAGGTTTGAGCGATGACGACATCTCCGATGCGTCGGAAGAATTCTGCGGTTCTGATCCGGCCCAACGCTTCGGAGACGGGAGCCATGTCAAGCACCGCTTGATCCGCCACAGCTGCGGAGTTCTGGATGCGCTCCAACTCGGCGGCGCGGGCGGGGGTGATCTCCGGGATGGGTTCGGTGTGGACTTCTTCAACCAGAGGCGTGTTGATTTCGTTCATTTTGTTGTCGTCCTTGCACGGCCCCTCGGGCCGCGTGCATTTGCCCGACTGGCCAGGGACCAGCTTGCCGGGCGTGGGGTTGCTCTTGGACTTGTGATGCTCGCAGGATGCGCAGGAACTACCGGACATGGCGACCTCCCGGCCACGGCCTGATGGCGTTAGCGGCAGCCGCCCCGTGCAGCCGAGCGCACAGATCCTCACCCTGGACGATCGCCGCCAGAGCCGACTCCGTGCCGCCCACGTCGATGGTGTGGTAGTATGCCTGCTCCGGTCCCAGCAGGGCACGGATGCCCTGGCAGGTCTCCGCTCCGACGGCCACAACGGCGGCAATGCAGGTGCAACCACAGTCGTCGGACAGCATCGGGATCACTTCAAAGCACGCCGTCATGGTGTATTCACGGTCCTGGCGAGGCTGAAATTCCTTCGGCATTGTTCCCTCCCTACATCGCCCCGGCGGCGACTCTGCGGTTGATTTCAAAGAGCCGGTCCGAAGCCGTGCTCATTGCGTTGGCATGGGCCTGGGCGATCTGGAGCAGGACGACCGAGTGCGCCCAGCGTCCGGTTTCCAGCCGGGTCACAAGCCCTTCTTCCTCCAGCACGGAGAGCGCCCGGCAGATGTTCACCTGCGTCTCGCCGAGCCCCTCGGCCAGCTGCGCGTTGGACAGGCCGTGGACACTTTGGCCCTTGAGGGCCTTGAGGACGCGCAGGACGCGGCGGGCGGAGGTCCAGGTGGCTTTAGGCATTGTCGGCCTCCAGATACGTGGCCCAAGGCCCTTCATCCGCAGTGCCGTCCTTCAAGACGCGCTCGACGCGTACTTTCTCCTCGCAGCCAAGGATCAGCGGCATGGGAGTATGGCGGCACAAATCCCGCAGGGTGTCCTCGTAGTCGTCCAGCAGATCCGCCAGATCCTGCTCGCTCAGCTCAGCAGGCGCGGAAATCTTGAACTCCTTGGTTTTCTGCCAAGACATTTCGAACCTGTACGTCTTCCTCCGCCCTTTGTTGTTGCCTTGTTCCTGGCTCATGTGTTTTCCTCCGAATCAAAAGGGGTTTTGCATGGAATACGAACAATTCTTGACTCTAGCGACGGTGCGGGGCCTGGGCCAAGTCTGCTGGGATGCGCTCGGCCAATCTCTATTGGTGGAAGTGGATATACGACACAAGGATGGGCGCTCTGTCCGGCTCCCGGTTTCTCTGCCTCCGGAAGTGGCAGAAGAATTATTTCGTCGGCTCGGCGCAGTCTTTGAGGAAAGACCGCTCGAAGAATCCAATAAGCAATGAGGTTTTGCAGGCGGTTCATCCTATCTTCTCCCAAATCTTGCGTTTTTGCTTCGCCCGCTCTTTCTCCTCCGCCACCATCCGGCCCAGCTCGTAGTAGGCGACATCCTCCGGCGGCAGCAGCCGGTAGCCCGTGCCCGCCAGCGCGGCCTCCACAAGGCCGGGATCGCCCGTGACCGCGACCAGTGCGGCCAGAGCCTGGAGCGGCGTGGGGCGATCGGATTTGCTTTCCGCAGCCCAATTGTTGAGCGTGTGGATGGAAACCTCGTGCCCGGTCAGCCGCGAGATCTCCTCGGCCACAATCTCGCGGCTGAGGCCGCACCGGGCCAGCGCCCGGCTGAGCGCGTCCTGGACACCCTCGCAGGTGCGCAGGCTGCCGTTTTGCAAGCGTTGCGACGGCAGGCTGGACAGGGGCAGGGTCAGCTGGACCATGCGTTTGTCTGGATTTGCCCGGCGCTTAGACATTGCTTCTCTGGTGTTCAGCGGGTACAAAGTGATTCATAGTGGCTATGCGTTGATCGCGGTGGCCATTTCTCGGTCATCCACGATCTCGCCGTCCTTGATGCCCAAGGACACGGCAATGTTGTGCGACTGGCCGCGCAGGGCGGCGCGTTCCTTTTTCAGGATGCGGCGAGTCAGGTCGGCGTCGTAGCCGTGGGCTCTGGCCCACGCCGCGATCGGGATGCCTTTGCGCTCCAGGTCTCGTTTCACTTCTTCAGGAGTTCGAGCCATGTTTTGATCCCTTGGCTTTGTTGGTGGTTGTCGCGATTGTCGTGACTGGTCACGTTCTGTGCGTACACCATGCTCTAAATTTCGAGCATGGTCAAGCTCGATTTTTCGAGCAGGAGTATTTTTGTGTCTGAAGATAATATTGGCGCCAGGATACGGATCATCCGGGGAAGCGTTCCCCAGGATGAGTTTGCCCGGCGACACGGAGTTAATCGGAACACGCTTGGGCGTTATGAAAAGGGAACCAATGACCCTAACGCGTCATTTTTGGCATCTTTGATAGATGCCTATGGGGTCGACGCGAACTGGCTGCTTTTGGGCGTTGGCGAGCCGCCGAAACCGGAGCTGACCCCACGCGAGGCCGCGCTCCTGGATAACTACCGCCACATCCCGTCCGAGGAGGCCAAGCGGAGCATAGAAACGACGAGTGCTTACCTCGCGCAACGATCGCGCGAAGACGAGGGAATGAAGGACGCGGGGTAGTGGACTGAAATCATACTGTATCGCTCAACAACCGGATGGAAGGGGACGAACTCTGAGAGCTGGGAGTGATGCGAATCCACGGGAGGAGACCATGCTGATGCGACTGACGGAAGAGCAGGCTTTTGGACGGTATGAGCGAGCCGACGCCATCATCTCCGACTATGAACGGCAGTATGACTACCAGTTGCCCGAATCCTGGAAATTGACCATAACGAGCCTGTTGCTCCATGGACTGACAGACCCGGAGTTGCACGGTATTTTCGAGACGATCGTCGGGGTTGAAATTCAGGCAGGACGCCTCCCGGTTCGGGAGGTTGATTACGCCGCCTGGGCCAAAGAGGACGCCGAAGCCTGGCCAAAGAAAAAACGCCGCTAACCGGGTACGGGAAGGGCGGGAAGCTGAAGGATGTGGGGTAAGGGAAATGAGCACAACGCTGTGGATGGTGCTTGTCGGGGGCGGTCTCATCGGTGTCGCCATTGAGATGAGAAAAAGTCAGGGCCGATTACAATCTGTCGCTAAGATGCTGGCCGTTGTCGGGTTGCTGCTTTGCCTTGTTGGTGTCACGGTCAAGCTCTGGCCAGAACCATCCATCACACCTTCGTTTTCTGAGGTAAAAATCAAGATTACCGAGGAAGGGAAGATTTTCCTTTCTGGCAAGTCGTCTCTTCCAGACGGTACGCGGATTTCAGCACTCATTTTGGAGACTGTCCCAAGTCGCAGGGGCCTCTTTATTGGCTCCCCAATTGCTCCAGACCAATGGGATGTGGTTGTGCAAGACGGGAAATTCGAGAGTTGGTTCCCGACGGCATACGAAAAAGGCGTCAAGGCCGGGAAATACATGCTGCAAATCGGAGTGCTGCCGGACCAAGAGGAACTTCTGGGGCCAAAGAATTCTTGGCTCAAAGGGCCGGAGGTGGTCACAGAAACCAACGGCCACCATACATACGCTCCAGAATCGGAGCTCGCGTTGCCGGACATCCCGGCCCACGCAGACCAATAGCCCTCCAGGCCGCCATCCGGGCGGCCTTTTTAGTAACCCCCGTTACAGGCTTTCCTCGGCAAAGCGCGGTAGTCCAAAAGAAGGAGCCGGAAGGATTTCTCCTTCCGGCTCTGCGTCAGCGGCTACCGTCGTCTTTGCCTTCGGTCTTCGAGTCTCGGGTGAACACCCTTTCGGATCGTGGTTGCTGGGTGTTCTTGGCGACTTCGATGGGCCGGATGGGCTCCGCCTCCTTCTTCGGGGGAGGCGGCGACGGAGTCTTTTTTTCCTCTGCCATTCCGCTCACCTCCTTTTGCCGCTGTTGCGTGTGTGTTCACCAGCCCAGGAACAGGTCAAGCCCGGCCAGGGCCGCGAAGCCTACGGACAGGAGCGTCAGCAATGACATGGATCGTAATTTTATTCCTTTTCGGTTTACTACTGCTGTTTGGCGATTGATTTCCGCGTCCAGAGCGGTGATCATGGAGGGGTAGAGCTTGGTCGAACCCGGCTCGGAAGCCATTTCATGCGCCATGGTGGCGAGGCTTGTGAAGTCCCCGAGCGGAAAGCACGCCTTGCCGCGTCCGCGAAGGGAGTCCACCCCCAGGACGAACGCGGAGAAGGCTCCCATCAACGCCGCAGCGGCAAAGACAAAAAACCAGCCTGCGGGCACGCAGACTGCACCGCCCCATTGGATGCCGCCGGAAACAGCCTTGTAGAAAAAGCCCACCTCCAACGTCGCCACCAAAGACGAAAGCCAAAGATACGTTCGAAGCAGCCCGGCCTGGTAGCTCGGAAGGTCCATGCTGACGTGCTTGTATTCGTCATACGCCGTCTTGGTCAGGACGGCGAGGGCCGCTTGATATTTGCCATGGTCGAAGTCGTTCATGCCCGCTCCTGGTTAGTTTCCGCAAGATATAGACGATAACGAAAAAGCCGTCCATCCGGGCGGCCTTTTTAGTAACGCCCGTTACAGGCTTTCCTCGGCGAAGCAGCTCATAGTGGGGCCTGCTTTGTTCGGGGTCGCGATCCGCGCGGCCCAAAACCAAGGAGGCCCTCCAATGCAATCCGCCCGTCTGCCCCGCATGACAACCCCGATTTTGTTTTGCCTTGCGCTGCTCGTCCTGGTGCTTTTGGCCGCGCCGCAGCAACTGCCCATCATCGCCTACAAGCTCGTGCTGGTGACGGGTGCGGGCGTGGCGGGCTACGGCCTGGACCGCGCGCTGTTCCCGTATGCCCGGCCCCACGTGGTCTCGCCGGATTACTGCGATACCGTGTCCATTGACGGCCCCCTGGTGCTTTACGTCACGGCCCAGCTCCGCCGCGCCATGATCGTGGCCGCCGCCATGCTGGCCGTGGGACTGGGGCTGTAGCCATGTTCCCGTTCAGAGCGTTCATAGCGCGTTATCTGGCGTGGATCGCGTTTGTTTTGGCGGTGTTTTTTTTGATCGTGCTGCCCCTGGTTTTTCCCAGTCAG
>JBFWMD010000122.1:0-7160 GCA_050251775.1 Desulfovibrio sp.
CGATGGCCAGCTCATCCTCGCTGAAGTTGGAAAGCCGCATCTGCCAGTTGATATGGCCGTCCAACGTGGGCTTGGAGGCAAGCCGGGCCTCGAAGGACAACCCCTCTTCCGGGATTTCCGCCTCGCGGCTCTGGGACTGCTTGGAGGTGCTGGAAAACTCGCCGATGTAGTTTTCCCAGTCCGCGTCCCGCATCAGCTCATCCTGGGCCTTCTTTTCGGCGGAGACCTCCTCGCGGCGATCCTCCTCCGGGCGGCTTTCCTCCTCCCCTTCCTTTTCGTCAAGAAACGGGTTCTCCAGAAGCTCCTGCTGCACGGATTCCAGCAGTTCCAACCGCGAAAGCTGCAACAGCTTGATGGCCTGCTGCAACTGCGGGGTCATGACAAGCTGCTGACTGAGCTTGAGTTGTTGTCTGAGTTCCAGTCCCATATCGCTCACTGCGGTCGAACGCGGATTTCGGTTACGGGGGCCGTGCCGAACAAATCCGCAGCGGACCGCATCTCGTTCGTTTTTTCTCTTGCGTCCCTTATGCCACAGCTTTGCGGACGGCGCAAGAATTACATCTTAAACTGCTGAAAATACAGATTTACGAGGCCCAAAACAGCCACCATGAAAGAACTGTACCAACCTTCAAAGAGGCTGTAAATCGCCAATTGGGAAGGATATTGAGAATCAGAGGCAGAAGTTTTCACCGAGGTAGACTTGTCTTGCCTTGGAATCCTTGACAATCTCCTGTGGGCTTCCTTCGAGGATGATGGTTCCCTCGTAGACGAGATAGGCTCGGTCGCAGATGTTCAAGGTCTCGCGAACGTTGTGGTCGGAAATCAGGATTCCGAGTCCGAGTTTCTTGAGAATCGAAATAATTTCCTGAATGTCGATGACCGCAATGGGGTCGATGCCTGCAAAAGGCTCGTCGAGCAGGATGTACTTGGGGTTCATGATCAGGGCGCGGGCGATTTCCAGGCGTCGCCGTTCGCCGCCGGAAAGATACATGGCCTTCTGGTGCGCCAGCTTGGTGATGTTGAACATCCGCAGCAGCTCACGGGCGCGCTGGCGGCGTTTTTCCCGGCTGTAGGCGGTCTGTTCCAGAATGATCATCAGATTTTCCAGCACCGTCAGCTTGCGGAAGACCGAACTTTCCTGCGGCAGGTAGGAAAGTCCCATGCGGGCGCGCTCGTGCAGCGGCAGACGCGTGATTTCGCGGTCGCCGAACCGGACCACGCCTGCGTTGGGTTTCACGATGCCCGCCAGCATGTAAAACGTGGTGGTCTTGCCCGCGCCATTGGGGCCGAGCAGCCCCACCACCTCGCGTCGTTTCAGGGTGACGTTGACGCCGTGGACCACCTCGCGTTTGCCGTAGCGCTTGCAGAGACCGGATGCGGAAAGGCTCGGCATGGGTTACGGCGCCTCCAGCGTTTCCGGAGCAAAGAGGATCGCTTCCACACGCTTGCCGTTGCCGCCCACCACTTCGCTGCGGTTTTCCTTGGCGTAGAACTTGATGACCTTGCCGGTGACCTTGTTCTTGCCGTCCTGAATCACGGGGTTGCCTTCCATGAGCAACAGGTTCTCCTTGACCATGTAGGTCACGGTGCTGCTGGTTCCTTCAGTGCTCCCGCGCTGCATGCGCACGCCGCCAGAGGCCACGATGCGGTCGATCTCCTCTCCGGGCTTGCCTGTTTTGGCGAAAAACGCGGTCAGCTCCTCGGCCCACAGCTTGAGTTCTTCATGTACCGCTTCCACATTCCCGGAAAATGCCACGGTGCGCCGTTTGTCGTCGTAGGTGAGCTTGTCCGCTGTGATGCGCACGGGAGGCTTTCCGGATGTGGCGGGTCGCTGTGGCAGGTCCTCGGGCCGCTGCTCCACCTTGGCCGTGACTTTTTGTCCCTGGCCGGAAGCAGTCGGTACAGCGGGGGAATCCACGGCTGCGCGCACGGCGTGCTCCTGCGTTCCGTTGCCGGATGTCTCCTGCTGCGCCCCAGTCGGCGAGGTGGGCATTGCTTCCTGCGTAACTGCCGGTTCCGGAGAAGGCGTGGGCTGGGCCACGGATTTCGGGGCGGGGCCGGAGTTGGGAGAAGCCGATGCCTCCTCCGGTGTCGCAGGCGTCACAACGGCTTTGGGATCCGACGCGGGAGTCTTGGATACGAACTTCAAATATTTCGATTTGCTGAAACCGATGGCCGCCTTGAGGTCACGCTTGGACGCGTCCAGGGGGAAAAGCGCATACCAGCCGTCCTTGAGAAAATCGACCTTGACCCGTTCCCCCTTGGCCAGCGTGCGCACATGCGCGGACTTGTAGTCGCGCTTTTCACGGATGTTCAGGTTTTGCGTGGCCTCGCGGATTTCGCCCCAGGCTTCCGCCGCCAGGACCGGAGTCGTCAAGGCCGGGAGCAGGCCGCAACAAAAGGTCAGGATCAACACGGCGGCGATGGCGATTCGTCTGCTCTGCATTTCGGCTCCTACTTTTCCTGTCCGGGCAGCGTCGTGTCTTCCAGGGATTCGGGGGTGAAAAGGGCTTCGACCCCGCCGGCCGCCACGAGCAGCCGCGTCTTGGTGTCGATCTCAATGGCGGTGGCGCTGATGGAGATGTCGCCGCGCCGAATAACCACCCGCCCCTTGAGATAGACCTTGCCCATGGCTCCGATGTAGTCGAATTCATCGGCCTTGACCGCAAAAAGGCCATACCTTCCTGTGACATTCTCCCAGAGCCGGAAGTTGTCGGCGCGCTGGTCCACCTCGCCCATGTCCGAGCGGATGAACAATTCGCTACGGTCTTCGCCCAGATAAGCGGAGAGCTGGGGGGCGATGATGGCCACGGAGTTTTTGGTCTGGCTGTATTCCGCGCCCTTGGCCTTGACCCGCCAGTCAATGCGACCGTCCATGCCCTGGACCAGTTCAATGTCGTCGGCGAAAATGTCCGCGCTGAACATGCCCACATCGGTCTTTTCAATACGTTCCGGGGTGATTTCCTCTTCCAGCCGGGCCTCCTTGATCTGCTGCACCGGCTCCTCCTGCTTGTGGAACAACGCCACGCCGAGGAGCACGCCGAAGCCAAAGACAAGAACCCAGGCCAGAAGGACGCGAAATCTCATGCTCCGGCCCACCTCCGCCACTGTTCTTCGAGCAGGCCGCGACAGTCGAGGATGAATTCCACGGCCTCGCGGACCGCACCGTGCCCGCCCGGAACCGGAGCAACCCAGGCGGCCAGTTCAAGGACCTTGGGCCGTGCATTGGGAACGGCCATGGGCAGTCCCACGCGGCGCATGATGGCCGCGTCCACCCAGTCATCGCCGAGATACGCGGCCTCGCGCCAATCCAGGCCCATGCGATCAAGGATGCCGCGCATCAGCGGAACCTTGTCCACGTGTCCGGCATGGTATTCGCTGATGCCCAGCTCGCGGACACGCGACTCCACTGCCCCGTGGTTCAGTCCGGTGATCACAGCCACATGCAGCCCGGCCTGCTGCGCCACCTTCACGCCCAGGCCGTCCTGAACGTTGAAGCGCTTGCTGACCCGACCTTCGGAATCATAATAGAGGCCCCCGTCCGTGAGCACACCGTCCACATCCAGGACGAGCAGTTTCACGTCGGCGGCGCGCTTGCGAAGATCAGGCATGCGTAATGCTCCAGATGGATTTGAGCTGAAGAAGCAGTTCCCGGGCCTTGTCCAGCGGCCAGCTGTTCGGCCCGTCGCAAAGCGCCTTGTCCGGCTCGGGATGCACTTCCATGAACAGGCCGTCCGCGCCAGCGGCAATGGCGGCCCGGGCCAGCACGGGCACGTATTCACGCCGGCCTCCGGAGCAGCCGCCCTGCCCTCCGGGAAGCTGCACGGAATGAGTCGCGTCCATGATCACGGGTACGCCAAGGCTCTGCATCTCCGGGATGGAGCGCATATCCACCACAAGGTTGTTGTAGCCAAAGCAGGAGCCGCGTTCCGTGAGCCAGACGCGGCCATTGCCGGATTCACGCATCTTGTTCAGAACGTTGCGCATATCCCAGGGAGCCAGAAACTGGCCCTTCTTGATGTTCACCACCCGCCCCGTGACTGCGGCGGCGGTGAGCAGGTCGGTCTGGCGGCAGAGAAACGCCGGGATCTGAAGCACGTCCGCCACCTCGGCCACAGGAGCCGCCTGTTCCGGCAAATGGATGTCCGTGACCACGGGCAGGCCTGTGGCGTCCTTGATCTCGGCGAGCCAGGAGAGGCCCTTGGCCAGTCCCGGTCCGCGAAAACTCGTGATCGAGGTCCGGTTGGCCTTATCAAAGGAGCTTTTGAAGATCAGGGGCAGATCCAGTTCCGCAGCCATGTCCGCCAGAGCGCGGGCCGTATCCAGGGCCAGTTCGCGGCTTTCCAGCACGCACGGCCCGGCCATGACAAAAAACCGCTCGCGGCAGCGTTCGTACAATGTTTCCGGCATCAGCCCTTATGCTCCTTGGAAGCCTTGATGAACCCACGGAACAGGGGATGCGGATTCATGGGCCGGGACTTGAATTCCGGATGGAACTGACAGCCCAGAAACCAGGGATGGTCCGGCAGTTCGACCATCTCCACCAGGGAGTCGTCCGGAGCCAGGCCGGAGAAGATCATGCCCTTGTTGCCAAGACATTCGAGATACTTGTTGTTGAACTCGTAGCGGTGGCGATGCCGTTCGTCGATGCGGGTCTGGCCGTAGGCCGCAAAGGCCTTGGTGTCCTTGACCACCTTGCAGGGATAGGAACCGAGGCGCATGGTTCCGCCCTTGTCCGACTGGGCGCAGCGGGTTTCGGTCTTCTTGGTGCGGAAGTCGAACCACTCGGTCATCAGGTAGATGACCGGGTCCTTGACCTTGCAGTCGAATTCCTCGGAATTGGCGTCCAGGCCGCAGATATTGCGCGCGAACTCGATGACCGCGCACTGCATGCCCAGGCAGATGCCGAAGAATGGAACCTTGTTTTCCCTGGCGTAGCGGATGGCCTCGATCTTGCCTTCCACGCCGCGCGAGCCGAAACCGCCCGGCACGAGCACGCCGTCCAGATTCTTGAGCTTGCGCTCCACGTTCTTGGGCGTGATCTCCTCGGAGTTGACGTAGACGAGATCCACGGCCACGTCATTGGCCACGCCGCCATGCACCAGGGCCTCATGCAGGCTCTTGTAAGCCTCCTTGAGCTCCACGTACTTGCCGACAATGCCGATGGTCACGCGGCCCTGCGGATCCCGCATCTTGCGGATCAATTCATTCCAGGCATGGAGGTCCGCATTCTTGGCGGGCAGCCGGAGCAGAATCGCGATTTTCTGGTCCACACCCTGTTCATAAAACGTCAGCGGCACTTCATAAATATTCTTCACATCCACCGCCGTGAACACGGCGTCGGAATCCACGTCGCAGAACAGCGCGATCTTTTTCTTGAGGTGATCGTCGAGATTCACCTCGGAACGGCAGAGAATGATGTCGGGCTGGATGCCGATACTGCGCAGTTCCTTGACGCTGTGCTGGGTGGGTTTGGTCTTCAGCTCGCCCGCAGCCGCCAGATAGGGCACGAGGGTCAGATGGATGTAGAGGACGTTTTCCTTGCCCAGGTCGTTCTTGAGTTGGCGGATGGCCTCCAGAAACGGTTGGCCCTCAATGTCTCCCACAGTGCCGCCGATCTCGATCAGGGCCACATCCTCATCCGTGGGCAGGCCGAGCACAGCCTCCTTGATGGCGTCGGTGATGTGCGGAATGACCTGCACCGTGCCGCCGAGGTAGTCGCCGCGCCGTTCCTTGGTGATCACGGTGTTGTAGATGGAGCCGGAGGTGTAGTTGTTGCGCTGGGTCATGGGGCGTTCGAGGTAGCGCTCGTAATGGCCCAGATCCAGGTCGGTTTCCGCGCCGTCGTCCGTGACGTAGACTTCGCCGTGCTGGAACGGGTTCATGGTTCCGGGGTCCACGTTGATGTAGGGATCAAGTTTCTGGATGGTGGCCTTGAGACCCCGGGCCTGCAAAAGCGCACCGATGGAAGCGGCCGCCAGTCCCTTGCCCAGTGAAGAGAGAACGCCGCCGGTAATGAAAATAAATTTGGTCTTCATAAAATGAATCGCCCCTTTTTGATGCTGAGTCTTTGGCCTGCCGCCGCTTCGCGGCTGTTGACTGGCTGCCGGGCCACACGTATGTTCCCCGAAAATTGACGCAGTTAGACTGACAAGCCCTTCGGGGGTTGTCAATACGGGAGGGTAAAGGGCATGGCCCCTGTCAACGCACTGGTTCTTACAGGATACGGCACCAATTGTGAACAGGAATCCGCCTATGCCGCGAGGCAGGCCGGAGCGGATTCTGCGGATATCGTGTTTTTCTCCGATCTCGCGGCCGGAAAAGTCCGGATGGCGGATTATAACTTCCTGATCTGTCCGGGCGGTTTTCTGGACGGCGACGACCTCGGCGCGGCCCAGGCAGCGGCCCTGCGCTGGCGTCACGCCACCACTCCGGACGGACGTCCCCTTCTCGACCAGTTCAAGGAATTTTTCCAATCCGGCGCCATCATTCTGGGCATCTGCAACGGATTCCAGCTTCTGGTCAAGCTCGGCCTGCTTCCCGCTGTGGATGGGAAATATTTCGAACGCCAGATTTCCCTGTCCTACAATGATTCCGCTCGGTTCGAAGACCGCTGGGTGCATCTGAAGGTCAACCCCAAAAGCCCCTGCGTCTTCACCAAGGGCCTGGACCGGCTGCACATTCCCATTCGGCACGGCGAAGGAAAAATCATTCCCAGGGATCAGGCCCTGCTGGAACAGCTCCAGGCGGACAACCTCATCGCCTTGCAATACGCCGATCCGGAAACGGGCGAGCCGACCATGGAATATCCCTTCAATCCCAACGGCTCCCCCCTGGCCATTGCCGGACTGACCGACCCGTCGGGCCGCGTGCTCGGGCTGATGCCACACCCGGAAGCCTACAACCATCCGACCAACCACCCGGCCTGGACCCGCGGCGAAGGCGGCACGCTCGGCCTGGCGCTCATCGAGGGCGGCGTCCGCCACCTCAAGAGGAGCTGAGGGCATGGCCCGGCCAGACCCGGTTCCGCCCGATCAGTCCGCCCTGCCCCTAACCTATGGGGAACTGATGCGGCTGGCGCTGCATCAGGCCCGCATTGCCGGGGCTTCCTTGGAGGCCCCGGTGGGCGCGGTGCTGCTCGATCCGGCCAGCGGAGAGAT
>JBFWMD010000123.1:0-7011 GCA_050251775.1 Desulfovibrio sp.
GCGCGGCGATGCGCTGCTGCGCTGCGCATCGCCGCGCTGAAGGGTATTGCAAAGGGGCATTGCCCCTTTGCCCGCCGGAGGCAAAGTCCCGCAGGGCCGCCGGAGGCATTCCCACAAAAAAAAGGCCGACGCGTGAAGCCTCGGCCTTGAGAATCTCGGTTGCGGGTTCTCGGGCTACTTGACCACGAGTACGGGACAGGCCACGGACTGCATGACCTTGTGGGTCACGCTGCCGATGAGCAGTCCTTCGAGGTCGCTGCGTCCCTTGGAGCCCATGATCACGAGGTCCACACCCTGTTCCGTGGCGAACTTGGGCACGAGGTCGCTGGGTCTTCCGCCGAGAATCTGGGTTTCGTATTCCACTTCCAGTTCGCGCAAGGGCGCGGTTTGGCGTTCGATGATTTCCACGCGGGCCTTGACGAGTTCGTCGATGGCGCGGCCAAAGGTGTCGTCGTCAAACTGCGGAACCTTGAAGATGCGGTAGCAGGAGAGCACCACCACTTCCGCGCCGAAGTTCTTGGCGACCCGTGCGGTCATTTCCGCCGCGCGGGTGGAATATTCGGAATCATCCACAGGCAGGAGGATCTTCTTGACGTTGATCATGCGGACTCCTTTGCTGGTTGTTCGGCGTGGCGGCCCGGCTTTGGGCACCCTTACAATAGAGAATTATTCATTGAAGGCAATTCGGTCAATGCCAATCAGGAGTTGGAGGCCTGAATCTTATGTGGACCTGGCAACCGCACGGTGACGATGGTGCCTTCCTTTTCATCGGTGGTAAAACTGATGTCGCCGCCCATGGTCCGGGTGATCAACCGGGCGGAATACGTGCCGAGGCCGCTGCCGCCGATCTTGCCCACGGTGGTGAATTTGTCGAAGAATTTCTTTCGGATGGATTCGGGAACCACCCCGAGGTTATGGATGCTGATTTTGGTCCGGAGACCACCGTCGAGTCGCAGGGTCACCGTGCTGTTGTGGGGGGCGGCCTCCAGGGCGTTCTTTATCAGATTGGAGAGCATGGAATAGACCAGCAGTTCTTCTCCGAAGATCATGAATCGGGAGTCCTTGGTCAGGAGTTTGTTGTTGACGAGGATGCGCATCTTGATCTTGCGCGAGAGAGTCAGGTCTTCCAGTTCCATGAGGATGGATCGGAACAAAGGCGTCAGGTTCATGTTCACGGGCGTGTAGTGGTACTTGCCGGTTTCCATCTTGAAGAGGTCGTGGGAGAGGTTGATCATGCGCAGCATGCGTAGTCCGGCGTCCTTGATCATGCGCAGCATGCCGCGCGCCTCGGCGTCCTCCACGTTCCAGCGGTCGAGAATGATGTCCGGCAGGGCGATGATGCCGTTGAGGGGGGTCTTGAGATCGTGCCGGGTGATCTGTTCCACGTCTTCCCGCAGTTTGGCGAGCTTGCGGTGTTCGGTGATGTCCACGAAGCTGTCGAGCAGGTAACGGCGTCCGCCGAGCACCACAGTCACGACCGAGCGCATCACGTGGATGGTCTGCCCGTCCGGTCTGCGCATGATCCGGTCGCAGCCGAGGGTACACGGCCGCCCCTCCAGGCAGGGACAGCAGTCGTGTGATCCTTCGCAGAAACGTTCGTTGCAGGGGTGGCCCAAGATTTCTTCACGTTTCAAGCCGAGCATTTTCAGGGCCGAGGCGTTGATGTCCGAAATACACTTGGTTTCCGCGTCCACAAGCACGATTCCCGCAGGCACGGTCTGGATGATGTCGTTGAGTTGGGCATTGGCGTCCTGAAGTTCCTGGGTGCGCTGCTCGATGCGTGTTTCCAGGTGACGGTTGATTTCTTCGAGTCGGTTGTGCAACTCGCAGTTTTCCAGGGCGTGGGCCGCGGCGGAGAAAACCACGGAAAGCAGGGCCAGGGTCGTATCGGGTATTTCCTCCGGTTTTTGGGTCATCAGCCCCACGAACATGCCCCGGATGCGGTTGCGGGTGGCCAGGACGTGGAGCAGGATCTGGTGCGTGCGATCAGACGCGAGGAAGAAGGCCGGCGCGTTTTGTTTCATGGCCCAGGCAAAGGAATGGTCCCGGATCAGGGCTTCTGTCTCGGCTTCCAGGGCGGAACGCGATTTGGGTCTCCGGCAGTGGGTCAGCACGAAGTCGTTGGTTTCCTCGTTTGCAAGATAGACACCTGCGTGGGAGAAGTCGAGGAGGTCGCCAACCCGAGTCGTCAGTGCGTGGATGACCCCATTCGGCTTGGAGCAGCCGCGCGTGGCGGTGTCGAACGTGCCGAGGGAGGCGGCCAGTTCCAGGGCTTTCAGCGCGGCGGCCTTTTCCCTGGCGAGGTTTTCGATGCGGCGTTCAAGCCGGGAGAGGTGTTCCTTTTGCGTGTGGAGCGTCATGGCAGGAACAGAGTCATGATGTCGTCAAGCTGCCGCGCGCCTGCGCGGATGCAGGGGCCGATGACGCTGTAGGGGATGTCGAGACACTCCCAGGCGCCTGGGTGCAGGGGTGGAACCCAGGAACTGCCGTTGAATCCGTATTCGAGGGCGATGGTCATGATGTCCGCCACATGCAGCAGGGAGGCGCCGCGAACCTCCTGCGACTGGTCCGGGGCGTGGTGCATGGCGGCGGCTTCCTGGAGCGTGGGCGGCAGTCCCCAGGACCGGAAGAGTTCCCGGGCCAGGTCGGTATGGTCCCAGCCCAGGATTTGGCGTTCGGCCATGTACATGGGGACACACACCTGCAGGGAGAGGCGCATGGCCTCGGCCACGACTCCGGGAATCTTGCTGAGCATGACCAGCCGTCCGGTATCGTGCAGGATGCCGGCCACAAAGAGGCTTTCCCCGGCCAGCCCCCGGACATGGGAGGCGAGCACCCGGGCGAAGACGCCGCAGGCCAGGGAGTGGGTCCAGACTTCCCGCGTGGAGAGCGCGTCCGTGGAGATGCCCTTGAAGGACTGGATGATGGTGATGCCCAGGGCGAGCTGGGAGAGTTCGCGCGTGCCCACCAGGGCCACGGCCCGCTCCAGGCTGTCGATCTGTTGCGGAAAGCCGTAGAACGGGCTGTTCACCAGCCGCAGCAGTTTGGCGCTCATGCCGGGGTCCTTGCCGACAACGCGGGCAAGGCGGCCCGCTGTACTGCCCGGATCGTCGATGACATCGAGGATCTGGAAAAAGGTTTCCGGGAAGGAAACGAAAATATTGGCCTCGGCGAGGAAATCGCGCAGAGTGGGAAGCGGGCGCTGTTGGGGCTTGATGAGCGGGCAGCGTCGGATTCGGTGGGGCTCCTCCCCTTGCAGAAGGGTCTGCGCGCGGAAAAGCACGGTCTGCCGGTGCAGTTCGATGAAGAATTCATGGGAGAAGGCACAGGGTTCGAAGACGGAATCGACCCGCAGCCGCGCCTCCTCAATGACTTCGGGAGGGAAGTCGTCTTCCGGCACAGGGGCGTCGTTTCCGTTCCCCTGGATGCGAACCTCGGTAATGCCCCAGGCCTGGAAAATCCGGAGATGTCGCTCTTCCAGCAGGGTGTCGGCGGCGAGCAGCACGCGGCCATCCGGCCCATGCACGTCGGCGGCCAGGATCATTCCCGGAGCCAGGTCGTCGGCGTTCATTGCCTTCATCGTTGCGGGTATCTCCGATTGTCTGTTTTGAACGAGGAAACCACAATGGATTACAATATAGCACAGAGTGTGAACACCGTACAAGGTTTGCTGCTGGAAATTCGCCGGTGCTCCGGGTGCTTGACGGAGTTGGAGTCCGGGACCTACACAGAAGAATCGCGACACCTCAACTGGAGCAGAATTCATGGCTGAAGCGAACCCTTTTTATTCGGACAGCCGCTGGAACAACATGTATGCGTACGCGGCCACGCTTCAGGATCTGGTCAAGGCGGGCGGGGATCCCGTGGAAGAATCAATCATGACGCTTTCCTTGGTTTTGCAGCAGTTTCCGGAATGTCCACCCCTGGACGAGGAGAGCCACCACGTCCATTGCGTGAACGCGCTTGTGCGCAACGTGCTCGGCGCGCTACGCAACTACAAGCTTGATCAGGCCCGCAAGGAGCAGCGCTGATGACCGGGAAGCGAAATCGCCGCGTGGAATGCTGGCGGGACTGCTGAAGCGGCTTTTTGGAGCTCGGTTCGGGACTCCGTAACGCGCAAGCCGGTGAGGTCTTTGAGGTGGAACTCGCTCCGGATCAGCAAAGGATCGTGGACCGCGTGGTCCGACATGCGCATGGGCGAGTGCTGGAACGGGTGGAACTGGACAGCGGCCACCTGCTGTTGCGGGTGGCCGCCGACGGTGTTGGTACGGAGCAGGGCGTGAAATGATCGTCTGGCCACGCAGCGGCCTATTTCGTTTTTCCTTGCCGACACGTGCAATTGCCGTACGGTTGGTGTATGGGAAGAAGCAGGGGCGTCCTGCGGCCAGGAAGGGCCGGTCGGGGGGAATTGCTTCTGTTTCGCGGAGGGAAGAGATGAAAGCCGTTGCGGGCATGATTCTGGCAGTCGCCGTTCTGGCGGCGGGCATGTTTGCCCTGGCGTCCGGTTGCGCCCTGGCCGACGACGGGAACACCATTCCCGGCGAGTTCGGGGGCGTGCGGATGGGGGCGTTCATGAGCGATCTGGAGGGAATGACCTATCAGCGCACCGTGCATGTAGTGGACGAGGTCAGCGGCGATTATGACGTACTGTACTACCGGCACGAGGGTGCACCCGGCGAATTGGGAGGCGTTCCGCTCCAGCGGGTGGAATACGGGTTCTGCGAGGACTACGTATGCATCATCCGCGCCGAGGCGAACGGGCAGGAGGCCTACGACGCCCTGGTCCGGGAATATGCGCACCTCTACGGGACCGAAGATCGCCGCGTCTCGCTCTACGGTTCCGAGTGGGACCGCTACTGCGACGAGGAGCGCACGGCAAACGGGCACAGCATGCGCTGGGTTCTCTGCGAGCACGAGACGGACAACTGCGCCGCCTTTTCCATCACCTACCAGCGGGGCAGTGGGAACGTGGTGCTGCTTCTGGGCGACCAGTATGCCGAACCTTGATTCCGCGCCTCAATCCTGAGGGTCCCGACTCCAGATCTCTCTGTTCGAAACGGAAGCGGACTCGTCTTCCTCCTGATCCCCGCAGGCGGTGCTCCGTTGCACTGGAGCGGCCTTTGTCCCTGGCAAGGGAAATTCCACCAGCAGGCGCGTGCCTTTCCCCGGCAGGGATTGCAGGTTGAAGCGCCCTCCGAGCATGTCCGCGCGTTCGCTCATGCCGAGCAGCCCCATGCGTTTTTCCGAGAGTGCTTCCGTGGTGCGTTGCGACGGGTCGAAGCCCTGGCCGTTGTCCTCCACCCGCAGGATGGCGTTGGGGTGGGAGGCCACCAGCCGGACCTTGACCTGATTCGCGTTGGAATGCTTGCGGATGTTGCTTAGGGCCTCCTGCATGATCCGGAAGACGTGGATGGCCGTGTCGCCTTCCAGGCGCATATTGTCCATGCCTGCGGAGCTGAAGTCCACGCGCAGGCCCGTGGACGCGGCAAAGCTGCGGCAGTAGTCCGCCAGGGTTTGGACCAGACCGATCTGGTCGAGCCCTGAGGGGCGCAGATCGTGGGCCATGTCGCGCACCGAGGCAATGGATTTTCCGAGAATTTCGGCGCAGCGCAGGGCGCGTTCCTGGGTGCGGGGAGTCAGGTTGGCCTCGTCGTCGAAAAGCGTTTCAAAGGCGATCTTCAAGGCCGAGAGATCCTGGGCCACGTTGTCGTGCAGGTCCAGAGCCACGCGCCGCCGTTCGAATTCCTGGATACGGATCAATTCACGGGAGAGGATCTTGCGGTATTCCTCGGCGCGTTTGCGGTCCGTGATGTCGATCATGGACCCTTCGTAGAAGAGCACTTCGCCGTCGGGTCCCCGAACGGCCTTGGCCGTGCTTTCCACCCAGATGATCTCTCCGTCTGCGCGGCGCAGTTGCATCTCAAAGGACTCGGGCTTTTCATTCTGCTCGACGCTGCGGCAGAACGAGTCGCGCTCCTGGGGGTTGACATAGGCCTGGACCGCCAGATTCACCAGTTCGCGGACGCACTGACCGGGCGTTTCGAATCCGAGCATGTTCGCCAGGGTCTTGTTGGCCGAGAGCATCTGGCCATCTGGCGTGGAGCGGTAGAGTCCAACCGTAGCGTTTTCGAACAATGTCCGGTACTTGACTTCCGCCCTGGCCAGGAAGGCCTGTTTTTCCATGAGCCGTTCGGTCATGTCGTTGATGGCTTCGGCCAGTTCGGAAAGCTCGTCGTTCTGGCTGAGATGCACGCGCGCTTCCATGTCGCCCCGGGAAACGCGCCGGATCACATCCAGGATCCGGCGAACCGGACTGAAGAGGTTGCGCATGAAAAAGAACAGCGTTGCGGCGAAGCAGATGGGCAAGAGCAGAAGCGTCACGACCAGGATGCTGCGGGTGGTGTCGATGCGGGCCTGGTCCAGGGCCTGTCGCGTGCGGTGTACCGAGGAGAGCAGTTCGTCCTCGGCGACCACGTATCCCAAGCGCCAGTTGGTGGAGGGCAGCCGCTGGAAGGCCAGCAGATAGGATTCACCTGCGAGATTCAGAGGCGTGATGCCTTCATTTTCCGAGAGCATGCGCCGGGCCATTCCCCGCACCTGGGGCAGGCTGGAATCGGTGAGTTTGTGGCGCAGCAGTTCGCCCGGCATGAGTTCCTTGGCCCGGCCCAGTCCGAAAAGGTCCAGCCGCCCGGCGGGAAAGGCGATGAGCTTGCCTTGCTCGGTGACCAGAAAGCTGAATCCCGCTTCGCTCAGGCCGGAAAGCACCTGGCGGACCAGGCGCTGCACCGAGATATCGATGCCTGTGGAGGCGAGAAATGTTCCGTCCGGTCCATAGGCGGGCATGCTCACCGTGACCACGAGCCCCTGCCCCATGGAGTCCTGGTAGATTTCGTTCCAGATCACGTTCTTTCCGGGATTGTTGGCCGGGGTCGCGCTGGTGAAGCAAATGTCGTTGCGGAAATCGAACACGCTGGAACTGGGCATGAAGTCCGCGTGGTGCGTGTTTGGGAA
>JBFWMD010000124.1:0-6900 GCA_050251775.1 Desulfovibrio sp.
AAAACTCATACCGTGTCTGGTGTTCTTTCATGAACCAATACCAAGAGCTTAACGTGGATTGTCGAGGGATAACATCCCGTTCTTTACTTGATAGGCATGTAAGATTTCTCAACAGAGCTCGATACCTCTCTGAAAGTGTCTCAATGTCAACACGTTCTAAGTACCTATTAGCCTCATAAAAAAACTCCCAAAATTCTGGTTCATATCCGTGCATATTATCGTTCCATGACTTTATCGCATTCAAAGTTGGAAAATTTGTTGGAAGCAAAAGCGACTTTATTTTTTGCATTTTATTCCCTGCCACCAAATATCAATGACTCCGCTAATTTGCTCCTTTCACTCTGGAACGCCGGAGCACCTGCACCCTCCACTCATCAACCAATAATTTATCAGACTCCCTGATACCACCAATTTTCTTTGCCGGGAACCCCTCATCCTGAATCAGCTTGAGCACGGTGGCGTCGCTGCGCCGCACGTACATGCAGATCTCGGCCATGCTCACCAACGCGGTCTCGCTCACCAGCGCCTGCCCCCTGCGCTCTTCTCATCCGTTTTCGGCTGCTTCCATACCGGCTTGGCCTTGTCCCGCAAAATCATGCCCTGCAAGCTCGGCGTCCAGGAACCGTCCGCGCAGGCATGCGCCAGCACCGTGGCGTCCAGGCTGACCAGCCAACCCCAGGAGCGCCCCCCAGAACCGCGCCCGTTGCCAGGGCAGATACGACGACGCCACGCCCGCAACGCAGGGGAGCAGGATGCCGAGCTGCAACCAGTCAAAGGTCATTGCCCCTTCGCCTCAATGCAGTTCGGTATGCTGCTCCTTGACCATACACACTTGGGTGTGTATTTTCCTCCCATAAGCAGCAAGAAACTGATCAAACGTCTGGAGCAGGCCGGTTTCCTGCTTGTGCGCACCAATGGCAGCCACCATCGGTTCGCTCACCCGGACGGACGAAAAGTCACTGTGCCGCATCCCAAAAAGGACTTTGGCAAAGGGCTTGTTGCTCAGATTCTGAAAAGCGCCGGACTGGATTAGCCCGGAAAGGAGGACCACAACATGTTGTTTCCCGTGGCCGTCAACGTCGAGCCGGATAAGGCATACGGAGTCGTCATCCCGGATATTCCCGGCTGCTTTGCCGCCGGGGACACTCTGGACGAGGCCCTGGCCAACGTGCAGGAAGCCGTGGAAACCCATTTGGATCCCGGCGACACCCCTCCGGTCCCGTCGGAACTCGCCCGCTGGATCAAACAGCCCAAGTATGAAGGCTGGACCTGGGTGCTGGTCAACATCGACCTGGGATTTCTCGAAGAGCGTACCGTGCGGGTGAACATCACTCTGCCTGCAGGGACGCTGAAGGAGATCGACCGTACCGCCAAGGGGCGCGGCCTCACCCGCTCCGCCTTCCTCGTGCGTGCGGCTCGCAGGGAAATGACGGTCATGTGACCAGCCTCCCCTGGATGCAACCATGGACAAGACCTTCACTGAATTGACCGCCGAAGAAGTCCGGCTCATTCCTTCACGTACCGACAACGAACGGGTGGACGCCTTCACGGATGCTGCACTCACGGCCAATGCGCTCAGCGACCCGGACAATCCTCCCCTGGACGAAGATTTCTGGCTGACAACACGGCGTTGCCCACGACCTGGGATGTAAGCTCCGCACATCCCGCCCCTCCCATTCCAGCACTGTGACCAGCGCCTTGAAGTGCAGGTCATAGACAGGGAACAACTCCTGCTCCCGGAAGCGCATCCGGCAGACCTCAGATTTGGTGTAGAGCCGTTTTATCAACTTACGTGTCGGCTTACCGTGAGCTAGCCGGAACCGCGCCAGGGTGTAAAAAAAGTGTATCCCAACGACAAAGGGGCTACGCCCCAAATGGTGCGTAACCCCTTGAAATATCGTGGTGGGCAATACAGGACTCGAACCTGTGGCCTCAAGCTCCGGAGGCTTGCGCTCTATCCACCTGAGCTAATTGCCCACGAGGGAGCAATGGCTATCCTCCATCGCCCGCTCTGTCAACATCTTTTACAGCACCGTGCGCGCAATCGCAAGCCGATACGGCCTTGTCAGCCCGTTCCCGGTGATGTAATTTCGCGGGATGAAAAAACGTATCATCCTCGGAGTGACCGGCGCGAGCGGATCGCCATATGCCGCCGCGCTGGCGGCGGAATTGGGCGGGCGCGACGACATCGAACTGCATTTGATCATCTCGGACGCGGCCCGGCAGGTCATGAAACTGGAATCCGGCATTTCCACCGTGGATCTCACGGGTCCTGCGTGCGCCTCGCATCATATCGGCGACATCGGCGCGCCGCCCGCCAGCGGCTCCTGGCAGCATCAGGGCATGATCATCTGCCCGTGCAGCATGACCACGCTCGGAAACATCGCCAACGGAACCGGCCATAACCTCATCCACCGGGCCGCCGACGTGACCCTTAAGGAACGGCGGCCTCTGATCCTCGTACCCAGGGAAACCCCCCTGAGCGAAATCCATCTGCGCAACATGCTTCGCGCCCACCGGGCCGGAGCCACCATTCTTCCGCCCTGTCCAGGCTTTTACAGCGGGCCGTTGAGCATCTCGGACCTCGTGGCCCAGATTGCCGGGCGCGTGCTCGACCAACTCGGCATCGAGCACCAGCTGACCCCACGCTGGGGGGAAACCTCGTAAGATCCCACAAGGAGCAAGCCATGCAGCTCACCTGGTACGGACACTCCAATTTCCGCTTTGAGCAGGACGGCGTGACCCTGCTCGTCGATCCGTTTTTTGACGGAAATCCCAAGGCGACCATCAAACATGATGCCGTGGGCCGACTTGACGCCGTGCTGCTGACCCACGATCATGGCGACCATGTGGGGCAGGCCGTGGAAATCTGCACCGCACAGCGCATCCCACTTGTGGGCGTCTACGACACGCTGAACAGCCTGATCGCCAAGGGGCTGCCACCGGAACTGACCGTCGGCATGAACATCGGCGGCACGGTCACCGTGGCCGGAACCCGCATCCACATGGTCCAGGCCATGCATTCCTCGGCCACGGGCGCGGCCACGGGCTTCATCATCACCTTCCCCAATGGATTCTGCGCCTACCATTCCGGAGACACGGGACTTTTCGCCAGCATGCAGCTCTTCAGCGTTTTCCATGAAATTCACCTGGCGCTGCTGCCCATCGGCGGCCACTTCACCATGGACCCGCGCCAGGCCGCCTATGCCTGTAAGATGCTCGGCTGTCGCAAGGTCGTGCCCATGCACTGGGGCACGTTCCCGATCCTGGAGCAGGGAACCGACGATTTCGCCGCGCAGTTGAAAAACACGGCCCCGGACACGCAACTGCTGCACATCGCACCCGGCGAAACCATCAGCGTGAACAGCTGATCGCAGCACGCAAAAACAAAAAACCGCCCTGACGCTCATGCGGGGGCGGTTTTTGCGTTTCAGCGCGGCATTGACCCGGGAGAATTCGTCAGCGACGAAGGCTTCCGAGCAGTCGGGCAAGCTGTTCCGCCCTGCGGACGCCGATGCCTGGGACCGAGCGCAGGCCCTCGGCTCCGGCTTCCAGCATGGCGTCCAGCGAACCGAACCGATCCCAGAGCAGACGCGCGGTCTTGGGGCCGATACCCGGCAGGGAAAGCACTTCGCTGCGCAATGCGCTCTTCTTGCGGGAACTGCGCTGCCGACCAAGCACAAAGCGGTGCGACTCGTCCCGGACCCGTTGCATGAAAAGCAATTCCGGGCTTCCCGGCAAAAGATTCAGAGGATTTTTGCGACCTGGGCGGAAGATGCGATCTTCCAGTTCTCCGGCTCGGCGCGACGGCCCCTTGGCAATGGAGGCCAGTTCCGGCACAGGTTCGTCCGCATCCTTTGGCCAGTGCTCGGCCAGGGCGCGCTCCACCACAGCGAGCTGCCCCTTGCCGCCGTCCAGCAGGATGAGGTCCGGCCAGGGAGGCCCGGCTTCAATGCGCCGCTTCATCCAGCCGGCCAGGGCCGCGTAGTCGTCCCCGGCCCCCTCCAGCTCGGGAAAAGCGTAGAGCCGGTATTCCCCCTTGGCGGGCCGTCCCTGGACAAAGCAAACCTGCCCCACGCGCAGCCCCTTGCCGCCCAGGTGAGAGGCGTCCACACCCTCGATGCGCTCCGCCCCGCTTTGCAGCCGCAACCGGCCCTGGAGCAATTCCGCAAGATTTGTTTCCGCGCCACGCACGTCTTCCCGCGCGGCAACGCTGCGCGCCAAATCCACGAGACCGCGCTCTTCCGGACTGCTGGTCGGCCCGATGCGCACCACCCCGCCCCGGCGCTCCGAAAGCAGCTCCGCACTGGAGCCGGTCTCCATTTCGTACGGCAGGATGATCCGGCCGGGGATGAATTTTTCCAGATCATAATATTGACTCAAAAAACTCAGCAACGCTTCCGGCCCCTCCTCCAGAGTCAGGCCCGGCCAATGGAAGCGCTTCTCATCCAGCAGCCGCCCCTGCCGGACCACGATCTGGCCCAGACCAAGCCCGGTCGGCGTTTCGGCCAGGGCGAGCACGTCCAGGTCCGCCTCGCGCTGCAGGACCACAGCCTGTTTTTCAATGGTCCGGCGCACGTCCCGGATGCGGTCCCGAACGTCTGCCGCCTTCTCGAATTCCAGAGCCCCTGACAAGGCGTGCATCTCCTGCTCCAGGGCCTCCAGGAGCTCGCTGGTCCTGCCGCGCAAAAACATCTCCACGCGCCGGACCAGATCCTGATACGCGACGCGGTCCACATCCTGGACGCACGGTCCCAGGCATTGGCCGATGTCGTGATAGAGGCAGGGCCGGACGCGGTTGCGAAAAACGCTGTCCGCGCATTTGCGCAGCGGAAAGGCGCGGCCGAGAAGTTTCCAGGTCTGCCGGGCGGCCGAGGCGGATGTGAACGGACCAAAATAGACCGAACCGTCCCGCGCCGCCTTGCGCGTGATCAGCAGCCGGGGGTATTCGCTGCGCTTTTCCAACTTGAAAAGCACGTACTGCTTGTCATCGCGCAGGACGATATTGTAGCGGGGCCTGTGCTTTTTGATCAGACTGGCCTCCAGCAGCAGGGCTTCCTTTTCCGTGCCAGCCAGCAGCGTGTCCACACGCCGTACGCGCCGGACAAGGGACTCGGTCTTGGGCGTCAGCTTCGCTCCGGAGCGGAAATAGGACGCCAGCCGTCTGCGCAGGCTCACGGCCTTACCCACGTAGAGAATCTTCCCTGCCGCATCCTTCATCAGATATACGCCGGGGGTATCCGGATACTCGGAAGAGACGAAGTGGAAACGCTGATCGGGCATGGGCGAAGTGTCGTCATTTTTTCCGTGAAAGGCAATTTCTTCATCGCCACCAACGACCATCAGCCGCTGACATTGCTACTTTCCTGTTTATTTGTAAGTTGTTACTGAACAACAAACCTGTCGAGTCAAAAAAATTACACGGTAAAAAAAACTTTACCCTTGTCAAAAAAATGTTCGAAAATCCCTTGCAAAGCATTTTCGGCATCTGTATAAGGGCCGTGAAGGATAGGATCGTCTCGGTGAGATTGCATTACTGCAAAAGAAGGAAGGAAAGATTATGAAACGTATCGTGGTTCTGGCGACTATGCTCGCCATGGTCCTCGGCTTCGCCTCCATGGCCGCTGCCGCCGACCTGACCGCCACCGGTTCCTGGAAGATCGTCGGCCAGTGGGTCGATAACGAAGACTTCGACAAGTCCTCCGCCGAAAGCGATTTCGACGTTCGTCAGCGCTTGCGCACCCAGTTCAACTTCACTGCCAATGAGAACCTGATGGGTGCTCTGCAGATCGAAGTTGGCTCTGGCCAGTGGGGTAACCGCGCTTTTGGTTTCGATGCTGACCAGACTGTCATCGAAGTCAAGTCCGCTTACATCAACTTCGTGTGGCCCAACACCGACGTGTCCATCACCGCCGGTCTGATGCCGCTGGCTCTGCCTGCTGGCCCCGCCGGCAGCATGGTCCTGGACGACGACGTGGCCGCTCTGGTTGTGAGCGCCCCGATCACCGACAACGTCAGCCTGCTGGCTGGTTGGGCTCGTCCTTACGCTTCCCACATTGACGGCAACTCCGAAGACACCTTCATGGACGTGAGCTTCCTGGCCGTGCCTGTGGCTCTGGACGGCGTGTCCTTCACCCCGTACGCCGCGTACGTGAAGACCGGTTCCGAGTTCCTGGCTGGTGCCCTCACTGCTGGCGTCAACCCCTTCGGCATGAACCGCACCACCAATGGCTGGGTCTCCAACGGTTACTGGGGCCTGTTCACGCAGAACGCTTCTACCCTTGACATCGACGACAACGACACCGGCTTTGACATCTGGTACGGCGGCCTGACCTTCGACATGACCCTGTTCGATCCGATCACCATCGGCGCCAGCTTCGTGTATGGCTCCCTGGACGCCGGTGCCGACAACCTGGACCGTTCCGGTTGGTTGGCTGACCTGGCCGTGACCTACACCGGTCTGGACTTCGTGACCCCCGAACTGTTCTTCACCTACTCTTCCGGTGAAGACGGCAACGCTTCCAAGGGTGACGGCGGCTCCGAGCGCCTGCCCACCCTCGGTGGCGACTACGGCTTCGGCAACTACATGTACAACTCCGGCGGCATGGCCATCGACAACGGCCTGCAGTCCGTTGGCAACATGGTTGGTTACTGGGCCCTCGGTCTGACCTTGAAGGACATCTCCTTCCTGGAAGGCCTGACCCACAGCCTGACCATCATGTACGCTGAAGGCACCAACGACAAGTCCATCGGTGACATGTACGGTCGCAATGACGAAGTCGTTGCTGGCGCTGCTGCCCAGTCCGCTCTGCTCGCCGCCACCAATGGTAACTCCGTGTACGGTGCTACCCTGACCGAAGAAGACTCCATTTGGGAGATCTCCCTGGTCAACCAGTACAA
>JBFWMD010000125.1:0-6545 GCA_050251775.1 Desulfovibrio sp.
GGGAAACTCTAGCAAGAGTTTCCCCTTCCCCCGAACCCTCATCCCCTTCCCCCGAACCCTCATCCCCTTCCCCCGAACCCTCATCCCCTTCCCCCGAACCCTCATCCCCTTCAGAAACCTTCACCTCCGCCCGCTTCGCAGGCGGCTGATCCGATCAAGCCGCCCTCTCCCCCTGCTCCCCCCTACACACACCTCCGTCGCCGCCTTCTTTCTTCTCCCCGCTTCCAACTCCCCCTCTTCCCATCCCAACCAGCGCAAACCGGCGCGGGGAGACGTTTCACGCCGGGCCGGTCCCTTGCGGATGCGGCACACGGCGTCCGCTTTTCAGCTCTATTTCCTTGCCGCATTCGCCTGGAGCGGCCCAAGGGAAAGGACTTCCTGCGCCGCGCACCTCCGCACACATTCCCCGCCGTCCGGCTTCCCTGCGCCGCCAGCTCCAACCACACCTACTTTTCGCCCGCCTGCTTCCCGAGTTTCTTCGCCAGTTCCAGCAGTTCCCCCGCATCCTCAAGCCCCTCCACAAACCGCTTGGGAATGCCGGACAACCCGACCTGCGCCCCCACGAGCGCGCCCGTGAGAATGGCGCGGACCTGGTTCTGTCCGCCGCCGTTGACCGCGTGCAGCACGGCGGACTCGAAGTCATCCGCGAACCGCGCGGCCAGATAATAGGCTGCGGGGAGCATGTGGTAGATGGCGCAAGGCATGCCGTAGACCAGGGAAACCTTCCAGGCCGGTTCGATGCGGACGTCCGGGTCCTTGGCCGCGACGGCCATGTAGGACGGGGAGAGCAACGCATCCGGCGAGGCAAACCGCCCCACGCGGGAGGGTTCCGGCTCTCCGGGCCGGGGCGGTTGCAGATTCTCGCTGGTCACGGCGTGGAAAGGCAGCTCGCCCGTCTTGACCAGGAGCATCAGTTTTCCGGAAAGTTCCTGGTCCAGCGCGTGTCCCTGGACCAGCTGCGCGAGCACGGCCCCGTAGGCCACGGTCAGGGAGACCACCACGTCGTCGTTCTGGGTCAGGACCGTGTTCTGGCTCACGGCCTCGGCAAGGTGGCGCGGTTGCAGGGCGTAGCGCACGGCAATGGCCAGGGTGCGTTCGATGGCCTCTGTGGTATCCGCGTTGCTGCCGGTCATGTCCCAGCCGAGCCCCTGACGCACGCGGCGCTCCCAGGCCCCCCGGATGGATTGGCTGGTGTAGTTTCCCGGTCCGCTGACGGGCGTGCCGTCCAGCAGCGGAAACAGCTCTTGGTCCAGGCGGCGGCAGAAATCATCCTGATCGTATCCGCCTCGTTCCACCAACGATTGCACGGTCATGCGCAGGATCCAGCCGGACTGCGAAAGCTGGCCCGCATGCAGACCGTGATGATAGCGGCCCGGCATGGGGTCGGTATAGCCGTCGATCCACTCTCCATAGTCGCGGCGCATTTCCCGCAAGTCATAGTACCAATGAGGCCCCAGACCAAGCGCATCGCCGATCCAGGCGCCCAGAAGCGCTCCGGCAATGCGGTCGGACAAATTCGTATGCGGCATGATTCCTCCCATGGGTTTCCTCCGACGTATCCGGTGTTCCGGAACGGTCCGCACGGCAAACGAGGCATACAGACACAACCGTTCCGCCCTGTTTCGCCAGAGGTACAACCAGCCTAACACTGCCTACGGGTTCCGTCCAACCGCTGAGATTGATTCAAAGCCGCTTCCTCCTCCCGCGCCGGGCCGTGACGCGCGCCCCATGACAAGCGTTCCAATTTTCGGTAGACAGAATACTGCCGACGCCGACCTGCAACCTGCGACGCCGGGACATGAAACACCTGACCCACCGGACATTGACCTTTCTGCTTGCCGCGCCCTGGCCCAGCGCCCTGGCGGCCTGCTCCTGCGCCACAGCCCTGCTGCTCGGCGGGATGGCCCTGGGACACCACGCCGAGGGAGACCGCATCGCGGCCACGCTTTTCGCCTTTCCCACGTTGGGCTGGTTCGCCCTGGGGCTGATCGCCCTGCTCGACGCCGTGGCCCGGCACATTGACTACCACCGCATCCGCAGGATGCTGGAACGCTATGGTTTTCGGGAGCGGCTCTTCCATGTGGTGTCTTCGTCCCGCTGCCAGCGGGACGCCGCGCTTTTCGCGGCCCGGCGGACAGGCCACCTGCCCCAGGCCCGGCGAGTTTTCCACGATCTCGGTTACCGCTGGTATCACCTGCTGCCGGACAAGGTCGCGGACAATCCACTGCATTTCTTCAATCTTGATTTCCTGCGCCAGGCTTTCTTGCCCAGCCGAAACCACTGAGCACGCCCGCATTCACCAAACTCCGCAATCTCCAACAGCACCGCAATCACGATCTCCAAACCCGCAAACCACCGCAACGGACCACTACGCCGTGATGATCTGATCATCCGGCCGTGATCAGCGCCAGCACGGCTGCACGCTTGAACAGGAGCACCGGGAGGCGAAAACCGTTTAGCGTCAATGGGAGATCGGCGTTCGGGCAGGCGGTTTGTGGGCAGGCGTCTTGTGGGGAGGTGGCTTGGTCGAATCCGGATAAGGATTTGTCCCCTTGCTTTCCCTTGTGGGCGTCTTTGGCGCGGGGTCTTTTTGTTTTGCAGAAGAGGAAACCAGAATGGAAATTGTGGAGGCCACTCCCATAAAAAAGGCCGCTCTTGCGAACGGCCTGCAAAAGATCTGTTTGATCGGGTTCAGTATTGATCCAGGTTCAGCCCGGCCTCTTTGGCCGCTTCCACAAGCTCCCGGAGAATCTGGAGAGACTCTTCGGCTTCCTTGACATCAAGCTTGCGGATGGCAAAGCCAGCGTGGATGATCACATAATCACCGAGGGTCACGTCTTCGTCCATGACCAGCAGCGAGGCCTTGACCGTGGCGCTGCCCTCGCCCACACGGCAGGTGGCGACCCCGTTCTCAATCTCAATAACTTCAGCAGGAACTGCGAGGCACATAGACGATCTCCTCGGAGGCGTTTTCACGCGGCTTGTGTGTTCCGCCCACGGCGGTGATTTCCGCCAGCACGTGTTCGATCATCTGCGGGATGTTGGCGGAAGCCGCAGGGGAAAGATCCGTGGCCATGGTGTGGTAGTCCTCGGGTTCCATGCCGATGATCACGGCTTCAGGCCGATTTCCGGCCAGTTCGCAATAAATCAGCGTGTCCACCAGGTCGGTGTCGTGCATGGAATTCTTGAAGGCCAGGCTCTGGCGCAGGTCGTCGCCCGTAAGGCGATAGATGCTGCCGGGAGGGCCGTCGCCGAGCACGGCGTCGCAGACAATGAGGTAGTCGCTCTCCATGATCGGCCCCATCAGGCGGGTCCCGAGGGTTCCACCGTCCATGACCGTGACATTGCCTGAAAACTCGTAATCGCTCAGGAGCTGCTCGGCCAAGCGCACGCCGATGCCTTCGTCCGTGTAAAGAACGTTGCCCACGCCGAGCACGAGGATGCGTTTTTCATTAGCCATGCGGTCTTATACGCCAAAAGCAATGTGTGGACAAGCGCTTCCGGCTGCAAACGCCAAGCGTATCAGCGCATTCTTGTTCAGGTACTGCCAGAAAAACAGACAGTTAAGAGTAATCAGCATCAGTCATCCGCAGGTTCGGCAATATTCCCGCCAAACAAGAAAGGGGGGCCAGAGGCCCCCCAGTCTTTTTCCGTTCGAATCGCGGACAGGCTTACAGGATCCGGAACTTCCGGGTCTGGCCGGTCTTGGAATCGATGACATGCACGCCGCAGGCGATGCAGGGGTCATAGGAGTGGACGGTACGCAGGATTTCAACCGGACGCATCGGGTCGAAGATCGGAGTACCCATGAGAGCTTCCTCGACCGGGCCCAGGACGCCGCTGTCGTCGCGCGGTCCGAGGTTCCAGGTGGAGGGAACGACCAGCTGGAAGTTGCTGATCTTGCCCTTCTTGATGTCGATCCAGTGGGACAGGGTTCCGCGCGGGGCGTTGACAAAACCGACGCCCTGAGCTTCGTCCGGCATTTCCCACTCGGTGTAGATTTCCTTGTCGCCGGCAGCGATGTTGGCCTTGAACTCATCCAGCCAGACCTGGGTCTGGTTGGCGATGACCAGGGTCTCGATACCGCGGGCAGCGGTACGGCCCAGGGTGGAGAACAGGGCCTCGGGGCCGACATTGAGGTACTTCAGCACGTAGGTGACGGCGTCCACGACGGGCTTGTGGCCGCGGGCGAAGGCAACCAGGACCTGGGCCAAGGGGCCCACTTCACAGGATTTGCCATCCAGACGCGGGGCCTTCATCCAGGAGTAATGTTCCTTGTCGCCGAGCTTGGTGTACTTGGGCTTGGTTTCGCCGGCGTACGGGTGCTTCGGAGAGCCATACTCGTACCAGGAGTACTTCACATGCTCTTCGATCTTGGTGGGATCGAAGTCGTAGACCTTGCTCAGGTCGTTGTTCAGGATCGTGCCCTGGGGCAGGAAGCGGGAGTTGAGGTCGTACTCGTCCTCGGGGAACTCGCCGCAGGAGTTGAAGTTGGTGGTCTTTCCGATTCCGCCCCAATCCTTGTAGAAGGAGGCGACGGCCAGCAGGTCGGGAATGTAGAAGTCACGCACGAACGCGGAGGTCTCGGCGTACAGGTCGCTGAACTCTTTCAGGCGAGTTTCGGTCATGGCGTCGTAGCAGGTCACGCCGCCGACCACAGTGAATTGGGTGTGCGGGTTCTTGGCGCCAAACACGGCCATCAGGCGGGCAGCCTTGACCTGGAGCTTGAGGGCGTCCAGGTAGTGCTTGGTGGCCATCAGGTCGGCCTCGGCGGGCAGGTAGTAGGAATCGTGTCCGCCTTCACGCAGGAAGTAGGCGTTGGTGAACGGGCCGAGCTGGCCGGATTCGATGAGCGCCTTGACGGTATCCTTGACGGCCGCGAAGTCGGCGGCGCTTTCCTTGCGGTTTTCATTCAGGCTGTTGGACAGGGAAGCAGCCTTCTTGGGATCCGCATTGAGGACGTTGGCAACGTTGACCCAGTCCAGGGCGTGCAGGTGATAGAAATGCACGATGTGGTCATGCATGAACTGCGCGGCCAGAACCAGGTTGCGGATCAGGGTGGCGTTCTTGGGGATCTTCACGCCAACGGCGTTGTCCACGCAACGGGTGGAGGCCAGGGCGTGGGTGTAGGTGCAGACACCACAGGAACGCTGGGTGAAGTGCTGAGCATCGCGGGGGTCACGACCCTTCAGGATGATCTCAAGACCGCGGAAGAGCTGAGAACTGGAGCGCACGTCGGCGACAACGCCGTTCTCGACTTCCACTTCGATACGCAGGTGACCCTCGATACGAGTAACCGGGTCAACCACGACCGGCCCGTTGTACGAGCTTTTGGGCGTAGCCTTGACCGGAGCGGCAACAGGCTTCTTACCAGACATATTTTATCCTCCTTGGGTGCAAAAAAGCTTCAAGTTACAACAACAGAGCCCTGCGGATGACCGCTAGGCCTCCTCATAGAAGGGAGCCATGGCATCCCAGAAATTGGGCTCGGAGCAGCCGATGCAGGGGTGACCGGCTTCAACGGGCCAGTTGGTCTGGTTGAACTTCACGGTCGGGCAGTTGTTGTAGGTGTAGGGACCTTTGCAGCCGAGGTGCAGCAGGCAGTAACCCTTGCGGGCTCCCTCGTCGCCAAAGCTTTCGGCGAACTTGTCTTCGTCGTAGAACTTCTGGCGGGGACACTTGTCGTGGACGCTGTCGCCAAAGAACATGACCGGGCGGCCTTCGCCGTCCAGCTCGGGGATGCCGTTCTGCAGGAAGTGAACGACGGTTCCGAGCAGGTTGTAGGGGTTCGGCGGGCAACCGGAGATGTTGATGACCGGCTTGTCAGTGATTTCACGAACGCCAACGGCCTTGGTCGGGTTCGGGGCAGCGGCCTGGACACCGCCGTAGGTGGCGCAGGTTCCGTAGGCGATGACCGCGGCGGCCTTGTTCACGTACTCGGTGTTGTAGTCGAGCATGGTGCGGCCGGCGACCTTGCCGTAGATGCCGTCATCGGCGGTGGGGATGGCGCCTTCCACGACGCAGACATAACCGTACTCGGAGCTGGTGGCATCGTGCAGGGCCTTCTCAGCCATTTCACCGGCAGCGGCCATGACGGTCTCATGGTAATCCAGGGAGATGACACCCAGGATCAGCTCGGCGAAGGGGGGGTTCATACCCCGAAGGATGGACTCGGAACAGCCGGTGCATTCAGCGTTGTGCAGCCAGACCACGGACGGGCGGCGCTTGGAAGTAAGAGCTTCGGCGACCTTCGGCGCGAACGCGGGACCCATGCCCATGACCGCGGCAACCGTGCCGCAGAGCTTCATGAAATCACGGCGCGACACGCCGGCCTTCGCCAGCCTTTCCTCGACTTTGTCTCCACCATGACTGACGGAAAACTTCATAGAACACCTCCAAATTGAATGGATCGCATGACGTTGAACGTCCTTATCCTAGATTTTGCGGCGACCACAGGCTGCCGCGAAAACATCAACCCCCCAGCCTCTCAAAATAACACCAACACAGGTTACGTGTTATCATCTGCATATCTTACCAAGAAACTG
>JBFWMD010000126.1:0-6504 GCA_050251775.1 Desulfovibrio sp.
AGGAATGGATAGCATTACCCCCGCGGTAGTCGATGAGTCGATACCCGTGCAATGAGGAAAGATCTTTTCCGACAATGCGTTGTAATCTGTTCACAAAATCCGGCGAGCAGAGATATTTCTCCTCCACCCTGGATTGCAGAATGTCTCTGACCAGTGTTCTCGGCCCCGAATTCAGCAGACTGGCCTGACCGGCGCGCCGGTAGGAGTGCGAATCCGCCGGGCCGGTGTCCGAGCGGAGTGAACTGCGTACCGGCTCCTTCCGAGATCCTACGATGTAGATTCTCACCCGATTTTGCGGCACGCCGAAATGGCAACTGTTCAGAAGTTTGACTTGGGTGTGGTAGCCCAGAGCGTGCAGACGCTCCTCGATGGTTCGAAAAGTGCGCCCCTTGTCGTGGGTCGTCAGACCGCGCACGTTCTCCAGCAAAAAGTGCGTTGGCTGATGCCGCTTCAGCAGCCGCTCCACCTCGAAGAAAAGCGTGCCGCGCGTGTCGCCGAACCCCCTCTGCTTCCCTGCGTAGGAAAAAGACTGGCAAGGAAAACCTGCAAGTAGAAAATCGAAGTCGGGCAGATTGTTCGCCTCGCGGATGTCCGCGTAGGCATCCTGTCCAAAGTTCAACCGATACGATTCGCACGCCTTTCGGTCTATTTCGCAGGAATAAACGCACTCTGTCCGGATGCCCGAAGAGACGCAGGCCTGCTCGAAGCCAAGACGGATGCCTCCTGTTCCAGCAAATAGATCCACAAAGCGCATCATATCCTGCTCTCTATCCATTGTGCGAGCACTTCAAACTCTTGCTCCGAGTAGGCAACGGTACAGTCGCTGTTAGCGCAGATGTTCGAAATGGCCGAAGAACGCTGAAAATTCCCTGCTCCATCGATAACATAGCCAATGCCGTACCCATTCGCGTGCATCAGACGCTGCCGATCAGCAGACTGTCCCGCCTTGCGTTCAATGGTGCTGTTGGTCGTGACCTGAAAGCTGACTTCAACGCCAACTTGATTCTCTCCTTTTCGGATGACCACGTCAAAAGGCATACCTCCGGCCTGAGCATAGCCGTTCAGTACAATGGAGCCATTGCGTTCAACGATAAAATCCGAGCTCAGCCGGTGTTGCAAAAATTCCGTCAGTTCTGTCTGTGCAAGTTGCCCCAGGCTGTTGGCCGTGGCTCCACCCATAATACGACTGACCACGATGTACCGCTGCTGCACAAAAGTTCGCAACGCGTCCGCATCCCCGAGCATGTCCCCGACTGCGCAGGCCTCCAAACCGGCCTGATTCGCTTGCTCCGATGCCGCGCCAAAAAGAAGGATGGCGACCATATCTCGAATCATCAAGCTCATGGGCTGATCCAAGGCCAATGCCTCGCCGTCGATTCCGAGCTTTTTGTTGCTCAGGCCCCTTACAGGTAGTCCAAGAAAGGTATGCTCGTATGGTTTCCCCTTCCAAGAATAGCGCATGTAATGGCGATCCTGTGCGTCCTTCGGAAAAATAGCCACGAACTCACGACCAAGTCGCTGTATGGGCTCCCCGCCGAAGTTACTTAAGATTACGAGATGCTTGAGGAATAGCTTGACCGGAAATTGTGCGGCCTTGAGCAAATCCAGGCATTGCAGCGGTTCTTTCCCCCCCAGCTCCAAGATTCGCAGAAACTCTTCCTGCGTTTCGAGCAGCAATGGCAGCACGCTCGCCAGAGAGTCCTTTCTTTTCAGGCTGTCCGGCCACCAGAGCACGGCCCGAGCCTGAAGCTCATCAATGGTTCTGGTAAATTCCATGATTCCCTAAGACGTTAACCTGTCAGGTGCTAATACACGCATGAGGCCAGCTTCGCAGACAATCTCTTGGGGGGCAGCGTGGACCAGCAAACGAGCTGATAACTACCTACGACACAACGGATTTGCCCGCCCTATTAGCAGTCTCTTCACGGTCGCGCTGGTCTGCAGAGTTCGTCCGCGTAATCGTAGAAATCGTAGTTGTCGAGCAGCTTGCCGTTCACGAGAATGTCCGTGAGTTCCGCGTCCTTGGTTTCGGGATGATAAACGAAGCGGTATTCCACCTCGCTGATCCTGCCGTCGCCTGGTGAATAGAAACTGCGGTGCAGAGCGTGGCCATTCTTCAGCGCCACGTAGATCAGCTTGCCCTCGGTTTCGGAGAGCATGTCCACCAGAGGCCGGTTGTATTGCACGATGCGCGCGGTAACGCTTCTGGACGAAAGGAAATCCGGGGGAACCCCATCCGAGGTGGCCTGGGCAAAGAAATCCGGTGTGCCGATATGCAGCTCCACTCCCTCCTGGTCCCCGGCGGCCAAGGCCAGAGCGGTAAACAAGCAGGCGATCGAAGACAGCAACACCAGTGCAACGGAGAGGCGGGCGGGAAAATGGCGTTGAAAACGCACGTGCCCGCGTGGCGAGGAGTTCTTGGGCATGATGGGATGACCTCCTGTGTCCGGTGGATCTACCGATTTTCGGAAGAATACGTTCTTAGATGTCGAAGGTCCAGGCCTTGCGGACAAAGATGCCCTTGCGGAATTCCGGACGTTCGCTGATGAGCACGGCTTTTTGGCCCGGATGGACCACGGATAAGGCCTCGCCGTTTTCGTCCTCCAGGCCGAAGTCCTCCAGGGGCAGCCCTGGCCGCTCAAGCCCTGGCACGAGGATCTCCACAGGAAAGCTCAGCACGTCCCAGCGGTGTTTGACTTCCACGCCCCAGCGTCCGTCTCCCAGTTCCGATTCCACCCGCGCCAGCACCGGACGTGCGTATTCCGGGGCCAGCGGCTGGGAGATGGGGCTTTGCGCTCCGGCGTCAAAAAACCCACGCGTGAGCGGCCTTGAAGAGGCATTGACCAGCTCCGAAAGGTACGTCTCCGGATGGAACGGTCCTTTGGCCTCGCAAAGATCGCGCAGGGCCGACGCATAGGCGTCCGTGACCTGGGCAAGATAGGACGAACTCTTGTTCCGGCCTTCGATCTTCAGAGCGGCCACGCCCATGCGCCCGAGCCAGTCCAGGTAATGCAACAGGCAAAGGTCTTCGGCAGCGTAGAACTGAGTGAAGCTTTCCCCTGCGCCGTCCTCAACCTCCTCCAGTTCCCACATGGGGCTGCCACGCCGGGTTTCCTCCTCCACGCGCAGCCCCGTGACCCGGTAGTCATAGCGGCAGGGGTGGGAGCAGTGCCCGGAATTGCCCGAACGGTCATTCAGGTAGGCGGACATGTAGCAACGGCCCGAAAGGGCCATGCACTGCGCGCCATGCACGAAGATTTCCAGATCCATGGGCGGACTCAGGCGTCTGCAGACCGCAAGCATTTCCTTGAGTTCCTCGGAGCGCATCTCGCGGGCCAGATTAACGCGTTTCGCACCGAAGTCGCGCCAGAAAAGCACGGCTTCGCTGTTTATGGTGTTGGCCTGCGTGCTCACATGCAGGGGCAGGTCCGGAAGGCGCTTGCGCACCCTGCGAACCACGCCGAGATCCGAGGCGATGATCGCATCCGGCCCCTTACCCAGCGCGCAGAGCTTCTGCACGAGGTCCAACTGGGCCTCCACTGCCCGGAGCTGGTTCTCCCGGGGGTAGGCGTTGAGCAGGTAATAGGTCCGGACGTTGTGGGCCCGGGCGTGGGCGATGCCCTGCTTCAGTTCCGCCTCGTCAAAGCCCGCACCCGTGCGCAGGTTCAAGGCCTTGCCGCCGAGGTAGACCGCGTCGGCCCCGTAAAGCACGGCTGTTTCGAGCTTTTCAAGATTTCCCGCCGGAGCCAGCAGCTCCGGTCTCTGTCGCACCGCGTTTAGACCCATTGTCCCCGCTCCCTGCGATGGGCCTTCATGGCCTCCAGCAACTCATCGTCCACATAAAGGTCGCCCTTGCCCCGGCCCAGATGAATGCCCGGCTTGACCGAGCCGTGGAAGTCCGAACCGCCGCTGACGAGCAGCCCCAGGCGGTCAGCCAGGGCACGGTAGGCACGCCGGATGTCGTTGGAGTGCTCCGTGTAATAGACCTCCATGCCTTCCAGCCCCAGGTCCATGAGTTCGCGCAGACGTTCCTCCAGCTGGCTCAGGGGCAGTTGGAGCAAAAAGGGGTGGGCCAGGATGGGGGTCGCCCCTTCGGCGCGGAGCACCTCCAGGGCCTTGGCCGCGCTCAGGCGGGTGCGCGGCACATAGGCCACTCCGGTATTGCCGATATACTTTTCGAACGCCTCATTCACACTGGAAACGAGCCCGCGCGACATCAGGGCCTGGGCCATGTGTGGGCGGCCCACAGTGCCGCCCGCCAGGGCCGCGACTTCCTCGTAGCGGATGTCCAGGCCCATCTCGTTGAGCTTGGCGATGATCTTATGATTGCGGCTACCGCGTTCGCGGATGACGAATTCCAAGGCCTCGTTGAGAACCGGAGCCTCGGGCGTGAGCCAGAGCCCCACGATGTGCATGGATTGCCGTCCCTCCCCCACGGAGAGTTCGCAACCGGGAATCACTTCCTGGTCCAACTCCCGTCCTGCCTCCAGGGCTTCGGCCAGCCCGCTTACGGTGTCGTGGTCTGTGACGGCCACAGCCTTGAGGCCGGTTTTCTTGGCCAGGGCCACCAATTCCCTCGGACTGAGCGTGCCGTCGGAAGCGGTCGTGTGCGCGTGAAGATCTATGGTCATAAGCGAATCCTTACAAAATTGGTCGATGTCGCCTGATCCGGAAAGCGGGAACTTGTAATGCCCGCGCAGCGCCACTCAACAGTGAAGCGGCGATGAATACGAATCTGAAACGGCTTGTGGCCGCTGTTTCGCGAGTACATCATGCTTGGGGAAGTAGGCAAGGGCCGGAGCCGAGTCCGCGGTAGCGGCCCCGAGACCCCGGCCCGCTGTTGGCCGCGAATTCACTGCTGCTCCGCCCAGCAACGACCCTACGGGAAACAGGATCCCCGGCGGCAAGTCACAGCCGCTGGGATTTCACCGCCGAGGGTCAGCGCAAGCCGCTGCGCCGGGGGGGCCTGCGGGAGAGACGCCCGAGAAGCATCAACAACGCACCGAGATGCATCAGCCAGAGCCCGCCAGTAGCAGACAGATCGAACTCCAGCCCCTGAATCGGGCGCAACAGTCCGGAAAGTCCGACCAGCGGACTGGCCACATCGCCGCCCGAAAAGAGATGGCCGTGGACGGCCAGGAGCGTGAACGCGGGCAGCAGAAAAACAAAGCTGGCCAGGAGACCGTTGCGGTTCAACGGTTTGACCATGCAGTACAGGAAAGACAGGATCGCCCCCAGGGCCGGAAGGGCGATGGCCGCAAAAGAAATCAGGAACGTACGATCATAGACCCCCGCGTCATGCATGGACCGCAGCATGGCGACTCCCCTGGTCACAAGATCATACCCGACCACGGCATCTCCCCCCCCCGATGCCCAGGGCAAAAAATATCCCCCCCCAAGAACCAGACAACCAAAGACAATTACTTTTTTGTATCCGTCCACGGAACACCCCCTCGCAATCGCACACCGTACCCCCCGGTCTCGATTCCGCACCCATTTCGATATCTCTTATTATAATCCTGTTTTCCGGTCAATGGCGTTTTCTTCTCTCCCTGCAAGCTCATCACTATTTCAGCTGGTTGCAATTAATATCGATAAGCATTCGATAACTCTAAAACGCTGACGGCCACTGCCCTGCGGCCCCCTGTCCGCTTCACAGAACCCCGACCGGTCAACACAAGCTCGTAAACAGTGTTTTGCCCCAGCAAGAGACCGCCGTCTTTCCACTTGTAACATTCTGCTTGCCCTCTTTGCGCCGCTTCGCTAGTTTTCAGGGGTAACAAGGGAAGATTCCAGATGATCATGAGCAGTTGCCTATGAAAAAAACTCGCCGGCAGGGAAAACCCTCTGACAGCATCCAGCTCCGCATTGCTCTTCCCGCCCTGCTGACGGTGGCCCTTTTCGCCGGTGCGCTGCACTTCTATTTCTTTCCTACCTTTGAGCAGGGCTTTCTGAACCAAAAGAGGGAATCCTGCCGTCAACTGACGGAAACCGCCTTCAACATCATCGTCTCCTACGGGGCCATGGAACAGGACGGAAGCTTGTCACCGGACCAGGCCCGTCTCGCCGCCATGCGGCAAATCCGCTCCATGCGCTACGGGCCGGAGGACAAAGACTATTTCTGGATCAGCGACTACAGCGGACGTCTGGTCGTGCATCCCTACCGGCCCGACCTGGAAGACCACGACCTTTCCGACTTCCGCGATCACGAGGGCACGCGCGTTTTCGCTCTTTTCGCAGACATCGCCCGGACCAAGGGCGAAGGGTTTGCCGAGTACTACTGGCAGTGGAAGGACAAGCCCGGACCGGAGAATCTTAAGATTTCCTACGTTAAGGGCTATCCTCACTGGGGATGGATTGTGGGCACGGGAGTCTACATCGACGACGTGCATGCCGAGTTGGTTACCCTGCGCAGAAACATGACCCTGGCCACTCTGGCCATTCTTGCCGTGGCTCTGGTCATGGCCGGATACATCATCTGGCAGGCCTGGACCGCCGCACTGG
>JBFWMD010000127.1:0-6480 GCA_050251775.1 Desulfovibrio sp.
TCCGAAACTCCCCCACTTTTGCGGCGGACGAGCTTTTTAGGCCTCTGTCCGTCCGGAGTCAAGCGCTTTTTGCAACTTTTTTCCAGGGCATCCGCCCCGGCAACTCCGTTTCGCTCCGCATCAGCGGTGAGGGGTGTGTCTATGCAAATCCCACCCGACGGTCAAGCGGTTTTTGGAGCGATCGACAAGGTTTTCTGTAATATTCTGACTTTGCTAATGATAATTTTTTAATTCGTCAGATCATTTCCGCCTTAGAGAGCACGGTGATCAACCGGCGCAGCAGGTCCGGGGAATACGCTCCGCGGTCCTCCTTGATGCGGCTCAAAGCCTGGAACGCGGACACCGGCGCTCGATTCGGCCCGCCGCGCACGAGGTTGTCGTAGGTGTTGCAGAGTCCGATCACGCGCGGATAGAACGGCAGATCCGCTCCGCGTCCGCCCGAAGGGAAGCCCCTGCCGTCCTCGCGTTCATGGTGAAACAGGATGCACTGGAGGGTCTCCTGCTCCAGGGGCAGGCGGGAACAGATGCTCACCCCCACGGAGGGATGCGTTCGCCAGATGCTCAGGGACTCGGCATCCAGGGTTGCCGGGTCCGCCCGGCGAAGTTCCTCAGAGAGTCGAGATTTGCCGATGTCGTGGAGCACGGCTCCGGCGCAGCAGGCAGTCAGCAGCGAGTTCGGCAGGCCGTCGTAGGTATCCAGCACTGTGGCCGCCAGAACCATGACAGCGAGTCCGTGCTTGTGCGACTCAAAACCGTGGCGCAGAAACCGGGACATTTCCCGGAGCACTGCCGGATCAGAGAAGAATTTCAGCGTATTGCGCAACAGGGTCCGCACGCGGCTGAACCGGGTCAGCAGCTGCTCGTCCGGCGTGTCCAGATCGAACATGTCCTGAATCATGGTTTCGGAAGCGCCGCACCAAGCCTCGGCGCGCTCCTGGACCGGGATGTAGTCGTCGCCCACCAGCGAAGCCAGATGAGTGCGCACATAGTCTTCATAGCCCGTGCGCTCCCTGCCTTCGACCCAGATCTTCTTTACCCCCATATCCATGAGCCGGGACCGGTGCGACGCGGTGAATTCATCGCCCCGGCTGGCATAGAGCACCATGCGGCCCTGCTGCTTGAGGTAAAGAGAAAAGCTCCCGGATGTGCTGGGCATGATCAGGTGTGGCGAAATCTCGAAATATTTGACCTTGGAAGAGGTCCGTGTGGCCTTACTGGAACTGGACATGTTGTTCTCTTTTTGGCCACGGGCAGACGGAAAACGCGCATATTATATGATGCGTCTCTTGGCGGCCCGGCTATCTCAGGGAGACCCGTGGCTTTCCGTCCCCTCCTCGCGGCGGGTTTGGCTTTATCAATAGGCCAATCTAGCCCAGAGGGGCAACCCGAGTCAATATACTGTTGTTCTCCACCAAACTCCTAGGCGTAAACCAGGGGAATGACCCAGGCGACCCAGCAGGACATCAAAACCGCGCCCACGAGATTGAGCACAAGGCCAAGGCCGAGCATGCGCCCCAGGGAAACTCCGCGCAGTTCCCCGAAGGCCAGGGCGTTGCAGGGCGTGGCCACCGGAGTCATGAACGCGCAGGTCGAAGCCAGGGAAACCGCCAGCATCAGCGCCAGCGGGGAAAGGCCGTGGGCCTGGGCCACGGCATAGGCCACGGGAAAGAACGCGGCCGAGACCACGGTATTGCTGAGCAGTTCCGTAAGCAGGATGACCACCAGCACCAGAAAGAGAATGGCCGTGAAGTGCGGCAGGTGGACGCTGTCGAGCGCGCGCAGCCAGTCCACAGCCCGCGCGTCCAGCCCGAATCCCTTCACGGCCAAGGCCAGCAGACCCAGAAGCCCGAGAAAAAGCAGTCCGCGCCGGGGCAGGCCGGTGAAGACCTCGCGCAAGCGCAGCAAGGGCGCGCTGGTTCCCTGACAGGGCGTGCCCGCGCGGAAAAAGGCCAGGAACACGAACCAACAGAAAAATCCCGCGGCAAGGGCGGGTTCCAGACGCTTCCAGGACAGCCAGAGTTCCGAGCCGATGGAACTGGCGGTCCAGAAGCCGAGAAAGAGCAGAAAAAGCGCGCCGCCGGAGCGTTGCCAGGGGGTCAGTTCTTTGGGCGCGGGCATGTCGCCGGGTTCCAGGCGCACGCCGCGCGGCAGGGCAAAGACAGCCAGCAGCGCCCAGCCCGCAAGCAGAAACAGCGCCACCAGCGGCAGGGACCAGAGAAACCAGTTGGCGAAACCGATCTGCTCCCGCCCAGGCACACGGAAAAAATCCAGCGCGCCGATAAGCAGCAGGTTGGCGGGCGAGCCGATCAGCGAGCCCATGCCCCCGATGTTCGCGCCGTAGATGGCGGCCAGGGCCAGAGGCGTGGCCAGATTCGTTCCGGTTTTTTGACGCAGTTCCCGCTCCAGCTCGGTCAGGGCGGGCAGCAGCGTGAGCATGGTCACGGCATTGGGGATGAAGAAAGAGAGCAGGGCCGCGGCGAGCATGAGCAACAGCAGCAGGCCGGGCAATCCGCCCCGGCCACGCGGTCCGGCGGCCAGCCGAAGCATGCGCCGCACGAACGCCGTGGTCAGCCCGGTCACGGCCAGGAGCCGGTACGCGAGGTAGGCGTTGGCAAACAGCAGAATCAGGGGCAGGCGGCCCCAGAGATAGGCGGCCGGATCAGCGAATCGTTCCACAGTGCTCTCCCTGGCCGGGGAGGATTCCATGCCCGGCCAGGCCTGTCAACGCGCGAAACATCACGGCTTTTGTCCATGCCCGCCGCAATGCCCGCCTCAACGCCTGCCCAGTCCCTTGAGCAGCTCTTGCAGCGCGTCCATGTCCACGGGCTTGGCCAGATAGTCGTCCATGCCCGCCGCAAGAAAGGCTTCGCGGTCGCCGGACATGGCATGGGCCGTGAGCGCCACCACAGGCGGCAGGCTCTGTCCAGCCGGCAGGCGCTCCCGCGCCAGACGCACCGCTTCCAGCCCGTTCATGTCCGGCATCTGGATGTCCATGAGCACACAATCCCACTGGCCACCCAGCAAGGCGTCCACGGCTTCGCCGCCGCTTGCCACGGCAGTGCAGGTGTGGCCCAGGCGTTCGACCATGCTCTTTACCGCAACGCTGCCCACCCGGTCGTCCTCGGCCAGCAGCACGCGCAGGCCCCCGAGCTTTGCCGGGTCTGAACCGGATTGCGCGATCCCGTTTTCCTTTCCACCCGGCTTCCCGCCCGACTCTCCGGACGATTCTTCGGACGGCTCCAGCACGTCGAACAGCAGCGAAAAACAGATCTCCGTGCCCCCGCCCTCCTCGCTGTCCAGGACCAGCCCGCCGCCCATGAGCCTGACCAGACGGCGGACAATGGACAACCCGAGACCCACTCCGTTGTAGCGGCGGGTGTAGGAGCCATCCACCTGGGTGAAATTCTCGAACACGTCGTTGATGCGGTTTTCCGGGATGCCGATGCCGGTGTCGCGGACGCTGAAGAGCAGCCGGACCTTGCCATCCGTGCGGACCTGGGGCAACGGACAGACCGACATGCGGACCTCGCCCCGCTCCGTGAACTTCATGGCGTTGCCCACCAGATTGAAAAGCACCTGCCGCAGGCGGCCCTCGTCGCCGAAAAGCCGCAGGGGCGTTCCCGGCGTCAGGTCGCAGCCCAACGCCAGCCCGCGCGACGTGGCCTGATGCGCAAATACGGCCAGGACCGAACCAAGGGTCTTGTCCAGATCAAAGGCGCGCGGGTGCAGGCGGACCACCCCCGCCTCGATCTGGGAGAGATCCAGGATGTCGTTGATGAGCATCACAAGGCCCCGCCCGCAATCCAAAGCCGTGCCGACCATCTCCGCGTTTTCCCCGCACAGGTTGTTCTCCTGGAGAAGCTGGAGCATTCCGAGCATGCCGTTCAGCGGCGTGCGGATTTCGTGGCTGACGTTGGCCAGGAATTCGCTCTTGGCTTTGCTGGCTGCCTCGGCACTCTCCTTGGCCGTAAGGAGCTGCCGCTCCATGCGCTTGCGTTCGGCAATGTTTCGCGCCAGCCCGACCAGGCCGTGGCGGAGGCCACGGGCGTCGCGCAAGCCCTTGGTGATCACCTCGACCCAGACCGTGGAGCCGTCCTCGCGAAACATCTCCAGCTCCATGCGGTTCACGAGGCTCGGGTTGCCTTCGGCCTCGGCCCGCAAGCGCTGCTCCCGCGCCTCCAGCACACGGCCCATGGATTCCGGCGTGAGCATCCGCCCGACTTCACAACCCTCGATCTCCTCCGGCGCCATGCCCAGCAACCTCTGCACGCTGGGGCTGACGTAGTTGAAACGCAACTGCTCATCCGTGCGGAAAATCACATCCTCCACGTTCTCGGCCAGCAGCCGGTACTTGTGCTCGCTCTCGGCCAGTTCCTGCTCGGCGCGCTTCTGTCCGGTCAGGTCGCGCACGGCCGTAACCCGCACAGGCCGCCCCCGATACCGGAACATCCGCCCCTGGAATTGCGCCGGAAACTGTGTGCCGTCCTTGCGCAGGCCGACCGCTTCGTAAGGTTCCTCGCCCCCCAGCGTGATCCGCTGGAACACGAGATGCCGCGTCTCCTCGGTGACCATGTCCGTGGGAAACATCCCGAGCAATTCCCCGTAGCTGTAGCCGAACATCTCGCTGGCCGCGTGGTTCGTCTCCACGCAAAAGCCGTTCTCCGTGATGAAAAGGGCCTCGAATGTGGCTGCGGAAAGGGCGTGGTGCTTCTCCTCGCTGGCGCGGAGCGCGGCTTCGGCCTGGAGCCGCTTGCTCACGTCCCTGGCCACGGTGTGTACGTATTCTTCCCCGCCGATGCACACCCGGCTGCTGCGGAACTCCACGTCCGCGCGGGTTCCGTCCCGACGGCGCAGTGGAATCGTGGTCACGACCACCTCTCCGGCCATGACCCGTTCCAGGTTGTCGCCAAAGGCGCGAATCACCTCGTCGTCGTGCAGGTCCGCAATGTTCATGTCCAGCAGTTCCTGGCGGGTGTAGCCCGTGAGCTGTTCCGCCGCGCGGTTGACCATGAAGAACGTAGCGTCCGCGCGGGTCAGAAGCACCGCGTCCAGCGAACCGTCATAGATGACCTCAAAGGTTTCGCGCTCGCGCAGCAGCCGCCTTTCGCTCTGCTCCAGCGCCCGCAGCGCCTTCACATGTTCGGTGATGTCGTGAATCACGCCCAGGACCAGCGGTTCGTTGCTGATCGGGTCGCGCCAGAAGGATTTGACCGTGCGCAGACAATGGGGGACGCCCCGGAGCACCAGTTCCTCCTCCACAACCAGACTCTCGCCGCTCTGGAGGACCGTGTCGTCCGCAGCACGGATGAAGGTCACCTCCTGAGAAGAGAAAAGAACCTCATCGCTCTTGCCCAGGGCCTGCCCAGCGGTCAGCCCCACCAGATCGAGAAAAGCCTGGTTGAAATAGACCCAGCGGTGGCGGGCGTCCTTGATGAAGATCGGGTCCGCGAGATTATCCAGCAGCCCGTCAAAGGCCATGGTGCGGGGCGGGGCGCAGGCCTCCAGCTCGGCAATGCGTTCCCTGGCCGTCTGCAATTCCGCAAGCAGTTCCTCGCGGGATTTCTTGCTCTCCCCCGGCATGTCCCCTCCTGGCCGTTCCCTGCGGCCCCGCGCCGGCCTCTTCGCGGCGCGGATGTGTGACGATGGTTCCTCCTTAGCATACAGGGCCGGAAAAACAAGGTTCCCTCCCTCACTTTGCGGCACGATTCCCCACTTGCCCGGCCAATTCGTATACCGGTGAAAATCGTTGCATGCGGATTGCCGGATGCAATAGTTGCGACGCTTGTTGCGGTGCTTATCGCGGCTCTTGTTGCGGAGGGATTCAAGCCGGGTTGCCACAAGCGCCCATACAAGATATTCGATGCGGAATTTCCCACTGTCCATATGCAGGAGTTCGCCGTGGTCTTCGATCTTGTCCCCACATTCAGTCTGCTCGGCACGGACTACCATCTGCACCTGCACGGCAACGGCGAACAGGCAAGCGCAGACGCTCCGGCCCTGGCGGAACTTTCCCTGCGCGTCAGGCCGCTGCACCGAAATTCCGACCCGCTCTCCTACCTGAGCTGCCATGCCGAGGCGTCCAGGTTCGCAGGTCGACATGACATCATCGAAACGCTCTTGGCCTGGGCCCATGAAGACGGCGTGCCGTTGGTCCGTTTCGTCACGGGGCCGGGCGGTGCCGGAAAGACCCGCCTTGCCGCTCATTTCGGGGAATTGCTCGTCAAACAAGGCTGGGCAGCGGGCTTCATAAGCCTTTCGCCCCAGCAGCAACGAACCCTGCCGAAAAAATTCCGACTGGGGGAACGCGGTACGCTCCTGCTTGTGGACTACCCGGAAGCCAATCTGGAACGCGTACACCTGCTCCTGAAGGAGCTGGCGGAGCTGGATGCCCGCGCTCCCAGAATCCGGCTGCTGCTCCTGACCCGCAGCACCCTCGGCGAATGGCTGGAACGCCTGGACTGCTGCGGCGCGTCGAACCTG
>JBFWMD010000128.1:0-6194 GCA_050251775.1 Desulfovibrio sp.
GCTCGAACCAGCGGAGGGAACAGGAGGCAGAGGAATAATACAGTCAATAATTGTTTGGAATATTTCATTATAATTCCTGAGATGACGAATTTGTTGCCACATGAGCAGTACAGTGGCTGACATAACCTCCCCTCTTCAACAGCTCAACCGGGAGTGGTTATTGTTAGCTTAAATACGATTATGATAAAATTCTCACAAGGTCGGCCCCGTGAAACTACTTGTGGACCGGTTTCGGACATATTAAGAAACCGAGGGATAGTTTTGCATGCTATTGCTTCTAGATTTTTTCAGTGAATTCAATCCACAAATCCGGAGCTCCTGTTTGATGTCCTCCAAAGGTTTGATATCTGGAAGCGAGTTCCGCCTCCTGCCAATCCTCTTGCCAATCCTTTTGCTTGGGCTGTTGGTCGCTGGCTGCGGTGGCGACGACAAGGGCGGCAAGAAGGACAAGGCGGTCCCCGTGGTGGCGGCCAGAGCGGAGCAGCGTGTGCTTCCGAGCGTCATCCGGGCGGTGGGCAATCTGGATCCCCTGGCAACGGTTGACGTGCGTTCCCGGGTCGGCGGCATGATCCAGGAACAATTCGTGCGCGATGGACAGGATGTTCTGGAAGGGGATGTCCTTTTCCAGATCGATCCTCGTCCGTTTGAACTCGCCGTGCAGGAGGCCCGTGCCCGGCTGGAGCGCGATCGGGCGCAATTGGCCAACGCGCAGTCCGGGCTGCGGCGATATGCCCAGCTCAAGAAGCAGCAGGTGGTAGCCGAAGGACAGTACGATGATTCCTATGCGGCGGCCATGACCCTCGAGGGGACCATCAAGCTGGATCAGGCCACGCTTGACCGTGCCCTGCTTGATCTGGAATACGCCACGATCCGTGCGCCCATCTCGGGTCGCGTCGGAAACGTACTGCTGAACAAGGGCAATATCGTGGAGGGCAATGATGACGATCCGCTGGTGACCATCAATCAGATCAAGCCCATCCTGGTCACTTTTTCCGTGCCCGAGGCGCATCTGCCCTCCATCCAGGGCCGTATGGCCCAGGGGTCCCTTGCGGCCCAGGCGTTCGTTCAGGGCGATGAGGCGCGCCCCGAGGAGGGCGAACTTTATTCCGTGGACAACGCGGTGGACCGGGACACAGGAAGTATTCGGCTCAAGGCGCTGTTTCCCAACAACGAGGGGCGGCTCTGGCCCGGTCAGTTCGTTCGGGTGGTGCTCCACCTGGGCGAGCGCGGGGGAGTCGTGGTTCCCTCCGGCGCGGTGCTCGATGGTCTCAAGGGCACGTACGTCTACGTCGTGAAGGACGATCTAACGGTAGAGGCGCGGCCCGTCAAGGTGGTAGCCGTGTTCGACCGCGTGACTCTGCTTGGAGAGGGCGTTTCCAACGGCGAGATCGTGGTCGCTGAGGGCCAGCTGCGTCTGGAGCCCGGTATCAAGGTCGTGATTTCAGGTGATCCGCAGCCCGTTCCCGAGGTTGGCCCTTGAACCCTGCCCGCGTATTCATCACCCGTCCGGTCATGACCACACTGGTCATGTGTTCCGTGTTGATTTTTGGTGCCATGGCGTATTTCAAGCTTCCGGTGAGCGCCCTGCCAAGCGTGGACTTTCCCACAGTGGAAGTGCGCGCCTCCCTGGCCGGCGCCAACCCGGAAACCATGGCCTCGGCCGTGGCCACACCGCTGGAAAAAGAACTTTCGGCCATTGCCGGTCTGACCTCCATGACCTCCACCAGCGGCCTCGGCTCCACGCGCATCACGCTGCAATTCGACCTGGACCGCAGCATCGACGGCGCGGCTCAGGACGTGCAGTCCGCCATTTCAGCAGCCACGCGCAACCTGCCGTCGGACATGTCCTCGCCTCCGACCTTCCGCAAGGTCAACCCGGCGGACAGTCCGATTCTCTATCTGGCGATCTATTCACCGACCTTGCGGCTCTCGGACGTGGACGAATACGCCGAGACGTTGCTGGCGCAGCGCATTTCCATGGTCTCTGGTGTGGCCCAGGTCATGGTTTACGGCGCCCAGAAATACGCCGTGCGAATCCAACTGGACCCGGAGGCCATGGCCTCCCGGAGTATCGGTGTGGATGAGGTGGCCGAAGCCGTGCGCAAGGGCAACGTGAACATGCCCGTGGGTGTGGTCACCGGGACATCGCGGGAATATACGGTGCGTTCGAGCGGACAGCTCATGAACGCGGCGGCCTACCGGCCCCTGGTGGTGGCCTGGCGCAACGGATCAGCGGTGCGCCTGGACGAGATCGGAAAGATCAACGACAGCGTGGACGAAAGCCGCCGCCGCAACTGGTTCAATGACCAGCCCGGCATGATGCTCGCCGTACAGCGCCAGCCCGGCAGCAACACCGTGCAGGTTTCCGAGGCCATCCAGCAGTTGCTGCCCGTATTTCGCGCGCAATTGCCCGCCGCAGTGAAGCTGGATGTGCTCTATGACCGCTCCGAATCCATCAAGGAATCGGTGAACGAGGTCAAATTCACCCTCGGTCTCACCGTCATCCTGGTCATCCTGGTCATTTTTATTTTCCTGCGCAATCTCCGGGCCACGATCATTCCCAGCCTGGCTTTGCCTTTGTCCGTGGTCGGCTCCTTCATGGTCATGTACCTGTTCGGGTTCAGCCTGAACAATATTTCGCTCATGGCCCTGACCTTGTCCGTGGGTTTTGTGGTGGATGACGCCATCGTCATGCTCGAAAACGTGATCCGCCATCGGGAAATGGGCAAACCGGCATTCCAGGCCGCCATGGACGGGTCGCACGAAATCGGCTGGACCATTATCTCCATGACCGTGTCCTTGGCTGCGGTGTTCATCCCTGTGCTCTTCATGGGCGGGGTGGTGGGGCGGCTTTTCCATGAGTTCGCCGTGACCATTTCCGCGGCGATTCTCATTTCCGGCATGGTTTCCCTGAGCCTGACGCCCATGCTCTGCAACTACATGCTGCGGTCGGATACGGGACATGGCCACCGCGGGCGTTTTTACCAGGTTACGGAGCAGGGGTTCGAGGCCATGCGTTCGTTTTACGAGCGCACCCTGCGGGTCGTCATTCGCCATCGGCGGATCACCATGGCCTTTTCGCTGTCCCTGCTTTGCGTCACGGTGTATCTGTTCGCGGTGATTCCCAAGGGATTTCTGCCCAACGAGGACACCGGACAGATCCGTGTGACCACGGAAGCCGAGCAGGGCGTGCCGTTTGATGTGATGACCGAACGGCAGATGGCCCTGGCGAAAGTCGTGGCGGCCGACCCCGCCGTGGATTCCTATATGTCGGTCGTTGGCGCGGGTGGCCCCAACAGTTCCGGCAACGCGGGAAGATTCATCATGCGTCTCAAGCCCCGCGACGAGCGCGACGAGATCAATGTCGTGGTCAAGCGGCTGCGTTCGTCCCTGGGCAAGGTCCCCGGCATCAAGTCCGTGGTCTCGGTGCCGCCGCCCGTGCGCATCGGCGGCAGAAGCTCCAAGGGGCAGTATCAATACACGCTGCAAAGCCAGGACACGGACGAACTGAATCGCTACGCGTTGCTGTTGGAGGAAAAGATCTCCGAGATACCGGGTCTTCAGGATGTCAGCAGCGATCTTGAATTGCGCAACCCGCAGGTGCGCGTGGACATCGACCGTGACCGGGCCGCCGCCCTGGGCATCACCGCCTACCAGATCGAGGACGCCCTGGCCACAGCCTACGGAAACCGCAAGGTTTCGACCATCTACGCGGCCAACAATTCCTATGACGTGATCATGGAACTGGATCCCCGCTTCCAGTCCGGGCCGGACGCGCTCAAGCAGCTCTACGTACGCTCCAACACGGGCAAGCTGATCCCGCTGGAAACCCTGACCAGGCGCACCCTTGGCGTGGGGCCGCAGTCCGTGAACCACTCGGGACAGCTGCCTTCCGCGACCATCTCCTTCAACCTGCTGCCAGGGGCTTCCCTGGGAACGGCCGTGGCCGAGGTGGAGCGGATCGCCCTGGAATTTCTGCCGGATTCCATCACCACAAGTTTCCAGGGCGAGGCCCAGGCCTTCCAGGATTCCATGAGCGGCTTTTGGTTGTTGATCGGCGTGTCCATTCTGGTCATCTTCATTGTGCTTGGCATTCTGTATGAGAGCTTCATCCACCCGTTGACCATTCTCTCGGGTTTGCCCTCAGCCGGAACCGGTGCGCTGCTCACGTTGATGCTCTTTGGCCTGGACCTGGACATCTATGGTTTTGTTGGGGTGATCATGCTCATTGGCATCGTCAAGAAAAATGCGATCATGATGATCGATTTCGCCCTGGACAACCAGCGCAGAGAGGGCAGCAGCGCCTCGGACGCCATTTTCGCGGGCGCGTTGGTGCGTTTCCGGCCGATCATGATGACGACCATGGCCGCGCTCATGGGCACACTGCCCATCGCCTTGGGCATGGGAGCGGGCGCTGAGGCGCGCAGACCCCTGGGCCTCGCCGTGGTGGGCGGTCTTCTCGTGTCGCAGTTGCTCACGCTGTATTTCACGCCCGTGTACTACATCTATCTGGACAAACTTCAGAATCGAATTCAGCGGATTTTCAACGGCGCTGGTTCCGCCAAGCTGAAGCCGACCGCGCTGTCGTAGCTGCCACGGTTCGTGGCAGCCCTTCTCGGGGGGAGTTTCTCCCCCTTGACGGGCGGAGGCATTCTGCGTAAGAACTACACCCCGGCTGCGGTCGGTCGGTTTTTTGTTTCGAAGATGGCAGAGAAGCCGGGCGGCGGTTGCGCCGTGAATCCCGTCAGGCCCGAAAGGGAGCAGCGGTAACGGTTGTTGCCGGGTGCCTGGCTTCTCTGAAAAGCGCGTTTGCAATCCAGTGTTGCGAACGCGCTTTTTTCTTTTCTCCAGTCGGGATGAGGGCAATGAGTCTGGAATCCGTGACCTAACGTGGTCGTGGATAGCGCACGGCCCCTTCGCCGCGTCTCGCCGCCGTTCGTGTCGAAGGGGTTGACCGGCGCGGAAGGTCGGTGGAGTGGCGGTTGCTCCGGGAATGACGGCGGGCCACCCGGCGCAGGAGCAACCAAACCAGGACCAGGACGCCGGAACAGGCGAGTTGAACCAGCAGCAGGAAGCGAGGGTAGGTGTGCAGGCTCAGTCCGGTACTGGCCAGGGCCTGATCCTGTTGCGCCGCGATTTCGCGCGGGCACTGGTCTGCGAGGCCGTGCATCCAGCTGAGCATGGCTTCCTTCTGGATGTGTTTGCCCGGACAGACGCTGGCGCTCACGTCGCGATGAAACATGATCCGGTCGGGCGGGATGTCGAACCGCCGGCACAGCTCGCGCAGCACACGGCCCAGGGCCGGGCGCATGGCCTCGGGAAATTCGTCCGCCTGATAGTTGCCGATGATGCAGAGGTGCAGCCCGCGCAGGTTTGAACGCTGGTTGCGGGTGGCCGGTCCGGGCGAGAGATCCCGGTAGTGTTCCGTGGGTTCCAATGCCCCGGCAGGCAGGTCGGCGCTGCCGTTGGACAGGATCAACTGGTAGGCGGCGTCGTCCCAGCCGCGCTTGACGTGCATGGCCTTGATGCTTTCGTAGCTGCCTGTGCGCGTGGCGGAATGATGCACAACGATGGAGTCGAAACGCCAGTGTTCGGCATTCCAGGCCAGGATCGAATTGAGAGCCAGAAGTGCGAGGAAAAGAGGTAAACCTGAACGCATTTCGGTTTATAGCAGCAAAAGGCCCTGGGAAGCAACGACTTGAATTCGTATGGGTTCTGTTAGAATTTTGCCGACAACGTGCTTGACCCGTGTTACCAAAACAAATATGGTAACAATGTCTTTTTTCAACCTACATGCACATTGGAGGAAGCATGAAACTCTATCGAATTTTCAGCGTATCCGCCTTTCTGGTACTATTCCTTTGCTCCAGCGCCCTTGCGCACTTTGGCATGGTCATTCCCGACAAGGACGAAGTCGCCCAGGATGACAAGAATGTCCATCTGGTGCTGTCTTTCTCGCATCCTTTCGAAGGGATCGGCATGGATCTGGTCAAGCCGGAGAAGTTTGACGTGTACGTGGATGGAAAGGCGCAGGATCTGCTTCCTGCCCTCAAGGAAACCAAGGTCATGGACCATCAGGCCTGGCTGCTCGATTATCAGGTCAAGCGCCCCGGAATGTATATTTTCGTGATGGAACCCAAGGCGTATCCCGAACCCGCCGAGGACAACTACATCATCCATTACACCAAGACCGT
>JBFWMD010000129.1:0-5949 GCA_050251775.1 Desulfovibrio sp.
CGATCTTCTTGGCCAGCTCCTCGATCATCTCTTTTTCGTTGTCCACGTTGCGGGAGTTGCAGATCAGTCCGCCGAGGCGCACGCTGCCGGACTGGGCGTATTTCATGATGCCCTTGCAGATGTTGTTGGCCGCATACATGGCCATCATCTCACCGGAACAGACGATGTAGATTTCCTCGGCCTTGCCGTCGCGAATGGGCATGGCGAATCCGCCGCAGACCACGTCGCCGAGAACGTCGTAGAAGGCGTAGTCGAGACCCTCGGACTCCTCATAGGCGCCCAGGGATTCGAGCATGTTGATGGCGGTGATGATGCCGCGGCCCGCACAGCCGACCCCCGGCTCGGGACCGCCGGATTCCACGCACCAGGTGTTGCCGTAGCCGGGCTTGCGGATGTCTTCCAGTTCCACGTCCTCGCCTTCCTCGCGCAGGGTGTCGAGGACGGACTTCTGGGCCAGGCCGCCGAGCAGCAGGCGGGTGGAGTCCGCCTTGGGGTCGCAGCCGACCACCATGACCTTTTTGCCCATTTCCGCCAGACCGGCCACTGTGTTCTGGGTGGTGGTGGACTTGCCGATGCCGCCCTTACCGTAAATGGCTACCTTTCGCATGAGTTACCTCCAGGTTGGTTTCGTTAGCTGGCATGGTTAGGGCAAGGGCCGTGCCAGTGCTGGAATTATCATTATATCATGTTGAATAAATTTGATTAATTGTGACATCAAAAGCGGCTGGAGGCCACCGGAACAGCGGGGCAGGCGACACTGATTACAAGACCAAAGTGTAGGAAAACACAAAAACGTAGCCCGGAGGTGAGGGTGGTGTGGTGAGTTTTTGTCTCACAATTACAGGATGTTGATTGCGGCGACGGGGATGGCATCCAAATTGCCCTGGCAGGACAAGGACAGACCCCCAAACAGGAGCAATTCCCTTGCTGATCGATACGACGCTTCGCGAAGGTGAGCAGCTGTTCGGCGCTTATTATGATCCCCCTCTGCGGCGGCGCATTCTGCTGCATCTTTCCGAGGCGGGGGTGGAGGAGGCCGAGGCGGGCTGCGTGGGCCGTGACGGACTGGCCGAGCTTTTGGTCTGGGCGCGAGTGGCTCTGCCCGGCCTCCGGCTCGGGGTCTGGGCTCCCTGCCGCAAGGATTGCCTGGCTCAGGCCGCGTTGCTGGGAGCCCACATCATCAATGTGGGCGTGCCGGTTTCCGACCTGCATCTGACGCGGCGTCTGGGCTGGACCCGGGCCCATGCGCTCTCGCGCATCGAGCGGATTCTGGACGCGGCAGCGGAGCTGGGCGTGCCCACGGTTTCGTTCGGGCTGGAGGACGCCAGCCGGGCGGATCCGGAATTCGTGGCCACGGCCGCGAAGACCGCCGCGCGCCATGGAGCCATGCGGGTGCGCATCGCGGACACGGTCGGGCATTTCGGGGCACTGGAAACAGCCCGGCTCGTGGCCGGCGTGCGTCGCGCCCTGGACGCGGAAAATCCGGTTGTGCGTCTGGCCGTGCATTGCCACGACGATTTCGGCATGGCCACGGCCAATGCCCTGGCCGCGCTGGAAAGCGGGGCGGATCAGGCGGACGTGTCCCTGCTGGGCGTGGGCGAGCGGGCCGGGGTGGCCTCCACCGAGGAACTGGCCGCGTACCTTGCGTTGCGGCGCAGGGCCGCGCGCTATGACATTTCCGTATTGCGGCGGGCCTGCCTGCTGGTCGCCAGCGCGGCCAAGGTGGAGGTGGCGCGGACCAAGGCCGTTGTGGGCCGGGACATCTTCCGTTGCGAAAGCGGGCTGCATGTGCACGGTCTGGGCAAGGACCCGAACCTGTTCGAGCCGTATCCGCCCGAGGCCGTGGGAGCACGGCGCGAGCTGGCCCTGGGCGGCAAGAGCGGCAAGGCCGCCGTGCGCGAGCTGGCGCGGCGTTTGGGCTTGGAAGTGGAAGAATCACAACTGCCCGAGGCCGCGGAACGGATTCGGCGCGCGGCGTCCGCTCTGGGGCGGCCCTTGCGGCCCGAGGAATTGCCCGGCCTGCTGAGCGGGAAATCGGCCAATCTCCCGACCGGGTTCCTGGCTGCCCCGGCCGACGTTTCAGAAGCCTCCTCGCGGAAGCGCTCTGGCGGATGTCGTAGCGCTGAATGATCTTCTGCGGGGCCATCCGCGTGAGTCCGCCGCGCCGGGCCGTTTCCGAAACATTGCCCGCATTCTGCGGGAGCGGCGTCTCCATGAAGTGGACGGTGAATTGCACGAAAACCAGGCGGGAATCCGGTCGATTCCCGTCCGCTGGCGTGCTGGGAAAAATGATGAATCAGGGTCAGTCGAGAATGGCCTTGACCCTGCCCACCTGTCCGTCCTCCAGTCGGACCTTGATGCCGTGCGGGTGCGTGGGCGATTTGGTCAACAGATCGCGGACCACGCCCTCGGTCAGCCGTCCGCTGCGCTGATCCTGCTTGAGCACGATGGCCACGCGCAGGCCGGGCCGGAGATCCTTGCGCTGGGGAACGCTCATGGATTGTCTCCTTCTCGCGTTTCCTTCCAGCCCGCGTCGTCCACGGCATAGAGGTCGCCGTGGCCCGAGAAGACCAGCGCTCCCGCGCCTCCGGCGGGCATCTTGCTCCGGATGTCGAGCATCAGCCGCCGCAGCAGGGCCATTTCCCGGCTGAAGACGCGGCTGTCCGAGTTGGTGCTGGTCATCAGGTATTTGGGGATGGACAGGGTCTGCTTGTCCCGCTCCGAGAGGCTGGAAACGTCGATGAGGTAGTCTCCGCAAAAGAGCAGGCCCTGCTTGGGCGCAAGGAAGAAGACCTGTCCGGCCACATGGCCGCCATGGCTCTCCAGCACCAGGAAGTCCACATCGCCCACGAGAAACCCGCCCATGACCCGGAAACCGCCGCACTCCGTTGGATCGCCCGGACGCGGCGTAAAGCCTTCGAGCCGGGCCGGGGCGCGCAGCTCGGTCAGCCGGGTGATCAGCCGGGTGAAGGAGATGTTCAGGGCCTGAAGCCGGGTGTCCGTGTTGTGGGCGCGATTGCCGTGGGCAAAGACCGCCTCGGCGTCCGGATGCATGAAGACCCGGCCGCCGAATTCCTCTTGCAGGGGAGCGGCCCAGCCCGCGTGGTCCGCGTCCGGGTGGGTGACATAGATGCGCCGGATGCGCGCCGGATCAAAGCCGTGCGCCCGGAGCCAATCGCGCGCGTCCGGGTAGTAGAGGCCATAGCCCGTGTCCACAAGCACGTCCTCGTCACCGGTCCGCAGCAGAAAGCCGTTGGCCCCGGTGGGGCAGGTCAGCATGTACAGGGCCACCTGGCTGCTGAGAGCCAGAGGGCCGGTCAGGCGCATGGAAAAGCGCGGTCCGGTCTTGCCGATGGACGCGGCGGCCAGATGGAGAATGTTGCTGAAGACCTCGGAAACGGCCATGGCTTCCGGATTTTCGCCCGACTCCCGGCGAAAGTCCAGGAGCGCCCGGCCCATCTCGTCCGAGGATTCCATGAGCGTCTTGAGGCGGTCCAGCTTGTCCGGCGGAAGGATGGACTTGAGCCGGAAGAGGAACTGCTCGATGGCTGAAAGGCCGATGACCCGGTCCATGGGGCCGCCGTCCGCGCCCTGCCACTGGACGTTGAAATGCAGGCCGCTGCGGTTCATCTCGTCCAGCAGGGCCGAAACCTGCGCGGGCGAACTGGTGGCCAGGGTGATTTCCACGAGCCCGGGAGCCGCGTCCCCGTCGTAGGCCATGTGGATCACGTTGCCGTCGTGGTTGCGCAGCAGCTCGGCCAGATCGGCCAGCGTGCCGGGGCGGTCCTCCAGCGTGGCCTTGATGCCGAGCAGACCGGCCTGATCCATGATGGTCCCCACCTCGGGCAGATTCGGGTCCTCCTCGGGAGCGGCATCGTCCAGGGGCAGCCTGCCCATGCGCAGCATCTGGTCCGCGAGCGCGCCGCACTGCGTGGCCGAGGCGCAGCCCACCTCGATGCGCACGCGCCGGGCATGCTCGGAACGGTTGTAGAAGAAGCGCTCGATGTTGGCGTTGTTGGCGGCCAGAAACGCGGCCAGATCCGCCAGTTCGCCGGGCCGGTCCAGGAGCCGGGGCCGCGCGGCCAGCCGCCAGTGTCCGCCGAGCAGGCGAATGAGCCGCAGCTCGCGCATTTCCGCCTGCGCGGTCGTGTCCGGCGTGGTCTTCCGCTTCTCGCTTGAAGTGTTGCCCGGCCTGTTGTCCGGTTTTATGTCCGTGGTGCTGTTCATGGCGATTCTCCTTGCCGCTGGGCGGCGCATTTCATGTAGGAGCATCCCGCGCGGATGTCAAAACCAGGAGAAATGGGCGACCGCTGACCACCCCTTTCTTTGGTGTGGAACCGGAGAACCGCAGTCCGTTGCCGCGTTGATCTCGCCACCGCACGCAAAAGAAAAAGGGCCTGGGATATTCTCCCAAGCCCTTGTCATTTCTTTGGTAGCGGGGCAAGGATTTGAACCTTGGACCTTCGGGTTATGAGCCCGACGAGCTACCGTACTGCTCCACCCCGCGCCATGTGAGAGGTGTGTATAGGCCCCGGTCAGGCGGATGTCAACCGAAGATGGGAGAAATAACTGGGGAGGGCAAAAAAGAAAAAAGCTTGCAGCCGGTTGAACTGCAAGCTTTTGGATTCTCTTGGTAGCGGGGCAAGGATTTGAACCTTGGACCTTCGGGTTATGAGCCCGACGAGCTACCGTACTGCTCCACCCCGCGACACGTGAGAGGTGCGTATAGGCCCCCCGCCATGCGGATGTCAAGTTGAAATGGAAATTTTTTTCGAAATTCGAAAAACGGCTTTGGCTATTCAACGCGTTTGCGCATGCATGTGGCTGGTGTTCCCGCCCGCACGGGGCGGGAGAAAGGAGGGACTCCGGAAGGGTCTGCCGAGAAGCCGCGTCGAAAAGGGCCGGGGCAGGGCGCAACGTCCGATGCACGCTCAGGCGCAGGTCTGAGGCGGGTATTCGGCCCAGACCGGCCACGCGGGCACGCGGCGCAGGCCGAGCCAGGACGGGCAAGGACGGGCAAGGGACAGGGACGGCTCTATTTACTTCCGCCCGGTTTTTCCTTATCCCCTCGGACATGCCAGAAACAAAAGCCATCTCTCTTGTCGTGCCCATATATAATGAAGAGGGCAACCTGGAACGGCTCTTTGCCGAGATTCGGGCCGCGCTGGCTCCCCGCGACCTGACCTGGGAAGTGCTCTTCGTGGACGACGGCAGCAGCGACGGGAGTCTGGGGATCATCCGGGAACTGGCCGGGCGTCACCCCGAGCTGCGTTACCTTTCCTTTGCCCAAAACCAGGGGCAGTCCGCCGCGTTCTGCGCTGGGTTCGACGCGGCCACCCACGATGTGATCGTGACCCTGGACGCGGACCTCCAGAACGACCCGGCGGACATTCCGGCCATGCTCGCCATGTATGCCGAGGGCTACGACATGGTCATCGGCTGGCGCGCCAAGCGCAAGGACACCTGGGCCAAGCGCTGGGCCTCGCGCGTGGGCAACGCCATCCGCCGCCGCATCACCCGCGACACCGTGCGCGACACGGGCTGTTCGCTCAAGGTCATGCGCCGCGCGCTGCTTCTGCGCCTGCCGCGTTTCAAGAACATGCACCGCTACCTGCCACCGCTGCTGCTGGCCCAGGGCGCGCGCATCGCCGAGGTCAAAGTCAACCACCGCCCCCGGCATCAGGGCCAGTCCAAGTACGGGACCTGGGACCGGGCCGTGGCCGGGGCCTACGATCTCTTTGGCGTACGCTGGCTGCTCAAGCGCACGGTGCGCTACGACATCAAGGACACCAACATCTGACCATGGCGTTTTCCCTGGCGGGCCTGACTCCGCCGCCGTACTGGTGGCTGCTGGCCCTGGCCTGCCTGGGGCAGGGAGGCTGGGCCGTTCGCTTGGCCTGGGGACGCCTGCGCGGGCGTTCTCCTGCGGAAATCACACACGGCATGGTA
>JBFWMD010000130.1:0-5879 GCA_050251775.1 Desulfovibrio sp.
AACTGCTCGCCAGCAAGGACGTGGTCAAGTCCGGCGTGGCCGTGAACGACGACATCATCGGGCTGAAAAAACTCTGCAAGTTCAAGCATGAAGCGTTTGTGGACCTGGGACAGATCTCCCAGCAGGTCAAGATGCAGACCCACGGCCTGCGCAACCTCTCGGCCAACCTGCTCGGCTTCCGCGTCTCCAAGGGCGCGCAGTGCTCCAACTGGGCGCGCGACCCCCTCTCCCCAAAACAGATCGAATACGCCGCCACCGACGCCTGGATCAGCCGCGAACTCTACATCGCCTTCCAGAAACTCGGCCTGTTCTAAGGCGTGCAGGGACCGGAGCCGCCCCAAGTCGGGGCATGGCCTCCGGCGGCCGGGGGGAACCCTTTCTTGCAGAAAGGGTTCCCCCCGGACCCCCTTCCCAAAGACCTTTCATGGGCTGAACGCCTGCGGCGTCCAGCAAAGTATCTCAACCTCCCCTTTTCGAAACGGGTGCAACCCGTTTTGAAGGCGCACCGTTGCGCGGGATTGCGCGGACCGCAGGTCCGGCAAAACCGCGCAACAGACCACCACGCTCCCGTGACCCACAGAGCCTGCCCCCTCTCCCGCCTTGCCCGCGCACATCTCCCCGCCCGCGCAACGCGGGCGGCAAAGGGGGTTCCAAGGGGCCGCGGGCCCCTTGGCCGCTGGAGACATCTCTTCCCTCTCCCCCCACCCGGCAGGCCCGCCGGAATCCCGGCCCGATTTCGTTCACATCCCTTGTTGCTCCGGCCCGAATCGTGTAGCGAGTAAACGCACGTTTCATTCACCCGACCCAAGGACTCCCGATGCCGCGACACTTTGTCCGTGTGCCGCTCCTGCTGTTGCTGGCCGCGCTGCTGGCCGCGCCGTGCGCGTTCGCCGATTCCACCGCCCTTTCCGGCGATCCAGCCGAAATTGCGCCCTATCCCTATGCCAGCCCGTACGAGGCCACGATTTTCGGCACGCCGCCGGACCTGCGCCTGACGCTGCCCGGGTCACCCCGGCCCGAGGTGCTTTCCCTGGAGGTGGAGGATCGCCGTGTGCCGGATGTCTTCGCCTACAACGCGGCCATGGAGTATTCATTGCTGTTGCAGGACCATCCGGCCCCGCTGGTCTTTCTCATCGCGGGCACGGGCGGGCGCTACGACGAATCCAAGATGCTCTTTTTGCAACAGCTTTTTTATTCGGCGGGCTTTCACACGGCCTGCATCAGCTCGCCCACGCAGTTCCAGTTCATCGTCAGCGTTTCGCGCCACGCCATTGCCGGGTACGTGCCCTGGGACGTGGACGATCTCTGGCGGGTGCTGGCCTGGGTCCGGGCCGAAGCGGAGTCGCGTTGCGCGGTCACGGGTTTCCGCATCACGGGCTACAGCCTGGGGGCGTTGCACGCGGCTTTTCTGGCCGAGCGCGACGCGCACGAGCGGGTTTACGGCTTTGAGCGCGTGCTGATGCTCAATCCGCCCGTGGACCTCTTCAGTTCGGCGCTGAATTTCGACTCCTGGCTGGGCAACGGCGAGGCGGGCATGGCCAAGGCCCAGGAGGCCATCGGCACGTTCATCAGCGAATTCACTGAGTTCTACAAGGCCAACGACCTGGGCGACCTGGACGGTGAGGCTTTGTTCCGCTTTTTCGAGACCCTGCACCTGGACGAGGAGCAGTACAAGGCGTTGATCAGTTCGAGCTTCCGCATGACCTGCGCCTCCCTGGTCTTCACCTCCGATGTCTGCCTGCGTGCGGGCTACGTGGTCTCGCCCGAGGTGGAGCTGAGTTCCACAGACCCGCTGCTGCCCTACTTTGACGTGGCCAGCCGGATCACCTTTGAGGAGTATTTCGAGGAGTTCCTCCTGCCCTACGTGCAATTCAACGACCCCGGAGCCACGCGGACCACGGTGCTGCACGAGTGCAGCCTGCGGAGCATCGCGCGGTTTCTGGGCGGGGCCGCATCCGTGCGGGTGCTGGGCACGGAGGACGACCCCATCCTGGATCCGGACGAGCTGGAATTCCTCAAGACGACTTTTGGGGACCGGGCCGGATTCTTCACCCGTGGCGGACATTGCGGCAACTTCCAGTACGCGCCTTTTGCCCGGCGCATCCTGGAGCTGATGCGCCTGCCGGGTGATGCCGCGCCGAGCTTCGGAAACCGGATGCAGCCCAGGGGGGAGAACAGCCATGTCTAGTCTGCTGTTCCTCCTCCGCTTGCCGGTCGCTTGCCGATTTCCGGCCCCGAGGCACATGGGGCGTCTGGCGGGCCTGCTCTGCGCGCTGCTCCTGGCGGGCTGCGCCGCCAAAGTCCAGGCCCCGGACCTGAGCCTGCCGGTCACGGGCTTCCGCACGCCCGTGTCCCATGCGGTTTCACCCGCCCAGACGGAAGCTCCGGCCACGGACTCGTTCATCTACGTGCATGACCCCCTGGAGCGCATGAACCGGGCCATTTACGAGTTCAACGCGCGCTTTGACGAGACGGTCTTTCTGCCCATGGTGCATGGTTACGAATTCGTCCTGCCGCAGTCTGTGCGCGACGGCATCGCCAACGCCATCGACAACCTCAACGAAGTGCCGGTGCTGGCCAACTGCCTGCTTCAGGGCGAGATGCGCAAGAGCGGCACGACCCTGCTGCGTTTCGTGATGAACTCGACCCTGGGCGTGGCCGGCCTGCTGGACCCGGCCTCGGACATGGGCATTGCGCGCCAGGACGAGGACTTTGGTCAGACCCTGGGGGTCTGGGGACTGGATCAGGGACCGTACGTGGTTTTGCCGGTCTATGGGCCGTCCAACCTGCGCGACACCCTGGGCACGGCCGTGGACATGGCTTTCAGCTACTACGAGATGGAGATGATCTACGATGCGGCGGATGTAAACGAGCGCAACCCGATCCGGCAGGCCAACACCGTGATCCGCGCCGTGGACAAACGCGCGCGGATGCCCTTCCGCTACCACAGCACGGGCACGCCCTTTGAATACGATTTCCTGCGCTTCCTCTACGCCAAAAAGCGCCAGCTGGACGTGGAAAAATAGACCGTTCCGGGATCAGTCCGCTTGCGCATCGACAGCGGCCCCGGTATCGCCGGACGCGTCCGAAGCCGTATCGGAGGCCGCGTCGGAAGCCGTGGCCGCACCGACTTCACCTGCGGTTTCGCCGTGGAAGTAGGGCGTGAACCCAAACGAGGGGAACACAGCGCCGATGCCGAACCTTCCCGCTCCCTCCTCGTCGGCCTCGCCGTCCGTAGCGATCTCGCTTTCCACGCGGCGGCCGTGGATATGCATTTCATCCTCGCCCTGCCCCATGTCCAGCACGGTCCGGAACAGGTCCCCGTTGGCCAGGAACACGTCGTCCCCCTGACCGGCGCGGATGGTGGCATTTTCGACAAAGTTCCTGAACGTCATGCGGTCGTCGCCGTCCCCGGCATCCAGTTCGCTATGCACGAGGGAGCCCGCTGAGACCACGTCGTCCCCGTTCCCCATCCGGATGCGGGAATAGTTGGCCGTGTCGAAGCGGAACGTATCGTCCCCGTCGCCCATGTCCATGGAACTCCAGGTGAATTCCCGCGCCTGCACGGAATCGTTTCCGCTGCCAGTGCGCATCCGCCCGTATACGGAAAAGTCCAGGGACACGGTGTCGTCGCCGTCCCCGGTGTCCAGCTCCCCTCCGACGAAGCCGTGAGCGCGCACCGTGTCGTTGCCGTCCCCGGTGCGGATGTCCGTGCCCATGAAGCCGCCGTCCGCGATATCCGTGCCAGCTTCCAGAAGGTCGTCCCCGTCGCCCGTGTCAATGTCGCCGCCAAGGGTTCCGGACCCGATGCGCACATGGTCGTCGCCGTCCCCGGTCTCGATGGACGTGGAGACGGTGTTCCAGAGCCGTACCGTGTCGTCGCCGTCACCCGTGCGGATGACGGAATCCACGAGCGCCCCGCCCCGGGCGTCCACCAGATCGTCGCCGTCGCCCGCGTCCACGGTCACCTTGGACATGGAGGGATCGATGTAGATCCGGTCGTCGCCGTCCCCGCCGACAAGCACGGTCTCGCCGTGGCCATGGTCGGCAACGTTTCCGGAGAACGTGGCGGTGTCGAGGCTGATGAGCGTGTCATCGCCGTCCCCGCCGTTCAGGGTGCTGCCCAGGACGCCGATGATGATGTCGTTGCCCGAGGTTTCCTCGCCCAGAGCATATTCGCGGGCCGACACGGTCCCGTCCGGCTGGTCGGAAAGAATGGTGTTCCGGTCCAGGAGGAAGCTCGTGGCCTCCTGGTCGCCGTTGCGCACACTGGCGCGGTAGTAGAAGCTTTCCTGGCCGCCTTCCCCGGTGGTCACGATCTTGTCGATGGTCACGCTGTTGCCCGCAGCCGTGGTGGCGTTGACCACCGTGGTCACGCGCGCGCCCTCCGGGACGAGAGGCGCTTCGCCTGCCGGTGTCGCTCCCTCTGGCGTGGCCGGGGACGGCTCGTCCGCTCCGGCGGCGGTCGCTCCGGAAGCGGCCTCGGGCTTCCCCGTCGCCGAAAGGGCGCGAGCCTCGGCCGAGATGGAAACGGAATCCACGCCGGACGAATCGGCGGAGCTTTGAGCGGACGATTCCGTTCGCGGGGCCGCCGTTCCTGCCTCGGTTTCCGAAGCGTCCAGTCCCTTGCGGGCTGGAGCATTGTCGCTCGCGGCCCAACCGTCCTTAACCCGCCCCGGGTCCGATATGATCCGCATTTCGCTTCCGCCTGTTCGTGAGTGATCCGCCTCCGCAGTATTTATCACCTTATCGGCATGCTTGGCAAAAATATTAATTTCATAACATATATTTATAAACAGCATGGATTGCCCTCCCACGCATCAACAGGCGGAATGCGCTCGCTTCCCGACAGAGGAGGCCGGGCCTGCCCGAAAACACCGAAGAGCGCCGGAGAACGCGGGAGGGCATGGCGCGGAGCGCGCAGGCTCCGGAAAGGGGGAACGCCCCGCCGGAGGAGGAGCCGGCGGGGCGTTCGAGGAGGGATGCGCGTCCGGCGCGCGGATGCTCGCGGCGGTCCGCTAAAGCACGCGCACCCTGTTCAGGGTCTTGCCGCGCGCGTCGACCAGATGCACCGAGCAGGCGATGCACGGGTCGAAGGAATGCACGGTGCGGAGAATTTCCACGGGCCGGGCGGGATCGGGAACGGGACAGCCGATCAGGGATTCCTCGCAGGGTCCGATCTTGCCTTCCTTGCAGCGGGGGCCGAAATTCCAGGTGGACGGAACGACCATCTGGAAATTCCCTATCCTGCCGTCCTCGATGCGCAGCCAGTGGGAAAGGCCGCCGCGCGTCACGCAGGTATAGCCCACTCCCTTGCCCTGGCTCTTCATCTTCCAATCCTTGCAGATCACCCCGTCTCCGGATTTGATACGATCCTCGAGTTCGTCGATCCAGCCCTTCATGCGCCGGATGAGCATGAGGGTTTCGATGACCCGGGCCGAGGTCCGTCCCATGGTGGAGAACATCTGGGAAGGCTTGAGCTTCGCCTTGCCCAGCACTTCGTTGAAGAGCTTGACGCTCTCCTCCTCACCGCGCGCGTAGGCGATGGCCCGGCGGGCAAGGGCCCCGGTCTCCATGGGTTCGCCCTTGTAGCGCGGAGCCTTGGACCAGGAATACTTCTCCTCGTCCTCGTAGCTGGTGTACATGGGCTCGGTGGCTCCATCGTAGGGCTTGCGGGCGGTGTCGCCCTCGTACCAGCTGCGCGCCACGTGCTCCTCGATCCTGTCCACGTCCAGCTTCTCGTGCCGCTTGAAGTCGTTTTTCCAGAGCACGCCGGAGTTGAAGTAGGGATCCCGCCCCTTCACGTCGTAAAAGTCCGCGTAATCGAAGAAGTTCGAGGTGCGCCCATACTCCGAAGCCTCCGGAAAACGCTGAGCCAT
>JBFWMD010000131.1:0-5599 GCA_050251775.1 Desulfovibrio sp.
ACCGTCAGCATCTCCTCGTTTCCCTCCATGGCGTTCAGTCGAACGACCTTGAAGGGCTTGCCGGGGAGGGTCAATTTTCGATGCCGATTACTGCGAAAGGTGGGTCATTATTGCATGCCGATTCACAATTCAACAAAAGAGGGAGGCTGGTGCATAAAAAAGGTTCCGAACTGAAGTCCGGAACCTAGAGGTCCTTGGTGCCCCCACCATGACTCGAACATGGGCTAACCGGGATTAGGAATCCCGTGCTCTATCCACCTGAGCTATGGGGGCGCGTTGTGGAGGAAATTTCTTAGGCGAGGCCGGGGGCAAAATCAAGTGGAAAATAGTGTGGTGCCGGGGCGTTTTCGAATGCGGCGCTTTTGCGGCCGGGGCAGGAACGCGTTGAACATCAACGCGTCATGGTGTATTTTCCCGCTGTTGCCTGGTTTTTTCTTCATGTACAACGTGGTCGGTCACAGGGCGGTGCAAATGGAAAAAGATACGCGGGATGCCATAGGGAATGCAATTTTCGACTACGTCATGGCCGGGGGCAAGTTCGTTTCCCTGACCGAAGACTCGGGCTTTCTCGGGCTGATCAAGGATATCCTGCACCGCACCCTCGGCCTGCCCCGCGATTGCTTCATCCAGCACACCCGTCTCGACGACGTCTTCGCCCTCCTGCATCAGGACGTCCACGCCCGCTACGTGGTCTGCCTGGACCGCAGCTCCCTGGAGCACAACCTTCCGCAGGTCATGGAGACCATTCTGCGCCTGTGCCCGGCCGTGCGCATCATCGTCCTGACCAAGGAGGTGGACCAGTACACCACGGCACTGCTCATCGAGCAGGGCGCCCACAACATCATCACCAAGCCCATCTCCCTGGCCTCCTTCTCCGAGAAGCTGGCTTACACCATCGCGCCCCAGGGGCGGCTCAGCAAGCTCATCGACAAGGGCAAGCGCTTCCTGGACGGCGGGAACTGGGGCGAAGCCCTTCTGGTGGCCGAAGACATCCTCAAGCAGAAGCCCGAGAGCGCGGCCGCCTACATGATCAAGGGCGACGCTTACCGCGGCATGGAGATGATGGACCGCGCCGAGGACATGTACCAAAAGGCCGCCCGCAGCTCCGAACTCTATCTGGCGCCCCTGAAGCGTCTGGCCGAGCTGTACGCCCAGTCCGGTGACCCGGTGAAGCAGCTCCAGTATCTGCGGCGTCTGAACGAGATCAGCCCCCTGGACACCCAGCGCATCCTGAACATCGGCGAGCTCGAAATTTCCCGCGGCAACACGTCCCAGGCCGAGGAGATGTTCGAGCAGGTCATGAAGCTGGCCAAGCGCGAGGCCGCGGACATGCTCTCCAACCTTTCCAGCCGTATCGCCACCATCTGCGCCAATCGCGACCCCGAGATGGCTATCCGTTATTCCAAGCGCGCCCTGGACCTGCGCGGCGGCGACCTGTCGCCTTCGGACATCGCCACCGTGAACATCCTGGGCATCTCCCTGCGCAAGCAGGGCAAGTGGCGCGAGGCCATTGCCGAGTACCGCCGGGTTCTGGCCGTGGTCCCCGACAACCCGGGCCTGCTCTACAACATGGCCATGGCCTACAACGAGGGCGCCGAAGTGCCCAAGGCCCTGGCCATGGTCCGCAAGGCCCTGGAGATCGACCCCGGCCTGCCCGGCACGGGCAAGAACGTGGCCTACAACATCGGCGTCATTTTCGAGCGGTCGGGCCTGAGCGGCGAACCGTTTTTCAAGAAAGCCTACGAGCAGGATCCCAACGACAAGACCATGTGGGAGGCCCTCAAGCGTTCCCAGGCCCTGGCCTGACCGGGCATTTCGTCCGGGAGCGCTGCCGGACCGGCCTGCACCGTCGACCGATTCACCAACAAGGAGCATCTCATGGCAAATCATCCCCTTGCCGGCCAGCCCGTGCCGGAGTCTCTGCGCATCAACGTGCCGAGACTGGTTTCCGACTACTATACCCTGCAGCCCGACCCGTCCGCTCCCGAACAGGCCGTGGCCTTCGGTACGTCCGGCCACCGCGGCTGCGCCGCCAGGGCGTCCTTCAACGAGGCGCATATCCTGGCCGTGGCCCGGGCCGTGTGCGAGTACCGCGCAGCGCAGGGCATCGACGGCCCCCTGTTCGTGGGCATGGACACCCACGCCCTGTCCGAGCCGGCCCAGCGCACGGTGCTCGAGGTGCTGGCCGCGGCCGGAGTGGACTGCCGGTTCCAGAAGGGCTTCGGCTACACGCCCACGCCCGTCATCTCCCACGCCATTCTGACCTGGAACCGCGGCCGGACTTCGGGCCTGGCCGACGGCCTGGTCATCACCCCGTCCCACAACCCGCCCGAGGACGGCGGCATCAAGTACAACCCGCCCCACGGCGGCCCGGCCGGGACAGAGGTCACGGGCTGGATCGAGAAGCGCGCCAACGCCCTGCTGGGCGACACGGCTTCCGTAAAGCGCGTTTCCCTGCGCAAGGCCATCGGGCAGGGGCTGTGCCAGGAATACGATTTTCTTGGCCCCTACGTGCAGGATCTGGCCTCGGCCATCGACATGGAAGCCATCCGCGGCGCGGGCATCAGCATCGGCGTCGATCCCCTGGGCGGGGCCGCGCACGCCTACTGGGAGCCCATCGCCGACCGCTACAAGCTCGATATCCGCGTGGTCAGCACCGTGGTCGATCCGGCCTTCATGTTCATGAGCCTGGATAAGGACGGCAAGATCCGCATGGACTGCTCCTCGGCCGCGGCCATGGCCAAGCTCATCGCCCTGAAGGACGGGTTTTCCGTGGCCTTCGCCAACGACCCTGACGCCGACCGCCACGGTATCGTCACGGCCGGGCACGGCCTTCTGAACCCCAACCACTACCTGTCCGTGGCCATCGACTATCTCCTGACCCACCGCCCGGACTGGCCCGTCTCGGCCTGGGTGGGCAAGACCCTGGTGACCAGTTCCATGGTCGACCGCGTGGTCGCGAGCCACGGCCGCTCGGTGCGCGAGGTGCCCGTGGGCTTCAAGTGGTTCGTGGACGACCTGCTGGCCGGGACGTGCTGCTTCGGCGGGGAGGAGAGCGCGGGCGCGTCTTTCCTGCGCCGGGACGGAAGCGTCTGGACGACGGACAAGGACGGCCTGCTTCTGAACCTGCTGGCGGCGGAGATCACGGCCGTGACGGGCAAGGACCCGGGCGACATCTACGCGCAGCTGGAGGCCCGCCACGGCAGCCCCATCTACGAGCGCCTGCAGGCACCGGCGAACATGGCCCAGAAGAAGCTCCTCTCGACCCTGTCCGCGGACCAGGTGACCACGGCGGAGCTGGCCGGGGAGCCCATCCTGGCCAGGATCACCCACGCTCCCGGCAACGGCGCGGCCATCGGCGGCCTCAAGGTCGTGACGGAAAACGGCTGGTTCGCGGCGCGTCCGTCGGGCACCGAGGACATGTACAAGATCTACGTGGAGAGCTTCCTGGGCCGCGGGCACCTGGAACGCATCAAGACCGAGGCCCAGGCCATGGTCGACGGGGTGCTGGCCGGAGCCTGATCGGTTCGAAACACACGATTTCGTGAATGAAGGGAGCCTGCCGTCCGGTTGCGGACGGCAGGCTCCTGCTTTGTGCGGCAGTGGGAAAAGGAGCGGCGGGGCCGGGTCCGGCTGGTATCCGGAAGTCGGCTTGCCCTAAGAGCGCAGCGAGGAGAGGTCCAGCCCGTGCTTTCGGATATGGGCGTATATGGTCACGCGCGACATGCCCACCAGCTTCGCGGCGGCCTGCACGTTGCCCCCGGTCTGGCGCAGGGCGTCGATGATCGGGGAGGCGCTGTCATTGGCCTGGTGCTCGGTTTGACCGGTCATATCATACGTGCCGATGGCGGCCCTTTCCCTCGGCGGACGGATGGCCTGCGCTATGTCATGGCGCGACAGCACGTCGCCACCGGCGCCGAGCACCGCCCGATAGAGAATGTGCTCCAGTTCGCGCACATTGCCCGGCCATGTGTGGGCTTTGAGCTCAAAGGCCGCGCCTTCATCCATGCTGTGCACGGTTTTGAGCAGTTTCCGGGAGGCCTGCCGCAGAAAATGGTGCGCCAGCAGGACAACGTCCTCGCCGCGTTCACGCAGGGGCGGAACATGAATGGCGAGCACATGCAGGCGATAGTAGAGATCAAGCCTGAAGGTGCCCTGGCTGACGGCCTCGGACAGGTCGCGGTGCGTGGCCGCGATGATGCGGACATCGACACGTTCGGCACGCCTGCCGCCCACGCGCATGACTTCCCCCTCCTGCAGCACGCGCAGCAGATTGGCCTGCGCCGCGAGGGGCATGTCTCCGATTTCATCCAGAAAGAGGGTGCCGCCGTGGGCCTGCATGAATTTGCCGGGAGCCCCCTTGCTGCTGGCCCCGGTGAAGGCGCCGGGCTCGTACCCGAACAGCTCGCTCTGAATCAGATTTTCCGGGATGGCCCCGCAGTTCAGCGAAATGAATGGCTGATGCCCCCGGTCGCTGTGATGGTGCATGGCCTGGGCGAACAGTTCCTTGCCGACCCCGCTTTCGCCGAGAACCAGGACGGGCAGGTCGTTGCGGCTTGTGGTCATGGCCTGCTGGATGGCGAAGCGCATGACCTCGGACTGCCCCAGGATGCTGGAAAACGCGTACCGGGTGTCATGCCGCCTGCCGCCGGAGGTTTTTTCGGGCAGCTGCTTTTCACGGATGATGATGCATCGTCCGCCGTCCCGGATCGCGGTGGAGGACAGGGTGCATTGCCGCTGCCGTCCGTCGGGACTGTGAATGGTGCAGCTGTGTGTGCCGGGAGCTTCGGCAGTGTCCGTGGAAAAGGTGACCAGATCTGCGAAGGAAAGGTGGCTGTACTCCCCGTTGAGGCCCAGCAGGTGTCGGGCCTGGTTGTTCATCGTGCGCGTGCAGCCATGACTGTCGAGCATGACCACGGCTTCCTGGGGAAGGTTCATGATGACCCGCTGCTCGTGCAGGAGCTGGCGGGTCAGCATCTTTTCACGGAGGGCTCTGGCCGCCGCGACCACGAGACGGAACGTGTGGAAATGGAACTTGTCGCGCTCGATGGCCAGGGACAGTGTGCCGATGAGTTCGTTGCTCTGATTGAAAATGGGCGCCGAAGAGCAGGCCCAGCCGTCATACCACGGCGCGTAGTGCTCCGGCCCCAGGACGCAGACGGCAACCTGCTCTTCAAGGCAGATGCCCATGGATGTGGTGCCGTCGATGTTTTCGCGGCTGACCAGTCCGCGCAGGGGGCATGTCGCCCCGGAGCCGAAACCCGGACTGTAGCCGGCGGTATGCAGGTACACGCCGTCGGCATCGGTCAGGATGATGCAGCTGCGGGCCGCGACCATGTCGGCCAGAAGGGTTTCGATGATTTCTTCGGCGCACTCCACGAAGAACGCGTTGCGGGCCAGGACGGCGCGCAGCTGTGATCCGCCGAGAAGGGGGTTCGGCGAGCCGGACAGGGGAACCCGGGCCTCCCGGGAGCGCTGCCACGAACGCAGGATGTTCGGGCGTACGTGGGATAGCTGTGTCGGCGTATGGTGGTGGAAGTTTTCCCGCTCCGTTTCGATAATGCTCCAGAGATTCCCGGCAAAATGTCCTTCGGTGGTC
>JBFWMD010000132.1:0-5389 GCA_050251775.1 Desulfovibrio sp.
TGTCCTCTCCGGCCCCTTCAGCCTCAAACGGCTCAAGGTTTTCGCCGAGGACTTCGAGGACCGCATGGAGGGCGTGGAAGGCGTGCTCGACGTGGAACTGGTGGGCGGTCTGGAGCGCGAAATCCATGTGGAGGTGGACCTGGAGCGCGTGGCTTTCTACAACATGCCCTTCCAGAGCCTCCTGAGCGCGGTGAAGGACTCCAACGTGAACATGCCCGGCGGCTCCATGGACATCGGCCGCCAGAAATACCTCGTGCGCGTGCCCGAGGAATATGAAAACCCCGACGAGATCAACAGCATCGTGGCCTTTGTGCGCAACGGCAAGCCCGTATACCTGCGCGACATCGCCACCATCCGCGACCACTACAAGGACCCCTCGACCATCAGCCGCATCAACGGCATCCAGTCCGTGACCCTCCAGGTCAAAAAGCGCACGGGCGCGAACATCGTGGAGGTCATCGACAAGGTCAAGGAGGTGCTCACGGAGATGCGGCCGCAGTTCCCGCCGGATCTCAAGGTGGACCTCACCGGAGACAAATCCACGGACATCCGCAACATGGTGGCGGACCTGGAGAACAACATCCTCACGGGCCTGATCCTGGTGCTCGCCGTGGTCCTGGTCTTCATCGGCGGCCGCTCGGCCGTGTTCGTGTCCATGGCCATTCCGCTCTCCATGCTGATCACCTTCATTCTGCTCCAGGCCTTCGGCATCACCCTGAACATGGTGGTACTCTTCTCCCTGACCCTGGCGCTGGGCATGCTCGTGGACAACGGCATCGTCATTGTGGAGAACATCTACCGGCACATGCAGCAGGGCAAGGACCGGGAAGAGGCCGCGGCCATCGGCACGGACCAGGTGGCCTGGCCCGTGATCACCTCGACCCTGACCACGGTGGGTGCGTTCTTCCCCATGATCTTCTGGCCCGGCATCATGGGCGAGTTCATGACCTACCTGCCCCAGACCGTGATCATCTCGCTCTTTGCCTCGCTCTTCGTGGCCCTGGTGGTCAACCCGGTTTTCTCCGCCCTCTGGCAGACGGCCAAAACCCCGGAGCAGGAAGCCCACCCCGGCCTCATGGACCGCGCCGTGAACAAGGTCCGCGACGCCTACGGCGTGCTGCTGGAATGGTCCCTGGACAACCGGGGCAAAATCGTGGCCCTTTCCTTCGTGCTTTTTGTGGGCTCCATCGTGGCCTTCGGTATGTTCGGACGCGGCGTGGAATTCTTTCCCGAGACCGACCCCAAGGTGGTCTACGTGAACATCAAGTCCCCCATCGGAACCAACCTGGACGCCTCCGACGAACTGACCCGCCAGGTGGAAAAGGTGGTCATGGAGTACCCGGACATCAAGTTCGTCATCGCCAACGTGGGCACGGAGGCCGGCGGCGGCCTGAGCAGCGCGGGCAGCGGCAACTCGCACCTCTCCTCGGTCTCCCTCGACTTCAAGGACTTCCACGAGCGCTCGCGCCCCTCGCCCGCTGTGGCCGATGAAATCCGCGACCGGCTCACGGCCATGATCAAGGGCGCGGAGGTCCGGGTGGAGCAGGAACAGGGCGGCCCGCCCACGGGCAAGCCCGTGAACCTGGAAATCTCCGGCGACGATATGTCCGAGCTGGGTCGCATCGCCGAGGACGTACGCAGCCGCATCAAGTCACTGCCCGGCCTCGTGGACCTCAAGGACGACTACGTGGCCGGCAAGCCGGAAATCCGCGTGGACGTGGACAAGGAGAAGTCCGCCCTGCTCGGCATCAGCGCCTACACCCTGGCCTACACGGTCAAGGCCGCGGTCAACGGGGCCAAGGTCGGAACCTACCGCGAGGGCAAGGACGAATACGACATCGTGGCAAAGCTGCCGGAAAAGGACCGCACCAGCGTGGCGGGCGTCAAGCGGATCACGGTTTCCGGCCCCGAGGGTCAGCCCGTGCCCCTGACCTCTCTGGCCACCGTGCGCCTGGCTTCGGGCCTGGGCGCCATCAAGCGCATCGACCAGAAGCGCGTGGTCACGGTCTCCTCGGATCTGGCCACAGGCTACCTGGCCAATGACGTGCTCGTGCAGATCAAACAGATTCTGGCGGATTATACGCTGCCGCGCGGCTACGCCTTCACCTTCACGGGGGAGCAGGAGGAGCAGGCCAAGGCCCAGACCTTCCTGGCCAAGGCCTTTGTGGCCTGCCTGTTCATCATTTTCCTGGTGCTCGTGAGCCAGTTCAACTCGGTGCTGACCCCGTTCATCATCCTCACGTCCGTAATGCTCTCGCTCATCGGCGTGTTCCTGGGCCTGCTCGTCTGCAACATGCCCTTCGGCGTGATCATGACCGGCGTGGGCGTCATCAGTCTGGCGGGCGTGGTCGTGAACAACGCCATCGTGCTCATCGACTACTTCGAGCAGCTTCTGGCGCGCGGCATGCCCGTGCGCGACGCGCTGGTCCGTGCCGGACTGACCCGCTTCCGGCCCGTGATGCTCACGGCCATCACCACGGTGCTGGGCCTGCTGCCCATGGCCGCTGGTGTGAGCTTCGACTTCTTCCATATGGAGATGGTGCTCGGAGGCGAGTCGTCCCAGTGGTGGGGTTCCATGGCCGTGGCCGTGATCTTCGGCCTGGGCGTGGCCACCCTGCTGACCCTGGTGGTGGTTCCGGTGCTCTGCTCGCTCAAGGAGTCCTTCGGCGCATGGCGGACCAGGCGGCGCGAGGCGCGGGCAGCCTAAAGCGGATTCTCCTGTACGCAATAAATGTCGCCTGTTGAAGGCAAGCCCCGGGGGGAACCCTTTCTTGCAGAAAGGGTTCCCCCCGGTCCCCCCTCCCAAAGACCATTCCCCGGCGAAGCGCCTCGCGGCGCTCCGCAGGCTTGCGGCATGGACTCACGCCAACCCTGTCAATAGGGAAAATTCGTCCTTTTGCTTTCCATTTCCTTTCTATTTTTATCCCGGCCTCGAAACCGGGGTTAGGCTTGCGCATTCCGGCGCGTTTGCCGGACCAGCGCAAGCAGAACCGCAAGGAGGAAGGAAATGGAAAGGAAGTATTCGCTGCAACTGGAGCGTGGCGGGCAGGGCCGGATCACCGCAAAGACGAGAAGTTGAACGGGTGGGGGCGCGCGTGAGATGGATTCCCTCTGAAACGCCCTATCCCAGCCGGATTCGCGATGAAGCCCGATGCTGCGCATTTGCGCAGCATCGGGCTTCATCGCAGAAAGGGGTCCGGGGCCGCGGGCCCCGGCCGCCGGAGGCATCTTCCGGCTTTTTCTTCCGCTACGGCCCGGACAACCGCCTGCTCCAGGCGGGCGACGCCCGTTACGAGCATGACAGCAAGGGTTTCCGCAGTCGCAAGGTCACGCCCCAGGGCGAGACGCGCTATCACTACGCGCCTGACTACCGCTTGCTGGCCGTGGAGCTGCCGGATGGTCGTGTTGTGGAATACGGGCACGATGATCAGGGCCTGCGCAACGCCAAATATGTGGACGGGCGGTTGGTAGAGCGGTTTCGCTGGCATGACCGCGCCCACCTCGCGGCCTGGTCCCATGTGGATGTTGCGGGCGGGCAATGGTGGGCAGTGGCTTATGGCCAAGATGGTCGGCCCGTGGGACTGGTCGCGCAGAGCCAGGGGCAAGGTCAGAGACAAGGCGCGAAAATTCTTCTGCATACGGACCAGATTGGCAGCGTGCGCATGGTTGAATTTCCCACCGATGGCATGGTAAAGGAGATTCTGTACGACGCCTTCGGCAATGTGGTGCGCGACGGCAACCCGTATCTGCGCTCGCCGCTCGGTTTCGCGGGCGGCCTGCACGACTGGGATACGGAACTCGTCCGCTTCGGCTGGCGAGACTACGACCCGGACACCGGCCGCTTCACCGCCCAGGACCCCATCGGCGCGGCGGGCGGAGATCCGGACTGGTACGGGTACTGTCTTGATGATCCGGTCAATGGGCGGGACCCAGAGGGGCTGGAAACGAAGAACAGGGGCTACAATCCTGTCGAAGGAGTTGAACGGATACTGGATTTTCCCGATATCATCACTCCTTGGTTCCAGGCTGTGGACACCAAGCGGCGTGTCCATCGTAGACTGGATGAACACAAGGAACAGTGCGAAGGAGTATACGGAGACAACACGCAATGCCATGAATATGACAAAGCCAAGGAAGACTATGGATATTGGCATGCGCTTGGCGACACGGTGATAAAAAAAGATCCAAAAGAAAGAGCAGATGATACCGCAGCGAAGCTCGATCAAAACAGGGTTAGGCGGTAAGGCATTCTTTACGTTGACTGAGGAGAGGGAAACCTCTCCTCATAGATTTAATTAAGGGATATATATGACCGGTGTACAGTCGTATTATTTTTATTGCGTATTTATGGTCGCATTGGCACCACTTCGTTTTAGTTCACAATATTCAGACAATCCACTGTATATATTTCTTCAAGCACTGCTCCTGATGGTCACCTTGATCCTTTGGTATCTGCTTGCGAAATACTACAAACCGACATTTGGCGTTATAGCTGGCGCAATCATGTTGTTGAACAGTAGCGTACCGATTCCAAGCCAAGTCGCGATACTTCTCTCTGGCGCTCCGCGAAGCTGGGTTCACTCCATCTGGTTGCTTTCTGCATTGTATTTTATTTATTGTGGTATTTTCTTAATCCGCAATGCGCGCAGACCGGAAAAGCTCTTCCCGGCTTCTTCCAAATAACAACGCGGAACTAAGCAGCATCGCATCCGGCGAGAAAAGATCCTTCGGAAAGGCAAGGAGGATTAATGTGTTGTGCCGTTTTTGAACTTGATATCGAAGACGCACCACGAGACTTCAACTGCCATGACGATTACGCGTTGAGTTACTTTAGCGCGGAATCGCCTTCAGGACACTTGAATTCGCCAGCCTGCGACTGGGTTCGGATCGCGGAACGCGCACGACGACCAGGGCCGACGCAACGCCAAGGACCCCATCGGCGCTGCGGGCGGAGATCCGGACTGGTACGGGTACTGTCTCGATGATCCGGTGAATGGGCGTGATCCGGAGGGGCTGCGCCCACCCTTTTCCCAAGAAGAAAAGGACGCGCTCAAAGGCGAAATAAAAGGCAGACTTGGTGGCGTCAAAAAAATTGTCCGTTATCCAGGTGATGGTTTCGGATGTTTCTCATCCTGCCATGACATGAAGAAACAGAAGGAGGAGTTATCCAAACCGCCGCGCAAAAGCGTTGGAGCTGACCGAGAAATACGGACCCAAAAGCCGGAGGATGTTTCACATATGGGAACATGGCTTGAAAATATCGTAGACGAGATTTTTGACTGACATTAACGACACTGGCCCCGAACACGGGCCAGTGTCAGGAGAATCTCATGGTACGCCAACGAATATACTTGGCCGTTGCGCTCTGTTTAGTACTGATGGAGTGCAT
>JBFWMD010000133.1:0-5333 GCA_050251775.1 Desulfovibrio sp.
GCGTCCGTTTTCCAGGTGGCGGTCCAGGCAGTTGTAGGCCACGTTCAGACGGCCGCCCGAGAACCATTTGATGTCCGGAGTGTCGAAATTCCAGTCCAGGACCCTGTCCCAGGGTTTGTCCCAGGTCAGCAATTCCCCGGCACGCTCGGCCCAGAAGCCGTCCATGTCCTCGATGGAGCGTTTGTAGATCCGTTCGTACTCCTCCATGCTGCTGATCGCGGCGGTTTTGTTCGCCGGAGGCTGGAAAATACGGGACTCGTGGCTCAGGCTTTGGATTTTCTCATCACTCATTGCGGCATCTCCTCCTCGTACGAGTTTGAAACAATGTCCCTTTCGGGTTGTGGACCGTCCATGGCCGTTTTTTGCTCCATCTGGAGAAAAGGCGCATCTCTTTTTCGGTGAACGGTGTTCCGGCCCCGCCGGACGTGTTCGGATTTTTGCCGAGGCCCGTTCACGGGACGAACGCGCCGCTCATGGGTGGAACCGCCCGCTGATGGATGACCAAAGGCCGGTCGGTATTCCTCCTTGTCCGTCCACGACTGGTGGCCGCGCACGAAGGAGAGGAGGCGGCAATGAAGGCAGGAATCAGGGCTGGCGCGGGCCAGCGGTTCGGGGTATGGATCATGACCATGAAGGTGCTCATCTTGAATCTGACCCGCTTTGGCGACCTGATCCAGACGCAGCCCGTGGTTTCGGGATTTGTTTTCGGCGGGTGTAAGGTCGGGTTGCTCTGTCTGGAGAATTTCGCGTCGGTGGGGCAATTGCTTCGGGGCGTAGACTGGGTGGGGGCGTTTCCCGGAGCGCGGCTGCTGGCCGCCCTGGAGCGCGACTGGCGCGGAGCGGTCCGGGATTTTGCCGACGTGCGCCGAGAGGTGGCCGCTTCCTTTGGACCGGATCTGATCGTCAACCTGACCCCGTCCCTGCCTGCGCGGCTGCTGGCCTGGGCCCTGAGCCAGGACAACGCGTCCGCCGGAGTGCGTGGGTTCAGCATGGACGAACACGGATTCAACGCCGACACGTCCTCCTGGAGCGCGTTTCTGCAACTGGCCTCGGGCAACCGGGGCGCGAGTCCGTTCAACGTGGTGGATCTTTTTCGCCGCGCCGCCGGATTGCGCGGAGAGGACGCTTCTCCGGATCTTCAACTGCCGGGCCAGACTCCGGACGAGGAGGGGGGGCCGGTGGCCGAGGCCGAGACCCTGCTTTCCGAAGCCCTGCCCGAGGGCGCGGAGTTGTCCGGCTGGCTCGGAATCCAGCTGGGCGCGAGCGAGGAGCGCAGGCGCTGGCCCGTGGCCCGTTTTGTGGAGGCCGCGCGGCTGTTTTCAGCGCGGGAGGGGCTCACGCCCGTGCTGCTGGGCACGCGTTCGGAAATGCCGCTTGGGGAGCGCTTTGTTGCGGAATACGGCGGCCCCGTGGTCAACCTCATGGGCCGGACCTCGTTGCCGCAACTGGCGGCCGTACTCACCCGGCTTGACCTGCTGCTGACCAACGACACCGGAACCATGCATCTGGCCGCCGGGTTGGGAACGCCGGTGGCCGCGATTTTTCTGGCCACGGCCCAGCCCTTTGACACTGGGCCGTACCGTGAGGGGAGTCTTTGTTTTGAGCCGGATTTGGAGTGCCACCCCTGCGCGTTTGGCACAAAGTGCCCGCACGAACACAAGTGCCGTGCGGCCGTGGATGCCGGAGCCGTGCATGCCTCCGTGGCCGAAGCGTTGTTCAAAGAACCCTCCGGAACCGGACATAACCGGTCCGGGGTGCGCGTCTGGCGCACGGTGCGCGGCGCGGATGGACTCATGGATCTGGAATCTCTTTCCGGTCATGGGGACCAGGACCGGACGCGGTGGATCGCCTTGCAACGGCGGTATTACCGTCGGCTCTTTGACGGTGAATCTTTGCAAGAGGGGCAAGGGACGGAAGAGGCGCACGGGCTCAGCCCGGCGCGTGCGGAGCGCCTGCGCAAGGTTCTGGGCGATGCCGGAGACCTTGTTTTTCTGCTGGAGCGGCAGGCCGAGGTTCTGGCAACGCAGCCCATGCAGGCCATGAAGAACAAATTTCTGGCCACCTGGCAGCGGCTCCAGGGCGCGCTCCGAGCCGATCCGGACCTGGAGGTGCTCGGCCTGCTCTGGGAGTTCGAGTCCCAGGCCCAGGGCGATCGTCTGGACAGGATCGTGGCGCTTGCGGGGCGCTACCGGGCGTTGATGGAGGGATTGCTCCGGGCGTTGCAATAACGCGGCACGGTTCTTGAATCTCTTGCGGCGTGAGATACTGATGGAAAAAAATTCAGCTCAACCGCCAAGGGAAAGGAGAACCCCATGATCGTTATCGACGGCCGCCAGAGCGAACTGGCCCTGAATGATTTCGAGAACCTGGAGCAGATTCTCGAAAATGTACTGGAAAACGATGCTCTTCAGGACCGCGTCGTGACCGACGTGCTGCTCAATGGCCAGCCGTTTTCCGAAATCTATCCCCACCAGGCCGAGGACATCGAGTCCCAGGAAATCCAAAAGGTCGAGATCCTCAGCGTGCCCGTGGTGGACATGGCCGTGGACATTACTCAGGAACTCTACAAGGTCGTGACCCTGATGGGCAAAGGCGGCCGCGAAGTGGCCGAGCTTTTCCGCCAGGCCGACGACGCCGAGGCCCTGGAGACCTACCAGGACCTGCTCGACGTGGTGCGCAGCTTCCTGGGAATGATCGCCACCCTGCGTGAGGAGTTCGGGCTGCGCAGCAACCCGGAATTCGTCGAGGCCAGCAAGATTCTTTCCGCGCTGTTCACCGAGATGACCGAAGTGCTCGCCAATGAGGACTGGGTTCTGCTCGCCGATCTGCTCGAGTACGAATTCCTGCCTGCCGTGTCCAAATGGGAAGCGGTCATCGGTAAGATCCGCTTTGATATCGAAGTCGGCGTCGGAGCCGACGCGTGAGCCAGGCACTGGACCTGCTTCGGCAGGCCATGGAGGCCGCCCAGGAAGAGCTTCGGCTGCTCCGGGGGGGCGATGAGGAGGGCGCGTTGCGTCTCGCGCGCGAGCGCCATCGGCTCATCGGCGAGGGCTGGCGTATGCGCGACGCCTCTGTGGAAGCGGAGATGCGTGGCGCGCTTGAACGGCTGCGGCAACTGCATGAAGGCTTGCTGGGCGAGGCTCGACGCCAGCGGGACAAGGTTCGGGACGAATTGCGGCAGATGCGGGGGCAACGCAAGCGAACCGCTGCCTACGGAGCCAGTCGCGGCAAGCGCGACATGTCCGTGTCGCGCTTTGTGGACCGCAAAAGCTGAGCCGGAAGGGCGCGCGTCAAAAGGCTCGGAGCGGATTGCCGTTCCGGGCCTTTTGCTCGTGGTTCCGCCGGGCAACAAGGTCGGGCAACAAGGCGGGAAGCAAGGCGTTACGTGGGCGCGGCAGAGGAGGCCGGAAGAGCATCCCTGGGGGATGCGGCCGCGGCGACTTCGTCCTCCCCCAGCATCCGCAGGAAGGTCCCGGCCAGGGGCACGGACCATTGCTTCCCGGCGCAGCGCAAAATCTCCGCCACAGCCTCCTGCTTTTCCAGTGCATGGCGATAAGGCCGGGAAGAGGTCATGGCGTCATAGGCGTCGGCAATGGAGATGATCTGGGCAAGTTGGGGAATTTTGTCACCGGCCAGCCCGTCGGGGTATCCCTTGCCGTCCCAGCGTTCATGGTGGTGCAGAACGATGTGGGACACATCCGCGAGGCGTGGAAACGGAGCCAGCATCCGTGCGCCGGTGGCGGGGTGCTGCCGCATCTTCGCGTATTCCTCGGCGTCGAGGCCGCCTTCCTTGAGCAACACGGCGTCGGGCAGTCCGATCTTGCCGATGTCGTGGAGCCGGGCTGCGAGTTTGAGCGTGGCGAGCCTGGGTTCCGGCAGGCCCAGCCGCTGTCCCAGCCGCAAGGCATATTCCGTTACCCGGTCCGAATGGCCTCTGGTGTAGGGGTCGCGCGCATCCAGGGAGCGGACCAGAGCCTGGAGCGCCGACGAGGATTCGACCTGCCGATGCCGCAGCCGGGCGTGGTGGCGTTCGCGCAGGCTGCCCCAGATGCCGAGACCGATCAGAAACATGCAGAGCGCCCCCGTGGACACGGACAGGATCCCGATGGTGGTCATGGATCCGCTGAGTTCCGCCTCATGCCAGGCAAGCTGCCGGTCCGCCCTGTCCCGGAGGGCAGTGAGTCGTTCCGGGTCCTGGATGGGCAGACCCTGGGCCAGGCGGACATACATTCCCCTGGCCAGGGGAAGGAAATCCTTGGAATCATCGGTTCGGTCTCTGCCGGAACCGTACGTGGCATGCAGCTCTTCGGCCTGTGCCAGGGCATCACGGAAATGGAGCAGCGCCGGGTGTTCCGGTTCCAGCCGTCCTTTTCCGCGCTGCAGGGAATCGCTCAGGTGGTCAATGCTGCGCAGGAGGTCCTGAAAGGCCAGGATGCTTGGCGTGTAGTAGGTGGTGACCTTATGGCCGAAGGAAAGGATGCCGCCGAGGAGCAGGGCGATGAGCAGCGCCGCCGACCCCAGCAAAAGCAGGGGCGCGGCGGCGCGGTATCGGTTTCTGGTCATGGGTCAGGAGTCGAGACCGGCTCGGAGTCGCTGGTATTCCTCGCTGTTGATTTCCCCATTGGCGTAGCGACGCTTGAGAATCTCCAGCGGAGAGGAATGCTCCTGCCGGACAGGAGTGCGGTGGCGCGAAATGAACCAGAAGGCGAGACCCGTCAGGAGCAGCAGGGTCAGGAGACCAAAGGGGAAGTGGAAGCCTCCGAACCCGAATCCCGAACCCATGAAAAATCCGCCGTGACCGAATCCACCGTGGCTAAATCCGTCCGTTCCCCAGGGGCCGCATGCGAAGTTGGAAAAAATCGTACTCAAAGACATCTGGTGCTCCTTACTTGTTAGCTGAAACGTCTGCGGAAGCGGCGCATTGCAGACCTCCGGAAATATCAAGGCCGAAACGTCTCTTCACGGCTTGGGCGAAATCGTTGTCTTCGTCGACCATGACCTTGCGCAGGCTCTGCATCTCGTGCCGCAACCGGTCGAGCTTCCCGGTTTCCTCCTGGTCGGCGGCGTCGGAAAGGGCATCGTATTCCAGTTGGCGGGAATAGAGCTGGCGACCGAGGTCGCTCAGGCGGCGCTGGTGCTGCAACAGCAGTTCCATGAACTGCCTGCGCTGGTCGTCGGGCAGGTCCCCCCCCTTGCAGGTGGCACTGTGGACACCGAACAGCGCGGACCTGGGCTGGGGAGCGTCCCCTTCGTGGGCCTGGGCCGAGGCCGCCGCGCACAGCGCGGCCAGCAGGGCGGGTGTGATGAGAAGGGGGTGCGTCCTGATCATTGGT
>JBFWMD010000134.1:0-5305 GCA_050251775.1 Desulfovibrio sp.
TCTGGTGTCTGAGGTTTTCCGCCAGGAGCAGGCTGAATTACTTTTGTTTTTACAGGAGCGTGTTTTCCGCGTAGTTGGTGATGAAAAAGGAAAGCCCCAGGTTGAACGCCAGGATGAGAAGCAGGATGCTCCAGGAGAGCACCTTGACGAATTGCAGCGGCATGGCCCGGCTGATGGAGGAAGGGGTCAATCCAGATACTCCTGCACTTAAAACGTCTGTTTGTTCCGGGTTGCGCCGAGAAAGGTTTCCAAATCAGCTTTTTCGTCGGAAAGGCCCTCCGCGCCCAGGCGCGCCTTGGCCAGCCGCTTGCCCAGCTCCACGGCGGGCTGGTCCACGGGATTGATGCCCATGAGCCAGCCGGTCAGCAGGGTGGCCGCGCCCAGCAGGGCAATAAGCTTGCCCGCAGTGCGCTGGTTCGGCCGGGCAAGCTGCACCTCCACCAGGGGAACGCCGCTCTTGTGCAGGGCCATGCGCGTTCCCAGGCCCTCGGCGTGGATCAGCTCGCCGAAGTCCTTGCCGCGCACGTAAGAGAACTTGTCCGGAAGGTCCGCCGGAAACTTCGGCCCTCGGGGCTGGCTCGGACTGGTCAGGAAGATGCAGGCCTTGTTGCGCGGGCCGTCCAGGAACATCTGATTCACGGAGTGCTGGTCCGTGACGCCCACGGCCGGGATGGGCTGGCTGCCCTTGCCCTGCTTGCCGAGGCTCTCGGCCCAGAGCTGGGCGAACCAGTCGCCAAACCGGGACAGGGGTGGAATGTAGGTGAAAAAGATCAGTTCCGCAAACCCGGCGTCCATGAGCGAACGCGCCCAGACCGCCAGCTCAAAGGCCGGATGCGCGGCCAGGGCCGCGCTGGTCAGGCTCTGCCCGGCCAGGGGCGCGGCCACCTCCTGGGCGCCCTCGATGAGCGCGCGGCAGTCCAGCCCGAGAAACGCCGCCGGAACCAGGCCCACAGCCGAGAGCACGGAATAGCGCCCGCCCAGGTTGTCCGGCACGGGCAGGGAGCGGATGCCCTGGTCCCTGGCCTCGCCGCGCAAAAAGCCCGCCTCCGCGTCCGTAACCAGGAGCATGTGCTCCTTCCAGGCATCCCCCAGGTGCTCGCGCATCCACTCGCGCGTGAGGAAATACTGGCCCACGGTCTCAATGGTCCCGCCGGACTTGGAAACGGTGACCACCACGGTTTTTTCCGGGGGCAACTTTTCCAGGCAGGTTTCCAGCCAGCCCGCGTCCACATTGTCCGCGATCCAGAGCCAGGGGCCGGTGTGGCCGGGCTGGTCCTGGCCGGGGGCAAAGGCCTTTTGCAGGGCGCGCGCGCCCAGGGCCGAGCCGCCGATGCCCAGAAGGAGCATATGCTCGAAACCGCGCAGCCAGGGGGTCAGCGCGTCCAGCTCCGGTAGGAGTTTCGGCACGAAGTCCATGCGCAGGAACGGCAGCTTGCCCCCGGTCACCTCCGAACGCAGAAGATCGGCCAATTCTCCGGCGCGGGCGCGGTATTGGGCGTCGTCCAGATCAGCGAATCCGGCGTTGGTCCAGTCCAGATGGTCGGTGGTCATGTCGGATCTCCTTGTTGACGTTCGGGCTTCGGGCAGAGCCGGGCTCTGCGGCCTGGCAAAGACGCCTTGGGCTTATATGCTACAAATTCCGAATTTTTCCAACTGCGGGGAAGCCCTGGAAAGGCCTGCCGCAGCATGTCTCCTTTGAATCTCTACAAATGCTGTGTCCGGCGCGTATGCATTGGACGTCCATTATTTTCCGTGGCGAACGCAGCCGTCCGGCCATACGCCTGGGCATGAACCCCAAGGGCTGGCCTTGACAGCCGCCCCCCAGCGTCACATTGTCGCCGCATATGACCAAAATCAACCTGCTCGACCTGAGCTATGACCGGCTTGAGGCCTTTGTGGTGGAAACCCTCGGGGAGCCGCGCTTTCGCACCCAGCAGCTTTGGCGCTGGATCTGGCAGAAGGACGCCCGAAACTTCGAGGAGATGACCAACCTCTCCAAGGACCTGCGCATGCGCCTGCCCCTGATCGCCTACGTGCGCTGGCCCGAGGTCGTGGGATTGCAACGCTCCCAGGACGGCACGGTCAAGTTTCTGCTCTCCCTGGAGGACGGCAGGCTCATCGAAACCGTGCTCATCCCCAGCGTGCAGGGCCGCTACACCCAGTGCCTCTCCACCCAGGTGGGCTGCGCCATGGCCTGCACCTTCTGCAACACGGGGCTGATGGGCTTCGAGCGGAACATGACCCACGGCGAAATCCTGGGCCAGATCCTCGTGGGTCGCCGCTACCTCGCGGACAACAATCTGGCCGAGCTGCGCAACCTGGTGTTCATGGGCATGGGCGAGCCACTGAACAACCTGGACAATCTGCTCGCGGCGTTGCGTTCCATGAACAGCGACCTGGGCCTGAAAATTTCCTGGCGGCGCGCCACGGTTTCCACTGTGGGCCTGCCCAAACAGCTCGACATCCTCGGCGAGTCCGAGCTGGCCCTGCCCGCCATCTCCCTGCACGCGCCCACCCAGGAACTGCGCGAGAAGATCATGCCCAAGGCCGCGCGCGTGCCCCTGGACGAACTCCTGGCCTGCCTGGACCGCTTTCCCCTGCGCCCGCGCGAGCGCATCACCTTTGAGTATCTGCTGCTCGGCGGGGTCAACGACTCCCTGGAGCACGCCAAACAACTGGCCAAGCTGCTCGGCCAGCGTCGCTGCAAGGTCAACCTCATTGCCTACAACGCCACTGAGGACGCGCCCTACCACGCGCCGGACCACGATCAGGTCATCCGCTTTGAAAAACTGCTCTGGGACAAAGGCATGACCGCCACCATCCGCCGCTCCATGGGCGCGGACATCAAGGCCGCCTGCGGGCAATTGAAGGCGGAGACAGGGAAGTAGCCCGAAGCCGACCCTGCCTCGCCTCCCCGCCGCCATCGGGCCGTTCCTCACGAATTCCTGTCAATAGGGAAAATTCGTCCTTTTGCTTTCCATTTCCTTTCCATTTTTATCCTGGCCTCAAAACCGGGATTAGCCTTGCGAAAATCCCGCCGCATTGAACATCCGACATTGCGCGGCGGGAAATCAACCGCAAGGAGGAAGGAAATGGAAAGGAAGTATTCGCTGCAACTGGAACGTGGCGGCCAAGGCCGAATTGCCGTAAAAAACGAAAACGTGAACGGTTGGCCCGTGTCCTGGGAGTACCGCTACGACGGCGCGGGCCGACTGGCCGGGGTGAATCGGGACGGCGCGGGCGTGGAACTCTACCTCTACGATGCCCAGGGCCGCCGGGCCGAGGATTATGTGCCGCTACGCGGGCAAATGGACCGGGTTTTCCGCTACGGCCCGGACAACCGCCTGCTCCAGGCCGGGGATGCACGCTACGATCATGACAAAAGAGGCTTCCGCAGTCGCAAGATCACGCCGCAGGGCGAGACGCGCTATCACTACGCACCCGACTACCGCTTGCTGGCCGTGGAGCTGCCGGATGGTCGCGTCGTGGAATACGGGCACGACGATCAGGGCCTGCGCAACGCCAAGTACGTGGACGGGAGGCTCACGGAGCGGTTCCACTGGCATGACCGTGCTCATCTGGCGGCCTGGTCCCATGTGGATGTCGCGGGCGGGCAATGGTGGGAAGTAGCTTATGGCCAAGATGGTCGGCCTGTGGGATTGGTTACACAAGATCACGGGCACAGCCAGGGTCAACACGCGGAAATCCTTTTGCATACGGACCAGATTGGCAGCGTGCGGGTGGTTGAGTTCCCCACCGAAGGCATGGTAAAGGAAATCCTGTACGACGCTTTCGGCAACGTGGTGCGCGACGGCAATCCGTATCTGCTCTCGCCCCTCGGATTTGCGGGCGGCCTGCAGGACTGGGATACGGGACTCGTCCGCTTCGGCTGGCGCGATTACGACCCGGATACGGGGAGATTCACCGCCAAAGACCCCATCGGCGCAGCGGGCGGCGACCCGGACTGGTATGGGTATTGTTTAGATGATCCGGTCAATGGACGAGATCCGCAGGGGTTGGACGCGGACTGCATTTCCATAGATGGCAGCATTTCCGGTTTTGGATTGCATGGTGAGGCCGGAGGCGGAATTTGCCGGGATGATGATTGGAATTTCAGGGCAATGGGACATGTGGATGGTGGGGCCGGGAATGGTTGGGGTGGGGGAGTCGCGGGTACTCTCACAACGACGAACGCCGACCATGTTGATAAGCTAGAAGGACCCGCTCTCTTAGAGGGCGGCAGTACTCCCCTGCCGGGAAAAATTCTTGGTGGCAGGCCGACCATTGGCTACGACAAGGTATATGGTAGCGACTACAAAGGGGATGCCTATTCGGTCGGGGTCGGATGGGGAACGCCGAGCGTACCAGAAGTCAAGGTTCGGCAACAAAACACCGTGCTGTGGGGAAAAAACCGGGAATAACAATTGGAGGCTGGCGTGGAATCATTGGACTGTCTTTGCTCGTCTAGAAGCATCTTTCTAGGTAGAGCTATCTTCAGCATCACCGCGCTGTTGGGGAGTACACTAATTCTCGTCGGCCTCCTTGTTTTGTATCATGGTCGGCTGGTCGGGCTGGCAATGTCCGGATTTGCGTTGCTTTGGCTCGTTTTTGTCAGCAGGCTGTACTATATTCCAGTCAAGATAACAGGGTCACAAATCGTAACCAAATTTTTGTTTTGGACCCGACGCATACCAATGTGCAACATCTCAAAAATCACCGTGAAGAGATACGACCGTTGGATACCGTTGACCACTAAAACGGAAAAAGTGGAGTCCATATTCATGCGTGTCGATGGGCTCTTTTTGCGATACGTATTCTGGCTGAATGTTCCGGCAGAGAAGGGGGTGGGGGATTTCATTTGCAAACAGGTGCAGGCCACAGGCAATAGCAAGGCGATGATCTCCGTCTCTTGAGCTCAACAGAAGTTACATTTCCATATGTACTTCATAGCTGCTGCCTGTACAAATCAACTCCCTGCGGCACGCAGCTTCTTTTCAAGACTACGGTCCCGACACCGGCCGCTTCACGGCCAAAGACCCCATCGGCGCGGCGGGCGGCGACCCGGACTGGTATGGATACTGCCTGGATGATCCGGTCAATGGACGGGACCCTGAGGGGTTATTCAAAGAGGGGGCAGGAAGGCGAATCCTAGAGGAAGGAATAATAGGGGCAGCCAGCGGGGCGGCGACTGGGGCTCTTACAGGTATCCCTGTTCTAGGCGTTGGAGCTGTGCCAGGGGCTACCGTAGGTGGAATAGTCGGATTATCAACGGGACTGCTCAAGGGAACCATTATGGAAGCGCTCC
>JBFWMD010000135.1:0-5211 GCA_050251775.1 Desulfovibrio sp.
GGCCGATCGCACAAGCGTCGTCATCGCCCATCGGCTGTCCACCATTCTCAACGCTCATTTGATCATCGCCATGGAGGACGGCAAGATCGTCGGGCAGGGGAGGCATGCCAAGCTCCTGGAGACTTGTCCGACCTATAAGCGACTGTATGAGATGCAGTATTCCCGGTAGGGGCGCTTCGGTACGCGCGATGGAGAAAGGGAGTCGTAGTGGTTGATCGACCGATTCGTAAAATTTGTTTTTTTTCCGGTAAACGTGGCGGATTTAATCATTTTGTGCCTCTTTTTGAACAAATTGAGGCGGAAAAAGAGCTGAACTATTCGTTGGTTGTCAGCGATATGCATTTATCGTCTTTCTTTGGTGACACCGTCGAGGAGGTTCGCCGCTGGGCTAAGAACGTACTGCGCGTGGAAACTCTGATGGGTTCAGATTCCAAAGTCTCTCGTGCAAAATCCATCGGAGTCGGCATCCTCGGCATGGCGGACCTGCTGGCGCGGGAGGCCCCTGACCTGCTGGTCGTGTTGGGTGATCGCGGTGAGATCCTTGCGCCAGTCATCTGTGCAATGCAGTTAAATATCCCCGTTGCGCATCTTTTTGGCGGCGACTTGACCCAGGGGGGGGTGGACGAGTGCGTTCGTCATGGCGTAACCAAATTTTCAAATCTGCATTTCGCCGCCACCCAGGACTCTGCGGACCGTATCGTGCGAATGGGGGAGGAGCCTTGGAGAGTGCATAACGTTGGGTCTCCCGTGCTGGATCTGGTGCGGAAGCGACGTTTCACCTCCAGGAAAGAAGTTTGTGAAAAGTATGGGGTCGATCCGGGAAAGCCCCTCGCTGTTCTGGTTCAGCATCCGGTGACATGGCAGGTGGAAAGTGCGGGGGAGCAGATCCAAGAGACCTTGCGTGCTCTTGAATCCTTGAAAATCCAAACCGTTGCGGTTTACCCATGTTCCGATCCTGGGTATTCAGCCATCGTCGATGCGCTGGAGAGCGTGCGCGACAAGCCCTGGTTCCGACTGCATTCGAACATTGATTTTCAGGACTTTTGGGGACTGATGGACGTGGCTGGTGTGTTTGTCGGCAATTCCAGTGCAGGAATCCTTGAAACTCCCTCGTTCAAATTGCCAACGGTCAACATCGGCATACGCCAGGAAGGTCGCCTCCGTTCGGACAACGTCATTGATGCGCCCCACGATTCCACCGCAATTCGCAATGCGATTCAGCGGGCGCTTCATACCGAATTTCGTGAAAAAGTACAGCATTGCCTGACTCCGTATGGCGACGGCCATGCAGCTGAGCGCATCGTCAGGGTATTGCTTGAGACTCCCGTTGGCGAGCGCTTGCTCCACAAAAAAATGACCTATTAAATAGGAGATGAATCTGATGAACATCCTGTTGACGGGTATTGATGGATATGTCGGTTGGCCCACCGCGCTGAAGCTCTCCAAAATTTATCCCGATGCTCAGATTTTCGGAGTGGACAACCTTAAACGGAGGGCTTGGGTCGAGGAATGCGGCAGCGTCTCCGCCGTTGCGATCTCCGATATGGAGACCCGTATCGCTGCGGCCCGCGAAAACGGATTCAAGAACATCTCCTTCATTGAAGGAGATCTTACCGATAGGGATTTTGTCCTTCGTATTTTTAGAATGTATCGCTTCGACGCAGTGTTGCATCTCGCGGCGCAGCCTTCCGCCCCGTACTCCCAGATTGATGGTGCTTGCGCCAACTATACGCAGTTCAACAACAACCAGTCCCTGCGAAACCTGCTTTGGTCGATCAAGGAATGCGGATTGACGGAAAAGTGCAAGCTCATCGCCACCACGACGACCGGCGTATACGGCGCACCAGCGTATCCCATTCCGGAAGGATTCGTCACCGCCGAGCACAAAGGGATTCAGGATACGATCCTTCATCCCGGCATGGCCGGCTCCTGGTATCACATGAGCCGGACCTTCGATGTCTGCAACCTGTGGCTTGCCAACCGTCAGTGGAAGACCTCCGTCATGGATTTGCGTACGTCCATCGTGTACGGTCTGGAGACGGTCGAGTCGGCTCTGGATCCCCGTCTGGCTACACGTTTCGACTTCGATTTCTATTTCGGGATCGTGCTCAACCGCTTCTGCGCCATGGCACTGACAGGATACCCTCTGACCATTTACGGGCGCGGCGACCAGATGAAGCCGTTTATCTCTCTTGACGATTGTGCAGAATCTTGCGCCCGGGCGATCAGCGCTGACTTCACGGGCCGTTTTGTCGTTTACAACCAGATGACCGAAACCGTGAGCATCAAGGACATGGCCTACGGCATCCGTGACGCCGCGCAAAAGCTCGGCGTCACGGTCGAGGTCGCGCATATCGAGAATCCGCGCGTGGAGAACGAAGAGCATAAGATGCTCATGGACAACGATGGATTTCTGAGTCTGCTGCCGAACAAGCCCAAGCGTTACGAAGAACTCATCGAGGGAATCATCCGCGGACTTCTTCCGTTGCGCGAGGTGCTTTCGGCGCACAAAAACAGGTTCATGAACTAGGAGAGGCTCATGGAGCGCTTCATCCAGGTTTCAGTCCCCATCACGGGGGAGGAAGAGGCCGCTGCGGCCCGCGAGGTCATCCTTTCGGGCGAGTTCGTCAGCGGCGCTCGCGTTCGGGAATTCGAACGGCAATTTTCCCAGTATGTGGGCACAGAAGATGCCTGCGCCGTCAGCAGCTGCACTGCGGCCCTGCATCTGGCCCTTGCCGTGGCGGGTGTTGGTCCGGGGGACGAGGTCGTGGTTCCGCCCATGACGTTCATGTCCACCATTACTTCGGTCATGCACCAGGGGGCCACGCCGATTTTCGCGGACATTGATCCCGATAGTTTTTGCATGGACCCCGAACAGCTGGCTAAAGTGGTCGGACCGCGTACCAAGGCGGTCATTCCTGTGCACTATTTCGGCAATGCCTGCGATATGGACAGAATCATGAGCGTGGCCGAAAAGCATGGACTTGTGGTCATCGAGGACTGCGCCCAGGCGCACGGAACCGAGTACAAGGGGCGGCGTGTGGGTTCCATCGGCCACATGGGAGCTTTTTCCTTCTACGCCACCAAGCACATCACTACCGGTGAGGGGGGACTGATCACCTCCGACAATACGGAATGGCTCGATATGGCCCGTAAGTTGCGCAGTCACGGGCTGATCAACAGGGACGACCATGAATATCTGGGCTACAATTACCGGATGACTGAGCTTGAGGCCGCCATCGGGCTGGTGCAGTTGAAAAAACTGGAAACCTACAACGAACAGCGGATCAAGAACTGCAACTATATCCTGGACCGTCTAGCGGAACACACCGGCGGCTGGTTCTCGCTGCCGGTCTTTTCTCCGGATGTCCGCCACACCTTCTTCTGGTGTCCCCTGATCATCAACGTGGAGCAAGGCATTGATCCCGTGGAGGTCGTTGCGAAACTGCGCGAGAAGGGGGTCGAGGTGCGCCAGCGCTACAAGGAACCGCTTTCCCGGCAGAAGGTGCTGGAGCGTGTGGGCGAGGACCCGCGAAACAGCCCGCCGGACTACAAGGCGCTGTCGCTTCCTGTGGCCGAGAAGAATGCGGGACGAATCATCGGTCTGCCCAACCATCCTCGCCTGACCAAGGAGGAGATGGATTACGTCGTGGAAACCGTGGTGAACCTGTATTGACCATGGACGCATCCACCGTGATCGTCGGGCTGGGGGCCCAGGCAAAGTATGCCGCCGAAATCTTTCGTCTTTTAAACGACGGAAAACCACGGTTGTATTCTGCCGTGCCTGTGACCGACCATGCTGAGTTTGCGGGGCTCCCCGTCTGCGGAGGTCTGGACGACCTCCGCAGAGAGTACGTGAGCATGGGGCGTCCGGAGCTGCTGGTCTGCTGCCCGACTGCCGAGGGAAAGGCGCGAATAGTGGAATCGCTGAAAGCGGAGGAGCCCTTGTTCGCGACCGCGCTGCATCCCCGTGCGGCGATTTCGGACAGCGCGACCGTGGGCCACGGCACTATCGTCAATGCTTGCGCCGTGATCCAGCCCTTTGCTTCGGTCGGCGAATTCGCAATGATCCACGCCGGCGTCGTCATCGAACACGATTGCGTTGTGGGTGCGTATGCGAACATTGCCCCCGGTGCGGTGCTTACCGGTCATGTCCGGGTGGGGCGCGGCGCGACGGTTTTTGCTGGCGCAACGATTATCCCCGGCGTGAACATTGGCGACGGGGCCATGATCGCGGCGGGCGCGGTCGTGACCCGCGACGTGCCCGTTGGCGGGCGAGTGGCTGGTGTTCCCGCCCACCCCATGCATTTATAAGGAATCGCATGTTTGATCTGAGCTTGTTTGGGCCGGGCAATGTGTTCATCATCGCCGAGGCCGGGTGTAACCATAACGGGGACTTCTCCATCGCCGAAAAGCTCGTGGACGCGGCTGTGGAAGCGGGTGCAGATGCGGTGAAGTTCCAGGCGTTTCAGCCGGGATGCATGATTGCTAGGGATGCGCCCAAGGCCGAGTACCAGATCAAGGCCACGGGCACTGCTGAATCCCAGCACGACCGGCTCTGCCGGATGCGTCTCGACAGGGAACAAATGACGAGGCTCAAGGCGCGGTGCGAGGCGCACGGCATCTTGTTCTGCGCCTCCGGGTTTGACGAACCCAGTGTGGACATGTTGGTGGAACTGGGGGTTGAGTTCCTCAAGATTCCGTCCGGCGAACTGACGAACATCCCTTTGCTGCAGCATATCGCTGCGAAGGGTCTGCCCGTGATCATGTCCACCGGTATGGCCGACGAGCAGGAGATTGCCGCTGCACTGGGGGCCCTTTCGGGAACACCGCAGGTCATGCTGCTGCATTGCGTGTCCGCCTATCCCTCGGAGTGGAGTGACGCCAACCTGCGGGCATTGCCGACTCTGGCCGCCCGGTTCGAACTCCCCGTGGGATTTTCCGACCACAGCCAGGATCACGAACTGGCCATAGCCGCCGTAGCACTTGGGGCGTCTTGCGTTGAAAAACACATCACTCTTGATCGCACCATGGAAGGGGGCGATCACAAAGCCTCCTTGGAGCCGGATGTGTTCGCGCATATGGTTTCAAAGATACGTTCTTTGGGAGCTGCCCTGGGGGACGGCGTCATACGATGCATGGATGCGGAGAAAAATGTACGGGACGTGGCACGCAAGTCGATCGTGGCGGCACGGCCCATTGCTCGGGGAA
>JBFWMD010000136.1:0-4760 GCA_050251775.1 Desulfovibrio sp.
TGTATCTCTCAATTTCGGGGTCACCGCCGTGGTGGCAAGGCGGACGGGCCAGGAAGACCGGGACGGGGCCAACCGCTGTATGAAAGAGTGTCTTATCCTCAGTTTGCTCCTGGCCGGCGCGCTCTCCGCGCTCGGGGTTGCCTTTGCCCGGCCTCTAATTTCCTTCGCGGGAGCTGATTCTTCCATTCTGGAGGACGCCACCATTTATTTTAAGATCGTGATGCTGGGACATGTTTTTAATTCCCTGACACTTACCATAAACGCCGCCCAGCGCGGGTGCGGCAATACCCGGATCTCCATGACCACCAATCTGGCGGCCAATCTGGTAAACGTCCTGTTCAATTACCTGCTCATCAACGGAATCGGTCCTTTCCCCCGGCTGGAAGTGGCGGGAGCCGCCGTTGCCACCTCCCTGGGCAGCGTGGTATCCTTTTTTCTGGCGCTCTTCTCCATCCTCCGACGCGACAGTTTCGTTTCCGTCTTTACCGACGTCCCATGGCGTTTTGACAGAGCCACTCTCTCCAGCGTTGGCAGGGTGGCCCTTTCGGCCATGGCCGAACAGGTGTGCCTGCGGATTGGCTTCTTTGTCTACGCCAAGATCGTGGCAGCCCTCGGCACCCTGGAATTCGCCGTTCATCAGATCTGTATGAATATCATCAATATCACCTTTGCCGTGGGAGACGGTCTGGGAACGGCGGTTTCCACCCTGGTGGGCCAAAGCCTCGGCCGTTCCCGGCCCGATATGGGCAAGCTGTACAGCTCGCTCGCCCAGCGGGTTGCTTTTATCATCTGCAGTTTTCTTTCGGTTTTCTTTTACTTCGGGAGGTTCTGGCTCATCTCTCTTTTCAACACAGAACCCCGGATCCTTTCCCTGGGCGGCTCCGTCATGGTGATCATCGCCTGTATCATCCATGTGCAGACCGCGCAGATTATTATGTTCGGCTGCCTGCGGGGGGCGGGCGATACCCGCTTCACCGCCGTTGTATCGCTGACGAGCGTCTCCCTCATCCGGCCGGTGCTCACCTGGTTTCTCGCTTTTCCCATTGGGCTGGGTCTTGTGGGAGCCTGGCTTGCTCTTGCGCTGGACCAGGTGATCCGTATGGTCACCACCGTTTGGCGGGTCCGAAGCGGGAAATGGACGCAGATCGAACTTTAAGGGAACCCTATAAGGAAACGGCTGAACCAAAGGTTCAGCCGTTTCCTATTTTTGATCATTTATAGAGCTCAACGAGCTTCTGCAAATGCTCGTATCTTGCCTTGGCGTATTCCTCGGACTCGGTGAAGAGCTTCTCGGCGCGATCCGGGAAGGACTGGGTCAGGGCGGCGTAGCGGGCCTCGTTCATCAGGAACTCCCGGTAGCCGCCGGCCGGCGTCTTGCTGTCCAGGGTGAAGGGATTCTTCCCCTCGGCCTTGTTCTTGGGATTGAACCGGAAAAGATTCCAGTAGCCGCAGTCCACGGCGCGCTTCATCTCGGACTGGCAGTTCGTCATGCCGCCCTTGATGGAATGCATCTCGCAGGGGGCGTACCCGATCACCAGCGACGGGCCGTGGTAGGCTTCCGCCTCGGTGATGGCCCTGAGGGTCTGGTTGGCATTGGCGCCCATGGCCACCTGAGCCACGTAGACATAGCCGTACTGCATCGCGATTTCGGCAAGGCTCTTCTTCGCCACCGATTTGCCGGCCGCCGCAAACTGCGCCACCTGGCCGAGATTGGAGGCCTTGGAAGCCTGCCCGCCGGTGTTGGAGTATACCTCGGTGTCGAAGACCATGACGTTCACGTCCTCGCCGGAGGCCAGCACATGGTCCAGACCGCCGTAGCCGATGTCATAGGCCCAGCCGTCTCCGCCGAAGATCCAGACCGACTTCTTGGCCAGATACTCCTTGTAGGGCAGTATCTCCCGGGTATGGGGGCATTCGGGCTCCTGCTCCAGGCGGGCGACGAGAGCGTCGGTCGCGGGACCGTTGGCCACTCCGTCGTCCAGCGTCTCCAGCCATTTTTCACACAGGGCCTTCTTGTCCGGATATTTCGTCGTTTCCGCCAGTTCCCTGACCTTCTCCGTAAGGCGGCCGCGGATGGCCTTCTGCCCCAGATACAGCCCGAAGCCGTGCTCGGCGTTGTCCTCGAACAGGGAATTCGCCCAGGCGGGGCCCTTCCCGTTTCGATCCACGGTGTACGGAGAGGTCGCGGCCGGGCCGCCCCAGATGGAAGAGCAGCCGGTGGCGTTGGTGATATACATCCGGTCGCCGCACACCTGGGTGATCAGGCGGGCGTATGAGGTCTCCGCGCAGCCCGCGCAGGAGCCTGAGAACTCAAGCAGCGGAGTCTTGAACTGGCTGCCCTTGATGCTTGTGGTGTCTTCCACGTCGGGCTTGGAGGCAACCTTGGCAACCATGTAATCGAACACGGCCTGCTGGCCCTTTTCCTGCTCCTGAGGCACCATGGAAAGGCTCTTCGTGGGGCATACTCCCACGCACACGCCGCAGCCCATGCAGTCCAGCGGAGAGACCGCAAGGGCGTAGGTGTAGACGCCCTTGCCCTTGCCCGCCTTGAAGGGCGCGCTCTTGGTCCCCGCCGGGGCGGCGGCCAGCTCTTCGGCCGTCAGCGCGTAGGGGCGGATGGTGGCGTGCGGGCAGACGTAAGCGCACTGGTTGCACTGCACGCAGGTGTCTTGATTCCAGGTCGGCACGGTCACGGCCACGCCGCGCTTCTCGTACGCGGTGGCGCCCTGCTCGAAGGTGCCGTCCACATGAGAAACAAACGCGGAAACCGGAAGGCTGTCGCCGTCCATCCTGCCCATGGGCTGCATGAGGTCCTTCACCATCTTCACCAGTTCCGGCCTGCCGGTGAGCTGCTCGGGTCCCCTGTTGTCGACGGCGTCCGCCCAGTCGGCCGGTATCTCGATCTTCACCAGCGCGCTGGCGCCCGCGTCGATGGCCTTGTGGTTCCGGTCCACGACGTCCTGGCCCTTCTTGAGATAGCTGTGAGTGGCCGCGTCCTTCATGTAGCCGACGGCTTCCTCCTGCGGGATAACCTTGGCGAGGGCAAAAAAGGCGGACTGCAGTATGGTGTTGGTGCGCTTGCCCATCCCCAGCTTGACCGCAAGGTCGATCGCGTTGATGGTGTAAAGCCGGATCTTGTTCTTCGCGATATAGCGCTTGGCGATGGCCGGCATATGCTCGTTGAGCTCTTCCGGCGTCCACTGGCAGTTGATCAGGAACACGCCGCCGGGCTTCACGTCGCGGACCATCTTATACCCCTTGATGACATAGGAGGGGTTATGACAGGCCACGAAATCCGCTTTATTGATATAGTAGGGACTCCGGATGGGCTTGTCGCCGAAGCGCAGATGGCTGACGGTGATGCCGCTTGTCTTCTTGGAGTCGTACTGGAAGTATGCCTGCACATATTTATTCGTATGGTCGCCGATGATCTTGATGGAATTCTTGTTGGCGCCCACGGTGCCGTCCCCGCCCAGACCCCAGAACTTGCACTCGATGGTGCCGGGAGCCGCGGTGTTGGGGGCGGGCTTCTCCTCCAGGGAAAGCCCCGTCACATCGTCCACGATGCCGATGGTGAACTGGCGCTTCGGGGCGGCCTTCTTCAGCTCCTCGAAAACCGCGAAAATGCTGGAGGGAGGCGTGTCCTTGGAACCAAGGCCGTAACGCCCGCCGATCACGGTGTTTGTCATCCCGGCGTTGGCCAGCGCCGTAACCACGTCCATATACAGCGGTTCGCCCAGCGCGCCCGGCTCCTTGGTGCGGTCCAGAACGGCGATCTTCTTCGCGGTGGCGGGAATGGCTCCGATCAGTTTCTCCGAGGCAAACGGGCGGAAAAGCCGCACTTTGATCAGGCCCGCCTTTTCCCCGTTGGCGTTGAGGTAGTCGACGACCTCCTCGACCGTGTCGCAGACGGAGCCCATGGCGATGATCACGCGCTCCGCGTCGGGCGCGCCGTAGTAATTGAACAGCTGATAGTTGGTGCCGATCTTCGCGTTGACCTTGCCCATATATTCCTCGACGATGCCGGGAATCGCGTCGTAGTACTTGTTCGACGCTTCCCGGTTCTGGAAGAAAATATCGCCGTTCTGGTTGGAGCCCCGCATCACGGGATGCTCCGGGTTCAGGGCGCGCTTGCGGAACGCGTCCACCGCGTCCATGTCGCACATCTCCGCCAGGTCGTCGTAATCCCAGATCTCGATCTTCTGGATCTCATGAGAGGTCCGGAAGCCGTCGAAAAAGCTCAGAAAGGGAACGCGGCCCTTGATGGCCGACAGATGGGCCACCGCGCCAAGGTCCATGACCTCCTGGGGATTGCTCTCGGCCAGCATGGCGAACCCCGTCTGGCGGCACGCCATCACGTCGGAATGGTCCCCGAAAATATTCAGCGCGTGGGTCGCCAGCGACCGGGCCGAAACGTGGAATACTCCGGGCAGCAGCTCGCCCGCTATCTTGTACATGTTGGGGATCATCAGCAGCAGCCCCTGCGACGCCGTGTACGTCGTGGTCAGCGCCCCCGCACCCAGCGAGCCGTGCACCGTCCCCGACGCCCCGCCTTCCGACTGCATCTCCACCACGTTTACCGTGCTGCCGAAGATGTTCTTGCGGCCCGCCGCCGACCACTGGTCCACATAGTCGGCCATCGGGCTGGACGGCGTGATCGGATAGATCCCCGCAACCTCCGTAAAGGCGTAGGACACATGCGCCGCCGCCGTGTTCCCGTCCATCGATTTCTTTTCTCTTGCCATTAATCTTGCTCCTTT
>JBFWMD010000137.1:0-4734 GCA_050251775.1 Desulfovibrio sp.
GGGCGCGGGCTGCATGCGCGGCATGGGAACCGGGGCCGGGGCCGGAGCCGTGGGGCGCTCCACCACCGGAGCCGTGGTCAGCGGTATCATCCTCATCGCCGTGGCCGACGGGCTCTTTGCCGTGGCCTTTTACCTGCTGGGAATCTAGCGCATGGTTTTGGAACAGAATGTGACCGAACCCGTTGTGAGTGTGCGGAATCTGGTGGCGGCCTATGGCTCCACCGTGATTCTCGACGGGGTCAGCTTCGAGGTGCGGTCCGGAGAAATTTTCGTGATTCTGGGTGGCTCGGGCTGCGGCAAATCCACGCTGCTCAAGCACATGATCGGCCTGCGGCCCCCGCGCAGCGGCGAGGTGCTCATCGGCGGGCGGGACATGGCCTCGGCCGAGGGGGCCGAGCGGGACGCGCTCCTGCGCCGCATCGGGGTCATGTATCAGAGCGGGGCGCTCTTCGGCTCCATGACCCTGCTGGAGAACGTGGCCCTGCCCCTGGAGGAGTTCACGGACCTGCCACCGGATGCGGTGCGGGCCGTGGCCCTGCTGAAACTCGGCCTGGTGGGGCTTTCACAGGCCGCCGGGCTGCTGCCCGCCGAGATCAGCGGGGGCATGCGCAAACGCGCGGCCATTGCCAGGGCCATGGCCCTGGATCCGCGGATTCTGTTTCTTGACGAACCTTCGGCGGGGCTCGATCCCGTGACCTCCGCCGAGCTGGACCAGTTGATCATCCGGCTTTCGCGGACGCTCGGCGCGACCTTTGTGGTGGTCACGCACGAGCTGGACAGCATCTACACCATTGCGGACCGGATCATCATGCTCGACAAGCGCACCCGTGGGATCGTGGCCCAGGGGGACCCGCGCGAACTGCGGGACCACGCCAAGGACCCGGAAGTGCGGCGGTTCTTCCTGCGCGGCGGGAGCAAGCCGGAACCCCCCGGAACAGGGATCATCCAGGAGAGGGCATGAGCCAACAACGCTACTATCGACTGGGACTCTTCATCATCGGCGGCACAGTCCTGCTGCTCTTCGTGGTCTTCGTCCTGGGCGCGGGCCGGTTCTTCAATTCCTCCCTGATGCTCGAAACCTACTTCAACGAGTCGGTCAACGGGCTGGAAGTGGGCTCGCCGGTCAAGTACCGGGGGGTCAAAATCGGTTCTGTCTCGCGCATCGGCTTTGTCATGGGCCGTTACACCACGGTGAGCAAGAGCGATTACCGCTACGTGTTCGTGGAGTGCGAGCTGACGGACGAAACCTTCCTGAACCGGCCCAAGGCCGAGATCGGCGAGCAGATCAGGGTGGATGTGAAGCGCGGGCTGCGCATCCGGCCCACCTCCGTGGGCATCACGGGCCAGCTCTATCTGGGCATTGACTATCTTGACCCGGAGAGCAATCCGCCCCTGCCCATTTCCTGGGAACCGGAGCATCTGTACATTCCGTCCGCCCCCAGCACGCTGAGCCGTCTGGAGGAGGCGGTCACAAGCATGAGCGACGCCGTGGGCGGCATCAACCGGGATGACGTGGAGGGCATCCTCCGGGGTCTCAAGCGCGTCACGGACAACCTCGGGAGCTTTCTGGAGCAGGCCGATGCCAAGACCCTGGGCGAGTTGCTCGCGGCCAACCTGGAGCAGACCGAGGGGATCTTCGCGCGCATCAACACCCTGCTGAGCCATCCCGAGACCGCGAAGCTGTTGCCCAACGCCTCTCTGGTCATGGGGGATCTGCACGACATTCTGGACCGCTCCGGCAACGACATGGTGGCCACAGTGGCGGACATGCGCGTGACCTTTGCAGCGCTGAAATCCGCGTCGATCCAGTTGGACAAGGCGCTCCAGCAGCCCGGTGCGGATCTGGCCACGCTGGCCGGCCGGGTGGACGAGGCTTCGCGCGAGGCCACGGCGGCCTCGGCCAAGCTCCACGAACTGCTCAACCGCGTCAACGGCATGGTGGCCGGGCAACAGGGCAATGTGCAGGAGATCATGGAGGGCCTGCGCCTTCTGGTGCAGGACCTGCGGGAACTCACCCAGGAGGCCCGGCGCTATCCCTCGGGCATGCTCTTTGGCGAGCCGCCCGTGCGCGAACTGCCGGACCGGTCCACGGGAGACAAGCAATGAACAAGAAAATGGGCGAAATGAATATGAGCATTCTTCGCAGCGAGGGGACGCGTCCGGCATTGTCGGCACGTCCGGGATTTCCCGGAGAGAGACTCCTGGGGGCATGTCTGGTTCTGGCGCTCTCAGCGGCGCTGCTGGCCGGGTGCGCGGGCTTGAAGCGGCCCGCCGTGGAAAAACGTCACTTCGACCTGCGGCCCGAGCGCTCCGAGCGGTTCGAGCACCAGGCCGCCCCTGTGGGCGCGCCCAATCTGCGGTTGCGCCGGGTGCAGGTCTCCCCGCTGTGCAGCGGCCGGGAAATGGTCTTCCGCAGCGCCGGGGCCGCCTTCAATTCGGACTATTACAACACCTGGTTCGTGCCTCCGGCGGACATGCTCGGCCAGGGCCTGCGCCAATGGCTGGAAAATTCCGGACTCTTCGCCCATGTCCTGGACGACGCCAGCATGGCCGGGGCCACGCTGACCCTGGAGGGCACGGCCAACGCCCTGTATGGCGACTTTTCCGGTTCCGCGCCCGTTGCCGTGGTGGAAATGCAGTTCCTGCTGCTGGATGAGAGCACCGCGCACAACGACATTGTTTTTTCCGGCAGCTACGAGGAGCGCGTGCCCCTGGCCTCGGAAGCGCCGTCGGAACTGGCCTCGGGCCTGCGACGGGGCGTGGGCGCGGTCTTTGCCCGGCTGGAGGCGGACCTGGCCAAAATTACTCCCCTGGCCGCGCCGCAACCCTGAGCCGCAGCGGACCTCATCCCTCGCGTCCTTGAACCGCCGCGCTCACCAGCTCTTTTTGCCGCCGTCGTAGGGCCTGCCCAGACCCGCGCGGATGAGCAGGGCCGCCAAGTCTTCCCCGTCCGCGTTCACGTCGGCCACGATGCGGAAGTATTTGCCCCGGCGTGCGTTGCGCAGCTCAAGCACGCGGCAGTTGGCCAGCACCGTGCGCACCAGTTCCCTGGCCTCCACGGCCAGGCGTCGGACCTCGACGCGTTTGTCGCGCAGCTCCGGCGTGTCGCACCCGGCCAGACGCACGGAAATATTCCGGCCCACAATGTCCGGATAGCCGGGAATGTCCACCACAATGGTGTCCCCATCCACCACGCGCAGCAGCCGTGCCTGGAGATGTCCGTAGTTTTGGTCGCCTGACAATGCGACCTGGGGGAGGACGCAGAGCGCCAGCGCCAGCAGCGCGATGCACTTGTTCATTCACGGACCCGAGGTTCAAAGCCCGGTGGGTTCCTTATTGCCTGGCATTGCTTCGAAAACAATTCCATTCCGTTGTGCGTGGACCGGAACTGCTTCGTACGGATGCCCACCGCGGTGCTTTTGCCTTATCTCATAATTTTGACCAGGCTCAATTGTCAAGTGAATAAGTGATAAATGAATATTTATGATCTGTAATAATCGTGCAACAAAAAAGCCCCTGCCGAAGCAGGGGCTTATCTATTTCAGTTGGAAGAGGGCAGCTTGGGTCAGGCCCAGGCGGCCTCAAAAGCCTTGAGCCGTTCGGCATAGGGCGGAAAGTTGAAGAAGGCCGAACCGGAAACCAGCACGTCCGCGCCCGCGTCCGCCAGGGACTTGCAGTTTTCCATGGTCACGCCGCCGTCCACCTGGATCAGCGCCTTGCTCCCCGCCGCGTCGATCATGCCGCGCAACTCCCGGACCTTGTCCAGGCAGAAGGGAATGAACTTCTGGCCGCCAAAGCCGGGGTTCACGCTCATGAGCAAGACCATGTCCAGTTGTGGCAGCAGATACTTGACCGCGTCGCAGGGCGTGGCCGGGTTCAGGGACACCGCGCACTTCACGCCATGGGCCGCAATGGCTGAAACGGCCCGCTCCAGATGGTGCGTGGCCTCGGCATGCACGCAGATCAGGTCGCAGCCCGCATCCGCGAATTCATCGACATATCGCTCCGGCCGTTCGATCATCAGGTGCGTGTCGAAAAACAGCTTGGAATGCTTGCGCATGGCCTTGATCACAGGCGGGCCAAAGGTGATGTTCGGCACAAACAGGCCGTCCATGACATCCAGGTGCGCCCACTCCAGGCCGGCGGCCTCCAGCGCCTGCAACTCGTCCGCCAGCCGGGCGAAGTCGCAGGAAAGCAGCGAAGGGGAAAGAATGGTTTTTTTGCCCATGCGGACTATTCCTCCACGTTGAAATCGACTTTGATCTTGAACATCTTGTCCGCCGGAAGGTTGAGCACCTTGATGCCTGTCCTGGCGCTGATCTCCGCCAGGGTCGCCTGCACGTCCTCCCAGTCCGGGCCGATGTACGTGAACCAGACGTTCAGCTCGTTCTCGCGCAGATAGTTGTGCGTCACGCCGTCGTGGCGGTTGACCTCGGCCACGAACGCGTCGAGCTGGTCCTCCGGGACCTTGGCCGCGCACAGCGTGCTGCGCCAGCCCAGTTGCCGCGAACCGAAGTTCGCGCCGATGCGGCGGATCACGCCGCAGTCGCGCAGCCGGTTGACCCGCTCCAGCGTCTCGGACTCGGAAAGGCCGACCTGCTCGCCCACCACGGCGTAGGGGCGCGGATCAATGGGGAATTCCGACTGGATGATGTTCAGGATTTTGCGATCAAACTCGTCCATGGATTCGGTTGCGTGCATTGTTATTGCCTCCGGCGGCCCGGGGGGGGGGGG
>JBFWMD010000138.1:0-4272 GCA_050251775.1 Desulfovibrio sp.
GTGAGCGTCTCCGCCGGGAAGATCAGGTCTCTCTCGTTTTCGCGGTCCTCGTCATCGGTGACGAGCACCCCGCCGCCCTGTTGTAGGGCATCCAGCGCGGTTCGGACCCGCTCCACGGAATCTCCAAAACGGGAAAGCAAAGACTGATTCATGGTAAAACTCCTTCAGGAAAACCACGTTACCAGAATCAGGGCACAGAAAGGACAGCCGCCCGCAGAACGCGGAACAGCCGACGCGGGCGATCCACCCGCGCAGGTCGGTGACTGCCTTACCCTCTTCCATCCGGACTGTAACCGTCGGCTCCGGAATCACACCGGATCTGCTGACCTCTCCGCACACGTGAGAGCGCTCGCGGGCTGCCGACGCCTGGCCGGATCACCGCCGGTGGGGAATTTCACCCCGCCCTGAGAATAAGTGCGGCAATACAAAACCTTTTGCCCGCCTTTGTCAATTCTCCCCCCGTGTTATTTTCCGACGCGCGTGAAATTCAATTTCCAATTTTATTTCAAATAATTATAGCACAGACGTTTTTTCAGCACCCTCCGTTGACCCCCAAAAACCTTTATCCCTCCTTTACACAATCCCCTCTCTGGGCTATTATCAAATTTGATAATCATTCTCATAAAAACTGGAGGACCGTATGGCGAACATGGATTATCCGGGCCCCTGCCCCAGTTGCGGAGGAATAGACGGATGCGGTTCCGGAGTTTCCAAGCAGGCGGCCGTTGCGCACTACTGCAAGGGACTGGAAATGGAGCTGAACGCCTGGAAGGCCCGCCTCTATGACGTTCTCGTGGATGTCGGGAATCTCGACTCCAGAGATCAGGAAAAGCTGGCCGACACCCTCAACCTGATCAAGTCCACAGTCAAGGAAATCGAAGCGGTTCGCGGCCAGATGCTCGAGCTCTGCCCTGTGAGCCTCTCAGACAAGGAATCGGAACTTGGAGGCAAGCTTGAAAAGCTGCGCGTGAACTACACCAAGGCCCTTCAGGTCATCAGCCCCGGCTGGTTCGGGGGCTGACGATCTGAACGGAGAATCCGGCAGGGGGGCTTCGGCCCCTCTTGTTGTTCAGGGCTTTGAAAACGCGGAATGCGGCAGCGTGAAAACAAAGGCCGTGCCCTTTCCCAGCCCCTGGGATTCCGCCCAGATGCGACCGCCATGGTTTTCTATGATCCGGCGGACCAGGGCGAGGCCGAGTCCCGAGCCCTCCCGGTTCTGATCAAGCTGCTGAAACAGGCCAAAGATGGTTTCCAGATACGCGGGATTGATTCCGCTGCCGTTGTCCTCCACCCGGACCTCGACCGCATCCCGTTGCACCGAAGAGCGGATTTGGATGACCAGGGGGATTCCGGGCGCACGAAATTTGACGGCATTGCTGAAGAGATTCAGGAACACCTGCACCATGCGCGGGCGATCGCAAAGCACCTCCGGCAGGGTTTCCACCCCCTGGATCAAATATTCCGACTCTCCAAGCAACCCCTGGGAGAGTTCCAGAGCCTCCCGGGCGATCTCTGCCAGGGAAACGCGGACCAGGGGATTGTCCATCCTGCCGATGCGCGACAGCTCCAAAAGCTCCCGCAACAGCAACTCCATCTTGTCGGCGGCGCTGTTGATCCGCTGAAAATCATTTTGAATCCGCTCCCTGTCCCCGCGTTGGAAATCCCGTTCCAGCAGCCCGAGGAATCCCTTGATGGTGATGATCGGACTCTTGAGATCGTGTGACACGGTGTAGGTGAAGCGCTCCAGTTCCTCATTCTTGGCCTCCAACCGTGCGATGAGCCGCTGAAGCTCCGATTCGTGCCGCCGCCGTTCGCTCACATCGCGCACCACGCCCTCGATGCCCACGGGCTCCCCGGTGTTCGGGTCGCGGATCAGCCGGGAATTGGACTCCACCTCCACGGGACTGCCGTCGCGATGCTGGAGTGTCACTGCGTAGGCGGCCACTGCGCCCTCGGCCATGATCTTTTCCAGGGCGGGCTGCCGCTGCTCGGGATTTAAATAAAAATCCGAGGCGTACTCCTTGCCTTCGGGTTGCTCATCAGGGCCATACCCCAGCATCTCGCGCATTCTCGGATTGGCCATAATCACCCGCCCGCTCATGTCCGTGCGGTAGAATCCGTCCATCATGTTGTCGAGAATTTCCCTGAGACTCTCCTCGCTGCGGCGCAGACTGTCCTCCATTCTTCGCCGCGTCGTCTGGTCAGAATGCACGCCGGCCATGCGCCGGACCGCCCCCTGCGCATCGCGCAGACAGGTTCCACGACCGCAGACCCAACGCCAGGAGCCGTCCTTGTGCCGCAGGCGGTACTCGACTTCGAAAAATTGCGCGTTCGTATCAAAGAGGGACTGGTTCGCCTCCATGACACGATCAAAATCCTCCGGATGAATTCGCGACTTCCATTCCTCAATGCGGTTGGGAAGTTCATGATCCTCATATCCGATGATGCTCTTCCATCTCGGCGAATAGTAAACCGCATCCGTATCCCGGTCCCAATCCCAGATGCCGTCGTTGGAGCCAAGAACGGCGAGTTGATAACGCTCCTCGCTGCGCGTCAGGGATTCCGAAGTCCAGCCAATGCGTCTGAGCAGCCTGTAATGCCGGAAAAGAATCAGCAACACCGCAAGAACGAACAGAAGCGCGGCCCCCATGAGCCAGATCCAGGGAATGGCGCTCCAGGGCGCGCTCCCGGTCCACGCCTCCACAATACGCTCCATGCGTTCACTCGGGACCACGCCGGAATACCCGTCCAGCAATGCAAGGGTGACGCCGTCCCCCTTGCGGACAGCGGGCTGAAGGTTCTCGGTGTAGAGCGGTTCCGAGGCCATGCGAAAGTTCTGCCCATCGGAATACCGGGCCAGCAGAAAACGAATCACGGGCCGGTCTCCCACGAACACCTGGATCTGGTTCCGCAGCGCAGCCCGGACAAGAGCTTCGTAATCCTTGAAAAGCGTGGTCTTCAACCCCGGAGCGTGCCCGGCCAGATACTCCACGGCATAGTCGCCTTGAACAACGCCCACTTCGAATCCCTGAAGATCGTCCAGCGTCCGAACGCCCAGCAGGCTGTCGTGGTAAAAAATCCCCGCCTCCACCTTGCAGAAGGGCCGACCAAAATCGAACTGGGAAGCCCGCTCCGGCGTACGGAACAGACCGGAAACAGCGTTCGCCTCCCCGCTTTCCAGCATCTTCGTGGCCTCCAGCCAGGAAACCAGCCGGTAGCGAATAGGAATACCCGTCTCCTTGGACCACTCCTCCCAATAGTCCACCAAAATACCACGCGGTTCTCCGTCAGGCCCGGTGAACTCAAACGGGGCATAGGCCTTGTCCCCAACAATGGTCAAAGGCTTTCCTGAGGAATGCCCGCCTGTCGCGAAGCCAACCGCGAGCAGACTCCACAGGCAGGCGAGTGCCAATCCCCAAAGACGATAGCGTTTCATGGGTCCCCCTCTCAAGACTGGCTTATATACCAGCATTCCAAAGGAGCGCAATCACACGCGCCCTTTTTACGCTTCCGGATAGGCAATCTCTTCCGGTTTGCCGCGTGGCATCCCGGTTGCTTTGCATGTGAAACGGGTAATTCGTTCCGACCATACCAAAGCATGAATTATTCGGCTGGTAAAATCATACTTCCGCCCGATTGTTGCCAAAACACCTGGGAGGGTAAATTTGGCCCACGATCAGAAAAAGGCGTGAAGCAACCTAGGGGGAATTGGACATGCGTAAGATGATGACTTTCGTGGTCATGATGTTCCTGGCGCTCTCCGCCCTGCCCGCGCAGGCGGACGTCTGGACTTTCGAGGACACAGTGACGCACTGGGACGGTTGGGGGACACTTCAGGAAAACAACAAAGACGTGATCGGCATGCCGGACATTTCCGGCGGTGAAGCCGTGGTCAGCGGAAACACACTTCAGAGCGTCAGCATTTTTTTCACCGTTGACCAGTATCAGAACCTTTATTCCAGCCTCAGTTCCGGCGACCTGTTTGTGAATACCAACAATGACAGCACCTGGGACTACGTGGTCAAGTTGAACAGTGACCTTACCGTCAGCGTCTACGAATTCAACAAGTCCTACACGGATCACACCGCATATCAGCTTGCCTTCTACTCCGGCGGCGACTACCGCGACAACCAGCCCGCCTGGGCCAAGGTCTTCGGCGAGGCCATCGCCACTGGGACCTGGTCCGGCATGCCCGAGCTCGACGGAAGCAATTCTGGAACCATCACTATCGCGGGCCTGAACATCACCTTCGACTCCCTGACCCTCGGCTAC
>JBFWMD010000139.1:0-4123 GCA_050251775.1 Desulfovibrio sp.
CTGACTGGGAAAAACCAGGGGCAGCACGATCAAAAAAAACACCGCCAAAACAAACGCGATCCACGCCAGATAACGCGCTATGAACGCTCTGAACGGGAACATGGCTACAGCCCCAGTCCCACGGCCACCATGGCGGCGGCCACGATCACGGCGCGGCGGCCCTGGGCCACAAGGAATAATTTCAGCTTCGCGTCGAGAACAAGTTCATCGCCGGAAGCGTCCACCGCGTGGGGGCGGGCGTAGGGAAACAGAGCACGGTCCAGGCCGTAGCCCGCCACGCCCGCACCCACCACGAGCGCGAGCTTGTAGGCGATGATCGGCAGCTGCTGGGGCGCGGCCAGGGCCACGAGCGCGAGCAGCGCCAGGGCCACGAGGGACGGGGTCGTCATGCGGGGCAGACGGGACAAGGAAAACATCGGCAGGCCTCCTCGGTTTTGGAGCCGCGCGGATCGCGACCCCGAACGAAGCAGGCCCCAGCATAGGAGGAGATGGGAAGAAAAGCCTGTAACGGGCGTTACTAAAAAGGCCCCCTGGATGGACGGCTTTTTCGTTATCGTCTATATCTTGCGAAAATAAAACCAGGAGCGGGAATGAGCGACTTCGACAATGGCAAATATCAAGCGGCCCTCACCGTCCTGACCAAGACGGCGTATGACGAATACAAGCACGTCAGCATGGACCTTCCGAGCTACCAAGCCGGACTGCTGCGAACGTATCTCTGGCTTTCGTCTTTGGTGGCGACGCTGGAGGTGGGCTTTTTCTACAAAGCTGTATCCGGCGGCATTCAATGGGGCGGCGCGGTCTGCGTACCCGCAGGCTGGTTTTTTGTCTTTGCCGCTACGGCGTTGCTGGGAGCCTTTTCCGCGTTCGTCCTGGGAGTGGACTCCCTTCGCGGACGCGGCAAGGCATGCTTTCCGCTTGGCAACTTCACAAACCTCGCCACCATGGCGCATGAAATGGCTTCCGAACCCGGTTCGACCAAGCTCTACCCCTCCATGATCGCCGCCCTGGACGCGGAAATCAGTCGCCAAACAGCAGTAGTAAACCAAAAAGGAATAAAATTACGATCCATGTCATTGCTGACGCTCCTGTCCGTAGGCTTCGCGGCCTTGGCCGGGCTTGACCTGTTCCTGGGCTGGTGAACACACACGCAACAGCGGCAAAAGGAGGTGAGCGGAATGGCAGAGGAAAAAAAGACTCCGTCGCCGCCTCCCCCGAAGAAGGAGGCGGAGCCCATTCGGCCCATCGAAGTCGCGAAGAACACCCAACAACCCCAAACCGGCAGGGTGTTCACCCGAGACTCGAAGACCGAAGGCAAAGACGACGGTAGCCGCTGACGCAGAGCCGGGAGGAGAGATCCTTCCGGCTCCTTCTTTTGGACTACCGCGCTTTACCGAGAAAAGCCTGTAACGGGCGTTACTAAAAAGGCCGCCTGGATGGACGGCCTGAGGGGTCTATTCGGAAATACCCGCCGCCTGCTTGGCCCAACCCAGGGCCAGAGCGGCTCGCATTGTATACTTTTCGGTGTCTGACACGATCTGTTCCGTGGTCGAATACTGCTCGCCCTTTCCGGTCAACGTCGCAAGGACGTTTTCCGCGTTTTTTCCGCGCAGGAAACAAGAGTTGGCAGCGGATTGCCGAGCCTCCTCCAGCGCGTCTTTCACCTCATCGGGAAGATTCCAGGGTATACTGATAGACAGTATTTCCGAACTGGCCAAGCTGGCCGCATTCGCAGCCGCATCCGCAGAAGCAAGAACCAACGGTATGTTTTTTGACGAACAAGCCTTGATAAAAACTGCATATTTTTCATTCAATTTCGCATCGTGGGAATAAATTCCCTCTTCGACTTTCAGCACTATTTGTTTGGTTTCCGCTGGGCTTTTCGTCACCCACCCGGTGACCTTCTCCTTCGCGTGCATTGCCATACCTGGCAACATCAGCAGCGCACCAGCGGCGAACAATACTTGAGCAATACGCTTCTTCTCCGGAGAGCGTTTCATAACCACCCAGGACGCAACCCAAAGCGGCACACCAGCAAACGCAAGCAAAACGATTCCCGACATACGACCCTCCTCATCGCTAGAGAATTACTTACCCCACGTCCTTCAGTTTTCCGCCCTGCGGTTGTGCCAGAAGATTGCTCGTTGTCGTAAGCGCCTTTCGGGCATCAGCTGGGCACAGCCGATAGTTCTTTATCAGAGCCGCCTCTTCCGGGGCAAGAGGGCCAAGCTCGTCTTCTTCGGCATCGCAGATTGGCGCGGCGCGAACGCCAGTAAAAATATAGTTCGCATCCGCCCCGGCTTGCACAAAGCGAGTCAGGACATCACTTCCCATCGACGCCTTACCCTTTTCATATCGTAGCCACATGCCGCGAGTTACCCCACAAACATCTGCGGCAGCGGCTTGAGTCAATCCGAGCCGCTTGCGTTCTTCAGTTATGAGCTGACCAAAAAGCACAACAAAGTGTCCTTTTTCTGTTGACGAGTTCACTAAAGTGAACTATTCATAATTCACACATGTTGGGAAACGGTTCACACCCGCACCCCCCAAAAAAAAGGAAACCAAAGGATTACACCATGTCTCGAACCCCCAAGGACATCAAAGAGGAATTTCGACGCAAGGGCATCTCCATCTCGGACTGGTCCATTGCCAACGGTTTCCCGCCCAACCTCGTCTACGACGTGCTGGCCGGGCGGCGCAACCCGACTCGCGGCAGAACACACTGCATCGCCGTGACTCTGGGCCTCAAGGACGGCGAGATCGTGCGGGAGCAGGACATCGCCACCGCGATTAACGCGTAAGGGAGGTTCCCCGATATGTGCATCATCACCGAGATCTGCGGACACGCGGCCAATAGTCGCGAAGCGTTGTGCGCCCAGGTGGAGCAAGACGTATCAACGGACAAGGACCGCACCGCAGAAACGGAGTGGAATCTCCGCGCCCAGAGAATCATAAATGATTTTCGTTCCAAGGGCATCAGTATCTCCGAGTGGGCAAGAACCCACGGCTACGACGCCGACCTGACCCGGCGCATCCTGAGGGGCGAGCGTGCCGCCTTGCGTGGGCAGTCCCACAACATCGCCGTGTCCTTGGGCATCAAGGACGGCGAAATCGTGGATGACCGCGAGATGGCCACCGCGATCAACGCATAGCCACTATGAATCACTTTGTACCCGCTGCAATCCAGGGACGCAATGTCTAACCGCAAGGGAAAACCAGACGGTCGTATGGTCCAGATGCTGTTGCCGTTGTCCAGCCTGCCCTCGCAACGGCTGCAAAATGGCTCCCTGCGCACGTGCGAGGGTGTCCAGAGCGCGCTGAGCCTGGCGCTGATCCGGTGCGGCCTCAGCCGTGAGGTTGTGGCCGAGGAGATTTCACGGCTGACCGGGCACGAGGTGTCTGTCCACGCCCTGAACAACTGGGCGGCGGCCAGCAAGGAAGACCGGCCCACGCCGCTCCAGGCTTTGGCCGCGCTGGTCACGGTTACGGACGATCCCGGCCTGGCCGAGGCCGCCCTGGCGGGCACGGGCTATCGGCTGCTGCCGCCGGAGGAGGTCGCCTACTACGAGCTGGGGAAGATGGTGGCGGAGGAGCGGCAACGGTCGAAGCGAAAGCGGGAATTGCTCGAAAAAATTAAGGGATAAGGAGGTCAAGATCAGATGACCAAGCAGATGAAGACGACCCTGCCGGATTCGGGAGAGTGGGGCGGCATGACGCTTTACGTCCCGAAATACAAGCCCGGACGGGACAATCAGCGGTTTTGCGGAGAATGCCTCTATTTCGCATCGATCTGCGGTTGCCTGCACGTGGAGAGTTGTCGCTGGACGGGTGGATGCTACCCGTTTTCCGAGGCCTGCGAACGATTTGCCAGCGATCTGGACCCCGCGAACCATTGTTGCGCCACGTGTGGCAACCTGACGGTCGGTCCGGATGGATTCTACTGCCTCGAACAATCGCTCGTGGAGCGCCATCATGGCTCCCCTGCCTATTGCCGCGATTGGACTCCCAGAACCAGGGAGGCGGGACGATGACCACGCAGATGAAGACGTACAGACTCAAGATGTCCTGGCAGAGGACCAAGGAGTTCAAGATTTCCGCTTCTGCGGAGCTGAGCGAGGAGGAT
>JBFWMD010000140.1:0-3817 GCA_050251775.1 Desulfovibrio sp.
AGGCTCGTGTCGGCCAGGGCCATGAGTCGGTTGCGGATATCCCCCACGGCGGGCATATCAAAGGCCTTACGCAGAATCGCGGAGCTGCCGCCCGAGTCAAACGGCGTGATGATGTGGACGGAATTATGGGTATAGCGGACCAACTCGGCGCTGGTGTCGCGCAGGGCCGTGCCGCCGCTGAAAAAAAGCACGCGTGGCCCCAGAGCGGGAACCTGCCGGTAGCGCTCCAGTTTGATCCGGTCCGGAACCAGTACCTCGCGCGCCACGCGAATGCGCAGCGGTTCAACGCTTGAACTCACCACTCTTCTCCGTTGTCCGTCATGCCATCCCCGTTCAGGAACCCCAGACAGGCATCCGCCGCGGCATCGAAATCAATGCCTCCCGAAATTTCATACAGCGCGCAATGCGAAAGGAGTGCGGCGTATTCCTCCACGCCGGGGTCTGTCTGCAAGGCCGAAGGCGCTGGCAAATAGAACAAACCCGTGGGCTTCATGAATGCTGCCAGCAAATCGTGGCGCTGAAGCGGATCGACCCGGCGCACCACGGCGGGACCGGCATCGCGTTGCCAGTTGAGGATCACCAGACCGCTCAGGGGGGCTTCCAACGTGAAGCGGCCCGGGCCGTAGCAAATATCAATGAGTCCGTCGTATTTGTGTTCCAGGTCCCACAGCTTTTGCGGGGGCAAGGCCACGAACCTGGCCTTGTCCTCGTCGGAGATGATGCAGGCCAGATCGGGGTTATGCAGCGCGGTTCCCGGATTGATGCGCGGCTGCTTGGCCACGCCGTACATCACGGGCGTGGGTTCTCCGGCCCGGACCATCACCCGGTCATTGCTCACGAAAGTGGTTCCACGACTCATCAGATGCAAGGAGAGGGTTGACTTGCCCATGCCGGAAAAACCGGCCAGGGCCAAGCCGCGCCCGTTCAGGCAGACGCCCGCGGCGTGGCCGAGCAGGCAGCCCTGGTCGAGCTTGCGCTCAATGAAGCGGTTGTTGATGAAGTTGATGACCTGGTTGTCGTTGGCCAGGCACGGCCCCACCGCGAGATGCACTCCTCCTCCAAAGACAAAGAGCATTCCCGTGAGGCGCTTACGCACCACGCGACCGTCGGCCAGGTCCGCGAACTCCTCTTTGATTTTTGTCTTGCCCGGCTCTGGCGGCCTGGTGGAATACGCAAGATTCAGATTGGGCTCGCGTGCCTCATGTGCTGTGATCACGATCTGGGACGAGCCTTCCGATGCGACGAATTCCTTGAAGTACTCGGCGAGCCCGCTGCGCAGCGGTTCCGAATTGGTCCGCACCTCAATCAGATCGGGGCCGAAGCGCAAGAACAGGACATTCGAAGTCGGATATTCGTCACGAAATTTCTCCGCCAGTGCGCGGCAAGTCCACTGCGTGTTCATCGCCCCACCTCTCTGAGGACATATTCCGTATACAGCTGGGCCGCATCGATGTTCCGCGCCTCCAGAAGACCGCGAAAACCGCCAAAGGCCGAGACCTCAAAGACGAAGGGCCCCTGGTCCGTGAGCGCCACATCGACACAGGTGAAATCGAGATCAAAGAGATCCTGCGCCTTGCGCGCCAGTTCGATGACCTCCGCTGGCGGGTCGAACGGGGCGTATTTGCCGCCGGATTCCGTGGTGGTGTTCCAGGAACCGTTGGTTTTGCAGCGTGCATAGGTGGTCAGGTACTCGCCGCCGAGAAAGGCCAGCCCCAGATCGCTGTCCTGAAGGTCAATGGTCTTCTGGATATACATGATGGGGTTTTCAGCCTGGTATTCCTCAATGGCCCTGCGCGCTTCCGGTCCCTCGCGCAGGACGAACATGCCCCGGGCCTTGGAAGTGTAGAGCGGCTTGAAAACGGCTTCGCCGTATTCCCGAACCGCGTCCAGGGCATGTTCCACGCTTTCAGTGATGGTGGTGGGCGGCATGGGAATGCCCGCCAGTTGCAGCGTGATGGTGCAGGAAAGACGATCCAGAACCCTCAGGATGCTCAGCGGAGAGGAAAAAACCGGCACTCCTTTTTCAGCGACATACCGCAAAATTTCGAGACGATCCAAAAGATCCGGAGAATATCTCGAGCCGATTTTTTTGATAATCAGCGCGTCGAGTTCCATGAGGTTCACCCCATTGCACAGCGCGCGGCCCGAAGGCAGATCCAGGCGAACCTCATCTATGGCCACCAGCAGGCGCTCGCCCGTGATGCTGCCCACCGTGTCGGCAAGACGCTCCGTGGACCAACCACCCTTTGTACCCACAACTCCGATTCTCACGTGAGGACTCCGTTCGCGTTAGTAGTAGAGAACCTGCTCTGGAAACTTGAATTTCCGCCAGTCGTTGCCGGCAAAATCACTGATGCGCTCGAGCAGGAACAAGGCCCGATTGAACATTTCCCTGGCAAACCGGTGGTTCAATTCAAAGCGGGTGGACGTGTAAAAGGACCTCGCCAGGGCAAAGGCCATGCGCGCGTCAAAAGTCGCGTCGCCCTGGGCTATGCTGAACTCCTTGGTGAAGCGGTGGAACTTCTCGATGATCTGGTTGATCCGCTGTCGCAAGGCATCCTGAAAGATGGGCATGCGGAAGTTGGAGACCAGAAACACCGAGGCGTCCTGCACGTAATCATATTCCCGGGACCGGTAGAGATCGATGAAGTGAATCTGCTGCCCGGCATGGTCATAGACAACGTTGTTCACATTGAAATCACCATGGATGAATACCGTGAACGGCGCTTCGAGCTCCGCCTCCAGTTCGGCGCAACGGGTCAGCAACTCGTCCGAGCCGGTTATTCGGGATTCACCGAGTTTTTTCGCTTCCCGGCGAAATTCCGGATGCACCTGAAGCACATCCGACAGCCGGGAATTGAGCTGGCGGATAAAGTCCACCCTGGTGGGCTCCCGGCGCATGGTTGTTTCCCAGACGTTGCGCACGGTCTGTTCAAAGACGAACACGGCGTTGGAGAGAAATTCTTCTTCCGACCCGAGCACGATCTCGTCCAGAGTGCATCCAGGGAGAAACTCCACCAGCAGGGAAGCCCGCTTTGCATCTTCATGATAGCCATAGACATCCGCCACCAGTCCGGGGAAAATTGCCTTCCAGCGCAGGATATTGTCTCGTTCCTTGCAGATCTTCTCCAGGCTGCCCTCTTTGTAGATGCCCCCGTGAACATCCATTCCCGCGGTCGTGCCCAGGGGATCCTTCCGCTCGACCCGGCCGATGCGGCAGCCCGAACGCGTTCCCCAGATGGACTGGAAATCAATGTCGCTGAAGGATTCGGAAAACCCGGACTTGGACAGGGTCTGTTGCAGCGAATCAAACTGCTCGATCTTGATGCGCTCCCCAAGGATGGAAAAGATCAAGGCCTCACCGATGTTCAAGAGGCTGTCGCCGATACGCTCCAGATACCGGAAGATGAACAGAACAGTGACCAGACTCTGAACGTTTCGACCAGACCCCAACTCGACCAGAAGCCGGTCGAAATTTTCCTTGTACATCCGGTCCAGTTCATACTCGGACTTGCAGATGGCCAGGGCCTCGGACATGTCCTCCTTGCGGAAGGCATTCAGAATTTTGGAAAGGCTTTCGCGAATCAGAGCAAACAGTGCAGCGCTCGGATATTCATCCAGTTGGCGTGTATCCTGAAGATAGCCGACCTGCCGGACGATGTTGACGCAATAATCGGCGATGCGCTCCAGATTGACGCACATGACCTGCATGGAACGGATCTTGTTTACCTGCCGGGAATCGAGCTGCTTGTCGGAATGAATCCGCGAATAACATTTGTTTTCAATGATTGTCTTGAGGTTGTCGATGTAATCGTCC
>JBFWMD010000141.1:0-3702 GCA_050251775.1 Desulfovibrio sp.
TGTGCTCTTCCGATCTCGCACGTTGCCGCCGTCGCCGTAGACGGGCAGCGGCTCGTTGCGCTGCGCCTTGAGGAACATGAGCGGGATGAGCTTTTCCGGAAACTGGTAGGGACCATAGTTGTTCGAGCAGCGGGTGATCACCGCGTCCAGCCCGTAGGTTTCCACGTAGGCGCGGACCATCAGGTCGGCCCCGGCCTTGCTGGCGGAGTAAGGGCTGTTGGGCGCGAGAGGCGTCTTTTCGGTGAAACGGCCTTCCGGGCCGAGCGTGCCGTAGACCTCGTCCGTGGAGACCTGCACAAAGCGGTCAATGTCCAAAAGCCGGGAGCACTCCAGGAGGTTCTGAGCTCCCTGGACATTGGTGCTTACAAAGGGCGACGGGTCGCTGATGGAGCGGTCCACGTGGGATTCCGCCGCGAAGTTGACCACGGCCTCGATGCGGTGTTCCTCCAGCAGGCCGCAGACGAACTCGTGGTCGCGGATGTCTCCCTGAATGAAGTGATAACTGCCGCCCGCTTCGGTCGTCGGGGCTTTTTCCAGGGGCAGCAGGTTGAGACGGTTGCCAGCATACGTCAGCAGGTCGAGGTTGACGAGGACCCAGTCCGGATGCTCCGCATGCATCTTGAGAATGAAGTTCGTGCCGATGAATCCGCAGCCACCCGTTACCAACAGCCTCATATCGTATCCTTTTTGAAGAGCTTGGATGTGGTTGGGATCATACCCTCCCGCCCCGGTCAAGGCAAGGCGGCTCAAGCGCCGGGCAGGCCGCCCGTGCGCAGCAGCGCGTCGTAGAGCAGAATGCCGGCGGCGGTGGAAAGGTTCAGACTGCGCACATTGTCCGTGATCGGCAGGCGTACGCAGGCGTCCGTGCGGTTGAGCACCTGGATGGGCAGGCCTACGGACTCGGGGCCGAGCAGCAGACAGTCTCCGGGCCGGTAGACGAAATCGTGGTAGAGGGTTCCGGCCCGGGCGCTGGCGGCCACAAGCCTGCCCGGTCGGGCCGCGAGAAAGGACTCCCAGTCTTCGTGGACGGTCAGTTGCACCGTGGGCCAATAGTCCAGGCCCGCGCGTTTCAGGTAACGGTCGTCCAGGGAAAAGCCCAGGGGCCGGATCAGATGCAGGGGCGTGTCTGTCCCGGCGCAGAGCCGGGCCACGTTACCGGTATTGGGTGGGATTTCAGGATGATACAGGGCGATGTGCATGGTGTTTCTCATGGCGGGACAGGATCGCATCGCGCTGAACATGCGCCAAGTCCGGCTCCGGCGTCAAGGGCCCGCTACGGTTTCCGTAGTCCGGGCGGTGTGTCCACGCGGGGCCGGGCCTCAGACGCCGAATTCCCGCAGCAGGAATCCTTTGAGTTTCTGGTGGATGCGCGTGGCCAGGGCGGAGCGGTCACCTTCGATGTCCAGACGGCCGAAAATCTGATGTTGGAGCGGAACCGGAGAAAGGGGGCGCAGGGTCACGCGGTAGAAGGAGCCCTGGAGCACCAGTCCGCCATCTTTGTTGAGGCGGGTGGGAATGTCGCCGCCGTAGCTGGAGGCGAATCCGGGACTTTCCAGGGAGGTCATGGCCGTGGCGTCGATGGATTCCACTACACATTTAATACCGCCCAGTTCCGGGCGGTAGGGATAAAAGCGCGCCCGGCGTCCCGGCGCAATGCGGTGGAGGTCCAGCTCGTTCACGTAAGCCACGACGCGTTCGTGTCCCTCTTTGATCACGGATCCGAGGTACATTCCTTCGGCCACGTGGCTTCCCGGCGCGAGCGGCTGGGCGGGCAGTTCCACCCGCCCGTCCAGGGGGGCGGCCACTCGGGCTTCGGCCAGTTTGGCCTCCAGGGTCTCCAGGGCGGCGTCCAGTTCCTCGGTTTCGGCCTCGCGTTGCAGGCGCTGCCGCAGCATCTGCCGGTTCATGCCCAGGACCGAGGTGTTGCGCCGGGAAGCGGTTTCACGGATGCGCGAGATTTCGAGCTGTCGGCGCAACTCGGGCGATTCGAGCATGAAAAGTAACTCCCCGGCCTGGACATGGAGTGGCTCTCCAGCGGCGACGGGAGAGTCGGCGCGCTCGGGCGTGCGGACAAGAATGCCGTCGAACGGGGCGTGCAGGTGCGCCACCTGTGCGGAGGTGAGCATGGCCATGGAATGGACCGTGCTGTTCCAGGGCCAGCAGAAGAGGAACAGCAGCGCTCCGGCCACGAGCGTTCCGCGCACCAGGGGCGTGAGCGGATTGATCTGCCCGCGCCGTTTCCAAAGCGTGCGGATTTCCCGGATCAGAGGGGCGATCAGGGAGCTCCAGAACTGGTTCAGGGCCAAAAAGACGCCCAGGGCCTTGAAGGCCAGGGAATAGACCAGGGCCGCGATGCTCATGACCAGGGTGAAGCGGTAGATGCGCACGCAGACCGCGTAGATCAGCACGATGGGCTGGATGGGAAAGGGCAGCCGCTCCGGCCGGGGGTCGCCAGTTCCGGCGAAAAATTCCACCAGATGCCAGCGCAGCAGGGTCTGGCTGCGTTCCATGAGGTTGTCCACGCCGAGCAGGTCGCTGAGCAGATAATATCCGTCAAAACGCATCAAGGGATTTAGGTTCACAACCAGGGACATGATCCAGCTCGTGGCCGCGAGCACAAAGCAGATATCCCGGGCGGGGCCTGGGTCGAAGAGCAGCCAGCCGAATCCGGCCAGGGCGGCCAGAAGCAGTTCCGCTGCCACCCCCGCGATCCCGATGGTCATCCGCTTGCGGGCGCTGTTTAATTTCCAGGATTGGGTCACGTTGGTGAAGAGTACGGGCCAGAGCATGAGCACGGCAATGCCCATGCTTGTGACCCGCAGTCCGTAGCGGCGCGCAGCAAGGCCGTGGGCCAGTTCGTGCAGCGTCTTGGCCAGAAAGACCGAGATCAGGGAGAGCAGCGCGCCCCGGCTGTTCAGGAAACTCGGCACGGTTGCCAGAAAGAGGTCCCACTGCCGCAGCAGCAGGAGCAGGCTCAGCGCGCAGAGTGTGGCGGCGGCCACTCCGAACCAGGCGCTGAAGACAAAGCCAAGGGGCTGGGCCAGCGCGCTGAGAAACCGGTCGGGCCGGACAAGATGAATGCGGAAAAACAGATAGCTTTGCAGAAGTCGCCGGAAGCCTTTCCTGGCCTGCGACAGGGCGAGAAAACGTTGTGTGCTCTGCTCCGGTGCTTCGCGCAGCAGGTTGTTGCGCGAGAGAAAGCTGCCCAGTCGCAGAATGTCGTTTTCCTGGACGGCGCGGCCCGTGCCCGTGGCGTTGGCCGCGATTTCCATTGCCTGTCCCCGTCGCCAGACCCGGAGGATTTCCACCTCGCGCAGACCCAGGCGGAAAAAGCGGTTGGCAGCGGGATCGTGCAGGGTCCAGGTCGGTTGGCCCCAGAGCGTGGCCGGGCCGGGCTGGATCTCCAGGTCATCCCGGAGCGGAGGCAGGAGCTGGGCCGGAGCCGCGATGTCCATCTACCACCCCAGCCAGCGCCGGACAGCGGCGTAGGGACGGCGCAGGAAATAGTAGCACAGCGAAACGCGTTCCCCCCGCACCAGCGCCAGTCCGCGCATGCCGATGCGCGGCCGCTCGGCTTCGGATTCGAAATCGGCCCGCAGCCGGTAGGAGAGCACGCCCAGGGGGGAGGGTTCGGCCGTGAAGGCCGCCTCGGTGAGCCGCGCCGGGATGGCTTGTTCCGGGTCCACGTTGAGAAAGACGCGG
>JBFWMD010000142.1:0-3504 GCA_050251775.1 Desulfovibrio sp.
TCGCCGAAAGCGAGGAAAACCTTTTCATCGCCGCCGCCTGCAAGGAAACAGGCGTAGCCTTCCTCGGCGGCAGGGCCAAGCTCGGCATCCGCCTGAAACAGGACATGGAGTCGTCGCAGCCGCCCATGCCCAAGGATTTCGGCAGGTTCAGCGTCAACGTCAATGGCCGTACCCACGAGGTACTGGTGCGCGACGGTCGGTTCAGCGTGGACGGCAAGGACTTCGACGTGGCCGTGACGCCGGGTCCGGGCCGGGCCTCGGACGTCAGCCCCGCACCGGCCCCGGATGCGCCCAAAGGCGAGGCCGTGAGCGCGCCCATGCCCGGCATCGTGGTGCGCGTTGTGGCCAAGGTGGGCGAGGATGTGGCCCAGGACCAGCCCCTGCTGGTGCTGGAAGCCATGAAGATGGAGGTGGAGGTGCGCGCGCCCGCCGCGGGCAGGCTGGTTTCCCTGGCCGTGGACCTGGGACGCCAGGTGGCCGAGGGCGACGAACTGGCCCGGCTGGAGCGCAACCCATGAACCCGCCCGACATGGAAAACGTCCGCGCGGGCCTGGACAACGTGCTCGCATCCGGCGGCCCGTCCCTGGCCCTGGCCGGCATGAGCGTGGTCTTTCTGGCCCTGATCTGCATCAGCCTGTTCATCGCGGCCCTGCCGAGACTGCTGCTCTTCTGGGACGCGCTGCGCCCCGCCAGGGAGCCGGAACCCGCCCCGACCGCGCGCGTCGAAGTGGCGGACGGCGCCCTTGCCCCGAACGAGGAAGCCCGGGCCGCGCTCATGGCCGTGGCCGTGCTGGTCCACGATCCCGGAGTGGCCGCGCTGCTCGGACTGAACCTGAAAACCGCCCGAACCCCCGAGAACTAGCATGGACGTGCTGGCCGCGTATTTCACGTCCACCGGATTCGCCGGACTGACCTGGGGCAACGCGGCCATGATCGCCGTGGGTGTCGCCTTTCTCTCCCTGGCGATCATCAAGGATTATGAACCGCTGCTGCTTTTGCCCATCGGCTTTGGCATGGTCGTGGGCAACATCCCCACCCCGGCAGGCATGCAGCTCTCGGTCTACGAACCCGGCTCCGTGCTCTCCTACATCTATTATGGTGTGCGCCAGGGCATCTTTCCGCCGCTGATCTTTCTGGGCATCGGGGCCATGACCGACTTCTCCACCATGCTCTCCAGCCCCAAGCTCGTGCTCCTGGGCGCGGCGGCCCAGGCAGGCATCTTCCTCACGCTCCTGGGCGCACTCTGGCTCGGCTTTCCGGCCCCGGAGGCCGCCAGCATCGCCATCATCGGCGGAGCGGACGGCCCCACGGCCATTTTCCTCTCGGCCAAGCTCGCTCCGCAACTGCTCGGGGCCATCGCCATTTCCGCCTATTCCTACATGGCCCTGGTTCCGGTGATCCAGCCGCCCGTGATGCGGCTGCTGACCACGCGCGCGGAGCGGCGCATCCGCATGAAGCCGGCGCGCACCGTGTCACGGCGGGAGAAGATTCTCTTCCCGGTGGGCGGCTTTCTGATCACCTCGCTCATCGCGCCCGGAGCCGTGCCGCTCATGGGCATGCTCTTCTTCGGCAACCTGCTCAAGGAAAGCCTCGTCACCGAGCGGCTCGCGGCCACGGCCCGCACCGCGCTCATCGACATCGTGACCATCCTGCTCGGCTTTTCCGTGGGTGCGAGCACCCAGGCCCAGACCTTTCTCCGGCCCGAAAGCGTGCTCATTTTCGGACTGGGCGCGGCCTCCTTTGTGGTGGCCACGGCAGCCGGGGTGCTCTTCGCAAAATTCATGAACCTGTTCCTCAAGGACAAGATCAACCCGCTCATCGGCGCGGCCGGGGTTTCCGCCGTGCCGGATTCGGCGCGGGTGGTCCAGGCTGTCGGGCGGGAAGAAGACCCGACAAACCACCTGCTTATGCACGCCATGGCCCCCAACGTGGCCGGCGTCATCGGCTCGGCGGTCGCCGCCGGTATTCTGTGGTCAGTTTTGGCAAAATAGGATATGAGACTTCGCGCGTGGTTACGGAGTCGTAACAATAGAGAGAGGATCGGAAAGGAGTAGATGAATGGCGAGTCAATCCAGTTACGAATTCTACAAAGACGACATCAAGAAGCTTCCTCCCCTCCGGGCCATTGCGGATACGCTGGTGCTGGACCACAAAATCCGTACGGTCAGTCCGGCCGAAGCCTATGAATTGGCCCGGCAGCAGTGGGATGTGCAGGAGACCGACCTGGAGATCTACGCCCCGGCGGCCAAGCGTCTCGGCCTGCCCAAGGGCGCCAAGGTGCTCAACAACTGCCAGGGCAAGATCATCGGCCGCACGGCCATGGCGCGCCGCTTCTGGCACGCGCTGAACGCGCCCGAACGCAAGAAGGTCCTGGGCGACCTGCTGGAGGCCGTGTCCGAGCTCCAGTCCCGGCCCCTGATCAAGGCCAACGCCCTGATCGGCCTGGACAAGGACCTGATGATCAAGGCCACCATCGTGGGCACGGAGGCCGACGCGGCCAATGTCTTCAACTGGCTCGTGAATTTCACTCCCTACGAGGAGCTGGCCGAGCAGTATGAAAAGAGCGCCAAGCTGCCCATCCAGGATATCATCATCATCGCCGACAACGAGTGGCGCAACAACGACCCGTTCTACCACAACCAGGGCTTTCCGCAGCTCGCCCTGGTGGACGTGGACGCCAACGTAATCTTCAACTTCGGCATGCGCTACTTCGGCGAGCGCAAGAAGGGAACCCTGACCCTGGCCTGGACCTCGGGCATGCGTCTGGGCATGGCCGCCTGCCACGGCGGCATCAAGGAAATCGACTTCACGGGCTGCAAGAACGACGCCTGCAAAAAGCTCGGAAAGCGTTCCATCGCCTTTTTCGGCCTTTCGGGCACGGGCAAGAGCTCGCACACCAACTCCTCGGACAACGGCGGGACCATGCCCGAGGGTTTTGGCAAGGTCGTGCTCCACGACGACGCCTTCCAGATCGACATCAAGGAAAAGATCTGCCGCGTCTGGGAACCCACGCTCTTTGACAAGACCGATTCCCGGCCCATCGGGCATCCCGACTGGGAATACATGATCTCGGTCATGAACCACGGCCAGGTCATGGTGGACGGGAAAAACCTGCCCCTGGGCCAGGACGTGCGCAACGGCAACGGCCGCGCCCTGCTCGACCGCGCCCTGCTCGGCAAGTACGTGAACCGCTGCTCCTTCCCCTCCACGCTCTGCTGGCTGACCAAGGACACCACCATGCCGCCCATCATGCGCTTCACCGACGTGAAGCTCGCGGTGGCCATGGGCGCGTCCTTGATGACCAAGCGCAACGTGGCCGAGAACGTCTCGGAAGAGGAGCTCAAGAAACTGGTCTTCGTGCCCTTTGCCAACCCCTTCCGGGTCTACGAGCTCTGGAAGGACGTGGAAGCCTTCATCAAGGTCTTTGAAAATGGCGCCAGCGGATACATGTTCAACTCCAGCGGGTTCTGGAAAACCTCGGCCGACGAGTTGACCGGCATCAGA
>JBFWMD010000143.1:0-3378 GCA_050251775.1 Desulfovibrio sp.
AGGGCCAGGGCCCGCCCTTCCCCGGTGTCGGCGGCCGAATGGCGCTGGTACAGCAGCCAGGTCGTCACGCCCAACGCGAGAAGCAGCTGGGCGCTGACGATGGTCAGCGCCGCCTTGCCGGGCCGGAGCTCGTCCGTCTGTGTCGTATTGGATTGCATGTCCGCCACTCTTTTCCTGCCCGTGGGGCCGAAAGCGTACCGCACCGGCCCGCGTCATGCGCCAATGGCGGACGCGGGCCGGCATGCGGTGGTTGTTCAACGCCGTTAGGAGATGCTGAGCTCGTAGTCCTTCTGCCGGCGCTCCAGGGACCTCATGGCCTCGGCCTGCTCCGCCTCCAGGGACGCGGTGGCCTTATTCAGTTCATGGTTCTTTTCGGCTGTGGCCTGCAGAGAGTCATTGGACTTGGCGGTGCTGGCTGTGGTTGCGGGCGTCTTGGTCTTGGCCGCCTTGGACGAAGACTTGCTCTTGGTGGTGACGGCCGGGGCGGGGTCGGTCACCACGGGCACGGGGCGGTTCTCCCGCTTGGCCTGCTCCTCGATGGCCGCCTGGTACTGGGCCTCGCGTTCGCGGGCGGAGGTGACCACGTTGCCCATGATGGCCACGGCCTCCTCGGAGCCGGACTTGATCTCGGCATAGCGGGCCGAGAACTCTTCCTTGCTCATGGCCCCGTTCTTGAAGGCCTGCACGGAGGACTTGAACTGCTCGTCATAGCACTGCAGTGACACCTTAGCCGCGGCGCTGACCCGGGTCAGCCCCGAGATGTCGCCGTCGATCTTGGTCAGGTACTGGGCCATGTGGGCGTTGTCGTCGCGCTTTTCCTGCTCCGAGGCCGCCACGTAGCCCGCACCCGCGCCCGCAGCCGCGCCCGCGCCCGCGCCGACGGCCACGCCCGAGGCCTTGCCGGTGGTGGCGTAGCCGACCACCGCGCCCAGCAGCGCGCCGACAACAGTTCCGGTGGCCACGGTCTTGCGGAACTGCGCTTCGGCGTCCCGGAGTTCCTTGATGGGCTGGTAGCACTCCGGACAATACTTCACCTGGGTCTTCTGGACGCCGTACTTGCTGGCGCACGAGGTCGCCAGAAAGGAAAGCAGCATCATCAGGACGATGGTGGTGCGTTTCGACTGCCTCCATGCAACGCGTGACATAAGGTTTCCCTCTTTTGTGGTGTAAAATATGATAATATGCGAGTACCAGACGGTGATAATTGGTTAGTCGATGTTCCTGGCCGATGCAAGTGTGTCCTTCTCATCGCACACAATTTTGTCCCGAATAACCGTCCGCTCAAACAAGCACGTGACGAGCGTGTGAGGGTATAAATCCGCCGACTGGGCGGGGCCTTGTACCCTGCCGAAATCGCGTCAGGGGGACAATCTGGGCCGACCTCGTGCCCCAGGGTTGAGAGTGTGAGGTGGGCCTGACCGGCCGGGTTTCTTTGGACCATTCAATCAAGGGCCAGTCGGAGTGAACCGCCTCTGATCTACTACCAAATAGTACATGGACAGTCCAATGGCAGCGTATCAAGACCTGGAACAATATCCCGTTGCCGGGATGCCCGTTCGGGATTCCCAGAGGCGCCCTGGGGTGGATTGATAACACAATGAAAACAATTGAATAAGTCAGAAATGGTGTATGCTGGTCCCATTTGCTCATTCTCCCCTTGTTCCCCTGCGTGGCGGAACGCCCCCTTGGTCATGGTCTGGTTTGCCGGTTCGCACCGTGGAGGGGGGATCGATGAGAGATGAACCGGGCAGGACGCCCCGCCGCCTGAAACAGCATCGCAAGGGCTGCAAACGGGGATCGGTTTGGGCTCTCCGGCATCGGGCCCTCGCGGGGACGCAGCCGGGAAGAACAAGCACGATTCTCTCACCCAGCAACGGAATGAGGCACGCGATGCGTGGCGGGAGCAAAAATTGGCAGATGTGCATCCTGAAGGTTCTGGGCCGGATCGGCGCGAGCCGGCATCAGGCCAAGGTTGGGCACGGCGGCGTGTCTCCTTACATCCATAGCGTGGGAACGCTGGAGAAGGTGTTTCGAAGGGGGCTGCCTCTGGGGCGCAGGTTGAAGGCGCATGGCGTCAACGATGTCGAGGCGCTCTCGGAAGGCCTGTTGGAGCGGTATTGGGAGGATCGGCTCAGCTACCATCACGATGGAGGCCACGCTCGGACCACCTTTTTGCAGGAGATGTCGGTTGTAGCGACACTGGAACGAGGACTGTCGGCCTTCTCCGTCCTTTATCGAGAGGCGCCGGTGGAATACGATTATTACACGATTCACTGGGGGTTCGCTCGGAAGGCGAAGATCTTGACCTCGCGCTCGAACGACCATGCCAATCGGGCCGTGCTGGACGTGGAGCGTCTTTTCGCGGCTATCGATGATCCGCGCGACACTACCTGATGGCCCGTTTGCAGAATGAGGCCGGTTGCAGGGCCAAAGGCGCTGGCGCGCCCGGAAGGGCGGCAATCCGTTCACTATGGCGAACTTCCGTGATCCGAGAACCGGCGAGCTTCTAAGCGTCGCCATGGCCCTAGTCACCGGGCGAAGGTCATGGAACTCTGGACAAAGGAGAAAGGCGAAAAGGTCGCGTTCAAGTATTGGAGCATATTTCTTGGCGACCTACTGTATCGGTATCTTCAGGGCGATGGGGCGTTGGAGGAGTATGATGTCTATCTAAGCTCCATGAACCAGGCCCTGCCCAGAACGGGGCAGCCGACCAGGGGAAAGGGGACCCATGCGTTGCGCTATGCGTTCGCCCAGCGTCGTTTCAGGGGATGCCTCCGGGCGGGGTTCACCAATGAGTTGGCCAAGCGCTAGGTGAGCCGGGAGATGTCCCATAACCGTCCAAGCATCACTGAGAGATACCTGTGAAGACCATCCCGCGCACAATGATGACCGGCCTGGACCGGAGGGACAGGACGGAGGCTCTGCGTTGGTTGTACCGCCAGTCCGAAGATGTCCGCGTCGAAGTCATGGTTAACAGGTTTCGGAACTATATGTGCATGAGCAAGCTGGAGAGCGGGCTTACTGCGCCGGAGCTGGATTATTGCGTCCTCGTTGTGGCATGCAGGGACTGTGGTTGGCTGTCGGAAAAGCGGTTCATCCGGAATGCGATGCTGCTCGGCGCCGAGGCTGGCCTGTTTTCATGCCGAACACGCCAGCTGAAAACAAATGAATGCTTGGCATTGCCTGCGTTTGGCATGAGGGCGCAGTCAGGCCGACCAAATGCCCAAGGGGACGGCGGTCGGTCTCCGCAAAGAGCGGATTGCCCCTATTGTGGCCTTCGGGCCCTTGCCTCCCATGCGACTCCGTTGGCCCTCCCCTGGGCGGTTGGAAAGGCGGATGTTCGGTTGGAGGCACACAGTTCCCGCAGCGTCCTTGTGG
>JBFWMD010000144.1:0-3152 GCA_050251775.1 Desulfovibrio sp.
AGAAAATTTACGAAATCACCAAGGGCGACGCGATCATCGCCACGGAAGTGGGCCAGAACCAGATGTGGGCGGCCCAGTTCTACCGCTTCAAATCGCCGAACACCTTCCTCTCCTCCGGCGGCCTCGGGACCATGGGCTACGGCTTCCCCGCGGCCATGGGCGCACAGAAGGCCTTTCCGGACAAACTGGTCATCGACATCGCGGGCGACGGCTCCATCCAGATGTGCATCCAGGAAATGGCCACCGTGGTCTGCAACAACCTGCCGGTGAAGATCGTGATCCTGAACAACGGCTACCTCGGCATGGTCCGCCAGTGGCAGGAGCTGTTCTACGGCAGGAACTACTGCGAGACCTGCATGGACGCCCAGCCCGACTTCGTCAAGCTGGCCGAGGCCTACGGCGCCGAAGGCTACCGGATCACCGAACAGAAGGACGTGGAGTCGGTGTTGCGCGAGGCCTTTGCCTCCCCGAAACCCGCCATCATCGATGTGCGCGTGGAACGGGAGGAGAACGTCTATCCCATGGTTCCGGCCGGGGCCTCCCTCGCCGAGATGCTGCTCGTCTAGGAGATACGACCAATGAAACATACGCTTTCCGTCACGGTGGAAAACGAACCGGGCGTGCTCTCCAGGGTGGCCGGACTGTTCAGCGGACGGGGATTCAACATCGAATCCCTCAACGTCGGCCCCACGCTGGAGCCGGGCGTCTCCCGCATGACCATCACCACCGAGGGCGACCAACAGATTATTGAACAGATCGTCAAGCAACTCAGGAAGCTCGTGACCGTGATCAAGGTCCGGGACCTGACCGAACTCAAGGCGGTTGCGCGCGAAATGGTCCTCGTGAAGGTGAATGCCGAAGAGGGCAAACGCGCGGAAATCCTACGAATCGTCGATATTTTCCGCTGCAAGGTGGTGGATGTGAGCCTGGATGAGGTGACCATCGAATGCACCGGCGACGCCGGGAAGATCGAGGCGATCATCGAGCTGCTCACCCGCTTCGGCATCAAGGAAATCGCCCGCACGGGAGCCACCGCGCTGAAGCGTGCCAAACAATAGCGACAAGGTCCGGCGTGCCGGGAGGTTACTCCCGGCTGCATTCCCCGAGCCTTTTCGGATGTTTCACCGGATCGGCGGCCCGTTGCCGCCGGGGTGAAATATTCCGGGCGGCATTTTTGGGGGACGCCGATGATTACCAATGCATAAGGAGACAGAGATGAAAGTTTATTATGAGAACGACGCTGACCTGAAGTTTTTGAAGGATAAGACCGTGGCCGTGATCGGCTACGGCAGCCAGGGCCACGCCCACGCCCAGAACCTTCGCGACAGCGGCGTGAACGTGATCATCGGGCAGCGTCCCGGCGGTAAGAACTATGAGTTGGCCAAGGAGCACGGCTTCGAGCCCGTGAGCGCCAAGGAAGCCGCCGCCAAGGCCGACATGATTATGATTCTGCTGCCTGACCAGGTCCAGGGCGAAGTCTACAAGAACGACATCGCGCCCGGGCTGGTGGACGGCAACATCCTGGCCTTCGGCCACGGCTTCAACATCCATTTCGGCCGCATCAAGCCGCCCAAGGGCGTGGACGTGGTCATGATCGCCCCCAAGGGGCCGGGCCATCTGGTCCGCCGCACCTTCACCGAGGGGGGCGCGGTTCCCGCGTTGGTGGCTGTGGACCAGGACGCCTCGGGCAAGGCCATGGACATCGCTCTGGCCTATGCCAAGGGCATTGGCGCGACCCGTTCCGGCGTGATCCAGACCACCTTCCGCGAAGAGACCGAGACCGACCTCTTCGGCGAGCAGGTCGTGCTCTGCGGCGGCCTGACCGAGCTGTGCAAGGCTGGTTTCGAGACCCTGGTGGAAGCCGGATATCAGCCGGAAATCGCCTATTTCGAGTGCCTGCATGAGATCAAGCTCATCGTGGACCTGATGTACGAGGGCGGACTGGCCAAGATGCGTGATTCCATCTCCGACACCGCCGAGTATGGCGACTACCGCACTGGCAAGCGGATCATCACGGACGAAACCCGCTGGGAAATGCGCCAGATTCTGAGCGAGATTCAGGACGGAACCTTTGCCAAGGACTTCATCCTGGAATCCCAGGCAGGGTATCCGCGCATGAACGCCGAGCGCCGCATGGCTTCCGAGAACATGCTGGAGGTCGTGGGCGGCAAGTTGCGCAAGATGATGAGCTGGCTGAAGAAATAGGCTGCCGAGATTGATGGTTGCTAGGCCGCTCCCGAGTGGGGGCGGCCTTTTCTATTATGTCCGATAAGGAATAATTTAAAGTTGATGCTTGTGAATAAAATTTGATGTATAGGGAAGACAGTATGGGGTGGCGCGTGACGTGTAATCGTCTCAGTCAGAGGGAAGCATGGATCACCTGTACAGACTGACGCATCTCTGTCGAACCTGTGATTACGGCATTTCCGCCCAAAATGCCTACCGAAAGGGCTGGCTCGAATGCCGTCCTGGAGCGGATGACATGTTCTGCTGCCTGGACAGGAAGGTCCGGCCGGAGGCGGAATCCTCCTGCCCGCGCTGGTGCTCCAGCTACGACGGCTATAATGCCAGGGCGGCGGCCTCGCTCCCGGAGAGCGTTTAGAAGGCCGACACCGGTTTTGCCGAACACGGCGGAACGGTGTTTTTGAAGACCGCCGGGCAGGCGGCTGCGCATTTGGCCGGGCTAATTCAAGCCGAGAAGTTCCTTCCGAAAACTCTTGCCCGGATCGGGATTCGGCCCGATCCAGCAGCGCCACAGCGCATCGGCGAAGTCCTTTCCGAGGATAACCCCTCTGTTTTCGCCTCCCACCGTGATATCCGTTCCTTTTGTCGGAACGTAGCTGAAGCTCATTTCCTCGCCGTCCTGGATGTCGCGCATCATGCCGCAGAACGCGTCAAAATCCGCGTGCAAGGCATCATTGGCCTGCGGAGAATTTTTTTTCAGTCCTTTGAGCCAGCCCTTGTTGAGATCGTCCCGGCCCACGTCGCGGACAAAGTGCATGACCATCCGGCGGGGGGCGTCGACATTGAGGATCGCTTCGGCATCGTTATTTTTTTCTGGCAGATACAGACCCGCCACATAGACATCGAAGACAAATACCGAGCGCAGGGCCAGGCCGTTGAGCACCAGGGGAGTTCCTTCCACCTCTGTG
>JBFWMD010000145.1:0-2994 GCA_050251775.1 Desulfovibrio sp.
TTGGCACCTCGATGTCGGCTCATCACATCCTGGGGCTGAAGCAGGTCCCAAGGGTACGGCTGTTCGCCGTTTAAAGTGGTACGCGAGCTGGGTTTAAAACGTCGTGAGACAGTTTGGTCCCTATCTACTGTGGGCGCAGGAGAATTGAAGAGGGTCTACCCCTAGTACGAGAGGACCGGGGTGGACGGACCACTAGTGTACCTGTTGTCACGCCAGTGGCATCGCAGGGTAGCTATGTCCGGTAGGGATAACCGCTGAAAGCATCTAAGCGGGAAGCCTGCCTCGAGATGAGTTCTCCCTCCGCTTCGGCGGCTGAAGATCCCAGGAAGACCACCTGGTTGATAGGCCGGATGTGCAAGCGCGGCAACGCGTTCAGCTTACCGGTACTAATAGATCGTGAGGCTTACCCAAATCCTCTCTCCCCTATGAAACTAATATAGTTTCGGGCTTTGATGAACCGGATCGGCGCGCTGAACCGCACCACCCCGGGAGAAGCCCAACCATATTTGTCTTGGTGGCCTTGGAGGAGGGGACACACCCGATCCCTTTCCGAACTCGGCAGTTAAGCCCTCCATCGCCAATGATACTGCGATTTTAATCGTGGGAAAGTAGGTCGCCGCCAGGACAATTTCTTCAAAAAAGGCCCCTCAAAATGAGGGGCCTTTTCGCGTTTGCAGCGAACGCGTCCGATCCACCGTCTGCCGGATCAAAGTCTGCGTCGAGCCTTCCCGGTTTGCATCCTTGCGGTGTTGTCCTATAACCGAGTCATGACACGGTTCCGTCTTCCGCTCTCGGCCCTGCTGCTCTGGGTGCTTCTGCTGCGCCCGGGCATTCTCTTCGCCTTTCATTTCGACTCCTTGCCCATCGATTGCACGGGCAACGAGCTCTGCATCATTCAGAACTATTTCGACCGCGACCCCGGTTCCTTCGCCCGTGACCATGCGTGCGGCTTTCTCACCTATGACGGCCACGAGGGCACGGACTTCCGGGTCTCGCGGGCGGACATGGAACGGGGCGTACCGGTGCTCGCTGTGGCAGACGGCATGGTGCGCGCCGTGCGCGACGGCCAGTCGGACGGTGAGATGTCGCGGCGCGGCAAGGGAGCCCTGCGCGGCCGCGAGGCGGGCAACGCCGTGGCCGTGACCCACGGCGACGGCTTCGAGACCCAATACAGCCATTTGCGGCAGGGCAGTGTCAGGGTGAAGACCGGCGAACGCGTGCGCGCGGGGCAAGTTCTCGGGTTGGTGGGGCAGTCGGGCATGGCCGACTTTCCGCATGTCGAGTTGCTGGTTCGTCGTGGCCGGACGGCGTTTTGTCCCTTCGTGGGCCCCGAGGTCGGACCGGGGTGCGCGGTCAAGGGAACTCCGCTCTGGAGCGAGGAGCGGCTGGCTGTCGCTCCGCTGGCTTACCGTCCCACGGGATTGCTGCGCGCGGGCTTTGTGGTCAAGCCCCCCGGTTCTGTCAACCATTTTCTGGACAACTCGCTGCTCCCGGCGCGAGGGGGCGATCCGGATGCCCTGCTCTTCTGCGTGGCCGTGTTCGGCACCCGCACGGGCGACAAGATATCGCTCCGGCTGCTGGGCCCGGACGGCGTGGTCTTGGCGCGCGACGCCCTGGATTTCGAACGCACCCAGGCCCAGAGCATGTTCTATGTGGGCCGCAAACGAAACAACCGCTGGCCCGCCGGAACCTATCGTGGAGAATTCCTGCTCCAGCGTCCCGGCGATCTCGGCGAGGGCGGCACTCTGCGTTTGTCCCGCGACATCGTCCTGCCGTGAAGCGGCGATGATCCTCTGGTCGACTTTCTTTCCCCCGAGCTGACCCCGGCCGCGCGCCTGGACATGCCGACGACTTCCTGGCTGTAAACGGGATCAGGCCGGTGGCGGCGCCATCTTCCTGCGGATGAATACCTTGATGCCCTCCATGGAGAGGAAGACCACGGCGCTGAAGACCAGGATCAGGCCCAGGTCCGCGAGCGTCGGCAGAGTGATCCCGAAAGCTCCGCGCACCGCCGGAATCTGGATGAGCGCCACCATAATGGCGATCTCCCAGCCAATGGCCAGGAGCAGCCACCTGTGCGGTGGGGCCGCGAAGAAGCTGTGGCGCATGGAGCGGAAATTCAGGGCGATGACCAGCTCAACGATGGCGAAGAGGAAGAACATCTCCGTGCGGGCGTGGGTGATGTCCCGCAGGTCATGGAAGAAGAGGAAGAGGAAGAAGGGGATTTCGATGCACAGGGCCAGGACCACGAAGGCCTTCACGTCCCAGGAGAAGACGCTTTCCTGGGGATCGCGCGGCGGCCGCGACATGAGGTCCGGGTCCGGCGGAGCCACGCCCAGGGCCAGGGCGGGCAGCCCGTCCGTTGCCAGGTTGATGTAGAGGATGGCCGCCGGGAGCAGCGGCAGATGGTCCGGCCCCAGAACCAGGACCGCGCCGCCGATGACCGCCACTTCGGTGATGTTGCAGCGCAGAAGGTAGGTCAGGTATTTTTTGATGTTGTCGTAGATCCAGCGGCCCAGTTCGATGGCCGTGACGATGGAGGCGAAATTGTCGTCGGCGAGCACCATGTCGGCGGCCTCCTTGGCCACTTCTGTGCCCGAGACGCCCATGGCCACGCCGATGTCCGCATGTTTCAAGGCCGGGGCGTCGTTGACCCCGTCGCCGGTCATGGCCACCACTTGGCCCTTGGCCTTCCAAGCCTTGACGATCTTGAGCTTGTCCAAGGGCGCGACGCGGGCGTAGACCGAAATGTCTTCGACCACGGCGGCCAGCTCCTCAGCGTTTATGCGCTCCAGCTCGTCGCCGTCCAGGACGCGGTCGCCCTCGTTGAAGATGCCCACCTCGCGGGCCACGGCCACGGCGGTGAGCCTGTGGTCGCCGGTGATCATCACCGGCCGTATCCCGACCCGGCGGCAGACGGCCACGGCCTCGATCGCTTCGGGGCGCGGCGGGTCCATCATGCCCGCCAGGCCCAGAAACACCATGTCTTGCTCG
>JBFWMD010000146.1:0-2829 GCA_050251775.1 Desulfovibrio sp.
ACATCTTGCGCAACGGGAAGGGGAGGTCCACCAGCCCAAAATCCTTCATGCCGGTGCGCTTGGGATAAGCGGATCGCTCCACTCCCAGCCAGGTGACCAGCCCGACAATGGCGCCCCGTTCGTTGGGGATCAGGACGAATCCGTTGATGCGCGGAAATGCCGTGGGGATGCCTGCATTCAGGGCCGTGGACTGGGGTGCTTCGATGTCCAGCAGGACCTTGATTTCCGTCGGTGATACAGATTCGACAAAGCCTATGGACCGCGAGGCGGTCTGCTCCATAAGGGTTTGCATGGCGTCTCCGATGAGATGGTCTAGCCGAACAGGTCTTTGATGTCCTGATCAGACATGGTGTTGGTGGGACCTGACTGGCCCTCCGCAGGATCCCGTTGGTCTTTGATGGCCTTCTCCCTTACCTGGATGGGGTCAATGGCGGGCTTGGGCAGGTAGTGTCTGACCAGCATTTTCAAATCACTGAAGTGAGTGCCCAGGAGGCAGGAGACTTGTGCCTGGTGTTCATTGATGAATCGTTCAATGCGCGGGTTTCTGCTCCGGGCGATAATGACCAGATGCGTGGAGGGGATTTTGAGCATGTCCCGGATGATGCGGTTGATGTGCTCGTCCCCGAAACTGAATCCGTACACCACCAGGGCGGCGTTGGGGCGGCAGACGGCGGCGGCGAAGTCCCGGAACAACTCGGCATACGGGTGGTTGAGGGTCTCCACGTCCTTGGCCGCATTCGGGTAGATCATGACGGAATCACTGGGGGCTTCAGGCAGCCCGGGTTCCTTTGCGCCAAAGGCGATTCCGTGTCGGACGATGTCCTCTCCCTCGGTTCGCCAGTCCAGTGAGCCGTGCAGTTTGAAGAGTCTTGCCACGCCCTCCAGGTAGCGGGGTTCGCCCCGGATGCCGGGCGGGTTGTAGTGCATGTCGATGTTGAGCCGGGAGGACCGGAACACCGGGCTGAGGGCGCCCACGAACCGGTCGATGATCCGGATGCCCGCCTTGTCGCAGCCGTGCTCAATGAGCCGGTCATAGTTGGTGGTGAAGATGTTCAGACGCTCCCTGGAGGGCAGGCGGCTGGCGAAGCTCATGAGAAAGGAAAGCAGGTAGCCTTCGGCGGTGAACCCCAGGCCTCTGCTAGTGAAGGACTCTTTCAGCTTTCTTTCGGTATCCAGCACCGAACGAAGAAGCGTGTTCATGTTGCTGTCGATATCCGTTTTCAGCGCTTCGTACTCCTGCTTTCGCAAAATGCGGAGTCCGGCAAGCAACTCTGCGGCAATACGCAGGTCGTCTTCCAGGTTGGGAGTGCCGCGGTTGCACGTTCTTGCGCTTGCCTCGGCGTCTTTCGTGATGCGCTCGCCGTGTGGACATTGAAAGGTGGCTCGGCCCATGCCGGCGGATGTGACGCCGGCGATGGCAGAGACCGCACAGGTCAGCCCGTTGCCAATCAGGCAGCTCAGGTGCTCGCATTGGAATATTGCGGACAGCCAGGGCTCTATGCTTTTCCGTTCCTCGGAAGGGTCAATTTGAGCCGCCTCCTGAAACTCCTTGGTTTTTCCACTGATCCGGTAGGAATGCGCCGGGGTGGCGGCTTCGCCGGGCTGCTTCGTCCTTCCCATGTTCTCCCCCTCTCACGATAGCTTTGTCTTGCCTGTTCTGTTGGGAACAGACGACATCTGCTCGTTGTTTGACTCACTGTTGCACCGAATGAGCAACCATTATCGTGCAAACTGCAGCATCCCAAGGGAGCGCATGAGCTTTTCCGGTGCAACCGCTGCCGCAAAGAACAATAGTGCAAAGCCGAAGAATATAACCCCTGGCAAAATTACATCAAAACTGTCCGGATTTGAATTTTTGGTCCGCTTGAAGCATCGAAAATACTTCTGTGCAAGCTCCAGCGGACGCGTCGGGAGATGCTTCTCGACGGCAAGGGCCGACATGGTCCTGGCCTGGATGTCCTTGTTCATCAGGTAGATTTGGATCCCCCAGATGAAGGTCACCAGGAATCCGCCGCTACAGCACGTCCTCACTGCCACTAGGACGAAGCTCGACTCCGCTTTAAGTGTGAGCAGGAAGGCTATGGCCACCCAGAGACCGGCCACGGCGGTAATATAGTGCCGTATCATGCTGAGCTTTTGGTCGGACCTTCGAAGAATATTTTCGTTTGCCATCCTGTACTGTTCAAGGATGATCTGGGATGAGGGGGCGTTCCGGGGTGAGAATTGGCGGCGGACTCGCTGACTTCGAAGGTGAGTGTTCCGCTTTTTGCGTGTTGGCATGCCAGTTCTGAGTCCTGTTGTTACTGCATCCTCGCCGGGTTGGCGCTACAGGTTGATGGCCCGCACGAGCTGTTCGGTCCAGTGGTTTTCCGGCACGATGGATACGGGGTGGCCGGCGTCGCGGAGTTGCATGGCCTTGATGATCTTGGTGCCGTGGGTGCCATGCTTCCAGTCCCGGCTGGCCAGCAGGCCGACCACCACGATGGTTTCGTTTTTTGCGCTGGGACCGCTGACCACCCGGCCGCCCAGGTCGCGAACCGCCAGTTCGCATTCCGGCCTGGAGCCGTATACGAACTGGCCCGTAAAGCAGAAGACCTGCCCGTCGAAAACCAGCTCGGGAAGGGGGGCATCGAAGCACATGGCCGTGCTGAAATTGGCCGGGGCGATGCGCCCGTTCTCCCCGCTGACACGGCGCAGCAGGTCCAGCAGCTCGTCCTTCTCGTCCTGGTCTAGTACGCCGTCATCAAGGTATTCGGAGATGCGCACGCGCAGGACGTCGGCAGGCCATTCGAGGCTCACCTCCTCGTTCACGCGGAGCCAGTTGAGAAG
>JBFWMD010000147.1:0-2757 GCA_050251775.1 Desulfovibrio sp.
GTGTTTGGGAAGTAGCGCGAATAGCCGTCCGAAGTGATCACCCAGGCAGCCACGGAACCCGCCGTGGATTCCTGGGCGTGCCTCAGCAGGGGATCGACATGGGAGAGGACGTTGATCCTGCGGCGGATGGCCGGTGTGGGCTTGTCGAACCCCCAGAATGCGCCGGAGGCCAGGCTGGAGTGGCCATTGGTAAAAATGTCCGTGGCCGGATGCTTGTCCAGGGTTTCTCCTTTGTTGAAGTTCCTGTTTCCGTAGAAGTCCGGGGCGTTCTGGAATCGTTCCACGCCGGAGGCGATCAGCCGGGCTTCGGATTCGGCCTGATTGAAGATGGACTGGTAATGGCGGGCGCGTTCCGCTGTGAGCGCGGTCAGGCCGTCGCGGGCCAGGGTGCGGATGTTGCGTTCGTTCTGATCGGCGGAAAACTGGCCCAGTTCGTTGATCTGGTCCAGGGAGACAAGGGCCACCAATGCCGCCGTGGCCAGGATGGAACCGAGCAGCACAAGGGAAAAACGAGCCCCGAGGCGGGAGAGCAACGGATTGAGCACGTTCTGACTACTCCGGGAACGAATTTTCCGGGTGGTTCTGGGAATCATCTTTGGCCCGGCTGCGGGGGGGCGGCAACGGCCAGCCATGGATCAGGCCACGTTGCAACGCGGCGTAAAAGCCGATCAGCACCGCTTCGGCGGCGTCGTGGCGCAGAGACGTGGGACGCCGTGCGCCGGACCATTCCACGATTTCCCTTGCGATCCTTTCCGCAGCGCGTTTGGCGGTTTTCCCGCTGGTGCGTTCGCGTGGCAGCAGCAGCATGGCGCGCCATTGTTCCGCGCTGATCCGCAGCGCCGCCAGCTCACGGGATGCGGCCTCGTCCAGCCAGATATCCGCGAGAGCGCCGCCTCCCTCCACCACGAGCAGCTTCGGAGCGTATTCCCGCAGCAGGTTCGCGGCTGCCCGGCGCAGTCGAGAGGCCCGGCCCAGGTTGTGGGAACGACACCAGCACAGACGACCGTCCGCACCGAACAGGGCCAGCCCGGTTCGCAACCCCGCATCAACAGCGAGGATCATGGCCGCGTTTCCGGGTTAGTCGTCGTCGGAACCACCGGAATCCGATGCGGAATCCATGCTGTCGGGAATGCCATCGCCGTCACGGTCACCGTCCGCTCCGTCATGATAGGTATTGGTGTGGTAGGTGGAGCCATATCCCCTGCTGAAGCGGCGGCGCTTCTTGGAACGCATGGCCAGCCAGATCAATCCCACAACCACCAGAAGGCCGATGAATCCTTCGCTCATGTGTCCTTCCCCCTTGTTTGTCTGCCCGAATTTGGCGCAAACGGGATATCAGCTTGAAAGTACACGAAAAGGAAACTTCATGCCAGCATCCGGGGGGCCGGGAGAATCCCCCGGAAAAGCGGAGCCGGATGACACTCTCCGGCTCCGCGATTCCAGTCCTATTCTTTTTTGCCGCTCAGTTCGTAAATCCGCGAACGCAGATGCAGCAGGGTTGCATGGCACGTGCCGAGTTCGTTCTCGTCGAGTCCGTCAAGCACTTCCCTCTGCACCTCGAAGCAGGTTTGGGTGATGCGCTCCAGGAGCAGGTCGGCCTTGGGCAGCAGAGAAACGAGCTTGACGCGGCGGTCCTGTTTTGAAACGCGCCGTTGCACCCAGCCGTCTTTTTCGAGTTGGTCCAGGGCGCGGACCAGGGTCGGCCCCTCCACGCCCATCTCGTCAGCGATCTGCTTCTGGGACACGGAGCCGCCGAGAAACTCCACGGCCTTCAGGGCCATCCAGCGGCTGTTGCTCAGTCCCAGGGGCTTGAGCCGCTGGTCGAGCAGGCCGCGCCATTCGCGGGAGATCTCGTAGATTGTCAAGCCGAGGAGGTTGGAGCCTTCCCGCTTGCCCCATTCGATGCAGGCCCTGTTGCAACAAGCTCCGGTCTTCTGGCTCACTTTTCGCCCTCCCCGCCGCGCAGGCGTTCCGTCAGACCGATGATGGTCTTAAAGAAGCACGGAATGAAGAAGGTGGCGATGAAGGTCGCCGCGAGCATGCCGCCGATGACGCCTGTGCCGATGGCGTGGCGCGAGGCCGCACCCGCGCCCGAGCTGATGGCCAACGGGACCACGCCAAGCACGAAGGCCAGCGAGGTCATGATGATAGGTCGGAACCGGAGGTGGGCCGCCTGGGACGCCGCCTCCATGATGGAAAGGCCCTGCTTGTGCAATTGGACAGCGAATTCCACGATGAGAATGGCGTTCTTGGACGAGAGGCCGATGAGTGTGAGCAGGGCGATCTGGAGATAGACATCGTTGGAGAGTCCGCGCAGCCATGTGGCGGCAACGGCCCCGAAGAGCGCGAAGGGCACGACCATGATGACCGCGAGGGGCAGAGTCCATTTTTCGTACTGGGCCGCCAGGATCAGGAAGACCATGAGCAGGCCGAGCAGGAAGATGTAGGTGGAGCTGTCACCGCTGGAGAGTTCCTGGTAGGCCGAGCCGGTCCAGGCCAGGGTGTAGTCCTGGCCGAGAACCTCATCCGCCACCTCCTGCATGGCCTGGAGCGCCTGCCCCGAACTGTAGCCGTCCGCCGGGTTGCCCATGATCTTGGATGCGGGGAAGACGTTGAACCGCTGCATGACGTAGGGGCCGGTGGTTTGTTCCACGTTCACCAGGGCGCTGAGCGGGATCATGTCGTCGTTGTCCGAGCGGACGTCGACGCCGTCCAGGTCCGTGGGATTGTCGCGGAAGTCGGATTCCGACTGGAGGT
>JBFWMD010000148.1:0-2595 GCA_050251775.1 Desulfovibrio sp.
GTGCGCAAAACGCCAACACCAGTGCCTTCAACGCTGCCAGCGGAAAAGGATACACCATGTGCGAAGTTGTCCCCTCTTCAATTCCCTCGTTCATTGCCCGAACTTTTTATGCGTGCGAAAAGATTGTATGTCAAAGGTGTTTTACAGTTCCACATCTTGTATCTGATATTATATCTAAAAGCTAGAACATATTTCATTTTCTGCGGAATGACACGAGTCTCATTCACTTTTTACCGGAAGTATGCTCAAAGGAAGCAGGAAGAATCAGGACTTGATATTGCTTTTGGAGGGCCGCGCGGATGGAAAAATGGAACGTCGATCTGAATCGGCTCAAGGACGTGACGACCGCCATTGCCAGGGGCGACGAATCGAGCGTCGATGATCTGATGTCACTGACCGCCGACAGGACGCTGCATCCTGTTTTGAGGGAGCTTGCCGAGCAGATCGGCAATATCGTGGTCCAAAAGGAGGCCCGTGAATTCCGGCTGGAAGTGATCATCGAAGACCTGCTCCACGCGCACTGCAGGCTGGAACAGGCCAACCTGGACCCGCTCACGGGCCTGCCCAACCGGGCCATCTTCCACGAACTCCTGGAAGCTGCCTGCCGGGAATGCAGCGACACCTGCTATTCCCTGGCGCTGATGTTCATTGACCTGGACAAGTTCAAACAGGTCAACGACACCATGGGACACGACGCGGGCGACGAACTGCTGGTGCAGGTGGCCCAGCGCCTGCTCCAGTGCATCGGAGAGCACGGACAGGTGGCGCGGCTGGGCGGCGACGAGTTCACCGTGATTCTTCCCGCCCTTACGGATGAGCAGATCGCGCTGGCGCTAGCGGGGAATATCCTCCAGGAATTGCAGCGGCCCTTTGACCTGAAGTTGGGCCGCGCCCACATCGGAGGATCCGTGGGCCTGAGCTTTTTCCCGCGGGAAGCGGATCGCCCGGTATCCCTGCTCAAGAACGCCGACATCGCCATGTACCGCGCCAAGGAAGTCGGACGCAACAACTGCCAGCTCTACCGCGACCTCGGCAAGCTGCTCTGAAAACGCGACTCCGGGGCTGCACGGAACAAGCCAACGCACCAATCCATAACCTGAAATCAGGCCACCGCAACGAGGTTAGTACATTGGATATTCCCCGCATCTTCACTATCTCCGAAAGTGCTCACCGCATCCATAATCCGTTCACACCCGAAAAGCTCGCCACGCTTGGCGCGGCCTTGCGCATGGAATCCGGGGCTCGTGTGCTCGACCTCGGCAGCGGTTCGGGCGAGATGCTCTGCACCTGGGCACGCGATTACGGCATCACCGGCGTCGGCATCGACTTGAGCCCGTTGTTCACCGGGCAGGCGAAACTCCGTGCCGAAGAACTCGGAGTCACCAAACAAGTCAAATTTCTCCATGGCGACGCCGCCGGCCACATCGCGGACGAAAAAGTCGATGTGGCCAGCTGTCTCGGGGCCACCTGGATCGGGGGGGGAGTTGCCGGGACCATTGCGCTTCTGGCCAAAAGTCTCCGCTCCGAGGGAATCCTCCTCATCGGTGAGCCTTACTGGTTGCGGGTTCCGCCGACGGAGGAGGTTGCCAGGGGATGCCTGGCCAATTCCATCAACGACTTTCTCCTGCTACCGGAGCTTCTCGCGTCTTTCGGCGACCTTGGCTACGACGTGGTGGAAATGGTTCTGGCTGACCAGGACGGCTGGGACCGATACGAAGCGGCCAAGTGGCTCACCATGCGCCGCTGGCTCAAGGCAAATCCCGACGACGACTTCGCCAAAGATGTGAGAACCCAGCTGACATCGGAACCCACACGCTACGCCGCATACACGCGTGAATACCTTGGCTGGGGTGTGTTCGCGCTGATGGCGCGATGACCTGAAGAACAGGAATGAAAACAGCCTGCTCCGGAAAACGCCGGAGCAGGCCGCTGTTTTTTAGCAGGGGCGGACGAACCGACCGTTACGCCCTACTGCCTGAATTCCTTGCGAAACGCCACCAAGTCCTCCACGGTGAGCACCGGGAAGTCATGGCGTTGCGCAAAGGAGACGATCTCCGGCAAGCGGGCCATGCTGCCATCGGGGTTGGTCAGTTCGCAGAGCACTCCTCCGGGCCGGAGGCCGGCCAGACGCATCAGATCCACAGTGGCCTCGGTGTGGCCGCGACGTTCCAGAACGCCCTGGGGCCGCGCCCGCAGCGGAAACACGTGGCCTGGCCGATGCAGGTCCTGGGGCCGGGCATTGTCCGCCATGGCGGCCTGGACCGTGCGCACCCTGTCCGCAGCGGAAACGCCAGTGGTCACGCCTTCGGCGGCCTCAATGGAGACCGTGAACGCGGTCTGATAGCGGCTGGAATTGTTTTCAACCATGGCCGGAAGATTCAGCGCTCGGATCTTCTCGTCCGTCAGACAGAGGCAGACGATTCCGCTGCATTCGCGGATGAGCATGGCCATCTGCCCGGCGGTGAGCGTCTCCGCCGGGAAGATCAGGTCTCCCTCGTTTTCGCGGTCCTCGTCATCGGTGACGAGCACCCCGCCGCCCTGTTGCAGGGCATCCAGCGCGGTTCGGACCCGCTCCACGGAATCTCCAAAACGGGA
>JBFWMD010000149.1:0-2521 GCA_050251775.1 Desulfovibrio sp.
AAATCGTCCTGGCCGTGCTGGCCATGGCCCGCAAGCGTTGCGGCGCGCTCATCGTGGTCGAGCGGGGCGTGCCCCTGGGAGACATCGTGGAGCGCGGCATCGAGGTGGACGCGAAAATTTCCAAAGAATTGCTCATGAGCATCTTCAAGACCGAAACGCCGCTGCACGACGGCGCCGTGGTCATTCGCGCCGGTCGATTGGCAGCCGCGGCCTGCATTCTACCGCTTTCCACCAAATTCAAGGGCCAGACCGTGTTTGGCACGCGCCACCGCGCCGCGCTGGGCATCAGTGAGGAATCCGACGCTGTTTCCCTGGTGGTTTCCGAGGAAACGGGCGATGTCTCCATTGCCATGAACGGTCGGTTGACCACGAGCCTGGACGAGCTGCGCCTGCGGCGGGTGCTCAAGAACGTGATGGAGCGCTAGGATGACGATTCGTTGGCAGACCATGCTGGTGGCCTTCCTCCTGGCCGTGTCCACCTGGTATCTCGTCACCGGGCGGGAAAAGGTCGAGACATGGGTTCCCCTGCCCGTGGAAATGACCAACACGCCCGCCGGGCTGGTCATCCAGAAGGGGCTGGTCAAGCGCATCGAGGTTCGCGTGCGCGGGCCCAAGGGCATGATCGGCACGCTGGACTTCAAGAAGCTGGCCTACCCTCTGGATGTCAGCGCCCTCAAGGTTGGCGAGAACCTCATCGACCTCGACGCGGACAAGGTTCCTCTTTCCCGGGCCTACGAAATCGTGGAACTCAAGCCGGATCGGCTGATCTTGACGGTGGATCGTGAGGCGGTCAAAACCGTGCCCGTGGTGGTGGACTGGACCGGAGCGGACAAACTCCACCGCGACCTGCAACTCGTGGAGCTTCGGGCCACGCCCGCCTTTGTGGAACTGCACGGCCCGGCCAGCGAGCTCAAGAAGCTGGACGAGGCCCGAGTGCGCATGGACACGCAGTTCGAGGAGGATTCGCCCCGTTCCTGGAGCGAGGACCTCCCCGTGCTCCTGCCGGAGTCCGTCAAGGCCCAGCCGGGCCTGGTGCGGGTCGATCTGGAGATCGGCCCCAAGACCCAGCGAATCACCGTGAAGATTCGGAGCATCGAGGCCGAGCCGCCTCTGGGGCGCAAAGTGGAGATCGCCGACAATACGGTGGCCCTGGAACTCGAAGGGCCGGTGGCGCTTTTCCGCAACGACAAATTCCGCAGCGAAATCGCAGCGTATCCTAAAATTGATCCGGACATCAAGCCGGGCAGGCATGAACTGGACTATTGGGTCAGCCTGCCGCAGGGATGCCGGCTGGTCTCCAAAACGCCGGAAAAGCTCTCGGCGGTCGTGCGCGTCGCCAAATAGCCATCTTCGCGAGAGCGGGAGAAATGGATGAATCAACGTCTTTTCGGTACGGACGGGCTGCGCGGCCCTGTGAATATTTTTCCCATGACCCCGGAAATCGCCCTGCGTCTCGGACTGGCCGCTGGGCAGTATTTCCGGAACGGCAATAAGCACCACAAGGTGGTCATCGGCAAGGACACGCGCCTGTCGGGCTACGTCTTCGAGACCGCGCTGACCTCCGGCTTCTGCGCCACGGGCATGGACGTATACCTGGTGGGGCCGCTGCCCACTCCCGCCATTTCCTTTCTGACGCGCAATATGCGCGCCGATCTGGGCGTGGTCATTTCGGCCTCGCACAACCCCTTCAGCGACAACGGCATCAAGTTCTTCGACCGTGCCGGTTTCAAGCTGCCCGATTCCGCTGAGGAGGCCATCACCGAGATGGTGCTTTCCGGGAAATCCGACTGGGATTTTCCGGCCCCGGAAAATGTCGGCCGCGCCAAGCGCATCGTGGACGCCAATGGCCGCTACATTGTCTATCTGAAGAACAGCTTTCCGCAGCATCTGACCCTGGAAGGACTTAAGGTCGTGCTCGATTGCGCCAATGGCGCGGCCTACAACGTGGCCCCGACCATCCTGCGCGAACTCGGCGCCGATGTCGTGACCCTGGCCTGCGAGCCGGACGGTCTGAATATCAACGAGGCCTGCGGTTCGCTGCATCCCGAGGTGCTCGCGCGTTCCGTGGTGGAGGAGGGAGCCCACATCGGCCTGGCTTTGGACGGGGACGCGGACCGTCTCATCGTGGTGGACGAGAAGGGCAAGATTCTCGACGGCGACCAGATCATGGCCCTTTGCGCCCAGAATCTCCTTGATCGGGGCGAACTGGCGGGCAGGACCCTGGTGGCCACGGTCATGAGCAACATGGCTCTGGACGTGTTCATGCGGGAACGGGACTGCCGCCTGCTGCGCACTCCCGTGGGCGACAGGCACGTGGTGGAGGCCATGCGCCGTGAGGGTGCGGTGCTCGGCGGCGAACAGTCCGGCCACTTGATTTTTCTGAACCACACGACCACGGGCGACGGTTTGCTCGCTGCATTGCAGTTGATACGGATCATGGTGGAACAGCAGCGGCCTCTTTCCGAGCTGTCGCATCTTTTGACGCCGTTCCCTCAGCGCCTGAAAAATGTGCGCGTGGAAC